>DGXY01000088.1:19812-22309 GCA_002396885.1 Akkermansiaceae bacterium UBA5020
CGGAGGGCGAAGTCATGGCCGGAAGTTCTTGGCGACCCGAGAAAAGGTCATCCCCTTCCCAGTTGGGCAAGGGTGGGGACTCGGGTGCGCCAAAACTCATGAAATCCGGCTCTTTCGGAGCGGTTACAGCCGTGGGAATTGGATCCCATTCTGGGAATCCCCAAGAGGATGCAGGCTCTTCGATTCCCGAAGTCGGGAAGGGCCTCGGGAACTGTGGCACGGCGCCATGAGAAACGACGGTGAGGGCCTTTTCGGGCAAAACGGGCTCCTGCTCCGATGCCATCACCGGGTTTTCCACCATCGGTGCGGGGATCGATTCCGCGATGATCCTGGCGCTGCCGCCTTCTTCCACCGCCGTGAGAGGAATCTGGCAATGGACGCACTGGCCTTTCACTCCGAGAAAACGCCGTTTCAGGTTCAGCCCGCCACCACAGGCGGGGCACTTGAGGTGCAAGACTTCTTCGGTTTGAGCCGACGATTGGGAATTCAACGCATCGATCATGGAAGGCAAAACGAGCTTTTGGGTTATCCTCTTGAGTCGATCAGGGTTGCGATGGGTTGGGCGCGGTGGACGCGTTCGGAACAGTAGCCATTTCTTCGGGCATGGCGGGCATCCGGGAGATCCCCACGCCGGTGCCGAATTTCGAGACCATATAAGAACGGGCCGCGCTGACGTATTCTTCAACGGGCAGGACGAACGAGGCAAGGGCCGCGCCCGATGCGAATCCGACGATCACGACCATCAGGATGATGAAGCTCTTGCGCGCGACCGGCTTGGGTTTCGCTCCCAAAGGTTGCGAGATCAACTGTGGCATCCACGGAGCCGCCCCTGCCACCGTTTCGGCGATCACTTGGTCGGAAATGGGGGCCGGCGGGGTCGTCGATGAGGGGGGCTGGTCCTCGAACGGGGAGCTCATGGCAGTCTCGGCCGTGGTTGGATTTGAATCATCGACGCGGAAATCGGTAAAGGGGGATGGAGAGGCATCCGAGTGGAATCCATCAAACGGCGACGGGTCTTCGCCAAGCGCTGAAAACAACTGAAAAGGTGGAACCGGAGCCGCCGTGCTGCGAAGAGGTGCTGGAAGAGTCGGCGTCTCACCAGAGATTGGATCACTGTTCCGAGGAGAGGCGGCCGGAGTAGAATCGCCAAACAGACTCCTCGCAGGGCCACTCTCTTCACCGGAAGAGCTAACCGTGGCAAAGCCGTGGAACGGCGGTAGAAAAGCCATGCCTTCTCCCTGCGGTTTGCTCTCTTGGAAGGCTTCCGGGCCGCTCAGGAACGGCGCGGAGAAGTGGTCGGAATTTCGGCTGAAAGAGTCGCTTGCGGAGGCGGAAACCGGGGTGGTCGAAAAGTCACCGTCGAGGAACCTGCTTGGCAACCCTTTCGACTCGAACGTTTCGGCGACCAGTGGGTGAGTCGGGTTGAGGTCCGGAGCGGCCAATCCGCCCAGACCGCCAAGGGGGGCATCCCAGCTCGGAACGGGAGCGGGGACGGATCCGACGAAGTTTGCGCCGGCGACGACTTCCTCTTCTGGAGCTGCGGGAAGGTTCGGAGCCAGAAGCTTTTCGCCAAACCTCGCAGGAAGGGCCGGCTCGATTTGGGACGAGAGGAATCCACCGGTGTCGGAGAGTGAGTCGAGATCGGGAGGAGAAAAACTGCCACCGCCTGCGACGATTTCAAAGGACGACGCAAGGTCCTGATGATCGATTTCTCCGCCACGGTCTTCACGCGCGGCGCCCTTGGAATTGGGTTGGAGAGGTTCTTCCGACCCGGGGACCATGAGACGATCCTCGGCTTCCGAAATTGCCGGGACGGTCGCTTCTTCGGTGGAGGGTTCGGGACGAAGCTCTGGAGCCCGGTCTCTGTGATGAAGGGATTTGCTGTCGACCGCGGGAATGGTCAGCCTGATAGCGGACTTGGGCTCTTCCGGCGCGTGACCGAGAATCGGGAAAATGCAGACCTGACCGTCGCGGGCGGACTCGGCTGCCACGATCGGGGTCTGGCACCAGACGCAGGTCCCCTCGATACTGAGGTGGCGTCGACTCAGAACGAGCGAGCCGCGACACTCAGGGCATTGCAGATGCAGGGTCTCGTCGGGGCCTTCAGCCTGGGATGCTTCCGGACCGGTCGACTTGTTCGTCGCCTCTGCGGGTTCAGGCTGGTTGGCTTCCTCGGCGGGAAGTGAGATCGCAAGGGCCGTTTCGCGACCTTTTTGCTCGGAAATGGAGGAGGAAAGGGAAAGGCTCCGGTCGGGCGCTTTGCCCGGCGACGGGAATCCGAGATCGTCCGGCATCGAAGAAAGGACCATGCCATCGTCTCCCAAGGTCTCGACCCTGCCGGAAAAAGACTCCCCGAGAAGGTGGCGTTCGCTCAGTCCTAGCGACTCAAGGAAATGCCCCTTGGCCTCGTAAGATGTGGCATCCTCAGGGGTATTGAGGGAGATGTCGAAGCCAGGATTCATAAAATTTCAGCGCATTTTTGGAGCCTCAATGCTTT
>DGXY01000069.1:0-64750 GCA_002396885.1 Akkermansiaceae bacterium UBA5020
CGGCGGCGGCATCGGGGGCGCTGCGGAGGGCGTCGAGCCGGGCCGCGACGGCGGCGTCGGTGTCGAGGACAAGGAGGGCGGAGAAGGCGGGGCCGCGGAGGGGCGAGGCCGCGTCGAAGGCGAGGGTTCGGACGCGGTCGGTGAAGGTCCGGGCCTTCCACAAGCCTGACAAACGCACGGCTTCCCTCTGCACGGCGGGATCGGGACTGGCCCAGAGTGGCTCGAGGAGGGAGGCGGGATCGCCAACGGGCGCCGTCTGGATCGCGGCGAGGAGGGCAGGATGTTTCGCGCCGCGCTCGAGAAGGAGGGGGATGTCGTCGGCGGCGGCGCGGGCGGCGAGGGCTTGCAGCCAGACGAGCTCGCGGTCGGGCGTGTTTTGGAATCGTCCAACCTGCTGGCGGATCACGGCGAGGACCTCGTTGGAGGCGGCATTCGGCCGGTAATCGACGGCGCCGCCGCTGAGGTTCTTGAGATCGTCGGGATTGTTTTCGACCCAACTGTTCCGGAGGGCGAAGAGGAGGTGTTCATCCTTCTCGAACGCGAAGCCCTTCGTCAACTGCGGTGCCCAGAGGTGGTGGGTGGCGTGGAGGGTCTTGGTGAGGGCGTGGCGGTGGTAGTCGTTGAATTCGTGATCGAGGGCGCGGGCGGCGACGAGGGCGATGCGCGCGTCGTCGACATAACTGCACGCGACGATGGCCTCAAGGCGGACGAGGGGATCCTCGTCGGCGATCTGGGTTTCGAGGAGAGTCAACGCGCCGTCGAGTTCTCCATCACGGGCCCAGGTCGAGAGGGCGCGTGTGGCATAGGCGCGGATCTTCGGATCGGGGGAACGGAGGAGGCTCTTCAGCAATTCGGGACGCTGGGTCTCGTGGGCTTCGTAAAGGGAAAGGGCCTGGAGGCGGCGAAACTCGTCCTTGGGTTCGCCAGCTTTGAGGGTGGCGACCCAGGGATCGAGGGCGGCGACGACTTTCTCCGAGTCTTTTTCGAAGAGGAGGCGCTTCGCCTGGTAGGCGGTCCAGCGTTCGGGCGAATCGACGAGTCTGAGCAGATCCGGGAGGGTCGCCTCGGCGAGTGAAGCGGGTTGGACCAGCGGCCGTCCCTTCGCGGTGACACGCCAGATGCGGCCGTGCTCCTTGTCGCGGTCGGGGTGGCGGTAGGAGGCCTGGTAGTGGCCGATGATGGGATTGTACCAGTCGGTAATGTAAAGCGCGCCATCGGGTCCGACGCGCACCTCGATGGGACGGAAGACGTTGTTTTTCGTCTCTATGAGGTTGGGGAGCAGCTCGGTGGAATAGCGGCCGGTCTTCTCGTCGTAGTCGAGGCGGTGTTGCTCGAGGGTATTGCCGTAATAACCTCCGATGACGATGCGGCCCTGCATCTCGTCGGGGAAGTGGCTGCTCTCGAGGAACTCCATCCCGACCTGTTTGATGGGGGCGAGGCAGAGATTGAGGGCGCGGGCATCAACGGCCAGATTCGAGCGGACGAGCCCAGGGGTGCTGTAATACGAGCCGATGTTGGCGCCGCTCTTGTGGAAGGGCTGTCCATGGCGGGTCGTGACGACGCCCCAGCAATTCGCCCCGGCGGAGGACCACTGGAAGAAGGGATCGAGGTGTCCGGTGCGGGGACGGTAACGCCAGATTCCGGCGCGGTTCAGGGTCTCGACGCCGTAGGCCGTCTCGACGCGCGAGTAAATGTGGTGGCCCTGACTGAACCACAATTCCCCGCCGAAGCCCCAGTTGAGGCAGTTGATCATCTGGTGCGAGTCAGCGGTGCCGAAGCCGCCGAGGACGAGGCGCTGCCGGTCGGCTTTGCCATCGCCGTCGGTGTCCTGGAAATGGAGCAGCTCGGTGCCTTGGGCGACGTAGAGTCCGCCATCGCCAAGTTCGATCCCACTGGGCATGAAGAGGCCCTCGACGAATTTTTCGAACTTATCGGCCTTGCCATCGTGGTCGGTGTCCTCGCAGATGAGGACGTAATCGTTGGCCTTTTCGCCGGGTTTGATCTGCGGGTAGCTGAGGGCGCAGGCGACCCAGAGGCGGCCGCGCTCGTCCCAGCGCATCTGGATGGGCTTGATGAGGCCATCGGCCTCGGAGGCGAAAAGATTCACGGCGAAGCCTTCGAGGACCTGGAAGGAGGCGAGCTCTTCTTCGGGAGATTGCGGTTTCGCGCTGGGCGGCTCGACGGGGATGGACGAAGTCGCGACGATGGGGGTGACCGGCTTTCCGGCGAGGGCGGCGCGGACGTTGCCCTCGGCCTGGTTGAGGAGGGGGAGGAATTCCTGCATCTCCTCGGGGAAGAGACGTTTGTCGTTGTTTTTCCAATCTCGCGAGTAGGGGACATTGGTCCGGTCGCCGGTGAGGAAGGCCCAGTTCATGGGACGCCAATAGTCGAACCAGAGGCGCTCAAGCTTGATCATCTCGCCATGGGCGGAGGTGAGGGAATCCTCTGGCGCTGGCGCGAGGCCGAGTCCCTCCATGACCCGGCGGGCGAGGAAACGATGTCCGCTCTCACTGAGGTGGAAGCCGTTTTCAGTGAGGGCGGGACGGTTTTCGCCGACCTGAGTGAGGGGAAGGAAGGGAAGCCGGAGCTTCGCCGCGAGTTCGCGGATCGCGGCGGTGTAGGCGGCGAGTTGGGTGTTGTGTGAGGGAAGATCGGGGCCTTGGGTGAGATCGGATTTCTCGAAGGGCACGGGCTCGAGGAGAACGACACGACGTCCGCCCTTGGCGAATTCGGCGATGAGTTTCTCGTAGGCGGCGGCGAAGGCGGGGATGCCCTCGGGACCGGCGAGGGATTCCATCTGGCCGAACTGGGCGAGGACGAGCGTGGCGCCTGCCTCAGTGAGTTGTTGGTCCCAGTCGCGCTGCTGCCGCCACGAGGTGGAGCCGGTTTGCTCCTGAATGCGTTTTTCGGACTCGCGGCGTTTTGCGTCGAGTTTTTCGACATCGCCTCCGTCGCGCCATTGTTCGAAGACGGTGTCGCCTTCCCAGCCGAAGTTGCGGATGCGCAGGGTGCCGTCGGGAAAGGCGGCGACGAGCTGGGTCTGAAGCCAGGGGTAAAGCCGGGTGCGCTCGAGGTTCGCGCCTCCGGCGAGGACGAGGGTATCATCGGGTTTCACGAGCGGCTCGGCGCGGAGGAGGGGCGCGATGAGAAGGAGGAAAAAGGGGAGGAGTTTTTTCATCGGAGGAAATTCAGATTCGTAGTCTTATCGCATACTCATACTCATACTCATACTCACACTCTTACCTCATACTCAGATCGGGCGTTCCTAGTGCTTCGCTTTTCGAGTAGGAGTATGAGGTAAGAGTATGAGTAGGAGGGTCAAGGTAAGAGTATGAGTAGGAGGGCTAAGGTAAGAGGAGAAGAGCGATCCGCTAGGTAAGCCATCAAGGATTTTTCACGGGAAACTGCTCCCGCAACAAGCGCCGCGCTTCCTCCAGCGCCGCGGGATCGGGGGCCTTCTCCACGACATTCTCCAACTCCGGCCGCACGCCCCCGCGATGATCATAGAGTTCGGTAGCTTCGACGGTGCCGCTCTCCCAATTCCGCCATTCGGTGTAACGCCATCCGGCGGTGCGGACGCTGTAACCCATCACCGCGGGTGCTTTTTTAGGGGCTCGGTCAGGATAGGGCGGACGGGGATGCTGGGTGAAGGCGGCGGGTTTCACGGTGGCGGCGGGATCCTCGAGAATCGGGACGAGACTGGCGCCCTCAAGCCCGGGAGCGGGGGGCAGGCCGACGAGATCGACGAGGGTGGGAAAGACATCGACCATCTCGACGAGGGCGTCGGTTTTGGCCCCGGGATGTTTTGGCGCAGTCGGCGCGAGGATGAGGGGGACGCGGGCGTCGAGCTCGAAATTGCTCGTCTTGGCCCAGAGCCCGTGTTCGCCGAGGTGATACCCGTGATCACCCCAGAAGAGGACGATGGTGTTTTCCTCGAGCCCGTTTTCCTTCAGTGCGGCGAGGATTTTGCCGATCTGGGCGTCCAAGTAGCTGACCGCGGCGAAGTAGCCGTGGCGCATCTCGGCGACCTGCTCGGGTGTGGGTAGGGTCTGCTGGTCGGGCGGACCGAGGATCTCGGTGCTCGGATGCGAGGCGATCGTGGGCGCTCCCGTCGGCCAGCGCGGATCGACGGGAGGAAGGGTAGCACGATCGTAGAGGTCCCAGTATTTTTTCGGGGCGTTGAAAGGGGCGTGGGGTTTCCAAAAGCCGACCGCGAGGAAGAAGGGGCCGCCTTTCTTCAGCTCGGGCAGCCAGCGCAGCGCCTCGGCGGCGACGCGTCCGTCGTAGTAGGCCTCGTCGGGCACGTCATAGGCCTCGCACATGCCGACGGAGCCGTATTTGCGAAGTCCTTCGCTGTGTTTGGCGTGATTTTCGGGGAGGGGGCCGTCGACCACCGGCGCGTCGTCGCCGTGGTTGGCGTAGTGGAGAAACTCGGGCGCGGACCACGAGCGGGGATCGCCCTTCTCTTTTGTGTGCCAGTTGTGGAAGAGCTTGCCGGCGCAGCGTGTGGTGTAGCCGTGATCCTTGAACCAGAGCGGCAGGGTGGTGACGTCGGGCCGCAGCTCACGGAAGTGGGTGCTGTTGACGTGGAGGCCGAGGGTGCCGGGGCGCAGTCCCGTGAGCATGCTCGAGCGCGAGGGGTTGCAGACGGCCTGCTGGCAGTATGCGCGGGTGAAGGTGGTGCCGCGCGCGGCGAGGGCGTCGAGATGCGGGGTGAGGGCGGGCGATCCGTAGCAGCCGAGTTCGGGCCGCAGGTCGTCGGCGGTGATGAGGAGGATGTTTGGCGGCGCGGCGCTGGACATCGTCGGCCAAGCGGAAAGAGCCAGGATTGTCAGGACGAGGCGGGAGAGAGGCGATTTCATCAGCCGCGAGGATGTCTTAGGGGCTTGCTCCGGGAAAGCTCTTTCTGCCAAGACGGAAGAGATCTTGGTGATTTTACATAAATTAAATAAATTTCGTAATTAAACCTCGATTTCAACGTGGGGGTATTGGGTGGGTGATCTACGCACTCTTTTTCCACGGTGGTGGCGGAAAGGAAGGCAGGTCCCGCCTCGTCATCTCCGGGCCGACCCGCTGCAGAATCTACCTGGGAAGGAGCGGGTGCGGGTGATCCTCTTTACCGGTGCGGAATGGTGCCAGGCTTGCCACCGTCTGGAATCAAGTCTGATCGCGGCAGAGGAGTTGCAGGAATTCCAGCGCGCCGGGACGTCTTTTCACAAGATCGACGGGCAGGCGGACCTTTCGCGTTCGCCAAAGTCCTTGCCTCCGGGCGAAAGCGTGGTCATTCTCCCAGACTCTTTTTTCCTTCAACCCCTCCCCATCCCGATCATGTCCTCCCCCATTCGTATTCTCGTCGTCGGCTGCGGCCACATGGGCAAATCCCACGCCAAGGCTTACCACGCCATTGATGGCTTCGAAATCGTCGGCGTCGTCTCGCGGGGCGAGACCTCTCGCCGTGATCTCCTCGACGCCCTCGGAGCCGATTATCCGCAATTCTCGAACTACGAGGAGGCACTCGCGGCGACGAAGCCCGATGCGGTCTCGATCAACACCTATCCCGACACGCACGCCGATTACACGAAGAAGGCCTTCGCTGCAGGTTGTCACGTCTTTCTCGAAAAACCCATCGCCGGCACCGTGGCCGAGGCGCAGGAGATCGTCGACGCGGCGAAGGCGGCGAACCGCAAGCTCGTGATCGGTTACATCCTCCGCGTCCACCCGACCTGGGCGCGCTTCATCGAGGTCGCGCAGACCCTCGGCAAGCCGCTCGTGATGCGGATGAACCTGAACCAGCAATCCTCGGGCGAGATGTGGCACACCCACCGCATGCTGATGAATTCGATGTCGCCTATCGTCGATTGCGGGGTTCACTACGTCGATGTGATGTGCCAGATGACGCGATCGAAGCCCATTCGCGTCAGCGCGATCGGCGCCCGCCTCACCGAGGAGCTGGTGCCCGGGATGTACAACTATGGACAGCTCCAGGTGACCTTCGAAGACGGTTCGGTCGGCTGGTATGAGGCCGGCTGGGGTCCGATGATGAGCGAGGTCGCCTACTTCGTGAAGGACGTCGTCGGGCCGAAGGGCTGTGTCAGCATTTCGGGCGTAAAGGAGGGCGAGACCTCGAGCGACAACATTGATTCGCACTCGAAGGCCGCGGCTTTGAAGGTGCACCACGCGGAGCTCGGCGCGGATGGGAAATTCGCGAAGCCCGACGAGATCCTCGACTGCGCCGACGAGCCGGATCATGACGGTCTCTGCCATCGCGAGCAGGAGGTCTTTCTCAACGCGATCCTCAACGACGTCGATCTCTCCGATCACATGGAGGATGCGGTGAACAGTCTCCGCATCGTCCTTGCCGCGGACGAGGCCTTCCGTAGCGGGAAAATGGTGGAGCTTTAACGTCCCGGCACCGACGAGCGGAAAAACGTCACGCCGCAAAAAAATCCTGACAAAACACCCATGAAACGCCACTTTTTAATCCTGACCTTATTCGCGTCCACCTTCAGCCTCCGCGCCGCCGAAAACGTCACCACGACCGACTCCGATTGGAAGGGCTACACGAAGCAGTCCTTCGATTTCGAGGGGCACAAGGCTTTTGTTGTCGTGCCGAAAGAAGCCGCTGCCGGCAAACCGTGGGTCTGGCGCACCTCCTTTCCCGATTTTCACGCCGAGGTCGATCTCGCCCTGGTGAAGGACGGCTTCCACATCGCCCACGTCGATGTGGTGTCGATGTTAGGGTGTGACGAATCCCTCGCGATCATGGACCGATTCAGCGACCAGGTGCGCCAGCAATGGGCTCTCGCCGCGAAGGCTGCCCTCGAGGGGGTGAGCCGTGGCGGACTCCACGCCTACCGCTACGCCGCGACCCGGCCCGACCGCGTCGCCTGCATCTACGCCGACACTCCCGTCATGGAGTTGAAGAGCTGGCCGCTCAAGCATCCCAAGGCGAAAGGCCCGCTCGCCGACGCGCTGAAGTTCTACGGCTTCGCCGACGAGGCCGCCCTCATCGCCTACGGAGGTGATCCCCTCGATCTCCTCGAGCCGATCGCGAAGGCGAAGATCCCCCTCCGCCACGTCATCAGTTCGAACGATCTCGTCGTGCCGGCCGAGGAGAACACCCTTGAAGCGAAGCGCCGTCTCGAGAAGTTCGGCTGGGAGATGGACCTCCTCATTGTCGATCCCGCGACGACGATCAATGAAGGACACCACTTCCCGCTCGTAGGAATCGCCGAGTCGGTCGCGTTCATCAAGAAACACGCGGCGGGGCAGTGAGAGGGGAGCGAGGGGCTGGCTGACTTCCTTCGATGGGGGCGCCTCTGATCTTGATCGGACGCGGGCAAAGAATTAGAAAGAAGGTGCTACGCCGTATGTCTCAATGTTCCCCGTTTCCCTGATCTTCTACCTTGCCGCTCCCCTTGAGTCGGTGGACTCCCGTATCATTCAAGACCTCTTCCCGGATCTCGAGTGGGGAGTCGAATCCGATCTCCTGAAACACAGCGACGACTGGCCCGGCGCGGTCGTCATCCTGACTGACCGCGAAGGTTACGATCCGGAGGAACGGTGCGATTTTCCCGTGGAGGTGGAGTTTCTCCTCTTTCCCGGCCGGGTCCCGCGAAACGAATCCGTCATGCTCGCGACGAAAGTGGCGCTCCTCCGCCTCCTCTCGGCGACGTGCGAATGCCGTGTCATCTGCGATGCCAAGGGTTTTGCGGAGAACGGCGAACCCCGCAAGGGACCTGCCTTTGAGTGGGTCGAGACCTTTCTTTGTCAGAGTGGCAGGGTCTATGGTGGAGCCGTGCCGCACTACGACGCCCGCGAAGGGAGCCGGCCCGACGAGGGATGGCTCGCGCTCGATGACCTCGTCGAAGCCACCCTGAACCCCGACGGAACCCTGCAGGACGAGGCGCGCACCGTCGCGCGTCTCGAGCGCTGGATCGCGACGCGCGATGTCTCCCCTCTGCGCAGTCCGAAACACCCCATCGCACCCGAGCCCGAGGATTTCGACATTCTCGCGCCGCTCACCCCCGAAGAGATCGATGAGGCAATCGCCTCGGAGTTTCCCAACGACGGGGAGATGGACCGTGAGGAAGGGGATTGGCTCGCCTACACCGAAAGGATCGAGGCATGGACCTCGGGAGGCGGCACGACTTCGAGCAAACAGCTCATTCGCGAGGGCATCGCCCTGCCTCCACCGGATTCGCTCGACGATCAGGCGCTGTCGGACAAACTCTGGGAGGTGATCCACGGACTCGCCCGGGTGCACACCTATCTCGAACGCACCGACCACCTCAGCGATCGCGAGCTCTACACCTGGCTCTGGGAAGAAGGCCTCAATGAAAGCACCGCCGACCTCTCGGGACTCGACCTTGTCGGCGGCTGCCATACCAGTCCCATCGGCAGCGGCGACGACGAATCGACCCTCATCGGACTGATCTTCTATGACTCCGCCATTGAACGGGCGGAATGGAAGGCGGCCTTCCCCGACGCAGAGATCCCCGCCCACCGGGACCTGCCCTACGATCGCGACCGTCATCTCCCCACGTCCGGTTACGGGGATGACATTCCCTTTTGAACCCTCTCTCCTCCATGACGAAGCCCTCTTGCCTCCTCGCCGTGGTTGTCGCTTTCGCCTGCCTCCGGATCGAGGCGGGTCCTCTCACGTTGCGGGAGGCGATGCCGCATCCTGACACTTACACCCATCTCTGGTGGGCCGAGGGTTTTCCCGGATCGGTGCCCGGCGCGCCGTGGCGGCGGGTCATCGAGACGGGACGTTATGCGGTCGCGATGGACACGGAGACGCTGGAGATCCCGCACCTCGGGTCCGTCGCGAAGGGACCTGGCTACGGTGGGCTCGCGACCGCTGACAACTCCACCTGGGAGGCGCTGCCCCCCGCCGAACTCAAGCTCGCGATCACGGTGGAGGGAAAGCGCTACCTCGCGCGCGGTGCCGCTCCGTGGAGCCAGTTCGAAGGGCCGCGCCTGATTGATTCGGGGCGCTTCCTCCAGCGCGTCGATGTCACCGGACTGCACTTTGCCGACGAAGCGGGCCGTCCGCTCGCTGCCGAAGCCCGGCTCGAGACGGTGGCATGGCCCGACCGGCTCGCCCTCATTCTCGCGGCGCGTCCTGACATTCTCCCCATTCCAGTGGCGGAAGGGGTGTTTGGCAGGATCGGGGGAGGCTTCGGATGCGATGGGACGAATCACCTCGAGATTCCCCATCGTGAAGAACTCGAGCCCGCGCAATTCACCCTCGAACTCTGGGTCTACATCCCGGTCGATTACCAGCCCTCGACGAAAACCTTTCCCTGGATCGTCTGCAAAAACGCCCACGAACAGGCCGAGGGAAACTACGGCATCGTCCTCCTCGGCGGTCGCCCCCAGGCCCGGCTCAACCTCGGCGGAGGGAGGGGAAATGCCTTCACCGTCGACGGGCCTGCGTCCCTCAAGGTCGAGGCCTGGCACCACCTCGCGATGAGCTACGACGGGGACACGCTGCGTCTCCATGTCAACGGGGATTTGGCGGGGGAGACGAAGATCGGTCGCGCGCGCGTCCCCGGCAAGGGTGGGCTCGCCTTCGGTCGCCGCCAAGACAACAGCGGCGACGGGTATCATTTCCGCGGGGTCCTCGACGAGATCCGTCTCCATGCCCGCGCCCTTTCGGCGGAAGAGGTGAAGTCGCGTGCAACGAAGCCGGATCTGGTTTTGTCAGGACCGGAACCCGTCTTTTCGGAATCGTTCCGGAGCGACGGTGTCGTCGCGATGGAGCGGCCGCGAGGGCGATGGCGCGACGCGAAGCTGGAGATCCGCCTCGAGCAGCAGGGGCGCTCGCTCGAACAGGAGGGAATCGCCAAGGGCGGTGATTGGACCGAGGCTGCGATCGCCTGGGATCCCACGTCCTTTACCGCGGCGGAGATGGGCCCACTCGTCGTGAGCGCGAGCGAGATCCCCGGAGGCAAGGCGCGCTCCACGGCCTACGACGCCGCGCGCGGATGGCACCGTGTCGATCTCGACGGGATCGTTCCGCTCGTGCCGGAAGGACCGGCGAAGGATGGCTCGAATCCTAACAATGACGCCATCGAGCGGGTCAAACTCGTTCTTTCGAATCCCTCCGACACCGCGCAAACCGCGCGTCTCCTCTTTGAAAAGACCGGTCCGGGCTTCCGCCAGCGCGTCGGCGCGGCGATCACGGGCATGAGCGCGATCCTGCGCGATGCGGCGGGCAATCCCATCGGCATCCCGGTGCAACTCAGCAAGAACTGGCACCAACGTCCCGAGGGTGGGGTCTACGCGGGGACCTGGTTCCACGGCTTTTCGATGATCCCGCTCCCGCCCCGGGCCGAACTCGAGCTGGAATTGACGATCGGCTACGGTCACTGGGGCGGCTTGCCCGCGGCCTCGCACGCGCAGCTCTGCCTCGTCGGTTGGGGCAGCAACCAGCTCTGGGACCAGAGCGCGATGGGATCCTGGGGTGAGAGCATTTGTTATGAACCCGATCAGGCTCAGGGTCGCTGCGCCATTCTCGATGTGCGTCCGATGCTGGTGAAGGGGATGAGCAACAACGGGCCCTGGCAATGGACCCACAATGTCGGCGGCGGGGATGTCTTCCTCCTTATGGCGGCTGATGGATCCCGGGTGCCCGCGGCGCGGATGCGGACCGCCTACGAGCGACAGGGGCCCTGCCTCACCGAAGTGACCTACGCGGGCCGCACCGGCGGGGGATTGGAGCATCGCTTCACCACCAGTCTCGCCCGCACCGATGATCTCGTGCGAGCGACCTATCGACTGCGCCTCGACGTGGCAAAGGAAACGGCCTTTTCCCGTTTCGTGATTTTCCAGATCGGAGCCGACAGCTACAGCTACACTGGTGAGCGGAAGATGGCGTGGGGCAACGAAGGGGGTTTGGTGAGGGAGTGGGCGACGCAGTGGGGCGGCGACACCCATCGCACCGAGCCGGTCGAGGCGACGGGCCGGACTCCCTGGATCTCGTTGCACGAAGCCGTCGCGCGCCGCGAGAAGAGCGAAGCGGGAGCCTGGGCCAACCGCGGTTTCGTCATTCGTGAATGGAAGGCGCGGCTCGGAGGGAAGGACGCGTCGCCCTGGCTCGTCGAGCGCGGCGTCCACGCCCGAGGAGCCGATAGTTCGACGATCGATCTCGTGCCGCCGCCGGGCGTGAAGAGTCTGCTTCCGGGAGACTATGTCGAGGCGACGATCGAGTTTCTTATCGCGCCGCAGTTTGCGACGGACTATTACGGTCCCAATGAAGCGCTCCGCGCCGCCCTGACCGAACACGAAAACAATTGGCGGATAATCCATCGCGAGGCGGTCGGCAACGATCGGATCGTCGAGGTGGCCAACGGTGAGCTGAAGCGGCGTTTTCCCGACATTGAAATCAACGCCACCGACGGAAAGGCCTCGTTTTCACTCATGGGCGGGCTCGGTTTTGTGCCGGTCACCTTCCGCGGACTGAATTCGCACGAGGGTCACGAGCTCCGCATCGACGGAGTGCCTCTCGACCAGGGCGTCCACGGAAGCGATTTCTGGCAGACCGACCACGACCCCGCGACGGGGACCTGGAGCCGCACCTACAACCTGCCGGCCGACGGCTCGAAGCGGGTGAGGCGGGTGGAGCTGGTGCCCTTGCCTTGAATTCGTCCGAACCCTTCCAAGAAGACCGGGGTTTCATGGCGACCCCATCATGAAGCTTACCGTGCTCACCGCCGCTCTTGTCTCGCTCGTCCTTTCCTCGTTCGCGGCCGAGGCGCCTCGCCCGAACTTGGTCTTTTTCCTCATCGACGACCTCGGCTACGCCGATTGCGGATTCAATGGCGGCAAAGAGATCAAGACCCCGCACATCGATGCGCTCGCCGAGGGAGGGGCCGTGCTCGAGTCGCACTACGTTCAGCCGGTCTGCTCGCCGACCCGCGCGGCCTTCCTCACGGGGCGTTACCCGACCCGGACGGGTGTCTACACGGTGGTGCGTCCCCAGGCGAAGTGGGGCCTGCCGCTGAACGAACGCACCCTCGCCGAGGCGCTTGGGGAGGCGGGCTACACCACCGCGATCACCGGGAAATGGCACCTCGGCGAATTCGATCTGGCCTATCGTCCCACTTCGCGCGGTTTCGATCATCAATACGGCCACTACTTCGGAGCGCTCGATTATTTCACCCACGTCCGCGCAGGCGTTCACGACTGGTATCGCGACGACGTCGAACAGAAGGAGGAAGGCTACAGCACCCATCTCGTCGCGAAGGAGGCCTGCCGGCTCATCGAAGGGCAGGAGAAAGGGAAGCCGCTCTTCCTTTACGTGCCCTTCAACGGCGTCCATGCGCCCATGCAAGTCCCGGATTCCTACCTCGCATCCTACGGCTCTCTCGAGGGGCCTCGCCGCCAACTGGCCGGGATGCTCGCGGCGGTCGATGAGGCGATCGGACAAATCGTCGCTTCGCTCGAGAAGGCAGGTCGGCGTGAGAACACCCTCATCGTTTTCTCCAGCGATAACGGCGGTCCGAAACCCGGGACGAACACGCCGCTGCGGGATTACAAGGGCAGTCTCTACGAGGGGGGCGTGCGGGCCGCGGCCTTCGCGAACTGGCCCGGCAAGATCCCCGCTGGTCAACGCATCGCCCATCCCATGCACATGATCGACTGGTATCCCACGTTCGTGAAGCTGGCGGGGGGCACTCTCGAGGGCAGCCAGCCTCTCGATGGCAAAGACGTCTGGCCGATGCTGACAGAGCAGGCCCCTTCGCCGCACGAATACATCCTCTCGGCGCAGGCGCCCGACAAGGCCGCCCTCCGGATGGGCGACTGGAAGCTGATCGAGAACCGCTCGGCCTCCGCGGCAAAAGCGAAAGGAAAAGGGAAGGGAAAAAACAAGGGCAAGGCCGCGAAGGAGAGCGAACCGCTCGCCCTCTACGATCTCGCCAAGGACCCTGGCGAAACCACCAATCTCGCCGGGTCCGAACCAGAGCGGCTCGGCGCGATGCGGGCGAAGCTCGATGAACTCCTCAAGGATGCGGTGCCCCCGGGAGAGGCGGCGGCGGCGCAGTGACGGACCGATCCCGGGCTCGACAGCTGCCGGGCTTCTCGTCTAGGGTGCGTCCCATGAAACGCCCCCTCACTCTCGTCCTCTCGCTTTCCTTCCTCCTCCCCGTTCTCGCCGGCGAACCGGTCGCTCTTTTCGACGGCAAGACCTTCAGCGGTTGGGAGGGCAACACCGCCAGCGTCTGGCGCATCGAGGAGGGCGCCCTCACCGCCGGATCGCTCGAGAAGAAGCAGGAGAAAAACGACTTTCTCGCCACGACGAAGGAATACGGCGACTTCGAACTGACCCTGAAATGGCGGCTCGAGGGCACGGAAGGGTTTGTGAATGGTGGCGTGCAGATCCGCTCGAAGCGCATCCCCGACCATCACGAAATGATCGGTTACCAGGCCGATCTCGGCGCGGGATACGACGGCGCGCTCTACGACGAGAGCCGCCGCAAGAAGATGCTCGCGCAACCCTCCAAGGAAGTCCTCGCGAAATGCCAGAAGCCGCTCGGTGAGTGGAACGAATACCGCATCCGCGCCGAGGGACCCCGTATCCAGCTCTGGCTCAACGGGGTGCAGACGGTCGACTACACCGAGGCCGAGGCGGGGATCGAGGCGAAAGGTTTGATCGCCGTGCAGATCCACGGCAATGCCACGAGCGTCTTGCAATACAAGGATCTGAAGATCGAAGAGCTGTGAACGGGATCCCTTCGCGCCGCGATTTCGCCTTGGCAAATCTCCTCCGATCAGTCCAGACTCTCCGACCCATGAAAACCACCCTGTCTACCCTCACGGCTCTAGCCCTCGCGGGCCTCACCGCCCTCACCGCCGCCGATGGCCCCGGTCTCCACTTCTCCGGCAAGGAAGGGCCCGGCAAAGGCAAGAAAATCGTCTTCATCTGCGGCGACGAGGAATACCGCTCGGAAGAGGCCCTGCCGATGCTCGCGAAGATCCTCAGCCAGCGGCACGGCTTTGATGCCACGGTGCTCTTTCCGATCGATCCGGAGAAGGGTTTCATCAATCCGAACGAGCAGAAAAACATTCCTGGCACCGAAGCGCTCGCCGAGGCCGACCTGCTCGTGATCTTCACCCGCTTCCGCGACCTGCCGGCCGACCAGACCGCGCCGATCACCGCCTTCCTCAATGCGGGCAAGCCCGTCATCGGCCTGCGCACCTCGACCCACGCCTTCGCCGGCAAGATGGAAGACGGCGGCTGGACCTATGGGGACTGGCAGAAGGGCGGCTTTGGTATGAAGATCCTCGGCGAGACCTGGGTCGCCCACCACGGCGTCCACAAAAAGGAAGGTGCCCGCGGTGTCATCGAAGAGGCCAATGCCTCCCATCCGGTGCTGCGCGGGGTGAAGGATGTCTTCGCTCCTTCGGATGTCTACACCGTGAAAAACCTCACCGGCAGCGAGAGCATCCTCATGCGCGGGATCGTCACCGAGACGCTCGATCCGGCTTCCAAGGCGGTCGAGGGAGAGAAGAACCAACCGACCCAGGCCCTCGCCTGGCTGCGCGAATACACCGCCCCTAACGGAACCACCAAAGGCCAGGCCTTCTGCACCACCGCCGGGGCCTCCGTCGATCTCGTGAGCGAGGATCTGCGCCGTCTCGTCGTGAACGCCGCCCTCCACCTCACCGGAGCTGAGGTGCCGGAGAAGGCAGACGTGGCTTATGTCGATCCCTTTTACCCGAGCTTCTTCGGTTTCATCAAGGATCCCGCCTTCTGGCCCGGCCGCAATCTGAAGCCCGAAGACTTCGCCCTCGGCAAGGCTCCCATCGCCGTCGATCCCGCGGGCTCGCCCGAGTGGCCCTTCCGCGAGATGGGTCCGAAACCCTGAGCGGTTCACGAAAAATCGGCGTAGGGAAGAGGTGCGAGTTTCCGGTGGATGTGGTTTAATCGTCCCACCGCCGCATCCATCGCCGCCTATGAAACCGACGCTGCTCTTTCTCGCCGCCCTGACCTACTTTGCGCCTGTCCTCTCCTCCGCGGAGGGCGGACGCCTCGCCTTTGTCGTCGGGGTCGATCAATACGAGAATCTGCCGCCCGAGGCCCAGTTGAGCGTCGCGGTGGCGGATGCGAACCGGATGAGGACGACCCTCGAGTCGCTCGATCCGCCCTTCACCGTGCGGATGGTCGCCGACGGCGACGCGCGCGGCCTCGAGTCGGCCTTCGATGCCTTCCTCGACGAAGCGAAGGGGGCCGAATGCGCCCTCGTCTATTTTGCGGGGCACGGGGTGGAATACCACGGAGCGAATTTTCTCCTCGTGAAGGACACCGCGATCGACGGCATCAGTCCCGATATTGAGCGGATGAAGCGGCGCCTAAGCACCGAGGCAATTTCCCTGCAGGGTTGGGTGGATTCCCTCGATGCGACCCAGGCGCAGGTGAAGGTCGTCATTCTCGACTGCTGCCGCGACAATCCCCTCAAGGCCGAGGACGGCAGTGGGACGCGCGCGGTCGTGGGTGGGTCGCGCGGGTTGGCCCAGGTGACCCCGCCGAGCGGCACGCTCATCAGTTACTCCGCCGACGCCGGGCAGCGGGCCAACGACGGACTTTTCACCGCAGTCCTCGCGAACAATCTCAAGACCCCGGGCCTGAGCATCCTCAAGGTCTTCGCCAAGACCCGCGAAGAGGTGCGCGAGATCTCCACCGCCTGGGCCGAGGAGGACGCCACTCGCGGCCTCGCCCCGGACTCACGTCGCTCGCGGCACGAACCGGCCGAATACAATAAGCTGAACCTCGCCGGGACGGATTTCGCGTTCACGCGCGTGATCCCCGTGGCGGGGCAGGCGGCGGAGTCCGATGCGAAGATGAGCGAGGTCGAGATTGAGCGTCGGGCGAAGGAGATGGCGGAGAAGCTGGTGGCGGAGGCGATGAGGCAGCAGCCGGCGCCTGCGGTGCCGACCATGCCGACGGAGGCACCGAAGCCGATGGTGCGGACCGAATCGGTGCCGGCGGGGGCTTTCCCGGCGGGTGGCGGGATGGAGGGCTCGCGGGCGGGCGAGGTGCGGGAGTATGGCGGGATCGAAATGGTCTGGTGCCCGCCGGGAGAGTTTCTAATGGGGAGTCCGGAGGATGAGGTGGATCGCGAAGACGATGAGACGCAGCATCGCGTGACCCTGACGAAGGGCTTCTGGATGGCGAAGACCGAGACGACCCAGGGGCAGTGGAAGAGGGTGATGGGGGAAAATCCGAGTGACTTCTCGGGTGAAGATCTCCCGGTGGAGACGGTGAGCTGGGACGACGTCCAGGGATGGTTGGAGAAGATGAATGAAAAGACGCCACTACCCTCAGGGTGGAAATGGGCTTTGCCGACCGAGGCGCAGTGGGAGTATGCGTGCCGGGCGGGGACGGAGAGTGCGTTCGCGGGGGATTTGGACGAAATGGCTTGCTACGATGGGAACAGCGGGAGCACGACGAATCCGGTGGGAACGAAGAAGGCGAATGCATGGGGCTTGCACGACATGCACGGGAATGTGTGGGAATGGTGTTCCGACCGGTATGGTGACTATTCGAGTGGTTCATCGAGTGACCCTACTGGTGCGACTAGGGGCGACTCCCGCGTGCTCCGCGGCGGCTCGTGGCTCAGCATCGCGCGGGGCTGCCGGTCCGCCGGCCGCGGCGGGGACTCGCCGGGCATCCGGAACAGCTACCTTGGCTTCCGCCCCGCCCTAGTTCCATCCATCCGGTAAGCGGAGCTTTTAGCTCAGGCAGCGGAGGCATGAAGGGTGGTGGCGGAGCCGGAAGCCTTCGATGCCGGAGCGAGGGTCAATGCCGCGATCCGATCTGGAGTGACGAAATGGATGGAACCGGCCAACGACCGCGTCCCTGCGCGAAAAGTCGCGACGGGCAAACGCAAAGCCGCCCGCCCCGCCGCCGGTAGATCAATCGCGCCGGAGAGAGCCGGAATCGAACGTTGCGGGGCGGGCAACCGGCCGATCCCCACTCGACAAGGCCGAGTGCCGACGTTAAACTCTCTCAGATATGGACACGAGGACTCTGAAGCCGGCGACTCCTGCCCGGCGCCCTGTTCCCTCGCTGGAAAACGGCGACCACCTCAGCGCGCGCGAATTTCTGCGTCGCTACGAGGCGATGCCGGAAGTGAAGAAAGCCGAACTTATCCAAGGAATCGTCCACATGGCCTCGCCCGTCCGCCTCGACCTCCACGGCAAACCCGACGCTCTGATCCAGGGTTGGCTTTGCGTTTATGCGGCCTCTCACCCGGAAGCGACGCACGCGACAAATGTGACCGTCCGCCTTGATTCCGACGACGTGGCGCAACCCGACGCCGTGCTGTTTCTCGATGCGGCCCACGGCGGCAAAGCCGCCGTCGATGAGAGTGGCTATCTTTCCGGGGCACCGGAGCTGGTCGTCGAAATCGCCGCGAGCAGCGTCTCGCGCGATGCGAGGGAAAAACTCGTTAGCTACCGCCGCGCCGGGGTGGCGGAGTATCTGCTCTGGCGCGTGCTCGATGAAGAAATCGACTGGTTCTTGCTGGAGGAGGACGAATACCGCCCGATCCAGCCGGAAGAGGGTCTCCTGCGCAGCCGCGTTTTCCCCGGTCTCGCCCTCCCGGTCGCCGCCGCTCTCTCGGGTGATCTCGCGACCGTGCTGGGCGTGGGAGCCGGAAGGTGAGCGAGGCAGGGCCCGCCAACGGCCCGGATCATCCGAAAGCAACGCCCTCAACCCTCCGCGCCCTGGCCCGGCACCTCGATCATCTCCAGCCCCGCCAGCCGGGCCAGCTTGCCCTG
Source organism: Akkermansiaceae bacterium UBA5020 (assembly GCA_002396885.1). Lineage (GTDB taxonomy): Bacteria > Verrucomicrobiota > Verrucomicrobiia > Verrucomicrobiales > DEV007 > Arctic95D-9. The sequence continues at coordinate 17,791 of DGXY01000069.1, forward strand.
GCGGCCGTCGAAGGTAAGAAAACGGCAAGACGGGATCTGCAGGGCGCAGGCGACGTGGAAGAGGTCCATCGTCCGGCACCCGGTGCGGGGAGTCTCCCGGCTGAGGCGATGGAATTCCCGGATCAGCTCAACGCGGTCGATCTCGGGAAACACATAAAGTCCGCGCTGCTTCCTGGAGTGGAAATGCTCGATCTGCAACTCCGCCTCCGCCTCCGTCCACTCGTTCCGGAAGACCTTGAGGTGAAGCGCGTTGGCAAGCTCCGCCTCCTGCAATTCCCAAACGGGGAGGGGATCATCCTGCTCCGAAAGGCAGGATTGCACGAACTCCGACCCGGCCTCGAGAACATAGAGTTTCACGAGGGCACTGGTATCGAGGTAGATCACCAGCGTCCCTCCCGGTCCGCGTCGACGGCCTCCTGACCGGTCATTCCCTTTGCCGGGAGGGCGGTGACGAGATGGTCTTCCCACTTCACGACCCGGCGCGGAGTCGCCGAGACGATCCGGACAACCGGCTTTCCGCGATTGAGCACCTCGAAGGTCTCGCCGCGGGCGACTTGTTCCTCGATCTCGGCCCATTGCGCCTTCATTTCCCGAACCGAAACAGTCTTCATGTGAAAATGATCGTCTTTGGGTTTCAAACTGTCAAACATCCGGTTTTCATTTTGAGAACGGAAAAGGTAGGGCCTGCCGCCACTCCAAGTCCCGGTCTTGAGGCAGCTCGTCGCAAGGCCCGCGGCGCGACCGAATCTTTTCCAAAAAATCGTTCCTATTCTCCGCTTTCCACTCGTCTGGAACGCACGAACTTTGCTATCTCTTTGCCCCGGCCTAACCATGAATCGAACGCACCTCTCTTTATTGCTCCTCGCCTTGGCCGCTCCCCTACAGGCAGAGGACCTCACCCCGAAAGTGAAGGCGCTCTTCGAAGCCAAGTGCAAGGAGTGCCACCATCCCGACACGGAAGACGATTTCCCCTACCTCCACGAGGGTTTCGATCTCGCGGAACTGATCGAGGAGGAAATGATCACCAAGGGGAATCCTGACGAATCGGCCATTTTCCGCCGCGTCTCGATGGACCCGACCTCGAAGAAGCGCATGCCGAAGAGCAGTGGGGCCGAGGGCGACGATTCCTACAAGGCTCCTCTCACGGCCGAGGAGCAGACGCTCATCCGCGACTGGATCGCCCAAGCCGGCGACACCGCTCCCCCGCCTGCTCCCGCCAAGTCGATGACGGAAGAGAAGAAGGAAGAGACGCCCGCACCGGCCTCCGTCGTCACCGCGACCGTCGAGGACAAGGTCGATGAATTCCCCGCGAACCTCGATCTGAACGGGAAGGTCCATTGGATCTTTGCGAACCGCTGCGGCCAGTGTCACGAGGGCGACTACGAGCCCGAGCTTCACGGGGGGGCGAATCTGGCGGCTTTCTTCACCGAGCGCGACGACTCGGGCACGATCCTCCTCGCCGAGGCCGTGCTCGACCGGGTGGTGCGCGATCACGCCGACTCCGAACGCATGCCGAAGTCGAAGGGTGCGGCAGGCGAAAAGGGCTTCCGTCGGCCCTTGACCGAGGCCGAGACCGCAGTGCTCAAGGAATGGGTTGAGGCGGGCAAACCGGAAGAGGTGAAACGCAAGTTCATTTCCCAGACCGAAGTGCTGGAGGCAATCCTCGGCGATCTCAATGCCGCCGCCGAGACCCAGCGGGGCTTCTACCGCTACCTGACCCTGACCAACCTCCACAACCAGACCGATGCCGGTGGTGGCGCGCTCATCCCCGACCTCGATCCCCACCGCGCCGCCGTCGGCAAGCTGATCAACAGTCTCTCGATGAACGCGAAGATCACCGTCCCCGAGGCGATCGACGCGGAGGGGACGATCTACCGCATCGACCTGCGCGACTACAACTGGAGTGAGGAGCAATGGGAGCAGGTCGTCTCCTACTATCCCTACGGCATCATCGGGATCGACCGGCAGAAGGAGAACCTCATCGCGAGACACACCGGCTCGCCGATGGCCTACCTCCGCGCCGATTGGTTCACCTTCGCCGCTTCGCAACCGCCGCTCTACGATCAGATCATGGACGAACTCCTCGGGATCGATCCGACGCAGGAAGATGTCCACACCCAGCTCGACGAGGCCCTCGGCGTCGATCGTTTCGAAAACCTGCGCGAGGGACGCGCGATGCGGGCGGGTTTCCAGTATTCGGGCGTGTCGGGGGCGAACCGGCTCATCGAACGCCACGAGCTCGGTTCTCATCAGGGTGCCTACTGGGTGAGCTACGATTTCACCCCCCTGAGCGCCGAGCGCACCCACGATCTCACCCTCGCGCCGCTCGGTCCTGTTGAGGCGGGGCTGACCGATGATCACGAACACATGTTCAATCACGATGGCGGGGAGATGATCTACCACCTTCCCAACGGTCTCCAGGGTTACATGCTGACGACGAACAAGGGCGTCCGCCTCGACCGCGCGCCGATCGAGATCGTGCAGGACGACAACCGGCAGGACAAGGTGATCCTCAACGGCATTTCCTGCATGGCCTGCCATGACAAGGGAGTGAAGCCGCCGATCAAGGTCACCGACCTCTCGAAGCGCACCCTCGCGACGATGGAGGACGAGGTGCGTCCCCTTGTCGAGGCCGCGGGGATCCTCGACTTCAAGGAGAGCAACCTGCTCAAGAAACTCTATCCCGAGTCCGCCGTGCTTCAGGCGGCGATCAAGGAAGATTTCGAGCGTTTCACCAAGGCGGAGATGGAAGCCACGGGCGGACGGAGCGGCGCGGCCGAGCCGATCCTCGGTCTTTACAAGGAATTCCGCGGCGCCGTGACCGCCCGCAAGCTCGCGGCCGAATTCGGGATGGAATACGACGAGCTGCTCGCCCTCCTCAAGGAAGAGAGCGACAGCAGCGAGGTCCTCAGTGTCATCAGCAGTTCGATGGAGCGCGATCTCTCGGTCCGCCGTGAGAATCTCCTCCGTGAATACATCTCGGTCGTTTATGCGCTGGGCTACGAGCTGATGCCTTTCGTGCCGCTCGGGTATGAAGAGTTCGGCGGGCAGAAATACGCGGATCTCGTCGCGAATTCGGACCAGTTCCTCGCCGCCTTCGGATCGGATGGCCTCAGCGTCGAAGAAACGAAGCTCGCCGTTTCCGGATCGGCCGGCGCCTCCGAAGCGCTCGCGAGTGAATCGGTCCTGATGCACGGAGGTGGGAAATTGCGCCTCTCGATCGAGCCGAAGTTGACCGTGGGCGAGCGCGCCAATCTCGAGATCGTCGCGACCGACGACGCCCACATCCGCGTCTTCCACCTCAGCTCGGATCAGCACGTCACCGAGCTCTTCCCGGGCAGCACGAACCAGGATACTTTCCGTCCGAAGAACAAGAAGCTCGTCGTCTCGTGGGAAACGACGGCGCCGGGCGGACCCGAGCACCTTGTCGTCTATGCCGCGAAGACCGAGCTGACAAATGTCGCCAAGGGCGAAGTGGCGGGCGACTTCACGATCTACGAGAAGGACCAAATCTTCTCCTCGCGCGGAGTTCCCAAGGCGGTCCGGGCCGAAGAGGCAAGCACCGGCACCGTCATTCCCGCCCAGGTCACCGAAGCGCGCATCGGCTATTTCCTGAAGGATTGACCGCATCCGCGAACCCACTGAACCGTCGAAACCGAGAACTTCACAAAAGCCCATGAAACGCATCGCCGCTCCCAGCTTCCGCTCCCTCTTCTTCGCCACGGCCTTTCTTTCCCTGCTGCCGCTCGCGGCGCAGGATGAAAGCGGCGACGATCTCGTCAAAAAACTCAAGGGTCGGGCCGGCCAACCGGAGGCCGGCAAGGCATCCGGAGGGATGACCACCCGCGGGATGAAGACACGCTCGATCGGTGGTGGCACGACCGCTCCGGCCACCGCCTCCGAAACGCGCTCGCTCACGATGCGAGGCGTGCCCAAGGCGGTCAGCGCCGCGGCGGAGGAAGACAAGGTCGATATCAAGCCGACGGCCGCGGGCGGCGACGAGGTCGAGCTGAGCTACAAGGTCGATCCTGAATCCAAGGTGGCCCGCGACAACATCCTCTTCCGCAAGGGCAGCGCCGAGTTCGCCGATGATGCCTCCGTCGAGGTCGTCGTGACCTTGGCCGAGGCCTTGAAACATCCCGATCTGAAGGGGCTGCAATTCGTGATCGAAGGCCATGCCTCGACCGAAGGGGACGCCAATGCCAATCAGAGCCTTTCGCAACTCCGCGCCGAGCAGATCGTCTCGGTGCTGACGAGTCTGGGCGTCGCGGACCACTGCCTCATCCCTGTCGGCTTTGGCGAGACGCAGGCGCGCTTCCCCGAGACTTCTCCCGATGCCCTGCTGAAGCAGGATCGCCGGGTGCTGATCTTCCGGCTGGATCGGTGAGGGGTCTGCATCTCCTACTCCTACCTCATACTCCTACTCCTACCTCATACTCCTACTCCTACTCCTACTCCTACTCCTACTCAGCGGACGTCTCTCGGCCCACGGATTGTGAGTATGAGTATGAGGTAAGAGTAGGAGTATGAGGAGAGGTTAAGTGTAAGAGTAGGAGTTCTCAGTAACCCCAAGCCCCCCGCTTTCCTTCCCGCGCTTCGCGCTCGAGTTCCTCGAGACCATCACGGGCTTGGAAGAAGGTCTTTCCCTTTGGAGTCGGGACCGGTTTCTCCTTGGAGCCGGGGCCTTTCGTGTGAACGCGGCCGAGTCCCTCTTCGACGAGCCGCGTCGCGAGGTCGCTGCCGTCCGGTAACTCGACGAAGCCATAATAACGCCCGCTGTCGTAGACCTGCTCCCAGTAAGTGTGGATCGTGAAGGGGCGGTTCGCGAGTTGTTGTTTGGTGAAAGCCTTGGCGCGCTTGCCGACTTCAACGGCTTCGGCGGGAGTGATTCCGCCAAGTTCGCGGGCCTGCTCGGCGACGCGGCGACGCTGGTCGGCGTAGCGGTCGCTGAGATAACTCTCGGGGGCATCGACGAAGTAGAGGCGCAGTTCGAATTCGCGCCCCCCCGCCTTGACCATGAAACTGTCGCCGTCATTTCCGTCGCGATCGATGAGGCGGGCATCGGTGAAGCGGTCGTAGACACCGACTTTCGAAGGTTTCGAAGACGACGGGGTCGGGGCGGAAGGGGTGCTTTTGTCAGGAGCCGGTTTGGCGGCGGGTGCGGCCGGTTTGGGTTTCGGCTTCGCGTCGTCGATGCCGGGGATGGGGCCTTCCTTCAGCACTGCGGTGCCCTTTTCGCGCGGCGGTTCGCTCTCGCCGCCGGTCTCGCCGACCGGCCGACTGCCGCGCTGCCAATAAAGCGCCGCGAGGATCACGAGGATGACCGCGTAGCGGATGAGTCGCTGTTTTCCTTTCATCAGGTCTCGACGGGGTTGGCGATCAGGATCTTCGGACAAGGGAATGGGGAAAGGGGAATGTTTTCGATTCCCTTCTCCAAATTCCTTTGTCCCTCTGGAGGACTCGGCCTCGCTGCCCGACGCGGCCTCAGCTCTTCTTCTCCTGCACCGCCGACTTGATGTAGAGCTCGCGGAGTTGTTTGAAATCGACCTCGCCGGGGCTCTGGGACATCAGGTCGATCCCCTTGTTGTTCTTGGGGAAGGCGATGACCTCGCGGATGCTGTCCTCGCGGCAGGCGAGCATGACGAGCCGATCCAAGCCGAGGGCGAGACCACCGTGGGGCGGGGCGCCGAAGCGGAAGGCGGTGAGAATGTGGCCGAATTTCGCGTGCTGTTCCTCCTCGCTGATGCCGAGGACGCTGAACATGCGCGACTGGAGGTCGCTCTCGTGGATCCGAAGGCTGCCTCCGCCGAGTTCGTAGCCGTTGAGCACGACATCGTAGGCGACGGCGCGGATCTCGCCCCATTTCGACTCGTCGTCGAGCAGGGCCATGTCTTCGGCCTTGGGACGGGTGAAGGGGTGGTGAACGGCGTTCCACTTGCCCTCTTCGGCATCGTAGCCGAGCAGGGGGAAATCGACGACCCAAAGGAAATCGAGGACGTCGTCCATGTCTTTCGTCAGGCCGCACATGGAGGCGACCTCGAGGCGGAGGCGTCCGAGCACTTCGCAGCAGACCGACCACTGATCGCAGCCGAAGAGGACGAGGTCGCCCTCCTCGATCCCGAGGCGCTCGGTCAGGGCGGCCTTTTCGGCGTCGGAGAAGAACTTCACGATGGGCGACTTCCATTCGCCGCCCTCGACCTTGATGTAGGCGAGGCCGCCGGCGCCGGCTTCCTTGGCGATTTCCTCGAGGCGCTTCACCTGGCCGGTCGTGACCGTGGCGAATCCCTTCGCGTTGATCGCGCGGACCTTGCCGCCTTTTTCGAGGGTGCTGGAAAAGACCTTGAAGGCCGAAGTCGCGAAGACGTCCGAGAGATCGACGATCTCGGTGCCGTAGCGGCGGTCGGGCTTGTCGCTGCCGTAGGTGTCCATCGCCTCCTGGTAGGTGATGCGGGGGAAGGGCTTCGAAACTTCGACGCCGCGCGAGGCCTGGAAGGCGGCGGCAAGGAGATCTTCGACGAGGGAATAGATGTCCTCCTCGGTGATGAAACTGGCCTCGATGTCAACCTGGGTGAACTCGGGCTGGCGGTCGGCGCGGAGATCCTCGTCGCGGAAACAGCGGGCAATCTGGAAGTATTTTTCCAATCCGGCCACCATCATCATCTGCTTGTATTGCTGCGGGGCCTGGGGCAGGGCGTAGAACTTGCCGGGGCTGAGGCGCGAGGGCACGAGGAAGTCGCGGGCGCCTTCGGGCGTCGACTTCGAGAGGATGGGCGTCTCGATCTCGATGTAGCCGGCCGCGTCGAGGCGGTCGCGGATCGCCTTGGTGATGAGGTGGCGCTGGCGCAGGTTGCGCGACATGCGGGGACGGCGCAGGTCGAGGTAGCGGTGTTTCATCCGCAGGTCCTCGTTGCTGAGCTCCTTGTCGAGCTGGAAGGGGAGGACGTCGGCTTTGTTGAGGATCGTCAGCCCGGTCACGACCATCTCGATCTCGCCTGTGTCGATGGCGCTGTTGAGGGTGCTTTTGCCCTCGACCTCGGGACGGAGGTCGACGCGGCCGATCACCTGCACAACATCCTCGGAGCGGAGGCTGTGGCTCAGGGCGGTGGCGTCGGCGTTTTCCTCGGTGCGGAAGACGCACTGGGTCACTCCCTCGCGGTCGCGGATGTCCATGAAGATGACCCCGTGGTGGTCGCGGACGGTATTCACCCAGCCCACCAGAGTCGCCGTTGTGCCGGCGTGGGACTTGCGGAGTTCGTTGCAGTGGTGGGTTCGATACATGGGGATGGTGAAAAGGCGGTTGATCCGGCCCGGAAAACGGGCGGGCCGAGACACTACAACCCATCCGCAGCCGTGCAAGGGGGCGGGAGGGGCGATTTTTGGTGGAAACCAGGCGATCCGGATTTCACAAAAGGGAAGGAAAAGGTATCGGAGGTCCTGCCGAGTGGGAAATTCGGGCCATTCCGGGATCAGACCCCGATGGCTCCGGCGGACGATCGGCCCATCGGACTTCCGGACGCGGGACCGGCCGGCCATCGGACGCCTTCTTTCCCCCCGAATTTTCAACATTTCCCTATCCCGCGTGTCCACTCATGCGTCTTACTGGCAAATTTCACCCGACCATGCCCGCCGCCGAAACGCTCAGTCCCATCGAATCCACCCTCGCCATCGCTCTCTTTGCAGCCTTCGCCGATGGCGATCGTTGCGAGCCGGAGCGCGCCCGCATCGAGCGCCTCGCGGCGGAACTCGGCTGGGAGGATTTGTCCGTGATCTCGCGGCGCATCCTCATGGGCAAACTCTCCCTCGCCGCGGCGGTGACCGGGCTGGAGAAAACGGGAGATCGCGAGGCAGCCTACGAGCTCGCCCGGGCGGTCTGCGAGGTCGATGGTGATCTCTCGGCCGACGAGACGTCCTTTCTCGAGGAACTGCGCGGTCTTCTCGGGCTCGATTGGGAAACTTCGCGTCACCTCGACGACGAAGTCGATGGTCTCACGCTCGCCCCTTTGGCGCCCGCCGTCGGCAACGCTCTCGAGACTCCGCCGCCACTGCCCGCCGCCGCGCCGGATCAGGGTGGCATGATCCTGCGCTATGCCATTCTCAATGGAGCCCTCGAGCTGCTCCCTGAGACTCTCGCGACGATGGCGATCGTGCCTCTGCAGATGAAGATGGTCTACCGCATCGGCAAGGCCCATGGCGCCGAGCTCGACCGGACCAGCATCAAGGAATTCCTCGCCGCCGCGGGAATCGGACTTGGCTCGCAGATGCTCGAGGGTTTCGCCCGCAAATGGGTCGGCGGCCTCGGCAAAAAGATGGGCGGGAAGAAGGCCGGCAAGATCGCGAACCAGATGACCGGCTCCGCTTTCTCCTTCGCCTCGACCTGGGCGATAGGCCACCTCGCGGTGAATTATTATGCGGGTGGCCGCCGCTTCGGGACCGCGGAGATGAAGGCGGTCTACGAGCCGCTCCTCGCCAAGGCGAAGGAACTTCATTCCCGTTATCTTCCCGAGATCCAGCAGCAGGCGCAGTCGCTGAATCCGGCGATGGTCCTCGAATATGCGCGAGGCGGCCGGGAGGTGTGACCGGCAAAACCGCAATCACGCCGCGGAGAATCCGCCTTTTTTCCCTTGGAAAACCTCTTTTCGCGTTATTCCTCGTGTGTCGCTTGGTGCCCCCGCGCCTCATCACGATGAACCGCTCCCTGATCTTTCCCTCGGGCCTGGCGTTTTGCCTGGTCTTGTCCGCTGCTTTTGGCCAAGAGCAGCTGCCGTCCGGCTACGACTCCGCCAAGCTGCCAAAGGGGCGCGACTACTACGAGCTGCGGGACGGACTCGCCAACGCACGACGGAAATTCGCGGTGGAGAAAAAGGGTCGCATCGCCTTCCTCGGCGGCTCGATCACCGCGGGCGGCGGCTGGCGCGACCACACCATGGCTTATTTCGAGGAAACGTTTCCGGAGACGGAGTTCGAATTCATCGCTGCCGGGATCGGCTCGCTCGGCTCGGTGCCGCATGCTTTCCGCCTCGAGCGTGATGTCCTTTCGAAGGGTCCGATCGACCTTCTTTTCGTCGAAGCGGCGGTGAACGACAGCTCAAACATCCCCGATATGCCCGACCAGATGCTCCGCGGCATGGAGGGCGTCGTCCGCCACGCCCGTGAGGTCAATCCCCTCACCGACATCGTTCATCTCCACTTCGCGATGCCGCCGCATCTCGACGACTTCCGCGCGGGTCGCGTCCCGCTTTCGATCGTGCAGCACGAAAAGGTCGCGGCCGCCTACGGCAATCCCTCGCTGAACCTCTCTCGAGAGGTGACCGAGCGCATCGATGCGGGACAGTTCACGTGGGAGGGCGACTTCAAAAACCTGCATCCCTCGCCCTTCGGTCACCGCCTCTACGGCGACAGCATCGCACGGATGCTCGACGCCGCCTTTGCCGGTCCCGTCGCGGGGGAGTCGCAGCCGCATGCGGTGTCGGCCCCGGTCGATCCCAAGAGCTACGCGCGCGGCCGTTTCGGCGAGCTCGCGACGGCGAGGCTGGGCGCGGGATTCGTCCTCGATCCGGCCTGGAAAGCCACCGATGGCAAAGGCACCCGGGCGGGTTTTGTGAATGTGCCGGCGCTCTTGGCGACGGAACCGGGAGCGGAGCTCGCCTTCGACTTCGAGGGCACCGGTTGCGGTCTCTTCCTCGCCGCCGGGCCCGATGCCGGCCGGATTGAATACCGGATCGACGAGGGCGAATGGCGCACCCTCGAGACCTTCACCCCTTGGAGCGCGGGCCTGCACCTGCCCTGGGCCGTGATCCTCGATGACGGACTGGACCCTGGCAAACACACCGCGACAGTGCGGGTGGCCCCCGTCCATCATGAAAAAAGCACCGGCACGGCACTGCGCGTCTTCCACCTTCTCCTCAACTAAGGGGCGTTTGATCCGATGATTTTGACCCGTCTGTTCTTACCTCTCGCGCTCTTCGTGGCGCTCCCGCTCGAAGGGGCGGTTCCTCCCGCGGAGGTGCCCGCGAAGCACCGGCTGCTCCTCGAGAAGCATTGCCTCTCCTGCCATGGTCCCGAAAAACAGAAGGGAAAGTTCCGCGTCGACGAGCTTTCCTACTCGATCTCCGACGTCGAGACGGCGGAGAAGTGGCAGAAGGTCCTCAACGCCATGAACGCCGGGGAGATGCCTCCCGAGGAAGAAGAGCAGCCTGACAATACCGCTAAAACCGACCTTCTCGACGACCTGGCCAACACCATGGTCGCCGCGCGGAAAAGCCTCGCCGACCAGGACGGCCTCATCACGATGCGGCGGCTCAACCGACGCGAGTACAAGAACACCCTGCGTGAGCTGCTCGGGGTCGAGATCAATGTCGCGGAGTTGCCCGCCGACACGGGCACGGGCGGATTCGACACGGCGGGTTCGAACCTCTTTATGTCGGCGAACCAGTTCGAGCAATACCAGTCGCTCGGACGCGAGGCCCTCGAGGAGTCCTTTGCGCGGCATGCCATCACCGAAAAGCCGCGCCGCCTGCACGTCGAGGCCGAGGAGAACAACGACCGCATCCGCAAGGGCTACGCGGACGCCCTTGATGCGCTCGCGCGGGCCACGAAATGGTCCGAGGCGGTGGCCGCGGCGGCGGCGAAGGCGGAGAACGCCACGGTCGTGACCGGGATCCGGCAGCAGGCCAAGAACGAGGATTTCTTCCGCCGTGAATGGGCGAAGATCCATGGTGCTCCCTCGCCCGAGAGCTTCGGATTCCAGACCGTGGAGAACAACGCCGACAAGGCGAACCGCGCGCTGAGCTACGGCACCCCGATGGGCACTGGCTTCACGCGGCCCTATCATGAGCGCTACCTGAAGCAGCCGCATCTCGAGACCGGGGCCTACCTCACCGTCAGCGTCGGCGATCTCGGCAATGATCACTTCGCCCTCCTCGTCCCCTATGATTGGCCCGTGGGCGATTACGTCGTGCAGGTGCGGATGGGTCACACGCCGCAATCTTCGCCGGAGCAGCGTTACCTCGAGTTCGGCACGAACCCGCGCAATGGAAAGCCGCTCAGCACCCATGCGGTGAACGGAACGCTTGAAAAGCCGGAGATTATCGAGATCCCGTTCCAGCTCACCAAGGATCACACCGATCGGAATGATCGAACGATTTTCCTGCGCGAGAAAGGCACGAACGACCACTACCTGAGGACACGGGAGATCTTCAATGCCGGTAAAAAGGCCAACGGCATCGGGCCGGAACTGGCGATCTGGGTCGACTGGATCCGGATCGAGCGCAAGATCGCTGGCGCGCCCGCCGCAGGAGTCGCCGAAGCGAAAATCAGCATCGGTGGCAACCGCCAGGTTGGTTCGGTCTCGGCGAATGGACTCAGCAAGGTGCGCTACGAGTGCGAACTCGCGAACGGCAAGGTGTCCGACTACGTCGCCTACACGATCGACGCGCGTGAGCGGGCGAAGCGCTGGGCCGCCGCCGTTGCCGAAGCGGCGGCGAAGCCGGAAAATGTCGCGCTCGTCGGCGAGCTCAAAAAGACCGCCAAGACTGATGGCCTCTTCCGCCGATCGTGGGACAAAATCCCCGGAGCCCCCAACCCGAGAGCTTTTGGTTTCGACAAGAAAGGCGAGAACGATGCCGACATGGCGAACGATTCGCTCGGGGAGAACTGGCAGAAGTATCACGAGTATTACCTGACCCGTCCCGCCCTCGACCGGGGTGCCTACCTCGGGACCCAGACGATGCATCCGGCAGTGATGTGCCTCGGCTATCTCCAATTTCCCGTGCCCGGAGAATGGAAGAGCGGCGACTACGTCCTCCGCGTGCGCCTCGCCGCGACTCCCGATGCCCGGCCGGAGCAGAAGTTCCTCGAAGTCGGGATGCATCCTCGCAACGGCATGGTGCGCGCGACCTATGCCGTGACCGGCACCCTCGAGGAACCGCAGGTGGTCGAGTTTCCCTTTTCTCTCACCCGGGTCCAGGACGATCCCGGCGACCGCACCCTCTTCATCCGTGAAAAGGGAGCCTGGGACAACAACGAGGAGGGCGGCCGCAAAAGGCAGGAGGCCATCACTCGCAACGGCATCGGGCCCGAATGCGTCCTCTGGATCGACTACCTCGAGGTCGAGCGCCTCGACGGCAACTCCGTCACGGGAGCCCCCGCAATCCGCGTGCTCGGCCTGCCGCTCGATGAGAAGAGCCCGGCTCCGGCTCCGGACGAGGTCAAGGCCGCGCTCGGGCGATTTGCGGAGGTGGCCTTCCGGGGCACGGAAGCCCCTGCGAGTTTCGTCGACAAACTTGCCGCGCTTCACGCCGGGCAGATCGCGGCGGGTGTGAAACCACGCGAAGCGCTGCGCGAAACGCTCTCGGTCGTGCTCGCTTCGCCCATGTTTCTCTACCTCGCCGAGCCCTCGCCGGATGGGAAGCGGCGACCCCTCACCGGTCCCGAGCTCGCGACACGGCTTTCTTACTTCCTCTGGGGAGCGCCCCCTGATGCGACGCTGCTGGCGCTCGGGGAATCGTGCGAACTGATGAAGCGGGAGGTGCTCGCGGCGCAGACGACTCGCCTTCTCGATGATCCACGATCACAGGATCTCGTGCGCGGTTTCGTCCATCAATGGCTTGGGATGGACCGTCTCGACTTCTTCGAGGTGAACCGGCCGAAATACCCGCGCTTCGACGACAGCACCCGCCTCGCGGCGAAGAACGAGATCTATGAGACCTTCGCCCATCTGCTCAAAGGGAACGCGCCCCTCGGAGATTTGCTCAAGGCCGATTACGTCGTCATCAACCGCCTCCTCGCCGATTACTACAGCATTCCCGGAGTCGAGGGCGATGCCTTCCGCAAGGTCGCGCTGCCGACCGGTTCGCCGAGGGGAGGTTTGTTAGGGATGGCGGCGGTCAGCTTCATGGGCGGGAACGGCGACCACACCAGCCCCGTCGAGCGAGGAGCCTGGGTCCTGCGCAAGCTCCTTCACGATCCGCCGCCGCCTGCGCCGGCCAACGTCCCCCAGATCGCTCGTCTCGCGGGCAAGGTCCTCACGACGCGCGAGCGCCTTTTCGCCCACCAGGAGGAGGCGCAGTGCGCGAGCTGCCACCGCAAGATCGATCCGATCGGCTTCGGACTGGAGAACTTCGACGCCGTCGGCCAATGGCGCACCGAGGACAGCTACCAGGTCATGGATGAGTCCGGCAAACCCGTGCCCGACGCGAAGAAGACCTGGACGATCGACCCGGCGGCGGAGTTTCATAAAGGTCCGGCCTTCAAGGATTACTTCGAGCTGCGCGACCACATCGCGGCACGCACGGAGGATTTCGGACGTGGCTTCAGCGAGGCCCTCGTCGAGTATGGCCTCGGTCGTCCCATCGGCTTCGGCGACGAGCCGCTCATCGATGCGATGGTGGCCGAGGCGAAGCGCGGGGGCTTCGGCGTTCGGGTGTTCATCCAGGCGCTCGTGGCGAGTGAGGAATTCCGGATGAAATGATGCGGGATGGAAAGCCACTCACAGTTAACCTTCCTTGGGTTCGGATCATTCGAAGGGATTGATCACGGGGACGCCACAGCGTTGGAAGTCGACCACATTTCGCGTCGCCACCGTGAGCCCATCATACCTCGCCGTTGCGGCGATCATGGTATCCTTGATTCCCACGGTGAAGCCGGGCCGACGAACTTCATTCACCAAGTCGCCCCAAACGATCGCAACCTCGAGGCTCCAATCGAGGCAATGCACGCGGCTTCGCAGTCCGTCGAACCATGTCTCCAGATTCGATCGTCGCTTTCCTTCGGCAAGATGGCCGATGCCCTGCCACACTTCTCCCATCACCACGGCATCGGTCACGCATTCCAAGACGTGATTTTGGAACCAGTCCACCGCCCGATCCACCGGTTTGGCTTTGGTTGGCTCGCAGAGCAGATTCGCATCCACCAGAAACTTCATTCCAAGGTCAGCGGATTGAGATCGTTCGTCGTTTCATCGCCGGCCGGACGATTGAACCAGTCTTTTTCGGGACAGGATTTCAGCCATTCGACCAAATCCGCTTTCGAGCCCGGTTCGGGACTTGCTTCTTCGGTCAGCGCAACGCGCACCCGTTGTCCCTCCGAGAAATGGCTCAAGAGTCCGGCCAGAATGCCGGCGCTGTCGTCGCCAACGCGGATTGTCGTGTTGATCGTGCTCACCACCTTAACGATAGTCATCCGGGCGGCATTTGACAACCCTCCAACCACATCTCTTAACCCATGAGAACCCGCCGCCATTTCCTCCAGTCCAGCACCGCCCTCATCGCGCTGCCCGCGCTCGAATCGCTCGGTTTCCGGCGCTTTGCCTCGGCGGCGGCCCCGGAGACGCCTCCGAAGCGGCTCCTCTTCCTCGGCTTCGGCTGGGGCATCACGGAGGACACGTGGTATCCTGACATCACCAAACCGGGACCGGACTACGAACTGCCGAAGGGGCTTCAGCCGCTCGCGCGGCACAAGGCCGATTTCTCCGTGGTGCAAGGACTCTGGAACAAGTACAGCAACGAGGGCCACTGGGGCAGCACAATGTGGCTGACCGGGGCGAACCGCTACGCCCAGCCGGGCCAGAGCTTCCACAACAGCATCAGCGCCGACCAGGTCGCGGCCGCGCAACTCGGATTGGAAACGCGTTTCGCTTCCCTCCAGTTCAATGGCAGCCAGAGCGGCGACGGCAGCGGGCATGGTCCGGGGCTCTCGATGGCCTGGGACGTGAGCGGCAAGCCGGTCGGCGGACTCAATGGTCCCGTCGCCGCGTTCCACCGTCTCTTCGCGAAGGATACCACGCCGATCGAGCAGCAGCAGGCCCAACTCGCGCAGAAACGGAGCGTCCTCGACGCCGTCCTCGACAATGCCCGGTCCCTCCAGCGCGGTCTCGCGAAAAACGACCAGGCCAAGCTCGAGGAGTATTTCCAGGGCATCCGCGACATCGAAACCCGCCTCACCAAGGAAGAGCAATGGATCGGCGTGCCGCGCCCCGAGGCACCTCTCGGCGAGCCGAAACCCGCGGTGAATGGTCGGGAAGAGATCAAGCTCATCTACGATCTCATGATCGCCGCGATGCAGACGGACAGCACCCGCGTCATGACCTTCCGGCAGCCGGTCGACACCCTGCTCAAGGCACTCAACATCGCCGTGCATCCACACGACATGAGCCACTATCACAGCACTCTCGGCGAGAAGCTCGACGCTTCGCAGCGCCGCGATCTCACCCAAAGCGAACTTCTCGCGGGCTTCCTCGACCAGCTCAAGGCGACGAAGGAACCCGATGGATCGAGCCTCTTCGATCATGTCGCCCTCGCCTACGGCAGCAACATCCGCACCGGTCACGAGCTCAGCAACTGCCCGACAATTGTCACTGGTCGCGGGGCCGGGTTGAAGCTCGGTCACAACCTCGTCGCGCCGAAAGACACGCC
Organism: Akkermansiaceae bacterium UBA5020; assembly: GCA_002396885.1. GTDB lineage: Bacteria > Verrucomicrobiota > Verrucomicrobiia > Verrucomicrobiales > DEV007 > Arctic95D-9. The sequence continues at coordinate 33,201 of DGXY01000069.1, forward strand.
GCTTTGCAATGCCTGGCTCGCGATGCTCCACGGCGTCGGCGTCCAGGCCGAGCGTCACGGCGACAGCAGCGGGGTGCTCAAGGAAATCCTTGCGTGAATTCTTTTCATTGCCCTCTCCGCATGACTTCCCGTCGCCACTTTCTCGCTCGGTCAGGCACCCTCGCGGCCGCCTCCTTCATTCCCTGCAAGGCCGCGGAGCCCGTCCCTGGATCTGTTGAAGAACTTTGGGCCGGCTTCGATCCGCGCCGCGACCCGCTCGAGACCGAGGTCATCCGCGAGTGGAAGGAAAAGGGAGGCGTCTTTCGTCAGGTCCGTTACCTCATCGGCACCTTCAAGGGCCAACCCGCGCGCATGGCCGCGATCTACGGGTTCCCCGAAGGTGCAACCGACCGTCTTCCCGCGGTGATGCATCTCCACGGGGGCGGCCAGCGCGCTTCGCTCAGCGAGGTGAAGCTGCTCGTCGCCCGCGGTTTTGCCGCACTCTCGGTGAACTGGGGCGGCAGCGGCAACGGCAAGGCGCCGTTCAATACCGTCGAAGGCGCCCAGCCCGGCGACCCGAACACCGATTGGGGCGCAGTCGATCCCTCGCAGTTGAATGCTCAGGCGTATTCGTCGGCCCTGCCCGGACCGAAGCAGCTCTTCGAAGATCGTGAGCATCCCGGAAACAACAACTGGTATCTCCTGACGATCGGTTGCCGACGCGGCCTGACCTTTCTCGAGGAGCAGCCCGAGGTCGATCCGGCCCGGCTCGGGGTGCATGGCTTTTCCATGGGCGGTAACCTCACCATGTATGTCGCCGGCACGGATGATCGGGTGAAGGCCGCCGTGCCCGCCGTCGGGGGCCAAGGCTGGCGCTGGGAGGCGAAGGAATTCAGTGGCGGCAAGTCGCGGCCGCAGATGGCCATTCAGGGCGACGTCGAGCTGTTTCGAAAAACGCTCAGCTTCGAAAGTTATGCGCCGCTCATCCGCTGTCCCGTCCTGCACCGAAGCTCGACGAACGACTTCCATGGCTGTATGGACGACGTCTACCGCACCAACGCCCTCATCCCGGACCAGCCACTGCTTTACTCGTGGACGCCACACCTCAATCACCGTCTCTCGCCCGAGACGGCGGTGACGATGCCGCTGTGGTTTGATCACTTCTTGAAGGGTGGTCCCGCCCTGCCGGAGACGCCAGCGAGCGAGCTGGTTTTCGACGGCGATCCCGTCCTGAAGGTCGTATCGGCGAAGCATGACTGGCCGGTGGCGCGTTGCGAGGTCTACTACAGCGTCGATCCCGATCCGCGCGCCCGTTTCTGGCGCAGCGCGGAAGTCACGGGGGAAGGAGGCGCGTTTTCCGCAAAGCTCCCGCTCCATACCCTCGACCTTCCGCTCTTCGCCTTCGCGAACGTCCACCACACCCTGCCAAAACCAGAATCGATGGCGGAGCTTCCGGGTGGGAGCGCTTCGATCCCGGAAGTCTGCCTCAGCAGCCTCCTGCATTCGGTTGCACCAGCAGAACTGAAAGAGGCCAAGGCCGCCGTGACCGCGGTGTCCGGGCCGCTCATCGACGACTTTGCCCACGGCATGCGCGACTGGTATCAGCTCAACGCCGGACATCCGAGCCTCGTCCAGAAATGGACTCGCAAACTCACCGATCCGCTCCATCGTGGTCCGGCCGGAGCGAAATTGAATTTGACCCTGGCATTACCACAATCGAACCGTCTCACCTTTGTCATCGTCGAGAACGAATGGCGTGGCGAACGGGGTCCGCGGCGCACTTTCGCCTGCGTCCGCGAGATCCCCGGTGGCGTGGAGCCGCAGAGCGTGACTCTCGCTCTCGCCGACTTCGCCGGATTGACCGAGAAGGACGGAACGCTCGCGTCTTGGGATCACGTCGATCAATTCGGTATCTGCGCGCATCACGAAGGCAGCGGCATTCCCTCGGAAGAGTCGCGTTGGAACGGACCGGGCGCGGAGCTCCAGCGCCTCGAATGGGTCTGACTGCTTATGTCCTTTCGCCTCCCAAAGATTTCTATGAAACGATTCCTCCCCCTGCTCTGTCCGCTGATGGTTCTGTCGGTCCTTCCGCTCCCGCTCTCGGCCGGCGATGAGGAATGGCTCACGAAAAAGGGCATCCTCGTCTTTCACGATGCGTTCGAACGCGAGGAGGATGGCAATCTCGCCAAGGCCATCGGCAACGGGTGGAACAGCGCCACCGCCGACCGCGTCCCTCACATCAAGATGGCCGACCTCGACGAGGGCATCCTCAAGGTCGCGAGCGCATCAAAGGAGGCCGGGCACGCCGCCCACATTCATCACGAGGCCGGCTTCACCGACGGCGGCGTCATCGTGCGTTTTCGCTTTCCCGGCTTGAGCAAGGACGAGTCGCTCCAGCTCGGCTTTGTTGATCGCGAGACGAAGGGCATTCACGCCGGCCACCTCTGCTACGCGATGCTTTACCGAAGCAACCTCCTCCTCGCCGACTACAAGACCGGCGTGATGAATCTCGAGATTCGAGCGCGCCGCCAGCCTTATCTCGACCGCAAGGAGCCGCTCCCCGAAGATCTCGAAGCGCTCCTCAAAACCAAGCAGATCAGCATTCCGTGGAAGGCCGACGACGAATGGCACGAACTCGTCCTCGTCACCGAAGGCGACGAGATGCGCCTCTCGATCGACGGCAAAGCGATCGCCTCTCACCGCTCTGAGGGTTTCGCCCATCCGATGAAACGCTGGTTCAGCTTTCTCATCCCGGGCACGGTCTGGATCGACGATGTGAAAATCTACCGGGTGAAATGAGCTCGCCTCAGTTCGTCTTCGCCGCTTCAATCAGACGCCGGTGCCGCGCTTCCAGGGAGCGTTCGAAACTGACCAGCTCACGCAAGAGCGCGTTATACCGGCTGTGTGCCTCGTTGCCGTACTCGAGACCGAGCAGATCGTAGAGTTCGTGATCCGCGTTCAGGGTCTCTTCATCGGTAGCATGCACCGGGATCCCGCAGCGCCTAAGTTTGGGACTCGCGATTTTGACGAGGAGTGAGGCAACGGTCCGCTGCTTCGCCCGGAGGTCTTCGAGTCCTTGGCGGATCAGATCGTTGGCGGGTAGGTCGTCGAGTATCATGGGGCACCATAGCCGATTCACCGGCAAATCTCCATGACCCGATTCCTCAACGCGGTGCCTTCAATGGAAGGATAGCGAATCAAGGAAGGTTCAACTTCTCCGAAAAGTTCGACGAGCCTTTCGGGGACGACAAGTCCATCCCGAATCATCGATGCCACATCGATCTGGTCGCGAGGATGATCGCGCTCCACTTTTGAAAGGGCTTGCCCGTAAAAGTCGTAGTGATGAAAAACGAGGCGACCATGGCGGGCAATGAAAGGGCTCCGGAGTTGCCATCCTGGCAAGGCTGGGACGAATTGATCGGGAGCCGCCAGTTCGATGTTGATGTCCAAAGCGTCTTTCAGTTTTGGCAAGCTTTCGAAGAATCCTTTTGGTTCCGGGTCTGCTTTGAGGTCCACGTTAATGGTCATCTCGCGCCAGCCCATCAGAACGGCGGAAACGCCTCCGGTAAAGTAGATGCATCCTTCCGATGTGACTGCCGCCCCGAGGCTCCGCATGAGCCGTTCGATCCTTTCTTTTGTGGTATGAGATCGCATCGCTCCATGATGACGCCGCTGGCGGACGGGGCCAAATGAATTTTCTTCGGAGGAAATGATCGTTTCCCGACGCCTCCAGTCCATTTTTGCCGGGACGCTCTTGTGTTTCGGCTGCGCCACGTCAGCATGGTCCGCCGATCTCGAGCTCGGCGAGACTCTTTCCCTGCCCGAATGCCACAGCCTCGGCTGGGTCCGGGAGAACACGCAGGCCCGCGATGAAAAGGCCTGGAACGGGGTCCTCGATGAGGCGAAATGGGGCACGCCTTCGCCCGAGCAGGCCGTCGCGCGGAACTGGAGTTGGTCGCTCACCGACGAGCAGTGGCGGGCCGCCGTGGCGGCGAAGGGAGAGGGCAAGCGCGAGGACGTGGTCTTCGCGCTCTGGATTCCCGAAGGTCTCGCCACGGTGAAGGGACTCGTCGTCATCTCCGGTCACGGCAGCGGCGAAACGCTCTATCGGCACGCGGGACTGCGGGCGATGGCCCGCGAGCTCGGGCTGGGTCTTTTTAAGTTCACCGGCAATCCCATGCAGCGCGGCTTCTGGCCACGCAGCCTCCTCGACGACCGCCTCCGTGCCTTCGGGAAAACGAGCGGGCATCCTGAACTCGTCAACGCCCCTGTCTTTCTCTACGGACATTCAAACGGCACCGGCTTTTCCGCGATCTATCCCGCGAGCGGCGACACCCGCGTCTGGGCCTGGGTCTCGATGCGGCCGGGCACGACCTTCCAGGTCTATCAACCCGGTGCGGCGAAGGTGCCGGGGCTCGTCATCTTCGGCGAAGACGACGATTTCCTGAAGCGTCCGTCCGTCGCGGAGAATCTCGCGGTGGTCCCGGCGATGCGGAAGAATCACGAAGCGCTCTGGGGATTCGCGGTCGAGCCGAAGACGGGGCATGGTCCCGGAGAGAAAACCTGGCCGCTTGTGTTTTCATTCCTCCGCCACAGCTTCGCAGCCCGCGTCCCGGCCGTGGCCGATCCGGCGAAAGAACCGGTCACCCTGACGGAACTCTCAACGAGTTCGGGCTACCTCGGGACAAACTGGGATTCCGCGAAGGGCGGATTCCAAGATCTCGCGACATCTCCCTTTGGTGAATTCAACGGCGAGAAATCGAGCGCTTCGTGGCTGATCAACGAGGCTTTCGCAAAGGACTGGCGCGTCTTTCAGCGGGAAGGGGAGGTGAAGTGAATCTTCCCGCCGCGGCAAGGCGACCGAGGGCTCATTCCATCACTGCTCCCGCATATCCCACGACGCGGCTGGTGTCTCCGGTGATCCTGGCACTGGTCTCGTAGCCGGTGATTTCCACGGAGGGATGGCGTTCCATCTCGAGCGCGCGCAGCACGGCGACCGCGGGACGCATCCCGCACATGCTGATGCGGTGATTCAGACAGGTCTCGTAAAGTCCACGAGGATCGCCCGCCTCGAGAGGATCGAGGGCGAGGGCGTCGAGACGGCGGTTTTCCTCGTTGTCGGCGAAGTGGTTCATGTCGCTGGAGACGATGAAAAGGACCCGTTCGCCGAGTTCTTCCCGCAAGGTCGCGAGTGCTTCGGAAAGGGAGGCGAGTTCCTCGTAGTCGGCCCTTCCGATCGCGATGGGGAGGATGCGGACGAAGGGATTTCGGCGATGAAGAAAGGGCAGCAGCACTTCGCAGCCATGTTCCTCGCGATGGGCCTCGTTCTCGCGGATGAGGCGGGGGCATCGCGAAACGAGGAAGGCGGCCCATTCGCCTGCGACCTCGAGTTTTCCTCCGGGCCATTCCCAGGTTCCGGCCGCGCTGACCGACCATTCGGGACCGGCGGCAGTGTGTTTGGGGCCGAGGATGACCGCGACTTCCGGAACCTGGACGCGCGCGAGGGTCACGGCGATGAGATCCCCGCAGAAGCGCCATCCGGCGTGCGGAAGCATCACGGCGCGGGCGGGATCGGGACTGAAGAGCCTCGTCGGTGCGTAGCAGCGATCCAGCTCCACCTTGATCCCGGCGGCGGTCGCGGGATAGAACTGCCCGGCCTTCGCGGCGGGACGCGTCGCGGTCTTTTCTCCACGCACCGTGGCGAGAGCCGATTCATTGGGGGAGAGCTCCTCGGCGAAGGGTTCGCCTTCGAAAGTGATCAATTCCGCATGGTCCCAAGTCCAGGCATCAGTCGGCAAGCCAGCCTTTTGGCAAACCTTTTCGAGAAAGGTGGTGACGTCCCATCGGTTTTCGGTGGCGACCTGTGGCAGGAAGAGACCGCGCTTTCCATCCGCCCTGACAATGACCCCATGTCTCCCGATGACGATGGTGCGGACCCGGTCGCGCCCCGTCGCTTCGACGGGACGGAAGGAATGGAGTGGCGTCAGTTCGATGGTGAGGAGTCCGGTCTCGGCGGGTCCGACCGGAGGAAATCGCGGATCTTTCACCGCGGCGGCGGGCGCGGCCTGATCGAGGAGGAGCCCCACGGGATTCGCCTGATCGACACGGTAGTTGCCAATGCAGCCACGCAGTTTGTCGGCGCGCCGGAGCGTGACGAACAGACCAAAACAGGGGATGGCCGCGATTTCGGGAGCCAGGGTCCCGGACGGAGGCAGGCCGCGCGCCGCGCCTTCGACCAGTTGCCTGGCTCGGAGAAGGAGGGCGCGCTGCACGGTGGGATCTTGGAAGGAGATCATGAAACAAAGGTCACGGGGCGTGGCTGCGGTCTACGATCAAGGGAAGAAAAGGTGGCGTACGGAATACGCGGAAAACGCGGAAGTATCGAGGATCGAGATCGTTGCCGTAAGTATCAGATGAAACCGAGCAAGTGGCTGAAGGTCCCGATTGTTTCTCAGCCTGTCTCCAAAGTCATTCCATGTATTCCGAGTGTTTTGATGCCTGAGGCATCTATCTCGGTCTTCAGTAATTCCGTGTTTTCCGCGTATTCCGTAGGCCGCCCCTTCTTCGGTCGATGGTAGGCCGGCTCCTCCATTTTTAAGGGTTCATTTTTCCTGAAACGTTCGCAAATCCACGGGCATTCGTTTCCTTCCCCAATCCCCGCAGCGGTCTTCGAAAATGCCCGGGATGATCGTGCCGCAGGTGATGCAGGCACCTTGGCGGATCTTGTAGGCACCGATCTCGTAGTGGACGCGCTCGATCACGACCGTGCCGCAGCCCGGACAGAGGGTGCTCTGGCGCTCGCCATCGAGGACGTTGCCGAGGTAGACGTATTTCAAGCCGCGTCTCGTGGCGATTTCGCGAGCGGCGATGAGGGTTTCATGCGGGGTGTGGCCCTTGTCGCGCATTTTGAAATCGGGATGAAAGGCGGTGAAGTGCAGAGGCACGGAGTCGCCGAGGTGTTCCGCGATCCAGTCGCAGAGTCGGGCGGTCTCGTCGGGCGAATCGTTCTCGCCGGGGATCATCAGGTTGGTGATCTCGAACCAGACCGAAGACTCTTGCTTTAACCACCGGAGAGTGTCGAGGACCGGCTCGAGATGCGAGAGGGTCTGGGTGCGGTAGAATTCCTCGGTGAAAGCCTTCAGATCAACGTTGGCGGCATCGATGTGCTCGTAGAATTCGGGCCGGGCGAGGGCGGTGATGTAGCCGGCGGTGACCGCGACGGTCTTGATGCCTTGGGCGCGGGCGAGTTTGGCGGTGTCGATGGCGTATTCGGCCCAGATCACGGGATCGTTGTAGGTGAAGGCGATGCTGCGGCAGCCGTGCGCCTTCGCGGCGCGAACGATCGCCTCGGGTGCGGCCTCGGCGCTGAGGATCTCGATCTCGCGCGACTTCGAGATGTCCCAGTTTTGGCAGAACTTGCAGCCGAGATTGCAACCGGCCGTGCCGAAGGAGAGCACGGGCGTGCCGGGAAGGAAATGATTGAGCGGCTTTTTTTCGATCGGATCGATGCAGAAGCCGGTGCTGCGTCCGTAGGTGGTCAGCACCATTTCCCCGCCGAGATTCTGACGCACAAAACAGAAGCCGCGCTGACCCTCGCCGAGACGGCATTCGCGCGGGCAGAGGTCGCAGACGAGGCGCTCGCCCTCCCGGTGCCACCATCGGGCCGCCGTTTCGGGAGTGGAAGCGGAGGGGGTCATCGCGGGGACAACATCGCATGGATCTTGTTCCGGGTCCAGCCTTGGCGCGAGTCCCGCGCATTTCGGGACTTGTCCAGTCGCCAGGCATCGCGGAAAAAGGCGTTCGTCATGACGCTTCCCTTCCTCGCCTCACTCGCCATCGTCGCCGCGCCTTCGGAAGCGCGCGGTCTCACCGCGGTGTGGGAAGACGAAACGCTCCGGATCCACGGCGAACTTCTCGTGACCTCCCGTCCCGCCGATCGCTACGCCTGGGTCACCCTGCCCGCCCCCGGCGGCGTTTGGGACCTGTCGGCTTTCGCCACGGTCGAGGCCGAGGTGAAAAACACGGCCGATGCGCCGGTCGATCTCCTTCTCTGGGTCGTGGGCGACCGTGGCTGGGACGCGGTGCCAGCTCCCGCCACCCTTGCGCCGGGCGAAACCCGCCAGCTCTCCTGCAATCTCCGCGAAACCTGGCCTGACAAAACACCCAAGATCGATCCCGGGCGGGTGAAGCAGATCCAATGGATGGTGACAAAACGTGGGGCCAAACCGGTTGCCCTTTCGATACGGAACCTCCGTGCCGCCGGGGAAGCGCCGCCATGGAAGGTCCCTCCGGGACGCCTCGAGGTGCCTCCGGTCGAGGACGCGGCACCCGCACCGGGGAAGCGAGTCCGTTTTCGCCTGCCGGGCGAAGAGAGGAGTGGGGTCTACTCCATCCTTCACTTGCCCGAGGATTGGAAAGCGGGCGGGAGCTACCCCGTGATCGCCGAGTATCCGGGAAACATTTTTTTCATCCCCGGCTGTTACTCCACCGGGCTGCCCGACCAATGCCTCATCGGCCATGGCATGACCAAAGGACGCGGCTCGATTTGTGTCGGCCTGCCTTTCATCGATCCCGCGGCCGGCAAGATCGCCGAGCACGGTTGGGGCGATCCCGACGCGACCGCCGACCATGCCGTGCGGATGATGGAAGAGGTCTGTGCGAAGTTCGGCGGCGACCGGGCCAATCTCGTGCTCACCGGTTTTTCCCGCGGAGCCCTCGCCTGCGGCTACATCGGGCTGCGGAATGACCGCATCGCCGCACTCTGGAAGGGATTCCACGCCTGCCAGCACTATGATGGAGACGGATGGAACGGTGCCACCCTCGAGGGCGCACTGGAGCGGGCGAAGCGTTTCCGCGGCAAGGCCGTCTTTCAGACCGACAATGCGCCACGGCCGTTTCAAGCGGTGATGGACGCGATGAAGACCGAGGTGACCTGGGCCAGTTCCGGTCTCGGGGCTCACGCGACGGCGATGTTTCTCGACGAAAGAGAGTCGACGCGGCAGCTCCGCGAGTGGTATCTTCGCCTCCTCTCGACCCCCTGACTGATCTCCATGAAATCCGCCCCCGTTGCCTCTCTCCTCTCTCTTCTTCTTCTCGCGAATGCTGCCGCCGGTGAACGTTTCGATCTCAGCAAACGTGCCAGCGAGATCGACGAACGGGCGAAGGAGCATCCCGCGATCGACTTCGTCTTCACCGATGACAAGGGCAAGCCGCGCGATCTACAGCATGCCTCCGTCGATACTGACGTCAAATCCGAGGGCAAGCTCGTCATCTGGCTGATGGATCACAGTACCGGACTCGCCGAGCGCGTCAACCGCTACGGGATGCACTACCTCCAGGTCAGCTACGCCAACCGCTGGTTCTCGAAACTCACCAAGGAGCAGCTCAACGACGGCGACACTCTCGGCAAGATCCGCCTCGAAGCCGCCACGGGCGAGGACCACAGCCCTCTCGTCGAGATCCCGCAGCCCGACGGGATCAAGGAGCGCGCCTTCCAGTTCGTAAAGTGGCTCGACAAGGAAAACCGGCAGGGCGACTGGGACCAGTTCATCGCCCGAGGCGGCAAGGAACTCGATTGGGAAAAGGTGGTTTTGTCAGGGATCTCGCATGGTAGCACCACGGCAGCGCGGTTCGCGATCCATCAGAAGGTCGATCGTGTCGTGATGTTCTCCGGCCCTCGCGACAACACCGAGAAATGGCAGGGCATGAAGTCGGCGACGCCCGCGAACCGTTATTTCGGATTTACCCATGTCCTCGACGGTGGCTGGACCGCCGATCACTACTGCCGCTCGTGGATTCTCCTCGGATTGAATGAATTCGGACCCCTCGTCGATGTCGATGCGGTGAAACCGCCTTATGAGAATTCGCGTCGCCTCATCACCAATGCCGACGTGAAAAACGACGCAGGTCGCGCCCACAACGCCTCCGTCCCCGGCGGGGCGGCGGTGAAGGATGCCGAAGGCACGCTCATCCACGAGGACGTCTGGCGCTACCTCTTCACCCATCCGGTCGACAAGACCGGAAAGCGCGTTCAGGCGGAGGAGGATTGCGAGCTGGATCAAGGGCCGCAGTGAGGGCTCGGGGTGCCGGGATAAAGGTCTCGCCAGAGGAGGCCATCTCGGAGCCCTGCATTTCTCGTCGAATTGGTTCACTAGAAGCGTCATGCTGGCTGCAGATGAGTGCTCCCAGTGTTTCCGAAGCTCTTTCCTCCGCGAAAGAGCTCGCGAACTCGAGCGCTTGCAGGCCGAGCGTGGCAAGGTCGCGGAGGAACTCGGGGACCTCGAGCGATTCTGAATCGGATCAGTCACTCATTTTCTGGTGACGGTCCGCGGAGGCTGTGGCAGTCTTCGGCTGCTTTTACGGCTCCAATCCCTGCTCATCGCTCGATGAAGTTCCTGATCTTCGCCTTTCTTCTCTCGTTTGGCCTCGCCGGCACGCTTTTTGCCGAGCCGGCCGACCACCCCGCTCCACGCACCAAGGCTTACCCTTGGATGACGCTGGAAAAATGGCGCGACTTTCATGAGGGTGACCTCGACAGGTCGAGGCAAGGGCGGATCGACGTGCTCTTTCTCGGCGACTCCATCACCGAGGCGTGGGAAAAGAACGGTGAGAAGGTTTGGGAAAAGAATTTCACTCGGCTCCATGCCGCGAATTTCGGCATTGGAGGCGACACGACCCAGAATGTGCTCTGGCGCATCACCCAGGGCGGCGCACTCAAGGGCGTGAAGCCGCGTGTCGTTGTCTTGATGATTGGAACGAACAACTTCGGTCTTCACGGTGACTCCCCCGAGGCCGTCCTCGGCGGGATCAAGGCCATTGTGGAGACCTTGCGACGAGAGAGCCCAGCTGCGAAAATGCTGCTGCTCGACATTTTCCCCCGGGGCAATCCGGGAGATCCCCTGCGCAGGAAAGTGATGGAGGCGAACCGTCTCCTCGAAGCCTATGCGAAGGAGAATCCGGAGGTAACCCGCCTTCGGATCTGGGACGAATTCATGAACGAGGACGGCACCCTGCCTCCTGAAGTCATGCCCGACAAGCTGCACCTCTCCGAGAAGGGCTACGCGATCTGGGCCGAGGCGATGCTGCCGGCACTGCAACGCCTCCTTGCGGCACCCTGAGAAAGGATTGGGAGAAGTTTGTGCCGGAGTGGACGGGAGTCTTTACACCGGGGCTGATTTATCTAAGATGCGCCGATGTCATCGAAACCCAGATGGGTGGTCAAGCCGCCCCCCGATCCTGATCTCGTCCGTGAATATGCCGTCAACTTCGGGCTTGCCCCCGTCGTGGTCTCGCTGGCGCTGCAGCGCGGGCATACCGAGCTCGAGGAGATCGAGCGGTTTTTCTACCCGCGGCTCAAGGATCTGAGTGATCCCTTCACCTTGCCCGGAGTCGATGCCGCGGTAAAACGCATCCTCGCCGCGATCGATGGCCGTGAATCCGTCGTGATCTACGGCGACTACGATGTCGACGGTGTCAGTTCGCTGACACTGCTCTGTTCGGTGCTCCGCGCCTACGGGCTCGAGCCGAGGCCCTTTCTCCCGACCCGGCTCGAAGAAGGTTATGGACTCAGCGTGAAGGGCATTGAGAACTGCCTCGGGGGTCGTCTTCCCGATCTCCTCATTGCCGCCGACTGCGGCACGAACTCGCGCGAGGAAGCGAAGCTGCTGAAGGAGAAAGGCATCGACCTCATCATCCTCGACCACCACGAGCCCTCGCCCGATGGCGTGGCGGAGTGTGTCGCCCTCGTCAATCCGAAGCTGGGCGAAAATTTTCACTACCTTTGCACGGCCGGAGTCGTTTTCAAGATCGCCCACGGCCTCCTCCGCGCAAGGCCCGTTCAGGGCTTCGAGTTGAAGGACTACCTCGACATCGTCGCCCTCGGCACCATCGCCGACATCGTGCCGCTCGAGGACGAGAACCGTCTCTTCGCCCGCCGCGGCCTCGCCCAGCTCGAGCGCACGATCCATCCGGGACTCATCGCCCTCAAATCGGTCGCCGGAGTGACGAGCCCGATCCGCACCCATGACGTCGGCTTCAAGCTAGGGCCGCGCCTCAACGCCTCGGGCCGCCTCGATACGGCCTTGGCTTCCCTGGATTTATTGCTTTGTCAGGATCCAATTGAGGCCAAGCTTCTCGCCGAGTCGCTCGACCGGCAGAACCGCGAGCGCCAGGAGCTCGAACTCGCCACGCGAGAGGACGCGGAACGCATCATCCACGATCTCCCGGCGAACCTGAGGAGCCATGCCATCGTGGTGGGTTCGCGGGGCTGGCATCCCGGTGTCGTCGGCATCGTCGCCTCCCGCATCTCGAAGCAATACCACCGCCCCACCTTTGTCATCGGGATCGACGAGAGCGGGCTTGGCAAAGGGAGCGGCCGGAGCATCCCGGGCATCTCCCTCGTGGCCGCGCTCGACTCGTGCCGCGAGCTCATTGCCGCGGGCGGGGGACATGAAATGGCGGCCGGCGTGAGCGTGCGCGAGGAGAATCTCGAGGCCTTCCGCGAGGCGCTCATCCGCAGCGTCGAGGCCCAGGCCGATGCCGACACGCTTGTGCCAAAGCTCCACATCGATGCCGAGATCCACTTTTCCGAGATCTCCCTCGACTTGCTTGACAGCTATGAATTGCTGCGGCCCTTCGGCACGAACAATCCGCAACCGCTCTTCATGTCGACCGGCGTGCGCCTCGCCGGGGAGCCCCGCGTGATCAAGGAAAAACACCTCAAGTTCCGCTTCGAACAGGACGGCGTGATCCACGAGGCGATCTACTTCAACGGAGTCGAGATCGACCTGCCCAAGCCACCTTGGGACATCGCCTTTCAGATCGATCGCAACGAGTTCCGCGGCCGCGCCCAGGTCAACATCGTCCTGCAGGCGGTGCGGAAGGCGTGAGGTGAAAACATCACCCCTTCGTCCCGCCCAGCATCTTCCCGGCGAGCGCGAGGGTCTCGGGTCCAACGCCGCCGAGCATGCGGGCGAGTTCGTTGACGCGGGCCTTGCCGGTGACGGCTTCGAGGCGCGAGTTTGTCGTGTCGTTTTCGACCTCCTTCGTCACGAGGTAGTGACGGTGGGCGAGGGCCGCGACCTGCGGCATGTGGGTGATCGCGACGACTTGGTGTCGGTCGCCGAGGAAGGCCATCTTGCGGCCGACCGCTCCGGCGATTTCGCCGCCGACATTGGCGTCGATCTCGTCGAAGACCATCAGGGGGATGCGGTCCTGGTCGGCGAGAGCGCTCTTCACCGCGAGCATGACGCGCGACATTTCTCCGCTCGAGGCGATGACGCGCAGGGGCTTCATCGGCTCGCCGGGATTGGGTCCGAAAAGGAAGTCGATGCCCTCGAGTCCGCGCGGGCCAGGTTCGGCGAGCGGCTCGACCGCGATTTCAAAGCTGGAGCGGTGGAAGCCGAGATCCTTTAGATGCGAGGCGATTTCCTTGGCGAGGGCGGGCGCGGCCTTGGCGCGTTTTGCGGAAAGGGTTTTACCGGCCTTGGCCACAGCCGTGGCGGCGCTTTCGACCGCGGCGGAGAGGCGGAGCAGCTCGGCCTCGCGTCCATCGACCGAGGCGAGGCGATGCCGGGCGCGGGCCTCGTAGGCGAGGACCTCCTCGACGCTCTGGCCGTATTTGCGCTTCAGCAATTCGATCTCGTCGATGCGCCGTTCGATGCGGGCGGCCTCGGAGGGATCGATTTCGAGTTCCTCGGAATACTCGCGCAGGCTGCCCTCGAGTTCCTCGATCTCGACCCGGGCCGATTCGAAGCCGGCGAGACGCTCGGAGACGGAGGGATCGAAGCGCTCCAGTTCGCGGAGGCATCGTTGGGCATTGCCGAGATTCGCCGAAGCGGCGCTGAGGAGATCGACCGCCTGATTCGCGTTCTCGACGAGGCGCGAGCCGTTTTGCGATTGCCGGTAGCGCTGCTCCAGCTCCGCGACCTCGGCCGGATCGAGCGAGGCGTCGGCGATCTCCTCGACTTGGAAACGGAGCAGCTCGATCTCCTGATCGCTGACGAGGCGCTGGTTGCGGAATTCATCGAGCTCGTGTTTTGCCGCGGACAGGGTCTCGTAGGCCGTGCGATAGGCGCGCCGCTCGGTCGTGGCGTGCGCGTAGGCATCGAGCATCGCGAGCTGGCGATCCTGCGAAAGGAGCGATTGGTGCTCGTGCGGACCGTGCAGGTCGACGAGCAAACCGCCGAGCGATTTGAGAAGCGAAAGAGTGCAGGGCGAGCAGTTCACGAACTGCTTGTTGCCGGTGCCGAAAACCCGTTTCACCACGAGCGAATTGCCTTCGCAGGGCTCAAGGCCGCCGCTCTCGAGGAGGGCGTTGACGAGGTCGAGATTCGAATCGAGCTCGAAAACCGCCTCGACCGAGCAGAGGGTTTCACCCGTGCGGATGAGATCGTGATTGGCCCGTTCGCCGAGGATGAGCTTCAGGGCGCCGACGATCATCGATTTGCCCGCGCCGGTCTGGCCGGTCACGCCGATAAGGCCGGATCCGAGTTCCCAGGTGAGGTCGTCGACGAGGGCGAGGTTCTTGATTTTTAAAACCGAGAGCATTGCGCGGGGGGAGCGTCGGCATTATGGAACACTCCGCCCCGGCATGCAATGGAGACCCGCGTGGAAATCACCTTCCTCGGCACCGGCACCTCGATCGGGGTGCCCGTGATCGGCTGTGATTGCGCCGTCTGCTCGTCGGGGGATCCGAAAAACCAGCGTCTTCGCTCGTCCCTCCACGTCCGCACTCCCGAGGTTTCGCTGATCGTCGATACCGGCCCCGATTTCCGCCAGCAGTGCCTGCGCGCCGGAATCCGCGAGCTCGATGCGGTCCTTTTCACCCACGCCCACAGCGATCACATCATGGGCTTCGATGACCTACGCCGTTTCACCGTGCATGAGGACGAGGAAATCGCGATCCATGCGACCGAGGAATGCCTCGAGCGGCTTCACGCGGCTTTCACCTACGTCTTCGACGGGGAAAACCGTTACCGGGGTTACCTCAAGACCGCTTCTCACGTGATCCGCGGCCCTTTCCGGGTCGGGGATCTCGAGGTGACGCCCTTGCCCGTGACCCACGGCAAGGTCGAGACGATCGGTTTTCTGTTTTCAAGCGGAGGCAAGCGGCTCTTTGCCTACATTCCCGACGCCAAGGAATTGCACGAGGAAAGCAAACGTCTCCTCGCCGGGATCGACCTGCTCATCCTCGACGGCCTCCAGCCCGAGCCGCATTGGACCCATCTCTCGACCGGTGAAGCCGTCGCTCTTTCTCAGGAACTCGGCGCGGGGGAAACCTGGCTCACCCATTTCTCCTGTCGTGTCGATTACCGCACCCTCGAGCCGACCCTGCCGGCGAACGTAAGCCTCGCCTGGGACGGCTTGCGATTGACTTGCGGGCCGTGAATCTTTTTTCTTCGGTCGCCGTGCAGGAGTTGGCCAGATTCGGCATTCTCGAGGATGCGCCGCTTGTCCCGCCCCACCCGAGTGACCCGCGGGGCGAAAGGCCGCGTGCGAGTCCTCGTCGTCGGCATGGCCGACATTGCGGAGGATGACTGTTTTTTGGTGGAGGAGTGAGCTGGTGTGGTTCCGTGCGTCATTCGACCAACCACGCCAGCAAATCCCCGGGCGTCTCGAGGATCACCTCGGCTCCGGCTTCGAGCAATTCCTCGACCGGGCGGAATCCCCAGCTCACGCCGATCGCACGCATGCCGGCGTTCCTCGCCGTCATCATGTCGACGTCGGAATCACCTACAAAGAGACATTCCTCCGGCGCGATACCGAGCGCCGACGCGGCCTCGAGGGCTCCGGCGGGATCGGGCTTGCGGGCATGGCCTTCGCGGGCACCGATAAGGACATCCCATTTCCATCCATCGAGAAAGGCCTCGACGCATTGCAGGGTGAAGTCGTGCGCCTTGTTCGAGACGACGCCGATCGGCACGCGGTCGGCGGTGAGCCGGTCGAGGATCTCGGCGATGCCGGGAAAGGGCACGGTCGTGTTCTGCCAGTTGCGCGAGTAAGCGGCACGGTATTCCTCGAGGACGGCGGCGATCTGTTCCTCCGTCTCCGGACGCATCTCGGGCGGAAAGACGTCGCGGGCAAGGTTGACCATGCCGTTGCCGATGAAAACGCGGTAGGCATCGAGCGAATGTGGCGGGAGGCCGCGCCCGGCGAGGACTTCGTTGCCGGAGTCGGCAAGGTCTTGCAGGGTGTCGAGGAGGGTGCCGTCGAGGTCGAAGAGGACGGCTTTGGCGGAGGGACGATTCATGGGGTTGGGGAAAGGGTGGCGGAACGGGACACAGGAATGGGGACAAGGGAATGAAAGGGATTCCTGTGTCCCCATTCCTTTGTCCTTGAAGTTTTAGTGTTGCAGGTTCCACGCCGAGACGAGCGCCTTTAATCCTGCCATTTCGATGGAGGTATCGACGCCACAGCCCCAGAGGAGCTGCCCGTCCGCGAGATTCTGGATCTGCACGTAGGCGGCGGAGTCGGCGTCGGAGCCGCCGCGCAGCGCGTGGCTACGGTAGTCGGTGACTTTGAAATCCTTGTGCCCGGCTTCCTCGAGGAAATGGACGAAGGCATTGATGGGGCCGTTGCCCTTGCCGCTGCCGCGCACGGTTTCGCCGTTCACCTCGAGGGTGACGTGGCAGATCATTTCTCCCTTCACCGCGGTGTTGTCGAGCTCGAACTCGAAGAGGTTCATGGGCGACTCGAGGTTGACGAATTTGCCGAAAAACAGATCGCGGATCTCGTCGGTGGAAAGCTCGCGACCGAGGGCGTCGGCGTGGTCGTAGATGTATTTGCCCACCTGTGGGTGCATCGTCTTGGGCAGGTCGAAGCCGTGTTCCTGGTCGAGCACATAGGCGATGCCGCCCTTGCCCGACTGCGAGTTGATGCGGATGATGGCCTCGTAGCTGCGCCCGACATCCTGCGGATCGATCGTGAGGTAAGGCACGCCCCAAGGCAGATCGGGGCTTTCCTTCAGTTCGCGCTCGCGGCGGTCGAGGCCTTTCTTGATCGCATCCTGGTGCGACCCGGAGAAGGCGGTGAAGACGAGCTCGCCGACGTAGGGATGCCGCTCGCCCACGGTCATGCGCGTGACCCGTTCGTAGACGTGGCGCAGGCGGGTCAGGTCGGAAAAGTCGAGTCCTGTCGGGATGCCGTGGCCGTTCATGTTCAGGGCCACGTTGACGATGTCGAGATTGCCGGTGCGTTCTCCGTTACCGAAGAGAGTGCCCTCGACACGGTCGGCCCCGGCCATCAGGCCCAGTTCGGTCGCGGCGGTACCGGTGCCGCGGTCGTTGTGGGTGTGCAGCGAGACAAGCACGGAGTCGCGACGGCTCAAGTGGCGGCACATCCACTCGATCATGTCGGCGTGGATGTTCGGCGTGGTCCACTGCACCGTGTCGGGCAGGTTGATGATCATCTTTTTCTCCGGCGTTGGCTCCCAGACATCGACGACGGCATTGCAGCACTCCAGCGCGAAATCGAGTTCGGTGTCGGAGAAGGATTCGGGCGAATACTGCAGCACGACCTCGGTCTGCGGAACGGTCGGGACGAGCTCCTTCACCAGCTTCGCGCCCTCGATCGCGATGTCGCGGATCTGTTCGCGGGTCGCGTCGCCGAAGGTGACGCGGCGCTGCAGGGGCGAGGTGGAGTTGTAGATATGGACGATGGCGCGCTTCGCTCCGGCGATGGCCTCGAAGGTGCGGCGGATGAGGTGCTCGCGCGTCTGCACCAGCACCTGCACGGTGACGTCGGCGGGGATGCGGTCCTCGTCGATGAGGCGGCGCAGGAAATTGAATTCCGTGTCCGCGGCCGAGGGAAAGCCGACCTCGATCTGCTTGAAGCCGACCTCGCAAAGCAGGTCGAAGAACTCGAGCTTTTCCTCCACCGACATGGGCTGCGGGAGCGCCTGGTTTCCGTCGCGAAGGTCGACGCTGCACCAGATCGGGGCACGCGTGATCGTCCGGTCCGGCCACTGCCGGTCCGGCAAGGAGACCGGGGGGAAGGGCCGGTACTTGCGGATGGATTCAGGTTTCATGGAGTTTGAGGGTCGACTAAAAGGGCAAAAGGATCGGGGCGCAATTCACCCGTGCGTGACGGGTTCGGAAGTTGGGAAGGGGACAGGTTTCTCGGCGATCAGCCGAGGAGCACCCGTCCGAGCAAAAGCGCGGAGAGCGGGAGGAGGGTGCTGCGTGTCGAGGAATTCATCCGTGAGTCCCCAAAACTAGGCCGGATCGGCGGACTGTCCAGCGTCAATTCCGGCATCGCTGCTCCAGCGCCTGGAAGGCCGCGCCGGGTGCCTCGGAGGCCATGGGGTCGCCTGCAGTTCCAAATCGTTTCAGAAGCTCGGCCTGACTACAGAGATGGTGGGTCTGCCATCCCAGTGCCTCCCCCCACCTCACGAGATCGGCGAAATTCACATCGCTCGTCAGATCCTGTCTCCCAAAACGCGCGTAGATCCCGCCACCCTCGATCCGCTGTTGGCGGTGGTAGGCGCGCATCGTTCCTCCGGGGCGACGGTCGTAGATCTCCTCGGCCGAGTTCGCGCCGTAGTCGATTGTCAGCATCGCTCCCTCGTGCCAGTGAGGCGCGAGATCATGGAGCCAACGGCGGAACGAAGGGAGGATCTCGATGCGCTGGCCGATTGGGGGTTCTGTTAGCGTCATCGCGGAAAAGTCGTCGGGCGACAAATCGGCTGGCAACTCGCGGAAGACCTCGCCCAGTCCCTGCGCCGGCTGATAAGCGACACAGACTTCTTCCCAACGGGTTCCTTCCCAGCGCAGCCATTTCGCGGGAAAGGCGTCGGCGAGCTCGTTCGAAAAGATCAGGGACCGGCCGTCGTTCGTCGCGAGGGCATCGGCAATCGTCCCGTGCCAAGTGACTGAATGGCCGAGACGCTTCTGCTGAATTTCGCGCAAGACCGGCGAGACTTCAACGAGTTGATAGCGGATTGAGCGTCGCCGCCACCATCCGACCGATTGGAGAATGGCGGCCGCGAGGGCTCCATTGCCACCGCCGACCTCGATCACTGCGACGGGACCGGACCAGCCGAGCCGCGCGATTTCTTCCACGATCCATTTCGCGATGGCAAGGGCGAGCCCGTTCGAGAGCGTCGCCGAGGTCGCGAAGTCGCCGCCGCTTCCGCCCACGTCGCCAATGCCCGTCGTATAGTAGCCGTGCTCCGGATCATAGAGAGCCGCGGCCATGAACTCGTCGAAAGGCAGCACGCCGCTCGCGGCGGCGAAGGTGCGGTCGAGGAATTCGCGAAGATCGGGCATGGCTGGCCGCGACCTAACAGGGTTCTTTACACGATTCAAGAGAGTTTGGGCGTTGATTTCCCGTCGATCCCTTTCGAGGCAAACGACGGGTCGTGGAAAGATTCGCCCCGTTGATCTCAACCCAACGCGAACTGCGCTGCCATGAAGAGGAACGCGGAAACGCCTTCTGTCGGTAGTCTTCGCGAGACACCGCTCATGCTCCCGGCAAGGAGTTGATACCAGCGGACGGGGTGATTCTCCTCTCCCGGCTCGGTCGGTCGGTTGCGCTCCCAGGAGATCGCGAAACCCGCCTCGCGCAGGATCGCCGGGTAGTTGTGGGAAAAGGCGAACTCGTGGCCGTAGGGAAGCGAGAATGTCTCGTTCTCGAGATCGTGGTCGTCGCCGATGGACTCCGTCACGGCCACGAGGCAGGGGGAACAGAGGGATCGCAGTTCGGTGAAGAGGGTGCGCAATTCCTCTTCGAGGAGGTATTCAAAGACGCCGCCATTGGTCACGAGCACGGTTCTCGGGGCGGGGTTCGCCCGTAGCCATGCGAGCAGGTCGCCCGAGTGAAAGAAGAGCCTCGAAGAATCGCGATGGTTTTCACGACACTTCCGAATCTCGCGATCATTGAGGTCGACACCGTGAAAGGTGGCGATCCCGGGAAGCTGCTCGGCGAACCATTCAAGCACCCTGCCGTCGCCCGAACCCACTTCGACAAGCCGGACAGGTCCTTCGCCGAGATCGGTTAGTGCCTCGCCGAGGTGGTCGGCGATGAGGGAATGATGACGGAGGAAAAGCTCTTCGAAGCGGTGCGCGAACCCTTCATAAAATTCCACTGAGGTGGCCGAGGACCAGTAATGGGTGAAGTATCTTCGGAGCGTTTCGTGGTCGCCGCGCCGGACCGCGTCGGCGAGGTGCGCGTTGCGGATCAACTTTGCCGCGGGTCCCCAAGCGGGATCGAAGGGCGCGGCATCGACGGCGGCGGAAAGCCCGGAGCGAAGTCGGGTGAGAAGGGACCCGGCGAAGCCCTTGATGCGGCGATCGGCGGGGAGGTCGCGGGCGGTTCGGTAGACTTTCATGGAAAAAAGGGAGCGGGGCGGGCGTCCCATCCGGTTCGTCCGCCCCGCCGTTTTCGCTCAGCGGGCACAGTGGTCGCAGCTTTTGCAGCAGGCGGAGCCGCCTTTTTCGCAACAAGCCTCCTTGCCGCCATGGCAGCAGCAGGACTGTTTGGCGCAGCAGCCCTTGCCACCGGTGGTGACACAGGAGCTGAGGGTGAGCATGGCGACGCCGGAGGCGGCGACGAGGAGCAGGTTTCGCAGGGTATTCATGGTTCTTTTGTTTTCTTTTTATGGTGTGTTTGTCAGGCGAAGGATCGGACCGCTCAGGGGAGTTTGGCGAGGTACTTCGCGGGATTCTTCTCGAACTTGGGCACGCAGGCTTTGCAGCAGAATTTGATCTCCTGCCCGTCGTAGACCTTGGTGACGACTTTGCCCATCGAGCCGAGTTCGTTGTCGGTGACGAGGCAATTATTCAGGGGGTATTTCTTGGTGGCGAAAGCCGCGGTGAGGAAGAGGGCCGAGACGGCCGCCAGGGTCAGGATCGTTTTCATGGATTTGATGGTTTCGATGATTGGGTTGTCTGTTAGAAGCGGAAGCTGATGCCTCCGCCAAAGCCGTGGTCCGAGTGGAATTCGGAGATGAGGGAAAATTGTTTGGTGAGGAGATACTCGGCGCCAGCCGACCACTCCCACTCGCTGCCGGTGTCGTAATCGACTCCGCCGAAGATCGAGAGGCGGTCGGTGAGCTGGAGGGTTTTGCCAAGGCCGAAGCGGAACTCTCCCTCGCTGTCGACCTGGGCGAAGCTGTCGATGAGGTAGGGCAGCCGATACTCGACCCCGCCGAAGGCCCGGTCGACTTCGTCGTGGTGGTTGGTGAGACGGGCCCCGAGAACGGTGGAGAAATTCGGATCGAAGTAGCGTCGCCACGCGAGATCGATCTCGTAATGGGGATGATCAAAACTGAAATCGTGCCAGCCGATGTCCCACATCGCATAGTAGTCGTTACGGGCATTCATGAGAGAGGTCATCCCCATGCTCATGTGGGTCTGGAAGGAGCCCGCCGCCATGAAGTGGAAAGGATTATCGTCGTGCTCGCCGAAATCTGGGACGTGATCCGGGCCCTGCTCCTCGTAGGAGAAGATTCGAGCCATGCCCATATGCATGTGATAGAGGAGGTGACAGTGGAAGAGCCAGTCGCCGCTCTCGTTGGCTTCGAACTCGATCGTGCGTTTGCCCATGGGCGGCAGATCGACGGTGTGCTTGAGCGGCGCGTCAGAGAGTTCCCGCGAGTCGAGGACGCGGAAGAAATGACCGTGGAGATGGAGCGGGTGGTGCATCATCGTGTCGTTGATCAGCTCGAGACGCAGCACCTCACCGCGTTTGATCTGGATGATCCCGTCCTCAGCCATGGTCTTGCCGTTGAAGGACCAGACGTATCGCTCCATGTCCCCGGTGAGGCGGAGCTCGAGGCTGCGGCGGGGTAGGGCGGGGTCGAGCTGCGTCGAGGCGGTGGAACGGAGGCGGGCGTAGGGCGGCAGGGGACGCTCGGGCTCGGAGGCGAGGGCGTCGTCGTCGTTCGCGGGGATCTCCGCATCGTCCTCCTCCAGCGCAGCGAGGAGGTGATCGTCCATGTTGTAGAGGTTCGGCCGGGGAATCTCAGGGGCGAGGTGCTCCTCACCCTGACCGAACCACACCGAGGCGTGGCCCGAGCCGTCCTGTGAAGTCGCGCGAAGCTCCCATCTCCCGGCCGGCGGCACGTTGACGAGAACGTCGTAGGTTTCGGCCATGCCGACGAGAAGGCGGTTCACTTGGATGGGTTTCACGGAGGGGCCGTCGGCCGCGACGATGCGGAGGGGGCCGGTCGCGGATTGCAGATAAAAATAGGTCGAGGCCCCGGCGTTGATGAAGCGCAGCCGCACGGTTTCGCCGTTTTGGGCGGCAGATTCGAAAGAACGTTTTCCGTTCGCGAGGAAGGCGCCGTAGGCGACGTCGGAGACATCCATCGCTGGCATGCGGGATTTCTCGCGCTCCCAAAACGACGACAACTCCCCGGCCTTCGCGGCCCCGAAGACGCTCTGTGTCGAACCCTTCTTGAAGGCATACCAAGGGTTGCCACTCATGAGTGTGCGCATGACCTCGTCGGGCCGCTCGAGGGTCCAGTCGGAAAGGACGATGACCTCGTCGCGATCGGCACGTTCCACCACGCCGCCGCGCGGCTCGACGACGATGGAGCCATAGACGCCGCTCTGCTCCTGGAGGCCGGTGTGGCTGTGATACCAGTAGGTGCCGACGTGCCGGAGCTTGAATTCATAGGTGTGGGTCTTGCCCGGCTCGATCGGGGGTGTCGTCACATAGGGCACTCCGTCCTGCTGGTTGGGGAGGAGGAGGCCGTGCCAGTGAATCGAGGTTTCCTCGCGCTTCAGGCGATTGGTCACCCGGATGCGGGCGAAATCCCCTTCGCGGAAGCGCAAGGTCGGGCCGGGGATGCCTCCATTGACGGTGAGCGCGAGACCCGTGCGCAGCGAGGCGTCGGGCGACCAACGCTCTTCGGCGATCTCGAGCGCGTAATCGACGAGGTCGGCGTGGGCGGGCTGGGAGGATGTGATGACGAATGAGAAAAGAAGAAGGAGGAGAGCGTGATTCTTCATGATGAATGCGTCATGGAGGAGGAAGGAATGCGGGCGCACGAATCGCGCACGAATCCATGGAGGATTTCTGACCTTGAAAAAAGGTCTCCCGAATGGCGGCCGACGGAGGGCCAGACGATGTCGCCTCAAATGAGAAAACGCTGCTGCATGGCGAGACGCAGCCGCGGCGGTGAGTGCAGCGAGGTCCCTCGCTCGAACCGAATAACCCCGAAGTAGGGCTCTTGGAAACTTTTCCGTTCTGCCGGGGAGGTGGAAAGCGCTTGAACCCGTGCGGTCGCCATGGCCTTGGGAATCCCGGCCGGAGTTTCCCCCTTGCGTGGGGATTTGATCTGGCAAGCGCAGCTGTGGGAGTGGTTCGCGGGTTCTTCCCTGGACGCTTTTACGCTTTCGGAGCAGCAGCAGGCGGGCGCGGTCTCCTTCAGACAACACGACTCGCCGGAACGGGAGGCGGCGCAGGTCGACTCAGGAATCGCGAGAGCGAAGCCCAGGAGAAAGATCAGTTCCTGAGTGAAGTGCCTCATGTTATCGATTGGAAGGTTAGGTCAACGGCGCACCGGCTGTCAACTTTTGACTGGTTCCCTTCCGCCGAGACGGATGTGACGCAAGCGTAGCGCATTGGCGATGACGGAGACCGATGACAGGGACATCGCGGCTCCGGCGATGATGGGACTGAGCAAGGTTCCAGTCAGAGGATAGAGAACTCCCGCTGCGACGGGAATCCCGAGCGCGTTGTAGACGAAGGCGAAGAAGAGATTCTGGCGGATGTTGCGCATCACTGCCCGGCTGATCTCCAAGGCCCGGCCGATCCCGGCGAGATCGCCTTTCACAAGGGTGATTCCCGCGCTCTCGATGGCCACGTCCGTGCCCGTTCCCATGGCGATGCCGACATGCGCTTCCGCCAAAGCCGGCGCGTCGTTGATGCCGTCTCCGGCCATGGCAACGATGCGCCCCTGACTTTTCAATTCGCGGACGAGGAGGATCTTGTCCTCGGGGCTGAGTCCTGCCCGGACCTCGTCAATCCCCAGCGTGCTGCCGACCGCTTCGGCGGTTCGCTGATTGTCGCCCGTCGCCATGATGATACGAATGCCCCGATGGTGAAGCGCAGCGATGGCGGACGGGGTCGATTCTTTGATCGGATCGGAGATGCCGAGGAGCCCCAAGGCACGGTCTCCAGAGGCGACCCAGACCACCGTTTGCGCCATCCCCTCGAGGCGCGCCGCCTCCGAGGTGAGTTCATCCGTGATGCTCACCGTGTGGTCGCGCAGGAAATCAGCCTTGCCCACCAAGGCACGCGTTCCCTCAATTCGGCCGGAAACTCCGCCACCGGTGGTGGACTCGAAGTCGAAGACCTCGGGAAGCGAGAGTCCTTTGTCTCTCGCCTCGTCGACGATGGCGCGCGCCAGCGGATGTTCGGAACCGACCTCCAAAGCGGCGGCGAAGGCGAGCATGCGGTCGGCGTCCTCTCCCTTCGCGGCGATCCGACTGGTGAGATGCGGTTTGCCGGCGGTGAGGGTTCCCGTTTTGTCGGTGATGAGAGTATCGACCCGCCCGGCTGTTTCGAGGGCTTCGGCGTTCTTGATGAGGATGCCCGCCTGCGCCGCTCGTCCCACCCCGACCATGATGGACATGGGGGTCGCAAGACCGAGGGCACAAGGGCAGGCGATGATGAGGACGGCGACGGCATTGACAAGGGCAAAAGCGAAGGCCGGATCCGGTCCCCAGACGGCCCAGATCACGAAGGTGACGAGAGCAATGAGGACGACCGCCGGAACAAAATATCCCGCCACGGTGTCGGCGAGTTTCTGGATCGGAGCGCGGCTTCTCTGCGCCTCGTTCACCATGTGGACGATCCGGGATAGCAGGGTATCGCCACCCACTTTCTCGGCACGCATGAGAAAGGCGCCCGTCTGATTGACGGTGGCACCAATGACGGTGTCCCCCTCGGCCTTCGCGACCGGCATCGGTTCGCCGGTGATCATTGACTCGTCGATGTTGCTCCTTCCCGCCGTGACGACTCCGTCGATGGGTATTTTTTCGCCCGGCCGGACCCGTAGGATATCACCGATCTGAAGCTGATCGATCGGCACTTCCTCCTCCTGATTATCCCTGAGGCGGTGGGCCGTCTTTGCGGCGAGACCGAGGAGGGCCTGAATGGCTTGGCCCGTTCGGCTACGGGCCTTCGCTTCGAGGAGTTGTCCCAAGAGGACGAGAACGGTGATGACGGCAGCCGCCTCGAAATAGAGTCCGATTTCGCCATGGCTGCGGAAGGAATCCGGGAACAGGCCCGGCGCGATCACCGCCACCGCGCTGAATAGATAAGCCGCCCCGACTCCCACGCCAATGAGGGTGAACATATTGGGGCTTCGATTCACGAGCGAGCGCCAAGCCTTGGCGAAAAAGCCCCACCCTGCCCAGAGCACGACCGGAGTCGCCAAGGCGAACTCGATCCACTTCGAGACGGACCGGGGAAGAAAATCATGCAAGCTCCACGAGGGAAACATGCCGCTCATCGCGAGAAGGAATGCCGGGAGGGTCAGGGCGATCCCGATCCTGAACTTTTGGGAGAGACTGCGGATCTCGTGAGCCTGATGATCGTCGCTTTCATCGATCGGCATCTTGAGTTCCAGAGGCATTCCACAGATCGGGCAATCACCCGAATGATCCTGGGCGATCCCCGGATGCATCGGACAAGTATAGACAGCGCCAGTGCCTTGCGCTGGTCTCCAGACGGGGTTGTGCTCGAGAGCCATGCCGCACTTGGGGCAATCGCCGGGTAGGTCGGAGGTGACACCGGGGCACATCGGGCAGAAAAATTTCGACACGGCAAGAGTCCCCCGCTTCTCCGGATCCACGTGATCAGCGACTAGACAGCAGGGTTTTGGTTCGACGGGTTCCGGTTTTTTCCCGGGATGATCGCAACACGTTTTCATGACGGTTTTGCAGAACAACCTGAGGCAGGGAGGGCCTCCCCACCATGGGGTAATACCCTCCATCCGAGGACTCGAGGGCCCCGCCGCAAGCGCGGGCGGCTTCCGGCGGGGTTTGCTTTGGGTCGATGCGCGGATTCAGTTCAGCTTCGAGAGATACTTGGCCTGGTTCTTTTCGAATTTTCCGACGCAGGGTTTGCAGCAGAATTTGATCTCCTGCCCGTCGTAGACTTTGGTAATGACCTTGCCCATCGAGCCGAGTTCGTTGTCGGTGACGAGACAGGTTTTGAGGTGGTAGGGTTTCGCGGCAAGGGAGATCCCGGCGGCGAGAACGAGGGTGGAGAGGATGATGAGGGCGGATTTCATGACTTGGTTCGTTGGATCTTGTAATTGTTGAAGGCAGGCCCAGAAAGGGCCGTCACCGAGTGCAACGCCGCTCGACCTAGAATCCCTCCACAATCGTGAAGATTTTTTCACGTCCCTCAGTAGCCGGCTTTGGCGAGAGCTTCGCGAAGAGTCTGGCGTGCCCGGTAGACGCGGACCTCCACCGCCTTCGAGCTGCATCCCAAAACCGTTGCGACCTCGGCCTGGCTCATCCCTTCGACGGTGAAGAGGAGCAGAGCCTCGCGCTGGTCCTCGGGGAGGGTGGCGATGGCCTGGTTCACGAAGGCGGACCGTTCGTGAAGGTCGGCGCTCTCGTCGGGAGAGAGATGGGAATCGACCGCTTCGATGCGAATCTCCCCGCTCTCGCTCTCCATCGGCACGGTGGGGTGGCGTTTTCGCCAGCGGGCCTGGGAGCGGGCGAGGTTGGCGGCGATGTGGAACAGGTAGGTCGAAAAGGCAGCGGTCGGTTTGTAAGTCTTGCGACTGGAGTAGAGACGGACAAAGGTCTCCTGGGTCAGGTCCATCGCGGTGGCGTGATCTCCGACCATGCGGAGGAGGAATGAAGCGACGCGGCTCCGCCAACGCGAGATGAGCTCGTTGAGGGCGAGGTCTTCGCCTCCCGCGAGTCTTAGCATCAGTGCGATGTCGGTGTCTTGGCCCGGTTCCATGTCTGGAGGGGGCTCAGTGGCCACGATGTTCTTCCTTCGTATCGGAGGTCATCGCCAGCACTTCGGGCAGCATCGCCTCGAGGTAAGCGTCCGCTTTTTCCGGCGGCAGGGCACCCGCGGTGACGTAGATGTGGCGCAGCATCGCGATCTGGCATTCGGCGCGCAGGGCCGCCTCCTCACGCAGTGCGGCCTCCAGCTCAGGGCTGACGGATCGGCCGTCGAGGACGAGTTGCCTCACCCTCGCGCGAGCCGCGGCGATCTTCCTGCAGAACGACTCGCAAGTCGGGAGGTAGTCGAGATGCAAGGCCGAGACCTTCTCGAAATCGGAGGCGCTGAGCTGGAATTCGTGGCGCAGCCATGCGAGCTCGGGCAGCTGGGTTCCGGATTCGTGCATCCCATGTTCCGCTCCGGTCTGCGACATGGGAAGGGATCGCGAAATCACGAAACCCGCCACTGCGAGTAGGATCGACCCCGCGAGGATGAGAAGGCCCCGTTTCATTCGTGGGTGATTTCGCTCCGGGGAGCGAGGGGATTGATGGAAGCGAGGTAAGCATCCCGCGAGGCGCCGGTGCTTTCTGGAGCGGCAATTCCGCGGCCGAGTCCGGCACCGATGAGGAGCATGGCTGCAGCGGTCACGAAGGCGGGAGCCGGTCTCGAAAGCCGGGCGAGAGCCTCCTCAAGCCACTGCAGGGGACCTATCTTTCGCTCCCGTTCGGCGATGGCGATGCGTGCCCAGATTTCCCGTTGAAAGGAGGAATCAAACTCCGGCTCCGGAGAAGATCCGCGGATCAGTTGATCGAGTTCAGGATCGTTCATCGCCGACAAGAGTGGAGGTTTGAGAGAGAAAAGGCAACTCGCCAGTGTTTCTCCGACGGGTTGCCCATCACAGGTGGTTACTTCGAGCAGCAGGATTTCGCCGCCGGCGTCGCAGCGGGAGTGGTGTCGTGGCAGCTCGCCGCGGTCTTCCCGCAATCATCGCAGGTCGCCGACTGGCAGCCACCTTTCGCGTCGCAGCAATTGCCGGCTTTGCAGCAATCGGCCTTTTCACAACAGGATTCGACCGAGCAGCAGGCTGCCGCGGTTTTCTCCACCTTTTGGGCCGATCCGGCGAGGGCGATGCCGGCGGCGATGCCGGTGATGACGACGAGAGCAAGGAGGGTTTGAAGGAGTTTCATCAGGATTTGGATTTTGGGTTTGGTTCGAGTTGAGGAACTTTAGGTTCCGCTGAGTCCAACTCCGTCGGCTGATCGATCCCTCCGCTTTTGTGAAAAAAACTCTTAAATCAGGGCATGGCATGAAGAACAGCCGGATGATCCGGTGGAAAGTCGTGGGCAGAGTCCCCGGAATGAGTATCATTCAGCCGCTCATGAAGAGGCGCTCCACCATCACCTCAGGCATCATTTTGGCCGTAATCTCCCTCGTCTCCTGCGATCGGGAAGAATCGGCGAAGCCTGTTGCCTCCTCACCGGCGTCGCCCTACCACGACATCCCCGGCGCGACCCACGTCGGTCACGAGAGCTGCAAGACCTGCCACGAGGCCGAGTTTCAGGATTGGCTCCTGAGCGATCACCACAAGGCGATGAATCCGGCGACGGAGGAATTCGTCCTCGGTGATTTCAACGACGCGACCTTCGATCACTTCGGGCAGGTCTTCCGCTTTTTCCGGAAGGACGGCGGATACTGGGTGAATGCCCTCGACGAGACCGGCACGGCGCGCGACATGAAGATCGAATACACCTTCGGTCACTACCCCTTGCAGCAATACCTCATTCCCTTCTCTGGCGGCCGGTATCAGGCGCTGCAGGTCTGCTGGGATTCGCGGACGAAGGAAGAGGGCGGACAGCGCTGGTATCACCTCTATCCCGACGAGGCGGTGCCGCCCGACGACATCCTTCACTGGACGCGGCGTCACTTCAATTGGAACTACATGTGCGCCGACTGCCACTCGACGAATCTCGACAAGAGCTTCGACGCGGGCACGCTCACCTACCACACGACCTGGTCGGAGATGAACGTGAGCTGCGAGGCCTGTCACGGTCCGGGATCGGAGCACGTGAAGTGGGCCGGAGCGAAAGCGAAAGCCGAGGCGAACCCGGCAGGTGCGACGGCCGCCGCCGCGTTCGCGGGCTTGAAGGATTACCTCGTTTCCAAAGGGCTCGTCGTGACGCTGAAAGATCCCGGGGACGATCCGAACGAATTCCCCTGGGCGATCGATCCGGAGACGAAAATGCCAAAACGGACGCGGCCGCTCGAATCGAACGTGCAGATCGAGACTTGCGCTCCCTGCCATTCGCACCGCACCCTTCTCGACAAGAAGTGGAATCCGGGACAACCCTATCATGACACCCACGCTCCCTCGGTCTTGAGCGAGCGGCTCTATCATCACGACGGCCAGTTGAAAGAAGAGACCTACGTGTTCGGATCCTTCGTGCAGAGCAAGATGCATCATGCCGGAGTGCGCTGCACCGACTGCCACAATCCGCATTCGATGAAACTCGTCGCGCCCGGAAATGCCCTCTGCGTGCGCTGTCATCAGGCCGATCCCTATGACACGCGGGCGCACCACTTCCATCAGGTCGGCGGCACCGGGGCGAGCTGTGTCGAGTGCCACATGCCGCACACCACTTACATGGGCGTCGACGCTCGGCGCGATCACAGCCTGCGGGTGCCGCGTCCCGATCTCGCGAAAGAACTTGGCACGCCGGATGCCTGCACGAAGTGCCACACCGATCAGACCCAGGATTGGGCGGCGGAATGGTTCAAAAAATGGTGGGGACCCGGTCCGCGCAACGCCCACTATGGCGAGATCCTCGCCTCGGCCCGCCAAAACGAGCCGGGCTCGTTTGCCAAACTTGCGGCGCTCGCCGGCGATCTCGAAAAGCCTGCTCTCGCTCGAGCTGCCGCCGTTGAGACGGGAGGAATGCAGGGTCCCACGCCCGAAGCGACAAGGCTGATCGCCTCGCGCCTTTCCGACCCGGGGCCGAGCGTGCGGAGCGAGGCTCTCACCGCCCTGCTCGGCTGGCCGGCGGAGCAGAGGCTCGCGATCGCGGGGGAGATGCTCGCGGATCCTTCGCGCGCCGTCCGCGCCGAGGCCGCACGTGTTCTCGCCGCGGCCCACACGGGATTCAACGAGGCGCAGAAGGCGGCCTTTGCGAAAGCCTCGGCGGAGTTCGTCACGAAGCAGGAGGCCATCTCCGACCGCGCTGCGGGACACATGTTCCTCGCCGCGTTTTATCTCGATCTCGGTGACGCGGCCAAGGCCGAGGTTTCTTTTCGTCTCGCCCAGAAGGTCGAGCCGGAGTTTGTTCCGGTCCGGCTGAATTTTGCGGAGATGCTTGATTCGCAGAACCGCCCCGGCGAGGCGGAGACGGAATTCCGAGGGGCGATCACCGCGGCGATGACGGATTCCGATCGCGGTATCGCCAGAGAGAGTCTCGCCCGTTTCCTGATTCGACTGAAGCGCTATGACGAAGGCGTCGAGGAGCTGCGACAGGCGGCGGCGCTGCTGCCGGAAAGTGCCGAGACGCAGTATTTTTATGGAGTGGCGCTCAATTCCTTGGGACGATTCCCCGAGGCGCTGCCCTACCTTGAGAAGGCACGCGAGCTCGCGCCGCGTCATCTCGAATACCTCACCGGTCTCGCCACGGTCTGTCGTGACGCGGGGAAAATCGATCTCGCGCTGAAATACGCGAGGGAGGCCCTCGCCCTCGAGCCGGCGAATCCGCCGTTGCAGGAGCTGGTGCGGAGTTTGGGTGGGTGAGGCGACCGCGGCGACCGTGCGGGCAAGAGGGATCTTGCCCCTCCACGCCTCTTCGAGGCGTCGGGTGACACGGGTGTCGTGGATCACGCGGGAGCCATCTCTCACCGTCTCACGTAACGACGCAGCTCGAAATCCTCGTCGCGGTGGAGGACTTCCACCATTTCGAATTCGTTTTCGAACTCGGGCAAGGTCGTGTCGCCTTCGTAAGGATGGAAGACGTAGCTGAGGAGGACCTCGCCGCAGAGCGGCATCATCTCGCGGTAGATCTGAGCCCCGCCAATGATGGAGGCCTCCGTTTCTCCGGCGAGGGCGTTCACCGCTTCTTCACATGACGAGACGAGCTCGAAACCCTCGGGCGCGGATTCGAGCGAGCGCGAGATCACGAGATTCTTTCTCCCCGGCAGGGGGCGGCCGATCGACTCCATCGTGACGCGGCCCATCACGATGGGAAAACCGAGGGTCACCTTCTTGAACCACTTCAGATCGGCGGAAAGATTCCACGGCAGGCCTCCGTCTTTGCCGATGACTCGGTTCGAGGCCATCGCCACGACCGCCTTGAGTTTGGGGCCGCTCATACCGCGATGGGCGCCTTGATGGCAGGATGGGGATCGTAGCCGGTCAGTTCGAAGTCCTCGTAGCGGAATTGGTCGATCTCCTTCACTGCCGGATTGATCTTCATCACCGGGAGTGGACGCGGCTCTCGCGTGAGCTGCTCGCGGGCCTGGTCGAGGTGGTTTTGATAGAGGTGGAGATCGCCGAAGGTGTGGACGAATTCGCCCGGCTTCAGATCGCAGACCTGCGCCATCATCATCGTGAGGAGCGCGTAGGAGGCGATGTTGAAAGGCACCCCGAGGAAGAGGTCGGCGCTGCGCTGGTAGAG
>DGXY01000069.1:64930-79363 GCA_002396885.1 Akkermansiaceae bacterium UBA5020
CGCTGGTAGAGCTGGCAGCTCAGCTCCTGCGTCGTCGTGTTCACGTAGAATTGGAAAAGGGCGTGGCACGGCGGCAGGGCCATCCCCTCGATGTCGGCGGGATTCCATGCGCTGACGATGTGGCGCCGGCTCGCCGGATTCGTGCGGATCGAATGCACGAGGCGTGCGATCTGATCGATCGACTCTCCCGAAGGAGTCGCCCACGAGCGCCATTGTTTGCCATAGACGGGACCGAGATTGCCGTCGGCGTCGGCCCACTCGTCCCAGATCGTCACCTTGTTTTCCTTCAGGTAGGCGATGTTCGTCTCGCCCTTGAGGAACCAGAGCAGTTCGTGAATGATGGAGCGCAGGTGGAGTTTCTTGGTCGTGAGACAAGGGAAACTCTCGCGCAGATCGAAGCGTGCCTGCGCCCCGAAGACACCGATCGTGCCGGTTCCGGTGCGGTCTTCGCGCGGGGTGCCGTTTTCGAGGACGAGCCGGAGGAGATCGTGGTAGACCTTCATGAAGCGGTGATGTAGGCGGAGGGGCCGGTGCGGGCTGCCTCGTCGAGGCGGTCGAGGATGTCGGGGATGGAATCCGAGACGATGAGATTGTGCGCGTTGGCCGCGCTGAGAAAGCCTCCCTCGACCTGGGTGTGATGGCAGAAAGAAATCAGCTCGTCGTAGAAGCCATCGACGTTGAGGAGGCCGTTCGGCTTTTGATGGACGCCGAGGCGGACCCAGGTGAGCATTTCAAAGAGCTCGTCGAGCGTGCCGATGCCGCCGGGCAGGGTGAGAAAGCCGTCGCTGAGCTCGGCCATGCGCTTTTTCCGCTCAAGCATGTCGGGCACCACCTCGAGTCGCGTCACGCCCTGATGGCCGAGTTCGAGATCCATGAGAAAACCGGGGATGACCCCGATGACCTCGCCTCCACCCTCGAGGCAGCCGTTCGCAACCGCACCCATCAGTCCGAGACTGCCGCCGCCATAGACGAGGCGGATGCCGAGCTCGGCGAGGAGTCGCCCGGTCGCGAAGGAGGCCGCTTCGAAAGCGGGATTGGTGCCGCTGCGGGAGCCGCAGAAAACGCAGAGAGACTGGATCGGGGAGGCCATCGGCGGGAAAGGGCAACCGTGACGCCAAAAAGAACCCTCGCAACCGGTTTTGGTCCGTCGCGGTGGATTAGGGAGCGGTTATGGAGCCTTGGCCCCTCTGGAAAAGCGCTTTTCCCGGGCGGCATTTCGTGGTTTGTTGACAGCTTGCGCTTTTATGGAACTGACGGACATCGAACGACACACGCGGGAGGCTGTGCCCGGTTGGGACGCGGCGGACCTCGCTTTCTCCGTCATCGAAAAGGGCGGCTCGGGCCGACTCTTCGTTCGTGTCGTCGAGACGGGCGGTGACCGCAGCCTCATCGCGATGCATTACGAACTCGACCGGGCCGACAACCCGCGCTTCGCCTCGATCACCGATTTCCTGAACCGTCACCGTATCGGCGCCCCCGCCATCGCCGCCCGGCGCGAGGATCTGCGGCTCCTCTGGGTCGAGGATCTCGGCGAAACCGATCTAGGCAATCTCGCCGGCACCGGTTGGGAGATCTCGCGTCGTCCGGCCTACGAATCGGCCCTGCGCACCGTCTTTCCGCTCCATTGCATGACCGAGGATGCGGCTCCGGATGATTTGCCGGAACTCGAGCGACCCTTCGACGAGTCGCTTTACGAGTGGGAGCGGAATTATTTTCTCACGCACTACGTCGAGCGTTTCCATTCGCCGGAGATCGCCACGGCCTTGCGCGACCATCCCTCTCTCGCCGCGCTCGGGCATGAACTGGCCGGACACCGCCGCAGTCTCGTCCATCGCGATTTCCAGAGCACGAACGTGATGCTGCGTGATGGCGGCAGTTTCCTGATCGACTATCAGGGGCTGCGCTGGGGGTTGCCCGAGTATGATCTTGCCTCGATGATCTACGATCCCTACAGCGAGTTCGCCCCGCGGGAGACCGCCGATCTCATCGGATACTATTTCACGCTCAAACAAGACGCCGGCCACGCCGAGTCGCGCGAGCTTTACGAGCGGCGTCTCGTCCAATGCGCGATGCAGCGGCTCATGCAGGCGCTTGGTGCCTACGGTTTCCTCGGCGAAGTGAAGGGCAAGCGAGAATTCCTCGCCCACATCCCCGTGGCCAAGGCGCGTCTCCTTAAGCTGTCGCGGAAA
Organism: Akkermansiaceae bacterium UBA5020; assembly: GCA_002396885.1. Taxonomy (GTDB): domain Bacteria; phylum Verrucomicrobiota; class Verrucomicrobiia; order Verrucomicrobiales; family DEV007; genus Arctic95D-9. Next base: position 67,120 of record DGXY01000069.1, read on the forward strand.
GAGGGCGGGCTGACGGTGCTGGGTGATCTGTTAGGGTGAGGTGACCCTGGTGATCCTGCGGGCATGCGTGAGCATGCCCCTCCACGCCTCTTCGAGGCGTAGGTGAAGCGGGTGCCGTGGATAGCGCGGGGGCATCAACCCGCCGATCGGGCGGGCGTGGAGGACCTTGCCCCTCCACGCCTCTCCGAGGCGTCGGTTCATGGATAGCGCGGTAGCGCTGGAGGGGCACGCTCCTGCGTGCCCGCCGAATGATCCAGGACGTCCACCCTCCGGCTCCAGGGATCTCGACACGCCTCCTCAAAACGACTCGCACTGCTCGAGCACTTCGAGAAAGGGCACTTCCGAAATGGCTCCGAAACGGTCGTCGCGGTGGAGGCGGGCGCGGGTCGTCGCGGGACTCGAGAGTCCGCAGAGAAAACGCGCGAGCTGACGCGGCTGCCTCAGCGCCGGATGATGTTCGGCCTTTGCTTCGCGGATGAGCGCGGCATCCTCGAGGGTCAGTTCGCCGCGCTTCGTCGCCGGCAGCGGACCACCTGCGTGTTCGCCAAGACAGACGGCGCAATTCCCGCAGGGCGCGATGCTTTCGCCGAAATGAGCGATCAACTGCTGCGGCAGGCATTGCGGCATCTCGCACAGATCCACGACCTGATGCAGGCGTGCGATCTCGGCCGTTTCGCGGGCTTCAAAACGCTCCCTCAGTCGCGCGGTGACGGCGGGCACGGTTCGCTCCGCTCCGGGGGCGAGACGGTAGGCGTGGCGCAGTCCGTGGGGACGGAGCACCGCGTCGCCGTGATCGGCGAGCTCGGAGAGGGCGCGACGCAGGACCTCTTCGGCGACGCCCAGGGCCACTGCTGATTCCTCGTGATCGAAACGATGCCAGAGACGCCCCGCCTTGCCCGTGGCGAAAAGCTGTCGCAAGAGGTCCTTCCGCGCCTCGGGCAGGCCCGCGAGCACCGTTTCGAAGGGACGCAGCAGGCGGATCTCGCAGCCACCGTAGAAGGGGCCCTCGGGAAGGAGCAAACCCTCGAGTTCGAGATAGGTCAGAGCTGTCTCGACGACGGTCTGGCGGATGTCGCGCGACTGCGAAAGTTCATAGCGCGACACCGAAAAGGACTCGCCGCGCAGGAGGACGTGCTCGACGAGCGATTTCAGCGCCGTCGGCGAGGGCGTGTCGCCGTAGATGAAATTCTCCAGCACGGTGAGGTCGTCGGCGCAGGCGAGGATCCCACAGACGGCGGGGGCTCCATCGCGGCCGGCGCGGCCGGATTCCTGCACGTAGTTCTCGAGGGACTTGGGCAGGTTGTAGTGGACGACGCAGCGGATGTCGGATTTGTCCACTCCCATGCCGAAGGCGATCGTCGCGACGACGACGGGGATGGTGCCGTCCATGAAGCCATCCTGCACCTCGGCCCGGTCCTCATCGCGCATTCCCGCGTGGTAGGCCCGGGCGGCGATCCCGGCGCGCTTCAGCAAACCTGCGACCCGCTCGGAAGTCTCCTGAAGGGTCACGTAGACGATCGCGGGAGAGGCTTCCGAAACCCCTAACAAAGCCACTAATTTCCGGTCGCGCTCTGCCGTGGCACAAGGATGGACGCGGAAACGAAGGTTCGGCCGGGCGAAGCCGGTCTGCACGAGATCCTCTTCCGCGATGCTGAAGCGTTCGCGGATCTGGGCGGCCACCGCCGGCGTCGCCGTGGCGGTGAGGGCGAGGACCCGTCCGGCTCCGAGCGATCGTGCCACCTCGGGCAGACGGAGGTAATCGGGGCGGAAGTTGTGACCCCATTCCGAGAGGCAGTGCGCCTCATCGACGGCGAAGAGAGCGATCTGACAGCGTTGCAAGCGTTTCAGAAATCCCGCGTTGGCGAGCCGTTCGGGCGAGACGTAGAGGAGCTTGAGCGAGCCGTCCTCCATCGAAGCATAGACTCTGTTGACCTCCTCGGTCGACAGGGTCGAGTCGAGCCGCTCCGCTGCGAGACCTCGCGCCTGGAGCGCCCCGACCTGGTCCTTCATCAGGGCGATGAGGGGCGAGACGACGAGGGTGAGCCCGTCGAGGAGCAGGGCCGGCAATTGATAACAAAGGCTTTTACCCGCGCCCGTGGGGAAAAGCGCCAAAACGGAGCGCCCCGGGAGGAGGCGGCTGATGACCGCTTCCTGCCCGGGGCGAAAGGTATCGTGGCCGAAATGGCCACGGAGGGAATCGGAGAGATCCATTCCTCTCACTTCGCGTCGGCGAAGCGGGCCGAGACTTTGTCCCAGTTCACCACGTTCCACCAAGCGGCGATGTAATCGACGCGGCGGTTTTGATAGTGGAGGTAGTAGGCGTGTTCCCAGACATCGAGGCCGAGGAGCGGGGTGCCGAGATCGGTGTCGGGCACGAGGCCGGGCATGAGCGGGTTATCCTGGTTCGGCGTGCTCGTGACGAGGACTTTGCCATCCTTCTTGATGAGCCAGGCCCAGCCGGAACCAAAGCGCTTCGTGGCGGCTTCGCCGAAAGCGGTTTTGAACGCATCCATCGATCCGAAGGAGGCATCGATGGCCTTGGCGAGCTCGTCCGAAGGCTTGCCCGACTTGTCGGCGGGGGCGAGGGTCTCCCAGAAGAAGGCGTGGTTCCAGTGACCGCCGCCATTGTTCCGGAGGGTGGTCTGAAGGGCCTTGTCCTCAACCTTGCCGAGGTGGGCCATGAGGTCGTTGAGGGAATGGGCGGCGAGGTCGGCCTTGCCCTCGAGCGCGGTGTTGAGATTCTTGATGTAGGTGGCGTGGTGTTTGCCGTGGTGGATCTCCATCGTCTTCGCGTCGATGTGCGGCTCGAGCGCGTCGAAAGCGTAGGGGAGGGCGGCCTGCTCGTAAGGAGCGGCGGCCTGGACAAGACGGGAGGGCAGCAGCGCGGCCCCGGCGGCAAGGGCTCCGGTGAGGGCGAAGTGACGGCGGGAGAGGTGGTTTTCGGAGGTCATGGGGATGGGTGGGTAGTTGGGGTTGTCGGTAGGACAACACTGCGACAAACGCCGCCACGATACGTTCGATTTCGTTCGGTTGGCGAGGAAAAAGGCAGGTGGGGGAGGGACGTATTCACATCCATTCCCGCAGGGCCGCGAGGTTTTCCGCCTCATCGAAGAGCGCTCGGACCGGGGTGATGAGGCCGGCGATCACTTCGCTGGTGATCGTGCCGGTGGCGCTTTTCACGCGGAGTTCGTAGCCCGATTCCCCGAGTAGGTATTGTTCGACCGTTTCGCGGTCGGCATCGACGATCCAGTATTCGCCGACCCCGTGGGCCGCGTAGTCCTCGAACTTCACGCCCCGGTCGCGTGCCTCGGTCGATTCGGAGAGGACCTCGACGATGAAGTCGGGAACAGGGAACTTCATCGTGTCAGGGCCGAGGGAACCGGCCTTTTCCTTGCCGAAGAACACGAGATCGGGTTCGTAGTCGTTGCGCGGGAAAACGCAGAGGCATTTTTCGATCTTCGCGGTGCCGAGCTGATGATTTCGGACGAAATTCAAGACAAGGTTCGCGATCAAGGAGGTCGCATCCAGATGCCGGTTCCTCGCCGGAGAGTGGAGCACGACTTCGCCGTCGATGAACTCGATTTTTTCCTCGGGCGTCGTCTCCTCGTAAAAACGATTCCGACGCGCGCGCTCCTCCTCGATTTGTCGCGAAAGCAACGCCACCGCCTCGACCAGTTGGGGCGAGTGACGCAGCGGCTCGACGAGCATTTCGAGGGAGGTCATGGGGGAATTTAGCGCCTCGGTGGCGAGGGTGCAAGCGGGTCACCGGATATCATTCGGCCTCCCGCGACTTCTCATCCAGAAAGCTGTTGTTCCAGGCAAAAAGCATCTCGTCGAGACTCGGAACCGCGAGCGGGCGGACGACACGGAAGCCGAGCCAATGGGCGTCGGTGAGATACCAGAGGCTTTTGGGAAGTTCCGGATCTTGAATCAGTCAATCCGGACTGGAAGGAATACGGCGAGCGGATCGCAACTCTTCCGCCGGATCATACCAGGAACCGTCCGGGACCACGCGGGGGTAGCGGGTTTTCGGCCTCGTGATCGGATCAACGACCGGATTCCCTTCCCATCGCGAGAAGGCGTCCCGTCGATACTGGTCGAGACACCACTGAGCCGTGACGGCCGATTCGGAAAGACAGACGGCGACAAGGAGAGCAAACCGCTTCATGCCGTAAGGCTAGCCCGGATCGTGCTCTCCCGGCGAGTCCGGATTTGCGTTCGAAGGGAGCGAGTGGGCTTGTCAGATGGAGCGGAAACCGATAGAATCTTCTGCATGGAGGAAATTCCCGACATTCCCGGAGTCGATCCGAAGCTGCTGCGGGATCCGATGTTCCAGCAACTCATGGCCGAGGGGCTCGCCATTCAGGATCGTTTCTCCGCCGAGCCCGTCTATGCCCGGACTGGCAAAGGCTATCTGAAGCCAACCGGAGTCGAGGAGATCCGGGCGGTGAAGGAAAAGATCAGGGCAGAACGCCCGATCACTGTCAAAGAGGACAAATGAGCCATGGAACGGGTCGGACCTTGGCTTGAGCCTTTCACCTGGGAGGTCGTGACCGCGCAGAACGCGGTGCTCTGCCAAGCGAAGAATGCCCTCCACAAGCCGACCTCAGACGGCCACGAGCCGACCAAAGAATCGTGGGAGTCGCGCCATCGCGAGCCCATGCCTCTCGACGAAGCCGTCGATTTCTGCAGGCGTTGCCACCGCATGGCTCCGTTCTGCTTTTACAACGGAAACACCTTCGCCTCGATCGTCGGCCTCATCATCCGGTCCCTGAATCTCCCGTCCGATCAGGCTGTCGTCGTTCGCAGCCTCGCCGGGCACATCGTCGCGGGAGTGGCGAGCGAAGAAGAGGAGGCAGCGTTCCGCGAGTTTTGCGAGGGGCTTCGCTGAGCGGCGATTCCAGCACGCAAACCGAGGTGAAGCGGCGGGACGCCGCTTCTATTTTCGTGACCCATGTCCCGTGACCCATGACTTTCCCCCCTCCCTCATTCACGCCATGCGTGAACGCGCAAAAGAGCGTTCTGGTCCCTTTCCGGCCCACTCCGTATTGTATACACCTTGCGGGCTCCCAACTGCCCGTGATCTGGAACCGCAACCCCTTCACCATCATGCTCACCATCCTTGGTAACGACTCGGGCAAATTCTGCGACGGACTCTCGCGACGTTCCTTCCTCCAGATCGGTGGCCTCGCCCTCGGTGGCGCGAGTTTGCCCCAGATCCTCGCAGCGGAAGCGGCAGGGGGGAAACCGGCCAAGGGGATCAATCACAAGGCGGTCATCATGATCTTCCTGCCGGGCGGCCCGCCGCACCAGGACATGTGGGACATGAAGCCCGACGCACCCGCCGAATACCGTGGCGAGTTCCGTCCCATCAAAACGAACGTCTCCGGCATCGAGATCAGCGAGGAGTTGCCTCGCATGGCGAAGATGGCGGACAAGCTCACCTTCGTCCGCTCGATTGTCGGAGCCGAGGGGCCGCACGATGCGATGATGTGTCTCACCGGTCGCGCCGGACGCAGCAACGTGCCTCCCGGCGGTTGGCCGAGCCTCGGGTCTGCGATCTCGAAGCTGCAAGGGGGAGTCAATGAATCCTGCCCACCCTTCGTCGGCCTCGCCCCGAAATGCGGTCATGATGAATGGGGCAATCCCGGTCCCGCCGGATTCCTCGGACCCTCGCATTCGCCCTTCACGCCCTTCCGCGGCGCGGGCAAGGAGGACATCGTCCTCAAGGGCGTCAGTCTCGAGCGTCTCGGTGATCGCCGCGCGCTCCTCTCGAGTTTCGATGATTTCCGCCGCGACGTCGACCGCTCGGGTATGATGGAGGGACTCGACACCTTCAACCAGCAGGCCTTCGGCGTGCTCACCTCGAGCAACCTCGCTAGGGCGCTCGACATCACCGAGGAGGATCCCAAGCTGGTCGAGCGCTATGGCAAAGGGCTCCACGAGCATCTCGACGACGGGAGCTGGCGTCGCCTCGATCAGTTCCTCATGGCACGCCGCCTCGTCGAGGCCGGGGCCCGCTGCGTCACGCTCTCTTTCTCGCGCTGGGACTGGCACAGCAACAACTTCAAGAGTGCCCGCCGCGAGTTCCCCATGCTCGACCAGGGGCTCAGTGCCCTTGTCCAGGACCTCCACGACCGCGGGCTCGACAAGGATGTCAGCGTCATCGTCTGGGGCGAGTTCGGCCGCACTCCGAAGATCAACGCGAACGGAGGCCGAGACCACTGGCCGCGGGTCAACAGCGCCGTCCTCGCCTGCGGCGGGATGAATCACGGCCAGGTCATCGGCGCAACCGACCGGCTCGCCGGCGAGGTCGTGGAGCGGCCCGTCGAATTCCAGGAAATCTTCGCGACGCTCTACAAATCCGTCGGCATCGATGCCAACAGCACCACCATTCCCGATCTCACGGGTCGCCCGACTTATCTCGTCGATCCGCATTATTCACCGATGAAGGAACTCATCGCCTAGCCCTCGGCGAACGCCCCAGGGGTAAAAGGTAACAGGTAAAAAGTAAAAGACAGCCATGATGAAGTGCATCCTGACATTCGCACTATCGCTCCCGGTGATGGCTTGGGGCAATCCTGCACCCCAGCCTTCGCCCGCCGCTCCGGTCCAGACTACGGTCGCAGTCGCTCCGCAGCTTCCCGCCGCGAAACTCTCCGCATCCAATCCCAAGGTCACCCTGCGCGGTCCTTGGTCGAGCACGCAGCTCATCGTCACCGACGAGGCTGCCTCGCGTCCTCGCGATGTCACCCACGCCGTCACCTACGAGGTCGAAAAACCCGGCGTCGTCTCGGTCGATTCGCATGGGTTCGTGACACCCGTGGCGAATGGGAAAACGCTCGTTATCGCTTCGCTTCCCGGCACGAGCGGGCTGCCCGTTCCGATCGAGGTTGCCGTCGAGGGCTTCGATCAGCCCGAGCCGATCCATTTCTCGAACGAAGTCGTCAGTGTCTTCACGAAGTATGGTTGCAACGGCGGCGGCTGTCACGGCAAGTCGGGTGGACAGAACAATTTCCGCCTTTCCCTTCTCGGCTACGAGCCATGGAACGACCACGAGTGGCTCGTCCGTGAATCGCGCGGCCGCCGTGTCTTTCCCTCTGCCCCTGAGCACAGCCTCCTCCTCACCAAGGCCACCGGCGAGATCCCGCACGAGGGCGGCATCCGCCTGCAGAAGGGATCGCGCGATTACAACACCCTCGTCCGCTGGATCCGCGAGGGCATGCCCTACCAGAATGAAAAAGCTCCCAAGGTCACGGGCATTTCCGTCTCCCCGAAGGAGCGCGTCGCCAATGCCAAGGCCACCCAGCAGCTCGCCGTGACGGCGAAGTTCTCCGACGGCAGCGAGCGCGACATCACCCGCCTCGCCCTCTACGAATCGAATCAGAAAGACATGGCCGAAGTAGACGCCGAGGGCCACGTCGTCCTCGCCGACCGCACCGGCACCGCCTCGATCATGGTGCGCTTCCAAGAGCACGTCGACGTCTTCCGCGCCACCATCCCGCTCGGAGCCGACACCGGGACGATGCCGGAGAAATCGAACTACATCGACGAGCACATCTTCAAGAAATTGACCCTTCTCGGCCTCCCGCCCTCGGCTCCGGCCGATGATGCCACTTTCCTCCGCCGCGTCACCGTCGACATCGCGGGCCGACTCCCCACCGCCGAGGAATCGCGCGCCTTCCTAGGCGACGCGAGTCCTGACAAACGCGCCAAAACGATCGACCGCCTCCTCGACTCGCCCGATTACGCCGCCTACTTCGCGCAGAAATGGGCCGGCATCCTCCGGAACAAGCGCTCCAAAGAGACCTACCAGCGCGGCACCTACGCCTTTCACGACTGGCTCCGCACCGGACTCCTCGAGAACCGGCCCTACAACGCCGTCGTCACCGACCTGCTCACCGCCTCCGGCGAGATCGGCCAAAATCCCGAGGTCGCCTGGTTCCGCGCGGTGAAGGACCAGAAGGAGCAGATGCAGGACATCGCCCAGGTCTTTCTAGGCATCCGCATGCAGTGCGCCCAGTGCCACCATCATCCCTACGAGAAATGGTCACAGGACGACTACTACAGCTTCGCCGCCTTCTTCAGCAACGTGGGCCGCAAGCCCGGCGAGCAGCCCGACGAAGAGATCATCTTCTACAAGCGCGGCAACGCGACGATGCAGAATCCGAACACCCTGAACGTTCTCAAGCCGAAGCCTCTCGGCGGCGACCCGCTTGACCTGCCCGTTTCCGAGGATCCGCGCGAGGCCCTCGCCACGTGGATGACCTCGGCGGAGAATCCGTGGTTCGCGAAGATGGTCGTGAACCGCTACTGGAAGCACTTCTTCAGCCTCGGCCTCGTCGAGCCAGAGGACGACATGCGCGTCACCAATCCCGCCTCGCATCCCGAGCTGCTCGACGCCCTTGCCGCCGACTTCGCGAAAAGCGGTTTCGACCTGAAACACCTCGTCCGCACCCTCGTCAAGAGCCGCACCTACCAGCTCAGCGCCGTGCCGAACGAACACAACCTCGCGGACACGCAGAACTTCTCGCGCTACTATCCGAAACGCCTTCAAGCCGAGGTCCTGCTAGATTCGATCAACTTCGTTTCGAAGGCGGGCGACACCTTCAAGAACCAGCCCGCCGGAGTTCGCGCCGTCTTCCTCCCCGACGACAAGTTCAACGAGGATTCCTTCTTCCTCTCGGTCTTCGGGCGTCCCGAGATGGACAGTGCCTGCGAATGCGAGCGCGTCGCCGACGCGAACCTCGCCCAGAGCCTTCACCTCATCAATTCCGAGACGATCCAGGGCAAGCTCGGCGGAGATGCGGGCCGTGCCGCCGCCCTCGCCGCGGCGAAGGACCGTCCCGATCCGGAGCGTCTCGGAGAACTCTACCTCCACGCCCTCGCCCGCGAGCCTCGTCCCGCCGAACTCGAGGCAGCAGGCGCGCATCTCGCGAAAAAGCGGACCGCCGCCGGGGCCGATCCCGTCGCCCTCGCCAAGGCCGAACGCGAGGCCTTCGAGGACATTCTCTGGGCCCTCGTCAACACGAAGGAGTTCCTCTTCAACCATTGAGGCCGCTGCCTGCTTGCAGAGGATGAACCATCCCTTTTCTCTTTGCCGTGCGATGCAGGGTCTAGTGGCATGGGCTTCCAGCCCATGCATCGCGAATCGGACGCCCGTTGCGGAATCGACCTGCACCCGCTCCTCGAACCCTGCCCCCATAGAAAGCATGGGCAGGATGCCCATGCCACTTATTGCGATTCTCGCCGCCCTTCTTCTTCCCGCGGCGGCGCGGGCGCAGCTGCCCTCGGCCGAGTTGCAGACCCTGAGTCCGCCGGTGGTGCGCGCTGGGGAAACCACCGTCGTCACCGTCGGTGGAGTGAATCTCGAGGAGCTCACCGGCCTCGCCTTTTCCGATCCGGCGATCCAGGCCGAGCTCGTTGCCGGGACGAAGCAATTCCGCGTCACCGTTCCGGCGGAAACGGTCGAGGGTCCCATCGAGGTCCGCGCCGATGGATATTTCGGACGTTCCACCTCGCGCTTTCTCAACATCGCGCCGAAGGACGCCGCCGTCCTCGCCGACGCGGGCGCGGTTCACCACGATCCGGCGAAGGCCCCGGCCCTGCCGCTCGAGGCCGTCGCCCATGGCACCACCGACGCGAACCAGATCGACCGTTGGAAGATTTCCCTGAAGAAAGGGCAGCGTATCCTCGTCCATTGCCGTGCCGAGCGAATCGACTCGCGCGCTGATGCCACCCTCACCCTGACCGATGCCCTAGGCATTGAACTCGGACGCAGCCGTGATGAGATCGGACGCGATCCCTTGATCGATTTCACTGCCCCCGCCGACGGCGACTACCTCGTCGGGGTTCACGATTTCCTCTACAATGGTGGAGCCGAATACGCCTATCTTCTCTCCGCGAGCACACGTCCGTGGATCGACGCGGTCTTCCCCCCTGCGGTTCAAGAGGGGCAGGTGCTCGAGGCAACCCTCCTTGGTCGCAACCTTCCGGGCGGTAGCCCCGGAGAGGGACTGAAGATCGACGGTCAGCCGCTCGAAACCGTGAGCGTGCGTATCCCGGTGAAGGCGGCCGAGGGAGCGACGCCCGACTTCTCCGCTCCGGCCCGTGCGATGCTGGCGGGATTCGTGTTTTCGCACGAAGGTTCGAACGTGATCCGCATCGGCATCGCCTCCGCACCCGTGGTCGCTGAGAAGAACGACGCCGATCTCCCTCCGCTGACGGTCCCCAGCGAAGTCGCGGCGCGCTTTGATCAAGATGGCGACAGCGATGCCTTCCGCTTTTCGGCAAAGGCGAACACGGCCTACTGGATCGAGGTCGCGGGAGATCGTCTCGCGGGCAAGATCGATCCCTATCTCGTCATCGAGAAAATCACGAAGGGCGCCGACGGGAAGGAAGCCTTCGCGGTCGTGCGCGAGGGGGACGACGAGGCCGCGAAGACCGGCACACGCCTTCTCACCGGCTCGCGCGATACCACTCTCACCCTCGCCGCGGGGGCGGTCGCCGATTATCGCGTGACGATCGTGAATCGGTTCGACAGCGGTGGACCGACCCATCTCTACCGCCTCGCGGTCCGCGAGGCGAAGCCGGACTTCGAACTCTTCGCCGTGCAGGAGCGCTCGCACTACGAAAAGACGGAAGCCCATCCCGCCGCACCTCTCTTGCGCAAGGGGGGGGCCGAACCGGTGCGGGTGCTCATCCATCGGCGCGACGGCTTCGATGGGCCCATCACGCTCGAGGCGACGGGCCTTCCTGCGGGCGTGACCTGTCCTCCCGTGACGGCCTCGCTGAAGGAGGATTCGATCCGGCTCGTCTTCCAGGCCGCGCCGGACGCGGGTGGGTGGAATGGAGACCTACGCATCATCGGGAAGGCGAAAGTCGGGGACAAGGAGGTCACCCGCGAGGCGAGGGGCGCGAGCTTTGCGATCGGAGCCGCCGACACGGCCAAGGAGCGTCTCCGTCCACGCCTCACCACGACGATTCCGCTTTCAGTCAGTGCCACGGAAAAGGCTCCCGTCTCGCTTGAGGTCGGCAACGGGGGACGTTTCAGCGTCGAGATGGGCGGAAAACTCGAGATCCCCGTGAAGATCACCGCGCGGAACGGATTGAAGGGCGCGCTCGTCTTCAGTGCCGATGGATTGCAGGGACTGAAGACCTCCCCGACCCTGAGCCTCGATGACAAAACGAACGAAGGAAAGCTGACCCTAACCTTCACCCCACAGCCCAACATCTTCACCCCCGAGTCCGGCACCTGGACCTTCGTGATCAAGGCGGTCGGGACGACTTCGTATCGGCGCTTGGGCGATATCGCCGACGCCGCGGCCGCCGCCCTGAAGCAGGCCGACGAGGCCCTCAAGAACGCGAAGCCCGAGCAGAAGGACGCCCTCACCAAGGCCAGGGCCGAGGCCGAGGCGAAGAGCAAGGCCGCCGCGACCGCCGCCGCGCCGAAGGACGTCAAATTCTCCGCCTACACTCTGCCGATCGTCGTGGAAGTGAAGGCTCCTCCGAAGAAAGACTCCTGATGAAGCGCACCCTCCTCTGCCTGTGCCTTTCCGCACCCTTGATGCTCCGCGCCGAGGCCCTGCCTGTCGCCGAGCTGAAACGCGACACCGAGATCAACTTTGCGACCGAGGTTTATCCCTTCCTCAAGGCCAACTGTCTCGCCTGCCACAACGAGAGCAAACCCAAGGCCGGACTCAGCCTCGAGTCGCCGCAGGACATGCTCAAGGGAGGCGACTCCGGTCCGGCGATCGTGCCGGGCAAGGGAGCCGATTCCTTTCTCTTTACGACGGCAGCCCATCTCGAGGATCCGGTGATGCCGCCGGCGAACAACAAGTCGAAGGCCCAGAACCTGAAACCCGACCAGCTCGCCTTGCTGAAGCTCTGGATCGACCAGGGAGCGAAGGGCGACGCCGTCTCCAGCGCCGCGCCCACCTCTTGGACCCTGCTGAAGGGGCCGCAGCCCATCTACACCGCCGCGATTTCCGCGGATGGACGTTTCGCTGCCGCGGCGCGCGGGCAGCAGGTGCACCTCTACGACCTTAAGCTGGGCCGACTCGCCGCCAGCCTGCGGGATCCGGGCCTCGAGTTTCCCGCGGCCGACCGGGACCTCGTGCAGACGGTCGCCTTTTCGCCCGACGGACGGACCCTCGCCACGGGAGCTTATCGCGTCGTGAAAGTGTGGCAACGTTCTGCCGCCGAAGCTGGCAAACCCGTCGCCCTGCCCGCCGATCCCGCAGCC
>DGXY01000069.1:79528-79985 GCA_002396885.1 Akkermansiaceae bacterium UBA5020
CGCCCTGCCCGCCGATCCCGCAGCCCTCGCGGTGTCGCCGGACGGCAAACGCGCGGCCTATGGGGTCGCGGATGGGGCTATCCTTCTGGTGAATCACGAAACGCCCGACGCCGCGCCGGTCACGTTGAAGGATCACGCCGGAGCGGTGAGCGCGCTCGCCTTTTCAGCCGACGGCGCGACGCTCTATTCGGGCTCGGCCGACAAGACGGTGAAGTCTCGCCCGGTGGCCGAGCCTGCCAAAGCCACCAACCTCGCGGTGCCTGCGCCGGTCGTGGCGATGGCTCTCCTGCACGGTGGCAAGCAGGTCTTGTTGGCGTGCGCGGATCAGACCCTGAGGGTGGTTTCGGCGGATTTGAAGACGCCTTTGGTGTTTACGGCGCCGAAGCCGGCTGCTGCGGCGGCGCCGGCAGCAGGTAGTCCGACAGGTCAGACGGGTCCGACGCCGGGCGCCGCTGCG
>DGXY01000102.1:0-14653 GCA_002396885.1 Akkermansiaceae bacterium UBA5020
CCAGGGGCCGGTGCATTGTCCTGACAAGCACTTAAAAAGAGAATCGGAACAAGGATCACGGACGCAAGGCGGAGGAACCGGGTCGGGGGAAAAACTCTCATGACTCAACCGTGGTCCCACTCGCGCGATCCTGCAATCGCTTTGCGAACTCCTCTCGTCCCCGCATCGCGTGATTTCCGAAGCCTTTTCACCACCTCGACCAAGAGAGGAGAACGAAAAGAGCTCTTTTGAACACATTAATTAGGAAGCCTTGCAACTTTTTTTCCGTTTTCGCCCTAAAACCTTTGACTAACCCGATAACTTCTCTATAAAAATGCCATTGTTATTCCGTTTAAGACGGTAAGAACATGGCCAGACCCAAGAACACGACCGAGACGGTTCAGATCACGATCTCCACCACCCAACAGGTGAAGGATCTGCTCGAAGAGCTATCTCGAACGGGCTTTTACGGGAAAAACGCCGCTGAGACCGCTCACCTCCTCCTGACTGAAAAGATCCGGGACTTGCAGGCGATCGGTCAGGCGCCGGGGCCGAGGTTCTCACCGAAAGAGGCGGGCTGACGATGCCACGACCACTCATCACCACCCACCACTCAAGCGCCATGTATCTCCCCGAGCCCGCCGATCACTCCAGTAGCGCCGACACCCTCGCCCTGCTCTCCGCCGCCGCGATCTCCCCCTCGCAGATTTGCGAGAGCGATCCCGATACCAAGCAGGCCTTCGAAGAGGGACTCCGCGCGCTCGCCGAAGACATCGTGCGATTTCACCCCGGCCTCGCCCATCTCCTCATCGGAATGGGCACGACGCCCTGCCCCTTCGTCCACGGACAAAACTGATCCCTCTCCTCACGGGCTTCACGCCCAGAGGTTGAGGAGCACCACGCCCGCCACGGCCACGACCGCGCCGACGAGGGCGAGTCGGCTGGGGTGATCCCCCTCCGTAATCCGCGCCAGTGGCAGCATCGCGATCGGCGTCAGGGCCACCACCGCGAGGACGATCCCGCTTTCGAGGTCCTGCAGGGCCCATTGAAAACAGCTAACGCCGATCACCGGACCAAAGAGCGCCGCGCCGAGCAGCCACGGCACCACCTTCCGATCCAAGGGTGACCGCCAGCTTTCCCAGTTTTTCCGGCTTCCGAAAAAACGCACGAGGATCACCGCGATCGCCGAAAAGAGCAGGCCGGCGAGGACGCGTTGAAACGCCGCCGTGATCCCCGATCCGCTCGCTCCAAGTTCGAGAGCCACGGCCTCGGCCTTGCGACTGATCACCGCCCCGGTCCCTTGGCCGAATCCCGCGATGATCGCCGCGACGATGCCGACCCAGTAGCGGCCCCGCAACGCCACCTTCGCCCGCGATTTCGAGCCCGGCCGTATCGCCATCGCGACCCCGGCGAGAATCAAGAGGGCACAGACGACGACACGCGGCCCCAAGCCGTTCCCCAGCCAGAGCCATTCCAACACCATCGCGAAAAGCGGAGCGAGACAGAGATTCAGCAGGATCGTCAGCCTCGACCCGATCCGCTCGTAGGCGGTGAAAAGCGCCACATCGCCGAGACCGAAACCGATCAACCCGCTCAAGAAAAACCACTGGAACGATGGCCAACGCATCGCATCCGGTGTGAGGATCGCGACGAGGATCCCCAGCACCACCGCCGCGAGACCGAGCCGCATCAAATTGCCCCACGCGCCTCCGAGCATCACCGCGACGCGCTGGCCCGTCACCGCGGAGAAGGCGAAAAAGAGAGTCGTGAGGATGGCGGCGATCATGCGCGTGGCCTCCGCCGCCGCCAGAGATCGGGGCCGAATCGGAAGTTGCCAAGGCAACGGCATCCGTCCAGCTTTGTAAAGCCCGCTTTCCCCTCCCTCCGATGTCCTCTTCACCCGCTTCGTTTGTCGTGCAAAACGGCCGCCTCCGCCCCTCCAGCGAGGCGCTCGTCGACGCCCATGACGGGCTCGTCATCTGCGGCCGGGGCATTTTTGAAACGATCGCCGCCTACCGAGGCACGCCCTTTCGCGTGGACGAACATCTCCAACGTCTTCGGCGCGGCGCCGCGGTCCTCGAACTGGCCCTTCCTGACGGAGACACCCTCCTCGCCGCGATGCACGTCGCCCTCGAGGCCAACGGTCTCCTCGATGCCGCAAAGGCCCGCCTCCGCCTCACGGTTTCCTCCCCCGGGGATGGGAGCGAATGGTGGTGGATCGAAGCCACCCCGCCCCCGCCCCACCCGGCGACCGCGCGTGTCATCACCGGCCCCTTTTTCCGCAACGAGCGCAGCCCCCTCGCAGGGCTCAAGACAATCAACTACGGCGACAATGTCGTCGCCCTTCGCCTCGCCCGCGAAGCCGGAGCCGAGGAGGCCCTTTTCGCGAACACCCGAGACGAACTCTGCGAAGGCACCTGGTCGAACGTCTTCGTGCGGATCGATGGCACCTGGCACACTCCGCCACTGTCTTCCGGATGCCTCCCCGGCATCACGCGGGGAGTGGTCACCGGTTTGTTTGAAGAGCACGGCCTTCCCCTCTCGGAGGCCACCCTCTCCTATGCTTCCCTCGACCGGGTCGAGTCCGCCTTTCTCACCTCGAGCCTCCGCGAGATCCAGCCGGTCGCGGCGATCGACGGAAAAGAGTTGGAGATCGCGGCCGAGACGATCGTTTTGCAGTCGTCCTACCGGTCGTTGGCGAGCTGATGCGCGCACAATCGTGGCCCTAAAGTCCCGCCCGGGCAGCCGGAATCGCGTGATTTGTTCGAACGCCGCACGAACGTAACGTGTCTTGAAGAATGGGATTTCGAAAGGATCCTGTCTTCCCCTCCCCTCATGATCACCTCCGTCAATCGCCGCGTCTTCCTCAAGGGCCTCGGGGCCGGCCTTGCCCTGCCCTCTTTCGAGACCTTTTTCAGCGCCTCCGTGGCCAAGGCCGAAGCCGCCAAGGGCCTCGCCACCACCGCGAGCGGCGCGCCTTTGCGGACGGCGTTCCTCTACAAGCCGAACGGCGTGAACATGGAGAAATGGGCCCTCACCGGCACCGGTGCCGACTTCACCTTCGGACCGACCCACGAGCCCTACGCGAAGTTCAAGGACCAGCTCCACGTCTTCGGCCAACTCGCCCACCTCAATGGCACCTCCGGGGGTGACGGTGGCGGCGACCACGCCCGCGCCAACGCCACCTTCCTCACCGGGGCCCGTCCCCGCAAGACTGCCGGAGCCGACATCAAGCTCGGCATCTCGGTCGATCAGGTCATCGCCAACGCGATCGGCGACAAGACCCGCTTTTCCTCCCTCGAACTCTCCTGCGACGGCATCCGCAAGAGCGGCGTCTGCGACTCCGGCTACTCTTGTGCCTACCAGTTCAATCTCTCGTGGCGCTCGGATGTCACTCCGATGACCCCCGAGTCGAATCCGCGCCACGTCTTCGAGCGACTCTTTGGATCGGGCTCTGCCGAGGATCGGAAAAAGAACTTCACCCTCCGCAACCAGCGCCAGCGTTCCATCCTCGATTTCGTGATGGAGGATGCCAAAGCGCTCAACAACCAACTCGGCCGCAACGACCAGCTCAAGCTCGACGAATACATGACCGGCGTCCGCGAGATCGAGCGCCGCATTGAAAAGTCCGAGAAGTTCGGCTTGCCCGAAGCCCCCGGTATGGAGATGCCCGACGGCATCCCTGGCAACTATGAGGACCACGTCCGCCTCATGATGGATCTCCTCGTCCTTGCCTTCGAGACCGACTCGACCCGCGTCGCCTCCTTCCTCCTCGCCCACGACGGCAGCAACCGCAGCTTCAAGGAGATCGGCGTACCCGACGGGCACCACTCGATCTCGCACCACCAGAAAAATCCCGAGGCCCTCGAAAAACTCGCAAAGATCGACCTCTTCTACTCGCGGCAGTTCGCCTACCTCCTCGAGCAACTGCAATCGCGCAAAGACGTCGATGGCAAATCACTCCTGCACAATTCCATGATCGTCTGGGGTGGCGGACTCGCCGATCCCGATCACCACCGTCACACCGACCTGCCCATCGTCCTCGCCGGAAAGGGCGGCGGCACGATCCAGACGGGACAACACACCCTCGCCGGCCAAGACACCCCGATGAGCAATCTCTTCCTCAGCCTTCTCGACCGCATCGGCGTGAAGGAAGAGCGTTTCGGCGACTCGACCGCGCGCCTTTCGATCGGGTAAGCGGCATCGGCGGCCGATTCCCGGCCGGAGCGTGCCGCGATCGATCACACCGTCACCTTCCGCCCCGTCCATCCCGCTGGTTCGCGCGGGGAGCCTGCCTTTCGCTCAGCGACGCTTCAGCGTCATCATGAACTCGTTCCCCTCGGGATCAACGCACATGGCGAGGTGGAGTTCCTCCTCGCCCGATTCATCGAGAGGACGGGCCAATTCGCCACCGCACTCAATGAGGCGATCGACACCCGCACGCAGATCGTCGAGTTGAAAGCTGAGACCGGTCCAGGTGCGTTTGCCCTCGCCATCGGCGTGCAGGCCGATCGTGGCTCCCGCAATGACCACTTCGCTCCAGACCTCGGTCTGAAAGGAGAGGCTGCCCCCAAAGAGTTCCGTGTAGAAACGAATCGCGCGGTCCATATCCACCGCCCAGAGGACGTATTTCACTTTTTCGACTTTCATTGGTCTTCGCTTTCTTTCAAACCTTCGGGGAAAGAAACGCAACCTGCCAGATGGGAAAGTCCGAAGCAAGCCCTCACTTCCCGATTCAAAACGACTCTACGATCACTCCCACCAACACGCTCGCGCCAGTCGGGGAAGCAGCGCCGCCTGCCGGCGCACGCGAGGGAACGTGATCCTTTCACTTGGCCTTCGCTTTGCCCTGCTTGGCCTTGCCCTTTCCTTTCGGTTTGTCCACGAGGGGCCAGTCCGGATGCTCCGTGCGCGAGGCGGCCATGAGGGCTTCGGCCCGTGTCACTTTGTCAGGGTGGACCGCGGCGAGATCGTTTGACTCGCTGGCATCGGCCGAGAGATCGTAAAGCTCGACCTTGGCCATCGGTCCGTTCTTCACCGCCTTCCAATGCCCGTCGAAGCGCACCGCCTGGAGCGAGGTGCCTTCGTGCAGTTCCCAATAGAAGAGTTCGCGATCCGGCGCCTTGCCGCCTTTGAGCAAGGCCGAAACATCGATGCCGTCAAAGATCTGTCCTTCCGGCAAGGTCGCTCCTGCGAGGGCTGCGGCGGTCGGCAGGTAATCCCAGAAGGCCCACGGCTCCTCCGAAATCGCTCCAGCCGGCACCTGGCCCGGCCAATGCGCGATGCCCGCCTGACGCAGGGCGCCTTCGTAGAGTCCGCGTTTGAAGCCGCGCAATTTGCCGCCCATGTCCTGATCGAAGAGCCGTCCCACCTCCGATTTTGGATCAAAGGACGCGCCATTGTCGCCGGCGAGAATGACGAGGGTGTTTTGATCGATCTTCAGCTCGTCGAGCAGGGCCATGAGCCGGCCGACATCACGGTCGAGACGCGTCACCATGGCGGCATAGGTCTTTTGAAGATCGGTCCACGGTTTGTCCGCGTAGATCCCGAGCTCGTCGATCTCGAATTTGCCGTGTGGCAGGGTGATGGCGTAGTAAAGGAAGAAGGGCTTCGCGGCATGGGAACGCACCCATTTCTCCACATTCTCCTGGATCAAGTCCTGCGCATAGGTCTTGCCGTCGAGCTCGACGCGTTGATCATCGTTCCAAAGATACTTCGGGAAATAACTGTGAGCGTGACGCTGGCAGTTGTAGCCGTAGAAATGGTCGAAGCCCTTCTTCAGCGGACTGCCGCTCGTGTCGAACATGCCCATGCCCCACTTCCCCATACAGGCCGTTGCGTAGCCGGCGGACTTCAGCACCTGGGCGACCGTGATCGTTTCCTCCGGCAGCGGCTTCTGGCCCTCGGGCTGGACTTCCCGGTTGGCCCGGATCGGACAATGCCCGGTGTGGAGTCCGGTCATGAGCGAGGACCGCGAGGGAGCGCAGACGCTCGTGCCGGAATAGAGCTGGGGAAAACGCGTCCCCTCGGCGGCCATGCGGTCGAGGTGTGGGGTCTGGATGAGCTTTTGTCCGTAGCATCCGAGATCGCCCTGCGCGAGATCGTCGCAGAGGATGAAGATCAGATTCGGCCGGTCCGCCGCGGCGGCCCCGGCGGAGAGGATCATCAGGGCGCAAACGAGCAGGAATTTCATGATGCGAACATGCCCGGCTCGGGAACCAAAGGCAAGTCTCTGGCGCATGCGCGATCATTGACGGACGGCCCGACGCCTGCCAAGCTCGACGCATGAACCGTCGTCTTTTTGTCCGCTCTACCGTGGCCCTCGCCGCCGCCCTTCCTGCCGCCTCCTTTGCTGCCGAGCCGGGAGCTCGGAAATTCACTCTCGCCCTCACGCCCGGAAGCATCGGCGTCACCGTGAAGAGCCAGAAGGAACTGAACGAACTCGCGGCGAAACACGCCTTCGAATCCGTCGAACCTCGTGGCGAGGAACTCGCGGGGATGAGCGCGGAGCAACTGAAGGAAACGCTCGCCGACCTCACTTCGAAGAAGCTCGCCTGGGCCGCGGCGGGCCTGTCCGTCGATTTCCGCAAGGACGACGCCACCTTCCGCGAAGGCCTCGGCAAGCTGCCCGCCATCGCTGCCGGCCTCCAGCGCGCCGGAGCGACCCGCATGGGCACCTGGCTTTCCTCCACCCACGACCAACTGACCTATCGGGCGAATTTCCAGCTCCACGCCGACCGCCTCCGCGAAATCGCAAAGATCCTCAAGGACCACGGGATCCGACTCGGACTCGAATACGTGGGCACCCAGTCGGTGCTCGTGAAGGGCCGATACCCCTTCCTCCACACTCTCGCGGAGACGCGCGAACTCATCGCCGAGATCGGCACCGGCAATGTCGGGATCGTCCTCGACACCTGGCACTGGTGGACCGCGAACGACACCATCGAGGACCTTCTCTCGCTCAAGAACGAGGAAATTGTCAGCGTCGACCTCAACGATGCGCCGGTAGGTCTCGAAAAACGCGACCTGATCGACACCTCCCGCGAGCTCCCCGCCGCCACCGGTGTGATCGACGTCGCCAGCTTCGTGCAGACCCTCATTCAGATCGGCTACGACGGTCCCATCCGCCCCGAGCCTTTCAACAAAACGCTCAACGAAATGGAAAACGACGCTGCCTGCGCCGCGACCATCACCGCGATGAAGAAGGCGGTAAACGGTGATCGATAATCGGTGATCGGTTTTCAGTTCTCAAAAGACCCCTTCTCAAAATGCGCCCTGTTCTCATCTTCCTGACACTCCTCTCCACGCTCGCCCTTGCCCAGATCGCTCCCTACGATCAGGCGCCTCCGGTCGAGCCGCCCTACTACCGTGTCCGCTACGAGGCCTCAACGAAGCCCGGCGAACTGATCTTTCCCGTGCAATACACCGTCTGGATTCCCGAAGACGTGAAGAGCCTCCGGGGCGTCATCGTCCACCAGCACGGATGCGGCGAAGGCTCGTGCAAGTCCGGGCAAACCGGGGCCTTCGATCTCCACTGGCAGGCACTCGCGCAGAAGCACGATTGCGCTCTGTTGTCGCCCTCCTACGAGCAAGCGGAAAAAGCGGATTGCCAGATGTGGTGCGATCCACGCAACGGCTCCGACGCCGCCTTCCAGAAGGCCCTCGCCGACCTCGGCACGGCGAGCGGACATCCCGAGCTCGCCATCGTGCCGTGGGCGCTCTGGGGTCACAGCGGTGGCGGCCACTGGACTGGTGGCATGACCCTCCTCCATCCCGATCGGGTCGCCGCGGTCTGGCTGCGTTCCGGCGTCCCCCTGCTCGAGGCCAATCCTGACCGAGCCACCATCAAGACGCATGTCATCTCCGAAGGTTCTCTGGGAGTGCCGATCATGTGCAATCCCGGCACGAAGGAAGGCGTCACGGTGAAGGAAGGCCGCTTTGCCGGAGTCTGGCCGTCCAACGAGGCCTTCTTCACGGCAATGCGGGCGAAGGGCGCCCTCATCGGCGTCGCCGTCGATCCCCTCACCGCCCACGAATGCGGGAACCAACGTTACCTCGCGATTCCCTGGCTCGATGCGTGCCTCAGCGCAAGGCTTCCGGACAAGTCCGGCGATCCGTTGCAACCCATGCCGACCGATGAAGCCTGGCATGCTGAGCTGCTGGCCACCGAAGCGTTGCCCGCCGCGCAATTTAAGGGTGACAAGGCAAAAGCGGTCTGGCTCCCGAACGAAGCCATCGCGAAATCGTGGAGGCAGTATGTGACCGACTCTGCCGTGACCGACACGACGCCTCCTCCCGCTCCCTCCGCTCCTGTGGTGAAAGGCAACGAACTGACCTGGACCGCGGAAGCCGACCTCGAAAGCGGCCTCGCGAAATTTCTCATCGAACGCGACGGTCAAGTCATCGCGACCGTTCCGGAGGAAGGGAAAAATCCTTTTGGGCGCCCGATCTTCCAAGGCCTGCAATACAGCGATACTCCTGCCGCCCCGCTCGTAGAGACGCGCTACACCGACAAGACTGCCGAGACCGGGAAAGCGCACGCCTATCGCGTCATCTCAGTGAATACGGTGGGCTTGAAGTCGAAGTGACGCTCGCTTCCCCTCTCCTACTCTTACCTTCTACTCTTACTCTTACCTCATACTCCTACTCAAATCCGGACGTCCCTTGACCCTCGCCCTCTGAGTATGAGTATGAGGTAAGAGTATGAGTATGAGTATGAGTATGAGTATGAGCTTTGACTACTGGACACCACTTTGGCCCTCGCTACACTCCGCCCCATGAATCAAGA
Organism: Akkermansiaceae bacterium UBA5020; assembly: GCA_002396885.1. GTDB lineage: Bacteria > Verrucomicrobiota > Verrucomicrobiia > Verrucomicrobiales > DEV007 > Arctic95D-9. The sequence continues at coordinate 8,768 of DGXY01000102.1, forward strand.
CTGGACTGATCAAATCGTCATCGTCACCGGAGGTGGCGGAGGGATGGGCCAAGCCGCCGCGCGTCGCTTTGCCGCGGCTGGTGCGAAAACCTTCGTCTTCGGACGCACCCTCGAATCGCTCGAGGAAGCCGCGGCAGCTTCTTCGTTGATCGTTCCGGTCATCTGCGACGTCGCCGATCCTGACAGTGTCGCCAAAGCCCTTGCCGAAGTCCTTTCCCATGGGGTTCCCACCGCCCTCATCCACACCGCGGGCATCAATACGCCCGACCGCTTCATGGCCCACGCTGATCCCGCCCGCATCGCTTCCCACGAGGCCTGGCAACGGGTCATGGACATCAACGTGATCGGCGTCGCGAACATGATCCAGGCCGTCGCCAAACCGATGGCGGAAAACGGTGGCGGCCGCATCATCGTCGTCTCCTCGACGGCGGGCCACGGTTTCGACTCTTTCGCCGGGGTGCCCTACACCGCGAGCAAGTGGGCCGTCCACGGGCTCCTTTTCACGGCGCGGCCCCAGCTCGCCGCCCACGGCATCGTCATCTCTGAATACGCACCGGGCGAAGCCTACACTCCGCTCGTCGAGAAGCGCCCCGTCCGTCCCACCGCCGAACATTGCGAAGCGATGATCCAGACCGACGAATGCGCCGAGACGCTCTTCTACATGGCCTCACAGCCACACAGCATGAGCGTGATCCAACTCCCCATCTACCAGCCCTTCGGTGGCATGCCCCCGCAGATCACGGCTCCGTGGCTGGCGGGCCTGGAGATCCGGCCGAAATGAGGGTTGCTCATTCGCCTGCCTCGACCGAAGCAACGCCTACCCGAAAAAACTGGCTGAGCTGCTTGAAACGACCGCAGCGATGGAAGGCCTGATGGCTTTCGCTTGCCTCTGGTCCGTTTCCGCGGGCCATTCGCCGTAAGCCGAAGGCGCCGAGGCCGAGGAGCCCTTTGGGAGCGGAAGGAGGGGCCTCGCGTCGTGCTTGATGAATCACCGATAACACGGGTTTCGTGCGGGAAGAGCCCCTGAAAAAATCCTCTCGCCAAGGCGGTGAACTCACCCGTCCGCGTTCGTCTCGTAGATCCGGAAGAGCCCGGAATGATCGAGGTTTCCGTGCCCGAGTTCGTCGACAAAATGCTCCCAGAGTTGACGCGAATTCGCGAGCGTCGAGGATTTCAGCCCGACCCGTTCGGCGAGTTCGCTCATGAGTCGGACATCTTTCAATTGCAGCTCGCTCCGACCGCCCGGGGCAAAATCGCGCCGCACCATGCGGTCACCGTGCAGCTCGAGGATGCGGCTTTCGGCAAACCCACCGCGCAGCGCCTCGCGTACGAGCGCCGAATCGACCCCGGCGAGTTCCGCCAGTCGCAGGGCTTGGGCGACCGCGTCAATGGTCTGGGCGACGATGAGCTGGTTCGCCAGTTTCGTCACCTGTCCCGAGCCCTGCGCGCCCATGTGCGTCACCTTGCCACCGACGACCTGAAGAATCGGCAGGACACGTGCAAAGGCCTCCGCCTCGCCCCCGGCCATGATCGTGAGATTCCCCGCCTCGGCCCCGACCTGACCTCCGGAGACCGGAGCATCGATCCACTGGCCGCCTTTCGCCCGGAGGCGCTCCGCAAAAGCGAGAGTCTCAGAGTAGCCAGTCGTGCCAAAATCGATCACCACCGCGCCCGCCGCGAGGACCGGCTCGATCCAAGCAACGACCGAGGCGACGACCTCGTTGTGGGTGAGATTCAGACAGATCACGCCATCGCCGACCGCCTCGGCCACGGCCCCGGGATCAGCGGCGACGTTCATCCCCCGCTCCGCGGCGAGAAAGGCGCGGCCTTCGCTGCGGTTCCACACCGTCATCGAGGCACCCGCGTCTTGGAGATGACGGGCCATGGGCCAGCCCATGTTGCCGAGTCCGATGAATCCGATCTTGTGTCCTGCGAGGGTTTCGCTCATCTTCGCACCCTAACTGTTTTCCCCCCAAGAACAAGATACCAAATGAAAGTCGTCGTCACCGGCGGAGGAGGATTCCTCGGCAGCCAACTCGCCAAACGCCTCCTCGAACGCGGCACCCTCACCGGCCCCTCGGGCAGGGCGGAGCCGATCGATTCCATCCTCCTTTTCGACACGCAGTTCGCGCCTCCGGTCGAGGCGATGGCGAGTCAAGAGGGTCAAGCGATCGATCTGACCCTCGCGACCGGCGACATGGGCGACCGCGACGCCGTCTTTGCCGCGATCGACCGCGATGACCTCTCTGTCTTTCACCTCGCCTCGATGGTCAGCGGCGAGTGCGAACAACGCTTCGACGACGCGATCCGAGCGAATCTCGACGGCGGACGTTACCTGCTCGAAGCCCTGCGCCAGCGCGAGGGAAAACCGCGCATCGTCTTCGCCAGCAGCGTCGCAACCTACGGCGGCGAAGACATGCCGGACCGCGTCAGCGATCTCACGAAACGCACGCCGCAAACGACCTACGGCATGACCAAGGCGATCATCGAGATGATGATCAACGACTATTCGCGCAAGGGTTTCCTCGAGGGCCGTTCCGCGCGCTTGCCCACCATCATCATCCGCCCGGGCAAGCCGAATGCCGCCGCCTCGAGCTGGGCAAGCGGAATGTTCCGCGAGCCGCTCAATGGAGAGCCCTGCTACCTCCCGGTGCATCGCGACCAGTGCCATCCCGTGCTCGGCTATCGCGATGTCGTGGAGTCCTTCATCGCCCTCCACGAGGCCGATCCCTCCGCGCTTCAGGCCGACCGGGCCTACGTCCTGCCGAGCCATCGCATCACCGTGGCCGAGGGGCTGACGGTGATGGAGCAGGTCGCGGCCGAGTTCGGGATTCTCCCCGGACTCGTCATCGATGATCCGAACCCGGTGATTCAGGCCATCGTCGATACCTGGCCCACGGCGACAGATGGGAGCCGGGCCCTGAAAATCGGCGTGCCCCAGCCGAAGCCGCTCGCGGAGATCGTGCGCGATTACCTGCGCGATTTTGTGGTGACGTGAGGATTGAGCAGCGGAGCAGCGATGCGGGCGTTGCCCGGACGCCCGTCGGAAGCGTCGCCGCTTCCGCTGACGCGTCCATTGAAGCTCCCCGTAGCGGAACGGGCTACCGTTCCGACTGATCGTTCAAGCGACGTCCGATCTCGGAAGCGTCGCCGCTTCCGCTACCGCTGACGCGTTCATCGGAGCTCCCCGTAGCGGAACGGGCAACCGTTCCGACCGAGCGTCCCAACGACACCCACCCGCCGACTCAGATCCCCGTTTTCCGGGGCTCTTCCTTGGTCGCCTCGGGCTTGGCTTCGGGAGCCTTCTCACCGTGAGCGTCCTTCGCATGATCATCCTTCGCATGGGCGGCTTCCCCATGCGCCGCATCGCCGTGACCTTCCGCGTGCCCCTCTTCGTGATGCTTCCCGTGCTCCAGATGGAGCGCTTTGGTCTCCTCAAAGGAATGTTGCTCGCAACCTGTCAGGGCGAGACCCAGCAGGGCGGTCGAAAGGGCAAAAAGGCTCAAAGATTTCATGCGCCCCTCTTTAGCCTGACCGGTGCCGCTTTGCAACCGCCAACTCGCCCGCAACGACACCCAAAAAATCCTCACGTCTCAGCGGATTCCACCGCCGCAACGACGACGCGGCTACCCTCCTGCTTCACGACGCGAAGCGAACGCCCCTTCGCGATGAATTCTCCACCTGAGATGATGTCGAGAAGACGCCCATCGAAAAGTCCCTTTCCCGAAGGTCGCAGGTCGGTGGTCGCCTCGCCGATGAGGCCGATCAGATCACTCCTCTTTTCCAAGGCGACGAGCGAGGCACCACTCGGCACCACGCCGGCGAGGACGAGGCGCCTCCCGATATTGGTTACCGGAAGAAATCGCGCCCCCAACAGGATCGCGACGAGCGCCCCCGACATCCCGAGCGCCAGGGTATAGAGAGATCCCTGAAAAAGGCTCGCCCAACTCTCGGCCGAAGGGAGACCGCTCCATTTCCATTCCAAGTCCACCCGATCGACCATGGCCAGACCGAGCGAGGCGACCACGAGCACGGCACCGACCAACCCGGCGACGATCATGCCAGGGAAGAGGAAGACCTCTACCGCGATCAGCAGCAGCCCCAGCGCGAAGAGCACCGCCAGCTCATAGCCAGCGAGATTCCCCGCGAGGTAATTGCCAAAAAAGAAGAGCGAAAAGGCGCAGACACTGATGAGCCCGGGAAATCCGAAACCCGGGGAATTCATCTCGAGATAGGCCCCCGCGAGACCGATGATGAGCAGAACGAACGAGAGCTTCTGCACCCAATGGGCAAAGGCCTCGAGGCCGAGCGGCCTCGCCTCGATCACCTCGCCCTTCAGTTGCTCCTGAGCGATGAGATCGGCCAGATCATGGGCCACGCCCTTCGCGAGCACAGGGCGGCCGCCGATGATCTCGGTCGCGCGGACCGTGTTGAGATTCAGCACATTGCCCGCCTCGTGGAAGACGACGCCGTCGATCCGCACCTCCTTCTCCCGGGTCACGAAGGCCTCGGCCACGTCGGGATTGTGCCCCTTCAACTCAGCCACGTTTCGCACCGTGCCGATCATCATCTGAGTCACCTTGTCCTCCATCGATTCGGAAAGATCCTGGCCCATGCCGCTCACGACGAGGGCCGATCCGATCGTCGCGGCGGGACGCATGTAGATGTGATCCGTCCCCACCGCGATGATTGCTCCCGCCGATTCCGCGCGCGCGTTCACGAAAGTGTAGGTCGGAAAACTCACCTTCTGGAGACTGTTGAGGACGAGGCTCTCGGTGTGCCAAGCGAAGCCTCCGGGCGTGTCCATGTCGAAGATCACCGCCTCAGCTCCGTCGAGTTCCGCCTTTTTCAGGGTGCGGTCCATGAAGTCGAAACTCGCCTCGCCCGTCGCGAGGGTGTCTTCGCCGACCTTCAGCACGATCACCTTCCCGGCGATGCTGCCCTCGTCGCGGCGGCGGAAAATCGGCACGCCCCCCGGCGCTTCCGTCCCTGCGGCGGCAGACTTTTCCTCCCCCTCCACCGGGGCCTCGCCCGCCTTCACCGCCTTTTCACGCGACATTTTTTCGCGGGTCGAGCTTTCCCCGAATTCCCGCGGCGTGATCCTGACAAAGCCACCGTCCCGGCCCTCCGCCTTCAGCAGATTCTCGAGCGAGTCCGCGATCCCCTTGGCGAGGAGAGGCCTCCCCTCGATCACGCGCACCGCCTCCGCCGCTGTCAGGGTGAGAATCTGGCCTTTCGGCGAGATCACCTCTTCGCCGATTTTCACCTCCACCTGCGGATCGATAAAGGCCTCCGCGACCTCGGGCCGGTGAGCGTGCTGGCTCGCGAGACTGCGGGCCCGAGCGCGGAGGATGGATTGATCGCGCAGGAAATTCTCGTCTGTCTTGCCCTCCTCGCTCGCCGCCTTTTCGAGTCCCGCTCCGCCGATGATGGCGTTCGGATCGAGATAGATCGTGTCGCAGGCGAGTGCCGCGAGCGCGCCAGGTCCCGTCGCGGTCGCGCGCACCCAGGCGATACCCGGCAGTCCTAGGCGGGAAAGTTGATCGAGCAACTCCGTCTGCGTTGCAAGATCCGCGGCCCCCGCCAGCTCGATCTCGAAGACCACCGCCGCCACTTCAGATTGCCGGGCCTCTTCAAGGAGACGCTCGAGATCGCGCAAGCCGCGACTGTCGGAGAGGAGATCCTGCGTCAGCGGCACCACCAGCGACTGCCCTTTCCACTCCTCTTTCGCATGCCCACCCACCGGCAGCAGGGAAAAAAAGGAAAGGATGGACAAGATCGGGCGAACGAGAGTCATGAGGAAATCAGTCTAGAACTCTTCTGGCCGGACCTCGCGGCCCCCCGCCAGAGGAAGCTAAAAAGCATGATGGACCACCGAGGAGGCGG
>DGXY01000102.1:14832-15789 GCA_002396885.1 Akkermansiaceae bacterium UBA5020
CATGATGGACCACCGAGGAGGCGGCGCAATTTTTTTCTGTTAAATTGTTTCCGAAAACCTTTCCACCAGGCTTATGGAGAGTCGGCGTGATCCCTGTTGAGGTAGATTTTGGACGTGGCTCACTCGTTGGAAATCTCCCGGAGGAGGGCTGAACCGAAGCGCACTAGTGACTCTTTGTTAGGAAAAAGGGAGATACGAGGATACGTCGCTTGTCCGCCGTTCCCTTGGCGTTCATTCCACCCGGCGATGAACCACCGTGCCCGAGGTCACCTCCTGCCCGTTCGCGTCGCGGTGCAGCACCGAGCCATTCAACATCCCACCCTCAAGGGTGTTCGTGATCAGCAATTCACTGCCCGGACCGCCCAGCGGCGATCTCAATTCCACCCGCGTCTCCGTGATCGAGACCTCGAACCGCATCGGGTTGTCCATGCCCGTGTGCTCGTATTCGCATTCGTAGGCGCCGCTCGTCGCGTTGAGGAGAAAGAGCCACGAAAACTCGTGCGTTTCCTCCCCCATGACCCTCGTCCCCGCAAAGCGAAATCCCCCGCCCCCCTCCGCCGCGGCCGTCCATTCTTCATGGATCTTCAGCTCCCCGCTGTCGCGCGTCTTGAGACTCCCCTCCCCGACCCAGCGGCCGACGATCGCCTTGAAAAGCGGGTGTTCCGCCGGCTGCGGGGTTTGGGCGAGGGCGAAGGTGACGAGGGTCGAAGCGATCACGAAGAGCACGCCGAAGTGGAGGGGTTTCATGGGACCAGCCTGTCAGGGAGCGGAGTGAAAGACAAGCACATCTTCCCTACGCGCTGAAACTCCGCGCGAGCATCGACATCCCCTGTCGGCGTCACGAACTGCCCTCGACGGCCTTAACGAGAGAAAAGACGAAGACCATGCTTCACCAACCGACCGCCTCGCGGTCAAGCTTCACTCCCCATCCTACGTCCTCATCACGTCCTCATCACG
>DGXY01000058.1:0-55428 GCA_002396885.1 Akkermansiaceae bacterium UBA5020
AGATGTGGCCCCGGCGCACGGAGCCAAGGGCTTGATTGGATTTGAGGTTTGAGAGTTGGGGCGTTCTCGGCAGATTTCGACCGAGAACCATGAAAAAGAAGAACCGAAGAAATTTCACCGCGGATTTCAAGGCCCGGGTGGCCTTGGAGGCCGCGCGGGGAGTCAAGACGATCAACGAAATCGCGGCCGAACACGATTTGCATCCCGTGCAGGTCGGTCAATGGAAGAAGGAGTTGCTGGAGCGGGCTGCCGCCGTCTTCGAGCGCGGTGGCGCGGACAAGAAGGACGAGGAGGCCGCCGAGCGCGAGCGCGCCCGCCTCGAGCGCAAGATCGGACAGCTGACCATGGAAGTGGAGTGGCTGGCAAAAAAGTCCAAGGAGCTGGGACTGTGACGCAACGCAAGGCCATGATCGAATCCGAGTCTCCCTTGAGCGTGCGCCGCCAGTGCCAGCTCCTCGAAGTCAACCGCAACCGGCTGACGCCCCCACCTGCCAAGTTCACCGACGAGGATGCGGCGCTCTGCCGGCTCATCGATGAGATCCACCTGGAGGATCCCGCCTTCGGCGCGCGTAAAATCCGCGATGTGCTCAGGCGCCACCACGGAATCGAGACCGGGCGGGCACGGATCGTCCGGCTCATGAAACTCATGCGGATCAGCGCCATCTACCGTCGCCCCCGCACGAGTCTTCCGGGCAAGGGCGAGGAACATCGCGTCTATCCTTATCTTCTCGCCGACGGAGTGGATGAGCCCGATCAGGCGTGGTGCGCCGACATCACCTACATCCGCGTCGGAAAGGGCTTCGCCTATCTGGTAGCGGTCATGGATTGGGATACCCGGACCGTGCTGTCCTGGAAACTCTCCAACACCCTCGACACGGCCTTCTGCCTGGAAGCGTTCCGAGACGCGGTGCGCACGGCAGGGAGGGCTCCTGCGATCTTCAACACCGATCAGGGTTGTCAGTTCACGTCGCGGGCGTGGCGCGATTGCCTCGAAAGCCATGGGGTGCGCTTGAGCATGGACGGCAAGGGCCGCTGGGTGGACAACGTCTTCATTGAACGGCTCTGGCGAAGCCTGAAATACGAGGAGGTCTATCTGCGGGATTACCGAGACCTCCACGAACTCGAGCGATCGTTGAAACGGTGGTTCGAGCGCTACAACACGTGGCGTCCACACCAGTCGCTTCAAGGGAAAACTCCGTGGGATCTTTACCGTCCCGAACTCATGAAACGGGCGGCTTGAACAAGCAAAAACAAAAACAGTAAAAACCAGAAAATGCCGCCCCCGCGGGGGCGCCCGCCCGGAGGGCGGGCAGAAGAGTGGAAAGCCGGAAGTCTCCGGCTTCCCATTGGAAGAGAGAAACCAAACCTATAGAATGAGAACTGTCGGATCGCTCCGCTCTCACAACTTAATCTGACAAATCACTGGCTCCGCTTCGCGGACCCCCTCTCGCTTCGGCACTCAGCTTTGTTGAGGCGGGAGGCAGCTCGGGACAATCACCTCAATTTTCAAACTTTTTCCACCCCAGCCCCACCACTGTCCCACCCCCTGTGCGAAGGTGCTCTCACGAGCAAGCAAAAGACTGAGAGATTGAAATTCGAAAAACGCTCAGCCAGTCCGGGAACCAGATCTAAACGGGCTTCCTTCGCGGAGATTCTCATGTATCCTGCCGCTGTCGCCATTCGAACCTACCCCGGCACTTTGTTAACCTCTCGTCAGTTGCAACTCTCCCACTGCACCGGTTCTGATGACCTGTCGCAGGAATTTTTTTTACCCTGCCTTGACTTCTCCATCCTTTACTGGAGAGCCGCGGGCTACTGCACGAGCGCGGACTTGGGACCTCAATCGCGTTTGATAGATTTCTCGAACTCTCAGATGACGCAGTTCCATTTAATGGCGGCATGACCGATTACGAGTCACCATTCCACGCCGTTCCGGAGGAAAATTGGCTTTGTTCGAATGCCTCGGCTTTCGCGATCTTCGATGGGTTTCCAGTATCTCCGGGCCACGTGCTCGTCACGACCCGTCGCATCGTCGAGACCTGGTTCGACGCAACCGACGAGGAGCAGGCCGCACTGATGGCCTTGGTAAAGGACGCCAAACACCTCCTCGATCTATGGCTTGATCCAAAACCCGACGGCTACAACGTTGGATTCAACTCTGGCAGTGCTGCGGGCCAGACGGTGCCGCATGTCCACATCCACGTGATTCCTCGTTACCTCGGCGACATGCAAGACCCGCGCGGGGGAGTGCGCCACGTCATTCCGGATAAGGGAAACTACCTCACCGGGAAGAGCGCGGCATCCGATACGCAGCCGCCACTCGCTCTCGCCACTGGTCACCCGAAATCGCCCTTGTGGAAGAGCATTGGACGGCGGGTTTCCTCCGCTATGGAAGTGGATCTCCTTGCGTCCTTTATTCAGCCATCGGGCCTCGATCTCGTCCAGCAATCCCTCTTTTCAGCGCTTCGAACCGGGGCGCGTGTTCGCATCCTCGTTGGCGATTACCTCTTCATCACTTCGGCAGAGGCGTTGCGGCGATTGGTCGGCTGGATGTCACTGGCCGGGGACATCGGGGAAAACAGTTCCCTCGAGGTCCGTCTCGCTGAAATCTCGAAGCTGAAATCCAGGCCGGAATCCTTTCACCCAAAGGCATGGCGCATCGTTGATTCCTCGGGTGGGTTGCTTGTCGTCGGCAGCAGCAATCTTTCCAAGGCAGCCCTCGAAACCGGAGTCGAGTGGAACTTGATTGGCGAAACGTCAGGCTCCGAACCCATCGATCTGGAACTTGCCAGCGCGTTCAACGATCTCTGGGAACAAGGCACGCCGCTCGATGATGCGCTCGTCGTCCGGTATGCCGAACAAGCCAAAGAGGCTCACCAAAATTTCATCCCGCCCGAGTCGATCGATTTGCCCGCGATCCTTCATCCGCCGCGCCCATGGCAGAGCGCAGCTTTGGACTCGCTCGATCAGATTCGGTCGAGTGCCTACCGTCGTGCTCTCGTTGCCGTTGCAACCGGTCTTGGAAAGACCTGGCTGGCTGCGTTTGATGTTTTGGTAGTTGGGAAATCTCTGAACCGATCACCTCGCGTTCTCGTCATCGCTCATCGCGCCGAAATCCTGATTCAGGCCGAGGCCACCGTTCGCATTGCGATGCAATCGGAATGGGAAAACATCCGCGTCACCTGGTATCTCGGTGCGGACAGCGATATGAGCGGCGATCTTGTCATCGCCTCGGTTCAAAAACTCACTCGCCCTGAAGGTCTCGCCGAGTTGGATCGACAGCTCTTCGACTACGTCGTCATCGATGAAGTCCACCATGCCCAGGCGCCAACCTACCGACGCGTCATGGCTCGACTGAATGCGACGTTTACTCTCGGTCTCACGGCGACCCCCGAGCGAACCGATGGCGTCGATGTGGCTTCGCTATTCGATGACGTTCTCGCGTGGCAGGCCACCGTAGGCGACGGGATTGCGGAGGGCTCGCTCGTTCCCTTCCATTATCTAGGGCTCAAGGACGAAGTGGACTTCGAACAAATCCCCTGGCGCAACGGCCGCTTCGATCCGACTACCCTCGAGGAAAAACTCGAAAACAGTGAACGAATGGAGCGCCTCTGGACAGCATGGCAGGCCGATCCCGAGGCCCGCACGCTCGTCTTCTGTTGTTCACGCCGCCACGCACTTTATACCCGCGACTGGCTCCGCCGGCGCAAGGTTCGCGCTGCGGCCGTGTTCTCGGGCTCTGGCGGGGATTCCCGGAGCGGTAGCCTAACGAATTTCATTGAAGGCAAACTCGAAGCCCTTTGCGTGGTCGATCTTTTCAATGAAGGGCTCGATGTGCCCGATGTGGATCGTGTTGTCATGCTGCGCCCGACCGAATCCAAGGTTATCTTCCTCCAGCAGCTCGGGCGCGGGCTTCGTGCGGCGGATAACAAGCTGCGATTGAAAGTCATCGACTTCGTTGGCAATCACCGTGTCTTCGCCAGCCGCATCACTCATCTACTTTCGCTTGGCAAGCAGTCCGCAACATGGACCGATCTCAAGCGATTCATCAAAGGAGGAACACACGATCTCCCTGAAGGATGTGTGCTGGATCTCGAAGTTGAGGCCAAGGAAATGATGCTGCGGCTCGTTCCGAACACAGGCTCGGCTGTCGTGGAAGCCTACCGCGGCATGCGCGATGAACTCGGCCGTCGGCCTTCGCCGAGCGAGTTGTTTCATCATGGATACCTGCCACGGACCCTAGCCGCCCGTTTCGGCTCGTGGTTTGGTTTCATTTCCGAACAGGACGATTTCACGGACGACGAGCGTCTCGTATTCGCTTCGTTCGATTCCTGGTTCGCCATGCTGGAGGGGACCAACCTCAACAAGTCTTACAAGATGGTCGTCCTGCGCGTCCTGCTGGATCACGATGCGCTGTGGGGAGGAATCGAGATCGAAAGGCTGGCCACAGCGTGCCGCGAGTTCCTCCTTTCCCACCCGAAACTCCGACACGACCTACCGCCGACGAAAGAATTTCCAGATCCGGCGAACGCTCCGATCAAACAATGGGCGGCATGGTGGCTGGAGTGGCCGCTGTCTCGGTGGATGGACTCGCAAGCCGGAAAACAGTGGTTCAAGCGCGAAGGAGATCGATTCATCGCCGCCTTCCAATGTCCCGGAAATCTCCGGTCCGACTTCGAAGCGATGACCGCCGAACTCGTGGACTACCGGCTTGCCCACTACGCGAAAACTCGAATCGAGAAAGCGGCCGGACTCAAAGAGGGCCGATTTGTTGCCAAGGTGAGCCACTCGAACGGCAAACCCATCCTGCGCCTTCCGACCATCGAGGAACTGCCGGGTCGCCCCATGGGGCCAACGACGGCAACCCTCCCCGATGGGAGCGAGTGGGTGTTCAAGTTCGTCAAAATCGCGTGCAACGTCGCCTCTCCCGTTGGCACCGAAGGAAACCAGATCCTTACACTCCTGCGCGGCTGGTTCGGCGAGAACGCAGGGGCTCCCGGAACCAACTATCAGGTGGCGTTCATGAAATCGGAAAGCGGATGGTCCGTCGAACCGCTTGCGGTTGCCGGTGCTTTGAGCGTTGCGGAGCCTGGCGTCGATACAAACGATCAGGAGGAAAGCGATCTCTCAGGATTTGTCGAAGTGCCCGACAACAAAGACAAGTTCACCCGCCTCGTCCCCGTTTACAGCCTTCAAGCCGCCGCCGGACTTTGGGGGCCCGAGAGCGCCCCCGAGGAGATCGGCTGGGCCGAAGCCGCCGGGGTCACCATCAAACCCGGCATGTTCATCGCCCGCGTTCTCGGCCACTCGATGGAACCCAAGATCAAGGACGGCTCTTGGAACCTATTCCGTCCCTGCCCGCAAGGCTCCCGTGAAGGGCGAATCGTCCTCGTCCAGTTTAATTCCATGGGCGATCCGGAAAACGGCGGGCGCTTCACGGTGAAGAAATACCACTCCGAAAAAGTTCAGGTCGATGGAGGATGGAGACACGAAAAAATCGAGCTCCTTCCAATAAATCCAGATTATGAACGAATCACGGTAGAGTCCCACGAAGCTCCTGAGATGATCATTGTTGGAGAGTTTGTTTCCATGATCGAGTGAGAATCAATCAATTTGAAAACCTTTCCCTGACATGCCACCCCAAAAACTCCACGCCCGGCCTTAAGCGCGCCCTCGAATCAAAAACAAGCACCTTCCCCTCCCGACCCAGCAGGGTCCGCCCATCGACCGAATCCTCTTGAAACCGTCCCTTCGCCACACGGATCAGAAATTGATCTCCCTTCGGCTCGGCGGTCCATAGCCCCGCATCAAACATCCAATGGGCGTCCGGGGTCAAGGCGAGGCCGTTACGCGGATCATCGTTGCCGCTGCGGGCGTGTTGGTGGATGTGGGCGGCTTGGACGAGGGAACTAGTCTCGGTATCGAGCCGGTAACCGGTGAGGGCGCAGGTGTAGTGGTAACCTCCGAGGACCTCGCTTTTGAAGCGGCTGTCGCGGCCTTTGCGTTGGCTCGCCTTGAAGGTGTCGGCGTCGCGACGGAGCGACTCGATCTCGCGGGTGTCGGGAAGGGGCAGCTTGAGCCGGGCGCAGAGCATGACCTGCTCGCGCGGGGTGAAGTAGATCGAGACCAGGGTGCGTCGCGCGGCGCGGCGGAATCCAGGAGCTTCGAGAAGGAGCCGCAGTTCCGGATCAAGTTGGCAGAGGCGGGTCGTGGCCTTCGCGTGCGAGGGGGCACCGTCGCAGGTGTGGCGCGTCCAGACACGATCACTTTCCCCTCCGAGGGCGTGAAATGGCATGGGGATGTCGGGGGAGTTGCGCTGGCGATCAAGGACGAGATCCCAATAGTCGCGAAAGCGAGCGACGATGCGCACATCGTAGACGACCAATCCTTCCAGGCCGATCTCCCCGGCTTCAAGCAGGTCGATCACGGTGAGCAGCATCAGCGGCTTGTGCGGCGCGGGACCGCGAGACTGCGAACGCGAAACATTTAGATTGCCAAGACGGCCGAGCCAGGAGGAAGAGTTCATCGGTCACGGTTCACCCGCGGCGGGACTCGTTTCGGTCAATAAGACATCAAAGGGAAGAATGCCGCACGGGGTCTTGATCAAATTGTCGGGCTTCGCATCGAGGACGATGAGCGACCCATCGCTACTGCGCCAGCCGTAGAGCGCCTCAGGGATGGGTTCGAAGCCGATTCCCCGCATGAATACGTCAATCTCGGCTTCGGTCGGGAACTGATCCGCATGATCGAGCGCTTCGAGCCAAGGTTGGGAAATGACGAGCGAGAATTCACCGAGAGGCTGACCAATGATGATGGGGCCGCCCGCCGCTGCCATTCCTCCTTCAAGGCGAATGTCGTCACCGAAGACGGTGTTTTGAAGATGAAGACGGTGTAGGTATTCGGCAGCTGAGGCCGCGCGGGGCACCCAGGTGGATCCGTTCCATTCGGGAGTAAACCCGAACGATCCGGGCCATGTCCTCTTGACAGCACGGCGGTCCGCATCGCGGAATCGAACCTCGTGTTCGAGCGTGTGGTTCGTGACGAAGTGCCACGATTCCCACTGGGCGCGTGAAATCAGGCGCCCTTCTTTTTCAACCCACCAGCGGAGGAACGCTTGTTCCGCCAAGCCTGAGCTTGCCTGATCTGCTCGTGAATCTGCTTCAAGGGCGCGGGCGAGCGCTTCGCCAAGGCTTCCCGGGCCGCGACGACCGAAGGATGGGGGGCTCGGGTTTTCTCCGCTGACATCGGGCATAACTTCCGGTTGGCTCGGGAGAATGTCAATCGTGGTTCCGATTCGTCAACGAGCGACCATTGAAACTCTTTCACGCCCCGTCACTAAGACTCGCCGAGCTGCCGGAAAGGTGCCACCCTCCCCCATGGCCCGCTGGTTCCACAACCGTCCCTCCGAGAAATGCGACGACACCGAGATCAAGGTGGCGAACAAGCTCCGTCGCCTCAGCAAACGCTGGACGATACGCTGGGGCTTTTACTACGTGGACAACAAGGGCATCCGCCGCGAGGGCGACTTTCTGATCTTCGACCCGATGCACGGGCTCCTCGTCCTCGAGGTAAAGGGAGATCGTTTTCGCCAGTTTGCCCCGACCGGCCGATGGGAGGGTGACCCGGAAAAGGACAAGGACCATCCCCTCTATCAGCTCGATCAGGAATACGACGGGGTCCTCAAGGCACTGGAGCAAACAGAACCGGGCTGGCGACCGGTCGCCAAGGCTCTCTGCCTGCCGAACGAAGTGATTCCCGAAGGGCAGAAATCGTGGCAGGGCATCCCCCGCGAGATGATCGTGGACGGGCGCGATCTGGAACGCTTCGACTCGATCTTCGCCCGATTCTTTGGCGAGGAGCCACCACGCGACATCCAGAAACACCGCGAGGTCTTCCTCGAGACCTACGGAAAGGGCGGACGTCCCGAAGAGATCAAGCACTTCATCGACCACAACGAGATCCTCTTCCGCAAACAGCTCACCCGGCAGTATCAGCTCCTCGACATCCTCGAAGGCAATCAACAGCTCTTCATCGAGGGTGGTGCCGGGACCGGCAAGACGTGGAATGCGGTCGAGAAAGCGGTGCGGCTCGCTGAGAAGGATGAGGGGGCGCAGGTCCTGCTCCTCTGCTACAACATCGCCCTGAGCCGGTTTTTGCGCGACCTCGTCTCGCGGCGAACACTCGAGCGAGGGACGATCATGGTCTATCAATGGGAGGAGTTGGCCCATCACCTCCTCGGTGCCTGCGGCATGGAAAGCGGGGCCCCGCCAGCGGAGGCCAGTCGCGAAGACAAGCTGCGATACTACGATCAGGAACTCCCGGCCCTGCTCCTCGAGTGCGTGCGGGAAGCGGAATTCGCGGATCGCCTCCCCCGCTTCGATGCCCTTGTCGTGGATGAGGCCCAGGACCACGACACGGCTTTTCCTGACGCGGTCGGCAACAACAATACCAAAGGCGAATGCGGCTGGTGGTCCATTTATATTGCCCTGCTGCGCGAGGGCACCAAAGCTCCCATCGCGCTCTTCTACGACACCGCGCAACGCCCGCCCTTCCGCGGTCGCGGAGGGTTCGACGCTCGCCTCATCGCGGGGCAGCTCAGCCAGCCGGCCTTTGCCCGTCTCCCTCACGCCCTGCGTTACACCCAGCCGATCTATGATTTCCTCCAGACCCTGAAATCGCCCGGCACCGAAGGTCTCGTCGCCCAGCTCAGTGAACCCGACGATCTACCCGAAGGTCCCGAGGTGATCACGGTGGATCTCAAGGAAGCGGGAACTGAGGAGGTGCGGGCAGAAGTCACGAGGATCATTGCCAGCTGGGTCGAGATCGGCTATTGCCTCCCCGAAGACGTCCTGATCCTGCACACCCGGACCGAACTCAAGAGCAGCGTCCTGGGAGCCTGCGAGACCATCGCCGGACTCCCTCTCGTCGAATACGGCACCCCGCCGGAAGACGGTAAGAAAGCGATCCGCCACCTTTCCATCAACCGCGCCAAAGGTCTCGACGCCCTCGCCGTGATCATGGTCGGTGCCGAGCCCTTTCAGAAGATCCGCAAGGTCGACAACCAATACACCTACTTCATGGGCGCGAGCCGGGCCAAGCAGTTGCTGGCGATCGTGCATGGCCCTGCGGCAACTGCCCGATGACTCGCTATCAGATCTGAAAGGCAGCCTGCCTCCGGGATCCGGAAAGGAAGGGAGCTTTCGTACCGGGATTTCATCGAAGTGAACTTCCCAACGGAAAGGAGTGGGGAGTACTCGCCATTCGTCGATTTGGTTCATCTTAATGAATCGTTCGATGGGAGACTCGTTGATTCAGCGTGGTTTTCGGTTAGATTTTCATCGAGATGAAACTTTTGATGCAGCCATGAGTCCGGAGGAGCTAGGAAGAATCCTGCGCCAGCGCCGCAAGTCGGCCGGTATCACGCAGCGGGACCTCGCGGCCTTGAGCGCGCTGGGAGTGCACACCCTGAGCGATCTGGAGTCGGGCAAGGGCAATCCGACCCTGGATGTGCTTTCCCGGGTTTGCGGGGTGTTGGGCTTGGAAATCCGGCTGGGTCCGCGGCAGATCGCCGGGTTCGTTCCCGCCGACACGGGTGACGGGACCACGAACGAATGAGCAACCGTCGCAGAGGCTTGGTTAGGGTCAAGGGAATCGCGGCCGGTCTCCTCGAGGAAACGCCGTCGGGTTACCTCTTCACCTACGATCCCGTCTATTTGGCAAGTGAAGACGCCGTAGCGGTCAGCCTCACCCTGCCCCTGCGGTCCGAGCCTTACGTCTCGCCACACCTCTTTCCCTTTTTCGAGGGCCTGCTCGCGGAGGGCAGTCTGCGGGAACTGCAGAGTCGGCTCCACAAGATCGATCTCGAAGACAGTTTCGGTCTTCTCCTCAAAACGGCGGCGTCCGACGTGATCGGTTGCGTGACCGTCGAACCCGTTTCCGGTGAATGAGTGCGTCCACGCCCTATCCTCCCGACCGGTGCCTGAGCACGCTGCGACCGACCAAGGGGCAAGCCTGGAGCCGGGGCGCGGTAGAGCACTTGTGGAATGGGCGCAAGGTCTCGCCCACTCTCACCTTCGACCTGCCAGAATTCCATCGCTTCCGTCTGGAGCGTTCGGACCGCATCTCGCTCTCCGGAGTGCAGGACAAGATCTCGGTCAAACTCGAGCGCGGTCATCTCGTGCCGACGGAAACGGATGGGGAGTATCTGCTCAAGCCGATGCCATCGACGCCCGGCCTGTCTTTCCAAAGCGACATCCCGGCCAACGAGCATCTCACGATGCAGCTCGCCGGTCAGATCGCGGGAATCGCGACGCCACCGAACGGACTCGTTTTCTTTCCGGACGGATCGCCCGCCTACGTGGTGAAACGCTTCGACCGGGATGCGGTGACGGGGCGAAAGCGGTCACAGGAGGATTTCTGCCAACTGTCGGGCCGCAGCCGTGAAACTCACGGACGGAACTTCAAATACGATGGCAGCTACGCGGAAATCGGTCGGGTCCTGGAGCGTTACTGCCCGTCCTATGCGGTCGAAATCGAGAAGCTCTTCCTGCTGATCGTCTTCAACTACGCAGCGGGCAACGGCGACGCCCACTTCAAGAACTTCTCCCTCGTGCCGACGCCGCTCGGGGACCATGTCCTCAGCCCAGCCTACGATCTCGTGAACACGCGGCTGCACCTGCGGCAGGAAAGCGCCCTCGCGCTGGAGCTGTTTGCCGATGAGTTCGAGACGGAGAGTTTCAAACAAAACGGGTTCCATCGTCGCGAGGACTTTCGGGAGCTGGCGAGGCGATTCCGACTGAAACCGGAGCGAGCCGAACGCCTCCTCGACCGGGTGGCCGGACTCGATGCGAAGGCGGAGTCCCTTCTCGAAGTGTCCCTGCTTTCAGTGGAAGCAAGGGAGGGATACCGCCACATTCTCGCCGATCGGGCAAGGGCATTGCAGCGCCTTGATTAGCTTTTTCGCCATGCCGGTGCTGCGCTGATAAGGCTTTCCATCAGCACCCTTGTAGCAGGTGATAGAATTGGGGGATCGGGGCACTCTGCGGAGTGCTCGCCATCACTCGTCGGGTTCAACTCCCCTTTTTCACGGAGGCACCGAGAGCGAGCGCATCCCTCCCCAATTCTTCCCCCTTCACCTCGGCAACCCTTCCTCGCTGCCGAGGGCGAGCTTGGCGATCTGGCGGAGTTGTTTCCTGGACTCGAGTCCGGCCCGGCGGAGGCGGTTGCGGAAGTCGTCGGGCATCAGGCGCACTGACCAGACGTGATAAGCCCTGTGGCCGGTGAAGCCGCGCTTGTATTCTTCGTCGCCGTCCAGAAGATCGAGGGTGTGCACGCCGTCTTCAGCGACCCAGCGGTCGATGCGTTTGAGGAGGAGGCATTTGCCGGGCGCGAGCCGCCCGAAACCCGCGTCGAAGGCGGTGAGATAGCCGTAGTAGCTTCCGCCGCGCACGAATCCGAAATCGACCGCGAGGAGGTCGCCGTAGAGCGTGAGAAAGGCGAGCTGGAATCCGCATTCGGGATCCTTCGCGACACGCCCGAAGAGGTCGATGAGGCGTTGATCGGCAAAGGGGCTTTCGCCATCCTCCGGGAAATGCCCGATGTGAAAGGCCGCCGCTTTCCAGAGATCATCGACGCGGATCTCGAAATCGCGCAGAATCGTGAGGCGCGCGTCGGGAGCCTCGCGCCCGAGGCGCTTCAAGGAGACACGGAAGTCCTCGCTGAGCTTCCGCGGCAGACCGCCGAGGTAGCCTTCGAGACCTCCCCGAAGGTCCGCGTAGGGACAGCGCGCAAAGGATTTCTCGAAGCAAAGGGAATGATCGGGCATCCCTCCCGCAGCGTGGAGCTGGCGGTAGAGCAGTCCCCGGCTCGAGAGCTTTTCAAAACGGCATTGTCCGCCGTAGCCCAGCGCCGCGACCCATTCCAGCACCGCCGCGAGCAAGGCGGCGATCTCGTCGCCATCGCGGGCGATGACATCCTGATAATCGCAGATGCGATCGGCCGCGAGTCGGATCGTTTTTCCTTCACGATAACACGGCAGAATCGCGACCGTCTCTCCGCCCCGACGCCATTCAAAAAGGAGGGGCCTCAAGCGACCGAGCGCGTGGGTGCAATACCAGGCGTGATTCCACGCAAAGGTTTGGAAAGGTGATGCCTCTGGAGCAGTGAGCCTACCCCAGGCGGATTCCAGTCCGTCGAGTGCCTCGAGGGCCGCGCCATCCTCGTGGACGAGGAGTTCGCCCGCCTTTTTCAGCGGCGATGTGGAACCCGATCCGGAAGCGAGACGCCCTTCCATTTCCATTAGTCGCACGCGGAAGGGCTCGCTCATTTTTTGAGTCCGACCGGCGCGGAGGAGCTGGGTGCGAAGGGGCGGTGCAGCCCGTCGATCCGCCACCCGGTTTTCTGTTTCAGCCGCCGGCTCGGACCGCCGAGATGGCGGAACTTGGCGGGTGGTTCGCCGAAGCAGTCGCGGTAGCTCGGAACAATCTCCCCCACGAGGATGCCACGACGGAGCCATTCCTTCTTCATCCCGCGACGTGGATCGGTCGTCGTCCTGGCCGCAACTCGCCACACTTCCTCCGCCTCTTCGATGGAAAGCCCTCCTCGGAACCACGCCGCCTCGATGGGGACGCAATTCACCGACAAGACTTTCCTCCCCACGGGGTCGCGGGAAGGAGGGCTGGAAAGGAAAGGCATGGGCTGATTTATGAATTTTATCATTTTTGTGTTTTTTTACAAGAGTTTTCCAAGTCCCCTCCCCCGTCTTTCGGATCGACAAATTCAATTGAATCCGGCATGCTCCGGCCCGGATGCACCCCTCGAACCTCTTCGAAACGGTCCCGGCCCCGATGCCCGAAGAGCTCGTCGAGGTCCTCGCAGAAGGTCAAGGCCATGTCCGTATCGTCCGTCTCGTCTCGCACGGCCACGCCTCGGTCGATGGATTCTGGTATGATCAGGAAGAGCACGAATGGGTCTGCCTGCTTTCAGGAGGGGCGATGTTGAGCTTTGAAGATTCCGCCAGCGGAGAGGTGACGGTTGTCCCGATGAAGCCGGGTGACTGGCTCCACATCCCGCCGCACGCCAAGCATCGCGTCGAGTGCACTTCGGCGGGAGAGGCGACGGTGTGGCTGGCGGTGCATTGGGGGTGAGGGTCCAAATCATCCCCGGCTCCACCTCTCCGCCATCGCGGCGGTTACCCCACGGGTGATATCGCGCTCGTGGTATTTTCCGGCCGAGGATGTAGGTTGGGACAATGTCCATGCCCCGACTGCGCGCTCTCCAAGCCCCTCTGCTTTTCTTGCTCGCCCTGCTCGCCCCGCCCCTCGCCGCGCAGACGGCCGGCCCGCCCTCATCGCTTCGCGAGAGTCCGCTCACGGCCGAACGGATTCGCAAATCGATGGAGGAGGTCAAAACCGACCCGTCGCTCGACGATTTCGCGAAAGAGACGTTGGGAAAACGCTATGAGGAAGCCCTTGCCAATCTCGAAGCTGCAGCAGGTTTCGTCGAGCAGGGGCAGTCGCTGAAAACGGGCGTCGAGCAGGGTCCCAACGAAACCTCGACGATCCGGAAAGAACTCGAAAACCGGCGCGCCGGTCGCCTCCCCGAAGGGGCCGACGCGAGCACCGACCTGACTGCCAACGCTGGGCCTGAGATCATCGATGCCAGACTCACCTCCGAGCGCACCCGCATCTCGGAGCTGACACGCAAGGTCCGCGACGCGGAGACCGCCCTCACTGAACTCGAGGCCCGTCCCTCGACCAACCGCCAACGCATCGTCGCCGCGACGCGCGAACTTTCCGAGGCGGAGACGGGATTCACGAACTGGAAAAGCCTCGCGCCGGCGAATCCGAAGGAGCGCGCCGACTTCGCGGTCGACCAAACCCGTATCCGCATGCTCTGGGCCGAACTCGCGATGCTCGAGCAGGAATCGCTCTCCTTCGACAAGCGCCGCGACCTTCTCCAGGCCCGCCGCGATCTCGCCACTTCGGACCTCGGTTTTGCCCGCGAGAGGGCCACACGTCTCGAAACCCGCAGCGGCGAACTCGTCAGCGCCCGGATCACCGAAGCCGAGCGACTCATCACCCAGTTGGGCCTGCAATCGGTCTCGGGCGATCCGAAGATCCAGGAACTGGTAAAAGAAACGCGCGACCTCGCCCAGGCCAACCAAGCCCTCCTCGGCCGCATCGCCGCCGCCGATGCCACGAAAAACCAGGCGGAGGAAGATCTCGAGCGCCTCCGCCGTGAGTCGGAAAACATCCGCGCCCAGATCGCGATCGGCGGACTCGAGGATTCCTTCTCCGAGATCGTCCTCGATTTGCGCCGCACCCTGCCGACACCCCAGAGTATGCGCGTCACCCTCAGCGAACGCCGCAAGGCCATCTCGACGGCCAGACTCGAGGCTTTCCGCGCCGATCGTGAACTCGATGCGCTCCCGTCGCCCGAGGGCCAGGTCGAGGAGTTGCTTGATCTCCTCCGCTCGAAGGGCGTGAGTGAGGACGATCTCGCGAAGCTGAGGACGGGACTCGCCGAGTTCGTCGCCAACCGGATCAAGCTGCGGCAGGATTCAATCGATGCGAACCGTCGCCTCGCCACCCTTCTCGGCGAAGCCGACCTCGTCGTGAGCGAGACGCTCGCCGAGGCCGACGATCTGCGAGATTATCTCGGCGAACGCCTCGTCTGGTCGGCGAGCGCTCCGCCCATCGGAAAAAACGCCTTCACCGGGCTGCGCACCGCCTTTATCACGCTCTTCGGTCCCGAGGCAATCCGGGAATATGGACGAGCCGTCGTGAGAATCCATCCGGGCAAGTGGCTCCTCGCCGTCATCCTCGCCGCCGTGCTCCTTTTCCCACGCCGCCGTCTGCGCCAAGGTCTCGCCGAAGCGGCCGCGCAGACGCGCCGCACCTCCTCCGATCAGATCGGAAATACGATCCAAGCCCTTACCATCTCGCTCTGGCTCGCCTTGCCGGTGCCGATCCTGCTTCTCTTTTTCGGCTGGGTTTTCACGAGCGATCCCTTGAGCACCGGCACGACCTACGCCCTCGGCAAAGGGCTCATGGGTCCGTCGGCCCTCCTCGTCGTCTTGCGGTTTTCCTGCATTCTCTGCTGGCCCGGCGGTGTCGCCGAAGCCCATTTCCGGTGGAAACGCAAGGTCCTCGACCCGCTCCATCAAGGACTGATGGGCCTTATTTTCCTCTACCTGCCCGCCCACATTCTCCTGGCCATCTGGTGGTACAACGGAGGGGATCTCGCCGCCTTCCAAGGACCAGGCCGGCTCGTCTTCATCATCGCGATGCTCTCCCTCTCGGCCATCCTCCGGGCCTTCTTCAAGAGCAATACCGGCGTCCTCGCGCTGATGGAAAAGCCCACCTCTCGCTTTCTCAAACTGCGCCGCATCTGGACGACCTTTTTCATTCTCCTGCCAATCGCCCTCGCCATTCTCGCGGGAATGGGGCACTTCCTCACGGCCGTGGCCTTGGCCTACCTCATGCAGAAGACCGGCTTCGTGGTCTTTGCCGCCATCCTCATCTACGCAATCATCACCCGTTGGGCCGCGCTTCGCGGACGCCGCATGGCCCTCGCCGATGCCCTCGCCCAACGCGAGGCCAAACGGACCGAGAACTCCGGAGCGGATCCCGGCACCAAAACGGCCGCCGAGGAAGTCGATCCAAGCCTTCGCGAAGAAGTCATCCTGCCTCCGGAAGACGACGGACCGATCGACTGGACCCTTGTCGGCGAACAGACCCGCCACCTCATCCGCGCCGTCGTCACCCTTGCTGCGCTCTTTGGATGCTGGCTGGCGTGGTCTGAGGCATTGCCCTCAATCAAATACCTCGACAGCCGCGACCTCTTTGCCGGCATCAGCATCAGCGACCTGATCTGGCTCGGGATCATCGGAATCATTACCGGAATTGTTTTCCAGAACCTCCCCGGTCTCCTCGAGCTCGGATTTCTCCGCGCCCTCGAAGTCGAAAGTGGGGTGCGAAATGCGGTGATCACGCTGTGCCAGTACATCGTTATCGCCGTGGGCACGGCCATCGCCTTTCAGACGATCGGACTCGATTGGTCGCGCTTCGGCTGGGTCGCCGCCGCCCTTTCGGTCGGCCTCGGCTTCGGGCTTCAGGAGGTCGTCGCGAACTTCGTGAGCGGGCTCATCCTCCTCTTCGAACGCCCCATCCGCGTCGGCGACATCGTCACCGTCGGAGGCGTCGATGGTGTCGTCACAAAGATCCGGATCCGGGCCACCACGATCACGAACTGGGACAAGAAAGAGTTCATCGTGCCGAACAAAGAATTCGTGACCGGTACGATCATGAACTGGACCCTTTCCAGCCCCGTCACCCGTCTCGTCTTCCCCGTCGGCGTCGCCTACGGATCGGACATCAACCGGGCCCGCGAGATCCTCCTCGACATCGCCACGAGTCAGCCCGAGGTGCTCAAGGATCCCGCGCCCGCCGCCGTCTTCGAGCAGTTCGCCGAAAGCAGCCTCAATTTCACCCTGCGCTGCTTCCTCGGTAGCACAGAGCAGCGTCTCGAGATGACCCACCGCATCAACTCACTCATCTACGAGCGCTTCAGAGCCGCGGAGATCGAGATCCCTTTTCCGCAGCGCGTCATCCACCTGCGAGGCGACACTGGCGCCGACCCGCCGGCAAAACCCTGAGCGAAGACTTGATCCACGCCAAGTGGACCAGTCGTTCATCCTGAAATCCGCCGCCGAATCCCTCCATGCAAATCACTGACGCAACCGTAATGATGGCCTTCCAGATCAGGAAGAAGGACACCCTCATCGCCTTCCTGCTCTGGTGGTTTCTCGGCATCTTCGGGGGCCATCGCTTTTACTGCAACCGTGGCGGATCCGGTGCGGCGATGCTCGCCATCACCCTCGTCTCGTTCCCACTCTGCTACGTCTGCATCGGATTTGTGGGACTTTTCGCGATCTTCATCTGGTGGATCGTCGATGCCTTTTGCCTTCCCGGTTGGATCGAACAACACAATCAGGAACTGATGAACCAGATCGAATACACGAGATCGGTGCATCAACAGAACCTCACCTTGCCGATGCGATGAGCCTCACCGCCGCCTTTGCCGGGCGGCTTCTCCGCCCACCGTGTTCGCGGAACAACCCGCCGCCCCCTCCTTGATCGCGCCGTGTCCCGGACTTGCCACCGGTGGGCTCTTTCGGTTTCTCTCAAAAGGATGAATCGCTTCACCCTTCTGCTCTGTTCCGGCCTTCTCCTGCCCGCCACGCTCTGCGCCGAAGGCTGGAAAGCCGGAGCCGCTTCCGTCGTGATCACACCCTCGGAGCCGCTCTGGATGGCCGGCTACGGATCGCGCACTGCCCCGGCCGAGGGCAAGGAGACCGATCTCCACGCCAAAGCCCTCGTCCTCGAGGATGCTTCGGGGAAACGCGGCCTCATCCTCACCCTCGATCTCGTCGGAATCGACCGCGGTTTCGCCACGCGCGTGACCGAAACCCTCGCAAAACAACATCAACTGCCGCGCGAGGCGATCGCGATCTGCACCTCGCACACCCACAGCGGTCCCGTCGTCGCCGGGAATCTCGCTCCTCTCCACTATCAGCGTCTGTCCGTCGAAGAGCAGGGAAAGCTAGACGCCTATGCCGACGAACTCCTCGGCAAGATCGGCGCCCTTTCGACCGAAGCTCTCGGCAAGCTGGCGCCCGCCCGCGTGCAATGGGGCAACGGCAAATGCACCTTCGCGGTGAACCGCCGCGAGAACAAGGAGCCCGAGGTGCCTGACAAACGCACCAAAGGCCTTCTTGCCGGTCCCAGCGACCATGACGTGCCCGTCCTTTCCGTGCGTGACCCGGAAGGGACGCTTCAAGCCGTGCTCTTCGGCTACGCGTGCCACGCCACCGTGCTTTCGGGGCAGACCTGGAATGCCGACTACCCCGGCTATGCCCAGATCGAATTGGAAAAGAAATTTCCCGGAGCCGTTGCCCTTTTCTGGGCCGGTTGCGGGGGCGACCAAAATCCGGTGCCTCGTCGTGAACTGCCTCTCGCCCAGGCCTACGGAGCCGATCTCGCTGCCCGCGTCGGCGACGTCCTCCGCGCCACGATGCCCGAGCTCGCACCCGATCTAGAGTATGCCTACCGCGAGATCGAGGCCCCGCTCGACGTCCTTCCCACCGCGGATGAAATCAAGGCAAACGAGAAGTCCACGAACCGCTTCGAGGTCGCCCGAGCCAAATACCTCCTCCGCCAGATCGAGGAAAAAGGCGGCCTCGCCGGCGCCTATCCCTACCCCGTCGGGATCTGGACCCTCGGTAGAGAGATCGACTTCGTCTTTCTCGGCGGCGAAGTCGTCGTGGACTACGCCCTGCGCCTGAAGCGCGAGCGACGCGGCCCCAAGACCTGGGTTGCGGCCTACAGCAACGACGTCATGGCCTACATCCCGAGCCTTCGGGTATTGAAGGAAGGAGGCTACGAAGGGGGAGGATCGAACGTCTACTACGGACTCCCCACACTCTGGCACGAAACCATCGAGGAGGTCATCGTGAAAGCGGTGCACGAGACGATGACGGCAAAACCCTGACAAAACCCTTTTGCCTCAGTCGAAACAACTTTCCCGTTCCGATATCCGTGTCCATCTGTGTTCCATCCGTGGAAATCCGTGTTCAATAACCAAGATGACCAAACAAGGACAGACACAGATGGCCACAGATCCGCTACGCTCCCACCGATGAACACGGATAGGCTTAGACTGGTCGTAGTCTCATTGGCTTGCAGCTTCGCGTTCTCCCTCCCCGCGGCCGATCCCATTCCCGTCCCGGGCTACCCGGCCGGGGTGCGGGTCGTGCACTACCCGGTAGCCGAAGACCGGAGCGAGCAACCCACCCTCTTCTGGGCGCCGGACCTTCCCGATGGGAAACGCGCACCGCTTCTCGTCGCTCTCCATACCTGGTCGGGCGATTACCTCCAAGCCGGAGGTGAGGTGAAGTATGCCGAATGGTGCCAGCAAAACGGCTGGATCTTCGTCCACCCGAATTTCCGCGGACCCAATCGCACGCCCCAAGCCCTCGGCTCCGATCTCATGGTCGCCGACATCCGCGCCGTGGTCGCGTGGGCGAAGGAGAACGCTCCCGTCGACGAGACCCGCATCTATGCGATCGGCGTCTCAGGCGGTGGTCACGCCACCCAACTCCTCGCCGGGCGCACACCCGAAATCTGGGCGGGAATTTCCTCCTGGTGTGGCATCGCCGACATCGCCGCCTGGCACTCCGAGACGACGGCGGCGGGACGCCTCAACTACGCTTGCCACATCGTCGGCGCGATCGGTGGACTGCCCGACGCCACCGAGTCCACCAAGGCCGAGGCCAAACACCGATCGCCCCTCACCTGGCTCGAAAATGCGGGACCGGTGCCACTTGATCTCAATCACGGGATCACCGATGGCCGCAGTGGCAGCGTGCCCTTTTCCCATTCGTTGCGTGCCTTCAATGCCGTGGTGCCGCCATCCGCGCGGATTCCGGAGACCGACATCGCCACATGGTATCACGAGCCGGCGACCTTGCCGCGCGATCCGGATCTGAGCGACGCCCTCTACGGAGCCAATCCTCCCCTCTTCCGCAAAACGCACGGCAACACCCGCGTGACGATCTTCGAAGGCGGACACGAGATCCTGCACGAGGCCGCCCTCAACTGGCTCGCCGCCCAGCGCAAGGGACAGCCCGCGAATTGGAACCCTACCAAAACCGCCACCCTGAGGGCCACCGCGGCCGAACGTGAGAGTGGCAAATGATCCTGACATTGACACGAACCTTTTGACTCATGCATCCGCCCCTCTTGCTTCGCGCTCTTCTCCTCGCCGCCTTCCTTATGACTCCGGCCTTCGTGAAAGCGGAGTCCTTCTTCCTGAAAATGCGCTCGCAGAAGGAGGTCGCAGCGGGCGCCAAGCGCTATCACACGATCACGAAACGCGCCGAGTGGGACGCCTCGCGCACCGCCGTCATCATCTGCGACATGTGGGACGACCATTACTGCCGCAACTCCGCGCGCCGCGTCGCCGAGATGGCCCCGCGCATGAACGAGGTCGTGGCGAAAGCTCGCGCCGCCGGGGCGCTCATCATCCACTGCCCGAGCGGATGCATGAATTTTTATGCCGGAACTCCGCAGCGTCTCCTTGCCCAATCCGCTCCCAAGCTCGGCACGACGCTTCCGCTCGAAGGCTGGTGCCACCTCGACTCGACCCGGGAGGACGAGATGCCGGTGAAGATTGACCAGCCCTGCGACGACACCGAACCGCTCCGCCCGAGGGTGCGCTTCTACAACCGCCAGATCGAGACCCTCGAGATCGCGCCGGAGGACGCCGTCGCGGAAATGTATGAGCCCTTTTTCCTCATGAAATCGCGCGGCATCGAGAACGTCCTCGTGATGGGTGTCCATACCAACTTCTGCGTGCTCGGACGTCCTTTCGGGATCCGGCAACTCGTGCGCCAGGGAATGAACGTCGCCCTCGTCCGCGACCTCACCGACTCGATGTACAATCCGTCCGAACCACCCTTCGTGAACCACTTCACCGGAAACGATCTGATCCTTTCCCACGTCGAGCGCCACTGGTGTCCCACCGTGACCAGCGGCGAGATCCTCGGCGACGAGACAACGTTTCGATTCCCCGAAGATGAACGCCCACACCTCGTCATCGTCACGGCGGAGGATGAATACCAGACCGAGGAGACCCTCCCCGCCTTCGCCCTTGCCGAACTCGGACGCGCCTTCAAGATCAGCGTGGTCTACGGCGACGCCGAGGTGCGAGAGACCTTGCCGGGAGTCGAGGTCGTCAAACACGCTGACGTCCTCCTTCTCTCCGTGCGACGCCGCAACCTGCCACCGGAGCAACTCGATCTCTTCCGCGCCCACCTCGACGCCGGAAAACCGCTCGTCGCGATCCGCACCGCGAGCCATCCTTTCCACCAGCGCGACAAGGCCCCGGGACCGGGCCTTGATGAATGGCGCGACTTCGATGCGAGCGTGCTCGGAGGCAACTACACCGGTCACCACGGCAACGAGATCAGGACCTTTGCCAAGGTCGCCGAGGGAGCTTCCGCCCACCCTATCCTTGCGCGCATCGCGCCGGAGGAATTCGCGACCTTCGGATCACTCTATCAAAACACCCCTTTGCCGGCGGGCGTAGAGATTCTGATGACCGGTCGCGCCGAAGGCATCGCCCAGCCTGAACCCGTCGCCTGGGTCCGCACCTCCCCCGGAGGCGGGCGGGTCTTTTACACCTCCCTCGGCCATCGCGGTGACTTCGAGGTGCCCGCCTTCCGGGCGCTCCTGCGCAATGCGGTCCACTGGGCGGGCGGCGTCCCCTTGCTTGTCGAGCCAAAGCCGTGACACCCCGGGAGAGAGCGACAACGCACTTTCTGACAATCGGTGCGCGGGATCTTCGCAAGCGATGCACGGGTGGAGAAATTCCACCTCGACCGCCCGGTCATATCGGAAGATGCTTTTCCCATGCCCATAGCCCATCACCCCCTGATCAACGAATTCCCCGATCAACGCGATGCCATTCACGCCCTCAAGGAGGAAAGCACGCACTTCCAAAAGCTGATGGACTCCTACGAGGGACTCGACAAGGAGATCTTCCGCATGGAGGAAGGGATCGAAACCCCGTCCGACGAGACCCTCACCGACCTCAAAAAAAGGCGCCTCGACCTCAAAGACGAGATCGCCGGAATGCTCCGCGAGGCTGAGACCTCGGCATGAAACTCCTTTATAACAAAAATGAACGAGGATCCCAACGAGCGCTTTGAGTTGAAGGAACGTTTCGTCTGGAAGTGGCATCCCCACGGATGGCTTACCGCCCTACTCGTCATCATTGTCGTTCTCCTCTTCCGCGCGTTCGCCCGATGAATACCGATCAACTGAGCCGCTCCCGGGCCAAGCTCGAAGCCCAGCTCGCCGAACTCAAGTCGGCGACGCGCGAGCATGAGAGGCAACTAGACGACAGCCGCTCCACCGACGATTTCACCGGCCCCGATCGCGCCTCCGATCTCGAGACTCTCGAGGTCGCTGCCAAGGTCGCGACGAGCGAACGAAGGCTCGTCGAGAAGATTCATAGCGCCTTGGAGCGGATCGATCTCGGCACCTATGGACTCTGCGAAGCCTGCGGCGCGCCCATCCCCGCCGCCCGGCTTGAAGCCAAACCCAGCGTCTCACTCTGCCTGCGGTGTCAGGAAGCGCACGAGACAAGGTGAGCTCCGGGCCGCGCGCAGAAGGGGCTTCGGCTGAAGCCGAAACCCTCTTGGGTCACTTGAAGGGATGTTCCTTCAGCAGCTCTTCGGTGGTGTAGAGCATGAGACGCCCGGGCTGGGAATCACGGACTTTCTTGACCTGAACGGCGGAGACGGGATCGGCCTGGTTGCCAAAGCTGTTTCGCACGAAGGTCAGCACGTTCGCGATCTCCTCATCCTTGAGCATGCCGCCGAAAGGCGTCATCGGGACGAGGCCGTCGTATTTCTTCCCGTTCACCTCGAGCGGCCCCATGAGACCGTAGAGTGTGATCTTGATAAGCCGTTCGGCATCCTCGGTGACCCAGAGGCTCTTCTCGATCGAAGGGAAAGCCGGATCGAGGCCCTTGCCGTTCGGCTGGTGACAGGTGACGCAGTGCCCTTCGCGGAAGTAGATCTCCTGACCGGCGAGGTATTGCTTCTTCGCGTCGGCACTGAGATGGGAAGGCGCGGGCAGGACCGGGTGCTCGGTGAAGGCCTTCTCGGCGACACCGGCGAGACGATCCTTCGCAGTCTGGACGGCGTTCTTGCTCCACTCATCCGTGGGCAGGGCCGCAGCGACCTCAACGATCTTCCTCGCGGCGGTTTTGTCAGGAATCCACGAAGCGGCGACGGTGGCCTCGAGGCGGACGCGGCCTTCCGGATCGGAGGCAGCCTTCTCGAGAAGGGCGGCGTGATCGGCGAGGCGGTGATGATTGTAACGCACCACACGCACGGCGGCGGAACGCACGCGGAAGTCGGGCGAGACGAGGAGTTCGCGCAGGAGCGTCTCATCGACGGCGTTCATCCCCCAGCTCACCCAGAGGGCTTCGAGACGGCGGTGCTCGTAGTCGGGATCAGCCTTGTCGAGGCCGGCGACCCAGGTCTTCACCGCAGGCAGCACTTCCTCGTTAGGATAGGCCCGCAAGGCGCGGCGGCTGCGGTAACGGGTACGGTATTCCGGCAGCTTGAGATTCTCGAGCAGTTCGGAAATCGAAGCACCGGCGACTTTGGCGGGTTCGACGAGCGGACGCGAGGGATAGGTGATCCGGTAAATGCGGCCGTGGACATGGTCGCGGAGAGGATCACGGGCGTTGTGCTGCATGTGACCGATGAGGACGTTGTGCCAGTCGATCACGTAGAGCGAGCCATCGGGAGCGAACTCGAGATCGACGGGACGGAAATTCCCATCGGTCGATTTGAGGAGATCATGACGGAAGGTCGTCTTGTAACCGGTGCCTGCGTCCTCGATCTGGTGCTGCTTGATACCGAGGAAACCGATCGCATTGCAGAGAACGATGTCGCCCTGGACCTCATCGGGGAAATGGCGCGAGGAGACGATCTCGAGTCCCGAGGTGGGCCGCACGCTCTGGCCCTTGGGAACGAGGTCAGGCGTCGAGGGCGTCTTGCTGCCATAGGTGGACTTCACCGAGACCGGCAGCATCCAATTCATGCTCGGACCGGAGGTATGGAGGAAGAAATCCTGCCCCCACTTGTCGAAGACCGCGCCCCAGGGATTGGGGATTGATAGCTGGGCGGTGCGCTCGAGCTGCATCCGCTGCGGGCTGAAACGGTAGAAACCGCCATCGACGGCGCGGACTGGTCCGTAGGGCGTCTCGACGTTGGTGTGGAGGAAGACACCCTCACACAACACGAAAGCACCCGAGGGATCGGCGGCGTAGGCACTGATGGCGTGGTGGGTGTCGTGCGTATCGAAGCCGCCGAGGACGATCTCGTGCGTATCGGCCTTGTCGTCCCCATTGGTGTCGCGGAGGAGCACGAGATTCGGCTCTTGCGAAATATAGACGCCCTCGGGAGCGAATTCGAAGCCGATCGGCAGGTGGAGCTTGTCGGCGAAGACCGTTTCCTTGTCAGCCTTGCCGTCGCCATCGGTGTCCTCGTAGATGAGGAGCTTGTCATCGGGCAGCGGATCGCCGGGGCGGTAGTGCGGGTAGGTCGGCATCGTCGCGACCCAGAGGCGCCCCTCGTCATCGAAGGAGATCTGCATCGGATTGGCGAGATTCGGAAATTCCTTCTCCGAGGCGAAGAGCTTCACCTCGTAGCCATCCGGCACGGTGAGGGATTTCTCGGCGGCCTCGCCGTAGAGGTACTCGGTGCTGCCGTTCTTCACGCTCGGCTGGTAGTTCGTCGGCACGGGCGGGAGCGGGTGGGTCTTCGAGTCATCGACGACGAGATCGCTCTTCTTTCCGGTGACGACGTCACGGATGAGCTGGTCGCGCAGGTCGGCCATCTCGCGAATTTTTTTGACTTCGTCAGGATAGTTCTGCGGGCCGAAGGGATTGTAGCGCTGTCCGTGAGTGTGGACGCCGTTGAGGATGTTGTAGTCGTTGTTCCAGAACCAGTCCTTCTGCTTCACCGCCCCGTGGACCAGCTCGGGATCGGCCTTGGATTTCCGGGGAGTTTCTCCGAAGAGCCCGTTCGCGAGGATCTCGGCGAGCTGGCGATAACCGACCTCGGTCGGGATGAAACCACCCGTGGTGAAGGGCTCGTTGGTCTTCCCGTAGAGCGCCTTGGTCGGGTGGAACAAATCGATGTAGGTGAGCGCGTGCTTTTTCGCGACCGCCTCCATCGCCGCCGCGTAGAGGGCGAGATTCGCGTTTTCCTTCTCCCCTTTGGGCAGGTCGCGATCACCGCTCTGATCCTCGTAGGCGATCGGCGAGACGAGGACGAGACGCGGGGCTTCCTTGCCGTTGTAGGCCTTCGAAAGGGTATGCGTCACAAAAGCCTCGAGCTCAGCCTGATAGTTTGCGACGGCATCGGCTCCGTCGAAGGACTCATTGTAGCCGAAGAAGGCGACGACGGTGTCGGCTTTGAGGTGGTGGAGCCACTGGTCGGGAGTCGGGAAGAAGCCCTTGCCGTTGTGAATGGTTTTGTCAGGGTGGAATTTTTCGGCGCCGGGGAAGGCCCACTGCGAAACGCGTGAGGGATGGGGGCGGAAGCCCGGCGTGTCACCCGGGCGGCCCATGTTGCGCAGGAAAATTCCGGCTTCCGGGAAACGCAAGTGCAGCTCGGTCTCGAGACGGCTGTAATAGACATCTCGCTCGGCCAGTCCGTTTCCGATGAAGACGATGCGCTCTCCGGTGGCAGGAGCACTCGCCGACTGGGGCCGGGCTTTGCTCGCCGCCGGCGGATCCACTTCGGGAGCATGGGGGGCCCCGGGGCCGCTGTTGTCGGGGCGCTTTTTCTCCTCGGTCTTCGCGGCCTTCTCGGAGGCGGTCGCTGCCTTCGGCGAGGGAATCTTCAAATCCGAGGTCGCGGGGCTTTTCCCGAGAGCGTAATCCTCGGGCTTGCGGTTCATTTCCTTGTAGTGAGCACTTCCGAGTCCGCCGTAGAACGACGGCGCGAAGGGATCGACCGTTTCGACATCGCCCTTGGCCGGCACCGTCTGCCCGGTCAGGTGGAGGGACGTGTTCACGATGAGGCGGCGCAGGTCTTCGTCGGCGAAATCGACCGACGCACCCAGCGTGGTGCAGAAAGCCTTACCTTTCGTCTTGCCGTCGGGCGCGGTGTATTCACGCAGCCAGGCAAGCGGCATCGGGGGATCGTTCTGCTTGCCGACAACCGCCTTCGAGGCGGGATCGAGCGACTCGGTGACCTCACCGCGGAGGAAGAGCGTCACGGCATAGGGATCGAGATTGGCGATCCCGTAGACGTCGGTCGTCGCGAAGATCTCACCGACGCCACGCATCACTTCGTGCGAGCCGTTCGAGGTGATCGGGACGCTGCGGGTGCCCTCGACCTTGTGTTTGCCGTGGTGGTTGATCCATTTCTCCCCGAGGATTTTCAGGCCGAATTCCGACCACTTGAAATCCCCCGTCGCCGCGCCGCCCGCAAAGGCGTGCGTCGCGGTGCGGATGCCGATGACCGGTTTTCCCGCGTTGAGAAATTCCGCGAAATTCGCGATCTGGTCGTCCGGGAGTTTGCGGAAACGCGTCCCGATGACCATGAGATCGGCGGAATCGAGTTCCTCGGTGCCAGGGATGTTCTTCTGAAAATTCGAATCGATGTAGCCGCCCTCGGGGTCGATCGCGAAGAGGACGACACAGTCGAAGCCGTATTTCTGACTGAGGATCTTGCCGAGCATGGGCATGGTCTCCTCGGTGCGGTATTCTTCGTCGCCCGAAACGAGGACGATTTTTTTGCCATTGGCGGTGCCTTCCTTCGGCGGCAGGTGGAGACGGTCTGCGGCGGAGAGCGCGAGACCCGACGAGAGCAGGGCGGCGAGTAAAACGAGAGTCGACTTCATGGGGATTTTCCGGGATTCCGGGGCATACCAGTATCCCGGGCAGGTCCTTCCGGCCACCCAAAAAAATACCGAATCCGGCCATTTTTTCGCGAGTGAGATCCCCTCGCCGCGGGACATGCAGGGCAGAGCAGTCGGGGGATCAGCGAAGTCCCCGGGGTTTCAGGTCGTGCTCGGTTTCCATCCCTTCGCTCAGTTTCAAGGCGTCGAGAATGAGTTTTTCGTCCTTCACGGTCGTGGTCGAAACCGTCCCAAGCGAGGTTTTGGTCGCGAGAATTTTTCCGGCAGGATCCTGTGCCACGAGCAAGTATCCCTCGAACTCCCAGCCTCCCAGGTTGGAGCTGTCCTTGTCCGAATCATAAGAGGTCAAAACGGGTTTCAGCTCGTGTTCCGAAAACTTTCCGGCCGGCAGTTGCGTGGAAAACTTCTGCACGGAAAGGATCCGATACCAATCCTGAGTCCGATCGGCGTAGCGCTTGGAATTCCTCGCCACGAGGAGAATCGTGAAGCTGGTCTCTCCAAGATCGATATCGCGCGTCACATTCGATATCTTCACCGAAGTGGTGATCGTCATGTTTTCCATGAAGGAGCTGCTGCCCTGATCCCGCCGCTTCTTTCCGACGGAAACATCCATCTCGAATTTCGCGATCTCCTTGGGTGCGTTAGCGATGATTTTCTCCTGCGAAGCCGCGTCAAAGACATCGAGCTTCGTGTTGAAAATCTGCCCGTCCTTTCGCTGGATGCGAACATTGCCGCTGCTGGCGGCGTAGGACAAGACCTCGACCGTCATCGATTGGCCCGACTTGTTCGCGACATCAATCGGCGCGGCCGCGAGAGGCTGGGCAAAAAAGCCCGCGGCGAGGAGCAGGCTGGCGGCAATCGGGCGGAGAGGATGAATCAAAAAGAGTGGGTCGGAAATCATCATTTTACCGAGCGTAGTTCGCTCCTAGAGTAGGGATCAACGCGGGCGTAGGCAAGCCCGTATTTGAACCGATTGCGTTGCGATCGGAACGACTCCATCGCATCCCAGACCCTATGACAACTGACCTCGCCGTCCACTTCCAACGGCTCGTTGCGGGATCGCGTTGCCGATTCCCAGGGCCCTGAAATCCATGACAACATCCGAGAAAAAAGAAATCACCGACTGGATTCGCACCGAGCACCAAGCCGGTCGCCCCTTGAACCTTCATGCGGTGAAGCGCCGCCGGCCCGATTTGATCGAGCGAGTCTATGCGGTGCGCCCCTTCTGGGGATGGTGGCAGGCCGTCGCCGATGCCGGACTCGACTACAGCGAGCTCCAGGTCGAACTCGAGGAAACCGTCACCTGCCGGATCTGCGGATACACGGGATTCCAGTTGAACGCCCATCTCGGCCGTCGACACGGCGTAAGCAGCGCGGAATATCGCAAACAATATCCCGGGGCCGAGATCGCGAGCGAACTTCGACGCGCACGGATGAAGAAGGAGGGGGGAAACCACCTTCTCCCCCACTGGGAACCGCTCTACTCTGATGAATACATGATGGACCGGGCCTATCGTTACTACACGATGGGCCACCGCCTGCGGACCACCTGGATTTGCGAGAATGATCACAACCTCTGGCAGCATATCCATCGCAAGGGCATCACGTGGGAGTCCTTCATCACCGCTCTCGGAATTCCCTATCCTGATGCCATCAGCGAGCGGGCCCCCGGCATCACGAAAGAGGGCCTTCTCGAAGGATTGCGCGAGGTGGCCGGAGAAGAAGGCGAAACGCCGGGAATCACCCGTTTGACCCAACTCAATCATCTCCTTCTCACCGGAGTGCGGCGATATTTCAACAGCTATGACGAGGCCCTCGAAGCGGCGGGGCTGCCCTTGCCGCACCGGGCCTACCCGCTGCGTCGCGAATTTTCGCCGGAGGAAGTCTTGGTCGAGCTGCGGAGACTGGCCGCCGCAGGAGTCCGAATTACCGCCGTCGGAATCCAGAAGCACCTCAAGAACAACGACCTTCACCTCACGATTGAACACATGGGTGGCTACCCCGCCGTCCGCAAACGACTCGGCCTCGCCAAACCCGAACCGATCCGCGAGACACCCGATCATACCCGCGAGGAAGTGATCGCAGCCATGCGACAGCGCGCCGCCGAAGGCAAGCTCATCACGATCCCCGCGCTGCGCGAGGGTCCCGAGGCCAATACTGGACTTCTGCGTTCGGGAAAACATCACTTCCGGAAATGGACCGATCTGATCGATGCGGCGGGGCTTGACTCAGAGCATCACGCCAAACCGCGTGCCCGTCGTCGTCGGGCGGCGCTCCTCGAAGCTCTGCGCGAGCATCATGCCGCCGGTAGACCACTCGACCGCCGCTCGATGTCGATGGACGAAACGACGAAGGATCTTTACCGCAAAGCCTCCCTTCAATTCAAAGGATGGGCGAATGCCCTCGAAGAAGCCGGCCTGCCTCACGAGCCAACGGTTCCGCGGACCGTCGCGCGCGTGTCCCGCCAGCCCAGCCGACGGCATCTGCTGATCGAGGAACTCAAGGCCCGCGCTCTCCGTGGCGATCCACTTGATCGCCTCCGCATGAAGGAGGATCCCGCGAGTGCCGACCTTTATCGGCGGGCCCAGAAAGCGTTTCTCTCCTGGAAGAAAGCCATCCTTGCCGCTGGATTGGCTTGGCCGCCGCCGGGCGCTCCCGCGAAAGAAAAGTTAAAGCGCGCCCCGCGCGCGAGGCGGGAATCCCCTCCCAAACCGGCCGCCACCACGGCCAGAAAACCCGCTCGCACCACGCCCAAAGAAGAGCGTCGTCTGGCCATCATCAAGGCGATCCAGGATCGCCACCGGGAGAAAAAACCGCTCTTCCTGCGCGGGATCCGCCGCGAGCCCGATGCGGTGAAACTTTATGACGAAGCCCGGTCGTGTTTTCGCACGTGGAAAGCCGCACTCGCTGCGGCCGGTTGCGCACCCACGCCCCTCCCGCCACTGCCAAAATCGAAAATCGTCGAGGAACTCGAACTCGCCTACCCGATCGATCCCGAATGGCTCGCCAAAGTCGAAGCGATGACGGAAGGAAAATCTTCGAGGAAAGAGGCCGACCCAACCAACCCGGTGAAAGGGAAGAGCGGCGTTCCGGCAAATCCCCCCTTCCTCCCACGCGGATGGCGTCTCCCCAAAGTGGGTGAGAAACAGCGCACCACCGCGCCCAAGGATGCGATCCGGAAAAAGCGCAAAAAGGGACGCCGCTGAACCCGACCCCGATCACGCCCTTGCCAGTCACCCTGGACTTCGCTTCGATGGAGAAAATGAAAATCGGCCTCGTTTTTCTCGGATCGCTTCTCCTCACTTCTCCCATCCACGCGGCGGATCCCGGGGCGACCATGGCCTATGAGCCACCTCGCTGCGAGCTGCTCCCCTTGCCCGATGATCAGGTTGCCTTCCTCCACGACAGCGCGGAGGTGGCCCGCTGGCATTTTGATCCGAAATATCCGCGTCCCTTTTTCTACCCCTTCAACGGTCCCTCAGGTATTTCACTGACGCGCATGGGACATCCCGGAGCGCAAAATCACGATCATCACCGCTCGATCTGGTTTGCCCACGCGAAGGTCGAGGGAATCGATTTCTGGTCGGAGAACACGAAGGCGCGGATCCGTCAAAAACACTGGCTCGCCTACGAGGAAGGCAATGCGGAGTCGATCCTCGCCGCCTCGCTCGGCTGGTATGACGAGGCAGGCGCGGAGCTGGTCGATCACGAACTGATCGCCGCCTCCTCTCGGGATGGAGTCGGAGGACAATTTCTCGAGATCCAGATCACCCTGCGCCCCGGGGCCGGCAGGGAAACCACCACGCTCGAGAAGTCGAATTTCGGACTCGTCGCGGTTCGCGTCGCGAAGAGCCTCAGTCATCATTTCGGCGGCGGTCAACTGACGAGCAGCGAAGGCACCCGCGGCGAGGAAGCGATCTTCGAAAAGACCGCCGCATGGATGGACTACTCGGGTCCCATCACCTCCGGCACCGGGCCTGAGCGAAAAACCGTCGTCGAGGGCATCACCTTCTACGATCATCCCGGCAATCCGCGTTACCCGACCCCGTGGCACGTGCGTTCCGACGGCTGGATGGGCGCGTCTTTCTGCCAGCGCGAACCCTGGAAGATCGAGGCGGCGAAGCCGCTCGTGCTGCGCTACCTCCTCCACGCACACTCAGGTGAGATCGACCCTGCCAAAGCCACACTCATCGCAACGGATTTCGAAAATCGACCCGGGGTTACCGTCAAAAAAGCGACCAAACCCCATCGTCAGTTCGAGGCGAAGCGGAACGGACCTTGAACGCCGCACACCACCCTCACAAACCCGCCAACTTCCGCGCGTAGGCCAGCGTGTCGATCTCCTCGGGCGTCTTGTCGCGCCGGATCGCCTTGATCCGAGGAAACCGCAGCGATAGCCCCGAGTCGTGACGTTTGCTCGATTGGATCGAGTCGAAGGCGATCTCCAGAACCGTATCGGGCTCGACCACGTGGACGGAGCGTATCTTCTCCACGGTCCGCTCGCGGAAATGCGCCGTCAGCTCCTCGATCTCGGCATCGGTCAGTCCGGAATAGGCTTTGCCGATGACGCGCAGTCCCCCGCTCTCCTCGTCGCGCACAGCGAAGGTGTAGTCGCTCAGGACATGGGCGCGTTTCCCATGCCCCTGCTGGGCTTTCACCACCACGACATCGAGCGTGGGCATCGCCTTTTTCAACTTCAGCCACTGCTTTCCCCGACGTCCGGGGGTGTAGCGGCTCGCGGGCTCCTTCGCGATGAGCCCTTCGTTGCCACGCCGCTTCGCGGCATTGAAGGCTTCGTCCACCTCCGCGGCGTTCCTCGCATGGACGACTTCGCATCGGTCGATCCCGGCGGGAAGCTTCAGCGATTCCAAGGCCACACGCCGCTCCGAGAGCGGACGATCGAGCCAGCCACCGCCATCACAGCCGAGCAGGTCGAAGGCGACGAAACGCACCGGCACCGCCTCGCCGAAAAAGAGATCGCCTTGGTCGAGACGCGTGTCGCGACGTCCGAGTCGCTTTTGCAGATCAAAAAAAGTGAGCTTCTTCCCCTCGGCAAAAGCGATGATCTCGCCGTCGAGGATCACATCGCGCTCGAGGCCTCGAGCGGCTTCGGCAATCTCGGGAAACTCAGCGTGGAGTGGGCGCAGATCGCGCGAGTAGATCCCGACCTCGTCGCCGCGGCGATGGAGCTGGGCACGGATCCCGTCGAATTTGTCCTCGAGCCAGAGCATTCTCCCCTCGCCTCCCTGGCGCGCCACGATCGCCTCGGCATCGTCTTCAGGACTCGCCAGCATCACCCGGATCGGATTGAACCACCTTGCCCCAGCCTCGGCGAGACGACCTTCCCGGGCGAGCCTCACCGTCTCCCCGAGATCGCCGAGGAGCATGTTCGCCTCACGCACCTCCGCAGGATCCTTGTCAAAAGCAGCAGCGAGCGCTTCCTCCAAAAGACCTTCCTTCAAACCGATGCGCAAGTCGCCGGTGAGGACGCCGACGAAAAGAGCGCCTTCCCCGGGGCTCAGGCCTGACAGACCCACACGAAGTCGTCGCAGTTTCGCGGTCTGCCCCTTTTCCCGGGCGAGTTCGCGGAAAAACTCGCTGATCTCCGCAAGACTGCGCGGCTCCGGCGTGGTGCGTCCCTGCAGGATCAAATAGGTCGTGCGCGCCGCATCGGCCTGCGAGGCTGAGACCTGGCGGAGCTGGGCGAGGGTGAGCCCGCTCAGATCGAGGAGCGCTTGGCGAATGAGCGACCATCCCACGTTCGCCGCCCGGATTCCCTCTTCTCTCGGGAAGGGCCGCGCGGCGAGAAAACGCACCGCCGCCTCGATCTCCTCATCGGGAAGCGAGGCCAGATAGGCGGCGAGAATATCTCGCTTCTTCAACTTCCCGGTCACGGCGGCGATCCGCCCGCAGACAGCGGCGAAGGTGCCGAAGCCGGACTCTGGTCCGCGGGGGTCGGGTGCTCCATCAGACCCTATCAAAGATACCAAAGACGTCTCCGGGACGAGCGATTCAAGTTCGAGTTGCGTCTCGCCGAAGAGCGGCCAGGCCTCGATCCCGCGCCGCCGCAGATCGGCGGCGAACTCGCCCGTGTAGCCGTGGATCGTCAGCACACGCGAGGGCGCGACCGTTTCGACGAAGGAGAGGAGATCGTCGTAGCCGGCGTGGTCGGAGAGCGGGAAGACCTCGTCGCATTGGTAGCGGTATTTCGCGCCCGGTTCCATCCCCCAGCCGCTCACCATGGCGAGACGGATCGATTTGCGGAGACGCCTGATCGCGAGACCGCGGCCGGCATTCGGCGGCACGATCACGACATGGCCCCCGGGACTGCGTTCCTTCGGGTGGAAGACATCACATACCGGAATCGAATAGCCGAGTGATGCGACCGCCGCGTTCATCTTCGCGACGGACTCGTGTACCTGGAATCGCAATCCGGGGGCACGCTCGTGGAGGGCGATGAGGATCTCCTGCGCCTTGCCGAGGGCGTAAGCCATGAAGACCGGGATCTCTCCCTCCTCGATCGCTTCGAGGGCGAACTTCACCATGGCGGCGAGGACTTCGTCACCCGCAGGAAAGCGGAACTTCGGCAGCCCGAAGGTCGTCTCCATGATGAGCGTGTCCGCGTGCCGCCCCTGATGTCCCTCGGCTCCGGGGGCGGCTCGGGTTTTGAAATCACCGGTGTGCAGGAGCGTCGCGCCATCGTCAAGGCGCTCGAGAAAGAGCATCGCCGAGCCCGGAATGTGCCCGGCCGGGAGCAATTCGACCCGGTAGCCGTCGACCTCCCGCACTTCGCCAAAGGCGAGATCGAGAATCCCGGCCCGCTGGGCCGCTGCGCCATAACGGGCCTCGATGAGTCGGCGCGTCGGTGTCGAGCAGAGGATGCGGCCATGCGGCGCGAAATGATCGGCGTGGGCATGGGAAACGAACGCAAAATCCCGCGCCCGATGAGGATCCAACCACAGCCCGAGGTCGGCAACGCACGCGTCGTTGCCGTCGAGACGGAGAGGGATGGATGGGGCGGAGGACATCGTCCCGGAGGTTACGGCGGTGGAAGCACTTGCGTTGGTGTTCCCCTGAATCAACTCTTCATCGATCCCCGAACACTCCCCCATCGCCCATCCCTTCGATGCGACCGCGTTTACTCCCGCGAAACCCGGCAGCGAAGGAGGCCCGTGCCTCTATCATCGATCATAGTGAAAGCGGCACCGAAGGATGATGAGAAGGTCTCCATCCACGCGATAGACAAGGCGATGCTCCTGAGTGATGCGCCGGGACCACCATCCTGACAAATTGCTTTTCAAAGGCTCAGGCTTGCCAATTCACTGATCCGGGATCGCGTCTTGCGATCCGCCGCCCGCCATTGAAGATAATCTTCGCAGGCTCCGGGCAACCAGGTCAATCGCATCGGGCGTGTTCTTCGAATCGACCGGCTTCGTAATCCTGCAGCCCTTGGCGAATTCTCTCTGAATTTGCCGGAGTCGACAGCAGATGCAAGGTCTCCACCATCGCATCGTATTCCTCCTGTAAGAGAAGCACGACCGCAGAATGCCCATTCCTTGTGATGGATATCGGCTCGCGATCGGTCTCCGCGACCTTGATCAGCCCGGCCAACCCGTTGCGTGCTTCGGTATAACTCAGGGTCTTCATACGTGGGGATCGTTGAGGGACAGAATTCTGTCAATGCCAAATCCTTCGTCACCCATGCGCCTTCGTCTGCCTCACGGCGGTCTCCCAGGCCTCGAATTTGGCACGGCGGGCGGCAGGTTTCATGGTGGGCTTGAAGCGGGCTTCGGCCTGCCATTGCGAGGCGATCTCGGCGGTATTTTTCCAGAATCCGACGGCGAGACCGGCGAGGTAGGCGGCGCCCAGCGCGGTGGTCTCGGTCACCTGCGGTCGCACCACCGGAACGCCGGCGAAATCGGCCTGCATCTGCATGAGGAGATCGTTCGCGGTCGCTCCGCCATCGACGCGGAGTTCCTTGAGACGGATGCCTGAGTCGGCCTGCATCGCTCCTAACACATCCACCGTTTGAAGGGCGATGCTCTCGAGCGCGGCGCGGGCGAAATGGGCGGCGGTGGTGCCGCGGGTGATCCCGGTGATGGTGCCACGGGCGTGACCATCCCAGTGCGGAGCCCCAAGTCCGGCGAAAGCGGGCACGAGGGAGACGCCACCCGTATCCGGCACGGACGCCGCCAGCGCCTCGATCTCGGAAGCGTGCTTGATGATCCCGAGTCCATCACGCAGCCACTGCACGACCGCCCCGGCGATGAAGATGGAACCCTCGAGGGCGTATTCGGTGCGATCGCCGATGCGCCAGGCGATCGTGGTGAGGAGGCGGTGTTTGGAAACGACGGGTTTTTCACCCGTATTCATGAGCATGAAGCAACCCGTTCCGTAGGTGTTCTTCGCCATCCCCGGTTTCGTGCAGACCTGCCCGAAAAGCGCCGCCTGTTGGTCGCCGGCGATCCCCGCGATGGGAATGGGATGACCGAGACCCGTCGTCGTCCCATAGACCTCGCTCGAAGTTCGCACCTCGGGAAGCATCGTGGCAGGGACGTCAAAGAGCGCGAGCAACTCCGGATCCCAGGCCTGCTTGTGGATGTTGTAGAGCATCGTGCGCGAGGCGTTGCTCGGATCGGTCGCATGGACCTCGCCTCCGGTGAGATTCCAGAGCAGCCACGAATCGATCGTGCCGAAGGCAAGCTTGCCGGCCTTCGCTTTGGCCCGCGCACCCTTCACCTGGTCGAGGATCCACTGCACCTTGGTCGCCGAGAAATAGGCATCGAGGATGAGTCCGGTGCGTCTCGCGATGAACTTGTCTTTCCCGGCCTTGCGGAGCCGGTCGCAGACGGGGGCGGTGCGCCGGTCCTGCCAGACGATCGCATTGTGGATCGGGCGGCCCGTCTCGCGATCCCACACCACGGTGGTTTCACGCTGGTTCGTGATCCCGATCGCGTCGATGTCCGAGGGATGGAGCCGCGCTTTCGTCAGGACTTCGGCGGCGACGCCGAACTGCGTCGCCCAGATCGTCGAGGCATCGTGCTCGACCCAGCCCGGCTGCGTGAAGATCTGCGGAAACTCCTTCTGCGCGACCGCAACGGGAGTGCCAGCATGATCGAAGAGAATCGCACGCGACGAAGTCGTGCCCTGGTCGAGGGAAAGGATGTGGGACATGCGAATTTCGAGTCAAGACTACGAAAAGGACCGGGGCGAGGAAAGGGGAAAAAGGCCCAGGCAGAAGGGGAAGATCGCGAACGCCCCCCCGTTTTCACCCTCGACAGCCCCCACCACGCCCTTAACGTTAAGCCGAAGCCGGAAGTTTTCCTCTCCTCTCCATGCGGTCTTCCATCCCCGTACTTGTTGCCGCGCTAGGCTGCCTCGCCGTGGGAGGGTTTCTGCTCGTCTCGCTCGACCGCTCCGATCCCGGCGAAGCGCAGCCAAAGAGCGAACCTCTCGGCGACCACCCCTCCACCGACCTTGCCCGCCTTTTGCCGAACGCCCTCGTGCGTTTGCTCCCGGAATCGGAGAACGCGGGGACGGTGCGTGATTTCTCCCGCCTCTTCCAGAGTCGGCTCGGGGAATCGATCGTAGTGCCGCTCGGCGCAGGGTTGGCGGGAAGAGTGAATCTCCTTCACCGGCATCCCACCGGGGATCTCGCTCTCGGGATCAATCTCGACGGAGCGGAAGACGCCACCGCGTTCCTCTCCCTGAATCCGGAAGGCAGGATCGACGGACAGATCAGCTCGCGCGGCTCGGGATCGGCCTGGCGTCTCGCCACGAATCTCGACGAGGGCACCGTCTCAATCCAACGCATCCAAGCCGAAGACCTCGTCTGTGCGCGCTTCGAGGAGGGAAAACTGCATCCCGGCCTCCCCCCCGAGCCGCTCAGCTCCGAGGTGGACTTGGGCGGAATGTCAGGACCGGAGGAAAGTGTCCCCGCCCTGCAAAGCCGAGCCGCCGCGAGTCGCGTCATCTATTTGAACTTCGAGGGCGAAACGGTCACGGGGACGCCTTGGAACAGCTCCTACAACGACGGACTCCCC
Source organism: Akkermansiaceae bacterium UBA5020 (assembly GCA_002396885.1). Lineage (GTDB taxonomy): Bacteria > Verrucomicrobiota > Verrucomicrobiia > Verrucomicrobiales > DEV007 > Arctic95D-9. The sequence goes on from DGXY01000058.1 coordinate 36,557, forward strand.
ATCGTCGCGGCGCCCTTCGGCACACCCGCACACATCGAGGGGATCTGGAAATCGATCGCGGAGGATTACGCGGTCTTCGATGTGAACGTGACGACGGTCCGCGCGGATTTCGACGGGGCGGCGACGAGCGACCGGATGATGGTGATCTTCACTCCGACGAAGGCCTGGTATGGATCGGCGGGCGGAGTCGCCTATATCAATTCCTTCGGCAGTCCAACGAATCCCTACTGTTGGGTCTTCAACCTGACCCTGAATGGTGCGGCGGAATCGGGTGGTCACGAGATCGGCCACACCGTGGGCCTTCGTCACGACGGCACTTCGAGCCGGGCCTACTACACGGGCCACACCCACGCGAGCGGCGTGAGCTGGGGATCGATCATGGGCACGGGCTACGGTCGCACCATCGTGCAGTTTTCGAAAGGCGAGTATCCGGGAGCGAACCGCAACGAAGATGATCTCCTCATTGTCTCCACCCGAATCCCCTACCTGCCCGATGATCACGGGGACGCCACGGGCAATGCGAGCGAGGTCTCGCCCACGGGCACGATCGCCGAAGCGGGACGGATCGGAAGTGAAAGCGATGCCGACCTCTTTCGACTCGACTGCGCCGGGACGGGTCCGCTTTCGGTCACGGCGAAACCGCACCCGCTTTACCGAAATCTCGATGTGGGACTCGAACTGCTCAATGACCAGCTCGACGTGATCGCTTCGGCGGCTCCGGCCGGTCCCTTCGACGCGACGATCACGATGACGGTGACACCGGGCGTCCACTACCTGCGGATCACCGGGACGGGCTTGGGCGACCTCGTCACGGGATACGGGAAATACGGCAGCATCGGATCCTACACGCTCACCGGCACCTATCCGGGCGCCCCGCTCCCGGCCAGCCCGACAGGCCTGAGCGCGAGCGACGGGGCCTCGACCGCGGCGGTCTTGCTGGAGTGGAATCCGGTCCCGTCGATCGATGGTTACCGGGTCTATCGCGGGCTCGAGCCCGACGGGAGCGACGCGGCGCTGCTCGCCTCACCCGCGACGACGACGCACGACGACGACACGGCGGTGGCGGGGACGGTCTATTGGTATTTTGTCAGGGCGCGCGACGGCCTCCTCGAATCGTCGCTCTCGACGGGAGACTCAGGATGGCGCCAGCTTCTTCCGCCCGGCGCTCCCGCATCCGTGACGGCGACGGATGATTCGCCGCATTCGATCCGGGTGAGCTGGCCGACCGCAGGCGGAGCGCAGGGCTATCGCATTTCGAGGAACGCCGCGAACGCTTTCGTCGGAGCGACGGTGATGGGGACAACGACCTCGCTCTCCTGGCACGACACGACGACGACGGTGAACGACCCGTATTTCTATTTCGTCGAGTCAATCAACACGGGAGGCAACTCGGCTCCTTCGGCTTCGCCGAATCCCGGACTTCGCGTGCCTTTGCCTCCCGGCACCCCGACGGGGCTCTCGGCGAGCGACGGGTCTTCATCGGCGCTGACCCTGCTGAACTGGAATGCCGTGCCCGGCGCGACGGGCTACCGGCTCTACCGGAATACGAGCGACCTGATCGCCGGGGCGACCGAGTTCGCCGTGGTCGGGGAAACGACGAGCCATTCCGACACTGGCGGCTTGGCGGGCTCCGTCTATTGGTATTTTGTCAGGGCGATGCTCCCGGGCGGGGACTCGGAGCCGGGAGCCTTCGACACGGGCTATCGGGCCGCAGCACCGCCAGCGGGGCCGGGATCGATCTCGGCGACGCGGGGCACAAACGTCGATGGTGTGCTCGTCGCGTGGGGAGCAACGGGCGACACGCTCACCTACCGCATCTTCCGAGGCGATTCTCCGGAGACGGCCGAACTCATCGGCGAGACCTCGCTGACGGAATGGCTCGACACGACGGCAGTGGCGGGGCGCACCTATCGCTATTACGTGCGGGCAGCGAATCTAGCAGGTGAATCCGGCTATTCCGCTGCGGCGCTCGGCTTTGGAGCAACTCCAGACCCGCTCGATGATGCCTACGAAAACAACGACGATCTCTCCCTGGCAACCACGCTCGGTGAAGGGACGATCCATGCCATCGCCGTGGATGCCGATCCCGACTGGTATGCGATCGATCTCGCTCCCGGTGAAACGCGCCTTGACCTGTCCGTGATCGGCAATTCCTCCGATGGGGTGGTCGTGCTCTCCCTGCACGACGACTCCGGTGCGCCGGTCGCCTCCTCTCTCGACAGCCACGGGGCGAAGGTGATCTCCCACACCGGCGCGGCGGGTGCCTCCTACCGCATCCTCGTCGAGCGGGACGACGGAGCGGCGGTGCTCTACGCACTCATGATGACGCCTCTGGCACCCGGCGAATCCGGGCTCACCGCCGACGGGATCATCGGGAGCAACTTTCCGCCCTCGCTCGGCGAAGGGTGGATCGATCGTCATGGCGGCGGGCAAGTCGTTTCGCAACGGATCCGCCCGGGTAAATCGCGTGGGTTGTTCGTGGATCTCGTGAATCGCAGTGCCGTCAGCGGGACGTTCCTCGCACGCAGCGGCAGCGGATCGAGGGATTTCTCGCTCGATCATTATCTCCTCTCGGCGGGACGATGGCAACGGATCACGGGAGCGCTGAAACGTTCGGGATCCCTTTCGACGCTCGCGCCGTTTGAACGGGCCCGTTTCCACAGCAAGCTACGGGCGGAAGCAGGCGGCACGGGGCGAAGGGCGTCGCTTTCGATTCCCTACCTGGTGCACCCTGCCCTTGAGCCATCAACGACGGATCAGCTGAGATGGATCCTGACAATACCACCACAGCATTGAGGATCTCTCACCCGTCGGCAGCCGGATCACCGAAACGAATACCCCCCCATCGGACGCGCCTTGCGTGAAGTGATCGTCGCGAAATGTGGCATGGGCTTCCAGCCCATGCATCGTGATGCAACGTCCGAAGTCCCTGCCTCGTCCATCACAAACACGGTGGAGCAAATCAACTGCCCGTCCCGCTCGTTGCCGAAATCCGCGCCCCATGGGCAGGATGCCCATGCCACGTCAGAAATCCCCGGCAAAGGCGTCGAGTTCAGCGAAGCGGGCATCACCTGGCGGCTCGGGCGCGGGGATTGGGCCGCCGCAGGAAACGGAGAAGCCCGCGTCTTTTCCCGCAAAGGTGAAGCCGTCGCCCTCTGTCTCGCCGGACACATGAGCCCACTCCTCGCCGCGATCCTCATGCCCCTGAGTTCGCTCCACACGACTTCGATGGCGGCGCGGGTGTGAGGGACTTCGCGAGGGGGCCACAACAGGGTTGCCTCGATCAGCCAACCCGGTTGACCTCCCTAGCCGCTTCACGCCCCACCGTGAGCATTTCGGTGCTTGCCTCGCGGGGGTGATCGGCCCAAGCTCCGCCCATGAAGTGTTCCTTCCTCCCAAGCCTCGTCCTCCTGCTGACGCTCTTCCTGACCGCTCCCGCGCTCCACGCCGAAGATCCACCCGAGCCGAACTACGTCTACTGGGCCAAAGTCGTCCGCATCGTTGATGGCGAACACCTCGCCCTCGACATCGATCTCGGTTTCGGCGTCTGGACCCACAACCAGACCCTCGCCCTCCTTGACGCAGGCGGGGCCGGTCTCGAGCCCGATGCCCGCGCCAAAAACAACGACCGCATCAAGAAGCTACGAGAACTCCTCACCGACGCGACCGACATCGTCGTCCGCACCACCCGCGAACGTGACGCGAAGCCCCCGCGCTACCTCGTCACGATCTGGGCCGATGGCACGAATGTGAACGAGGAAGTGAAGAAGGCTTTTCCCTGAATTGGGCTCGGCTCACCTGCCGTCATCGCGCGTTCTTATCGCGGGAAAAAATTGCGCTCCTTTTCGGAGGGTCCCCGAACGACCCGAGGTCCGCGGGGGCGGAGTCGAGGAACTCGCCCGCGTCGATCGCGATAGGCGACCGGTTCTTGGGATTTCCTGAGCCTCCGGCGACCGGTCCGGCGGACGAAAAATGAGAGTTCGCGCGCAACTCCTCCGGGATCACGTCGTTTAAGGTGAAGCCCATCTTCCCACCGGAAGCCCTGCCATGAAAACGCGCATCTTTCTTTCTCTCCTTTGCCTTTTCCTCACCCACGCCCGCGGACAGGAAGCCGCGCCCGCGGCGGCTCCCGATGGCAACACGGTCTATCGCACCTGGACCGACAACCGTGGCAAGACCCTCGAAGCGACCTTCCGCGGGATCGAGAACGGACAGGTCTTTCTACAAATCCGCGATGGCTACGTCCACCGTTTGCCGCTCGATCGGCTCTCTCCCGCCGACCAGGAGGCGGCCAAAACCCTGAAGCCGGAGGGACTCGGCATCCCCGCCGATCCCCGGCTCGCCCAAGCCGCCGCCCGCATCGACCAACTCGTGAACGCGGGCCTGGCAAAGGCCCAACTGAAGCCGAATCCGCTCGCTTCAGACGAGCAGTTCGTCAGGCGGGTCTATCTCGACATCGCCGGCCGCATCCCGACCCGCGAGGAAGCCCTTGAGTTCATCAATGATCCGAGCGTTTCGAAGCGGGCCAAGGTCATTGACAAGCTGCTGAATTCCGATGGCTACCGCAGCCATCTCTTCAATTACTTCGCGGACATGATGCGTGTCGCCGACGAAGCCAACAAGGTCCGCTTCTACACCTACCAGGATTGGTTGAAAAACCAGATCGAGGTCAATGAACCCTGGGACAAGATGGTCCACGCGATGATGGCGGCCGACGGGAAGCTCCTCGACAACGGAGCGACCGGCTACCTGCTCCGCGATGCGGGGATGAGGCTCGACAATCTCAGCCTCACCCTCAGCACCTTCCTCGGCGCGAACGTCTCCTGCGCCCAGTGCCACGATCACCCCTTCGCCGAATGGACCCAGATGGAGTTCTACGAGATGGCCGCCTTTTTCGGCGCCACCGAGACCTATGGTGTGAAGGGATCCAAGGGCGGCAACTCGCAGATGATGCGCAAAGCCCTTGCCTCGATCGATGACAAACGCCTGCAGCAACAGGCCAAGAATGTTCTGCGGGTCAACGCGATGGCGGTGGAGGACACCGGCGCGAACGATCTGAAACTACCCGACGACTATCAGTATGACGACGCCAAACCCGGCGATCCGGTGGCCCCGAAACTGATCGTCTGGGGTGACGAGAAAGTGCGCCCGCCTCAGCCTGGTGCCTCCGCAAGCGAGGTGGAATTGCGGAACCAGTTCGCCGATTGGATGACCTCGTCCGACAACCCGCGTTTCGCCATGACGATCGCCAACCGGCTCTGGAAACGCGCCTTCGGCGTCGGCGTTCGTGAACCGGTCACCGATCTGGACGATCCCGAAGCCAGCGTCAATCCGGCCCTCCTCCATCATCTCACCGCGGAGATGGTGAGGCTCAATTTCGACCTCAAGGAATTCATGCGCCTGCTCTACAACACGCAGACCTATCAGCGCGAGGCGACGAGCTACGATCTCGCGGACAACACGCCCTACCTTTTCCCCGGCCCCATCCTCCGTCGCATGAGCGCGGAACAGGCATGGGATTCCTGCGCCACGCTCGTGGTGGGCGAGGATGTGGATCAGTTCAAGGGTCATCGCGGGGAGAAGTATGCGGAAGCGATGAAGATCGACTTTGGCAGGGACTCCACACCCGAAGAAATCCGATCCCAGATCGAGAATGCGGCCGGCAGCATGCGCCAGTATGCGGGCAAGGCAGGAGTGCCTAAGGCCAAGGGCAAAAAGGGCCGCAAGCGGAAAATGGCCCCGGCCGCCTCCGAAGAAGAGGACTTCACGCTCGCTCCGCCCGTCCGCGATGGACTCGTCCTCGCCCGCGCCTCGGAGCTGCCACAACCCGAGAAGGATCAGCATTTCCTCCGTATGTTCGGCCAGAGCGACCGTCAGATCGCCGACAGCCAGAGCGACGAGGGCAGCATCCCGCAAGTGCTCATGCTCATGAACGGCGAGGCGCAGGAAGTCATCGGTCAACCCGACTCCCTCGTCATCAAAACCGCCGCCGCCATGGCCACGCCCGAAGCCCAGATCGAGAGCCTTTATCTCAGCTTCTTCAGCCGGAAGCCCCGTGCGGACGAACTCACCACGGCCGCCACGGGCCTCAAGAACGGCCTCAGCTTGAGCGACCTCACCTGGGTGCTCTTCAACACCCGCGAATTCGTTTTCGTCGAGTAATCCCCTCCCTTTTCCCGCATCCTCATGAAACTTCAGAACTCTCTCGACCCGCTCAGCCGCCGGGCCTTCTGCGAACGCTGGGCCAAGGCCGCACTCGGCGTGACCGTTCTCCACGGAGCGACGCGCGCGGGTTTCACCGCCGAAGAAGTCGCCACCACCAGCAAGGTCCTGAGCGGTCCCGGTTTTGGCAAGGCGAAGAACGTCATCTTCCTCCAGATGATGGGCGGCATGAGCCACATCGACACCCTTGATCCGAAGGAAGGACCGACCCAGGGTCCGAAGGCTCCGATCTCGACGAACGCCGGCTTCCAACTCGGCGGCACGATGGAGAATCTCGCCAAGCACGGCGACAAGATCAGTCTCATCCGCAGCATGACCTCGAAGACCGGGGTCCACGCCAGCGGCCAGTATCTCATCCGCAGCGGATACGAGCAGCGCGGCACGATCAAGCATCCCAACATCGGCGCTTGGGCCCAGCACTTCAACGGCCCGAGCCACACCACTCTTCCCTCGAGCGTCTGCATCAACCGCCAGCCCCAGAACGGGAACGGCTTCTTCTCCGCGAGCTACTCACCGCTCCCCATCCTCGATCCCGAATCAGGTCTCCAATACTCCGAGAGCGAAGTCGCGCCCGAAGTGATGGATAAGCGCCTCGCGATGTTGAACGAGCTCGACTCGGAATTCCGCGAGCGATTCCAGACCACCTCGGTGAAGAGCTACACGCAGTTCTATGAAAAGACGGTCGCGATCATGTCGAGCACCGACCTCGAGGCGTTCCAGCTCGATCAGGAGCCGGAGGAGTTGCGGGCCAGCTACGGCGACAACAAGCTCGGACAAGGCTTCCTGCTCGCACGTCGCCTCGTCGAAAAAGGGATCCGCTATGTCGAGGTCGCCGGAGGCGGCTGGGACATGCACAACAACATCGAGGAAGAGATCGCGGAGAAGGGAGCGGAACTCGATGTCGCCCTCGCCGCCCTCCTCGCGGATCTCCAGTCTCGCGGTCTCCTCGAAAGCACGCTCGTCGTCCTTTGTTCGGAGTTCGGCCGCAGTCCGAAGATCAACGACAATGGTGGACGCGACCATCATCCCAAGGTCTTCTCGACCCTGCTCGCGGGAGGCGGAGTCAAAGGCGGATTTGTCCATGGTTCGAGCGACAAGGAGGGCCACGCCGTCGCCGACAAGGAGGTCACCGTGCCGGACTTCCTCGCGACCGTCGCGTGGACCCTCGGCCTGCCTCTGGAAGAGATCGTCTACTCCCCGAGCCAGCGCCCCTTCACCGTCGGCAACAAGGGGAAACCGGTCGTTGACCTTTTTGCCTGAGCGATCCATCGGTAGACGCTCAACCGCTTTCCCTTCATGAAATCCCGCTATCCCCTGTTCCTCGCCTTGCTCGCCACGGCGATCATCGTGCCCATGGTCCTCGCCGTCTCGACACCGCGAAAGATTCTCTTTTTCACGAAGTCGAGCGGCTACGAGCATTCGGTCATCTCGTGGAAGGATGGCAAACCCAGTCATGCTGAGAAGGTCCTGCTGGAACTCGGCAAGAAGAACGGCTGGGAGTTCACCTTTTCCAAGGACGGTTCCCTTTTCTCTCCGGAGTATCTCGCGCAGTTCGACGCGGTGATGTTCTACACGACAGGCGACCTATGCAGCCCCGGCACCGACGGCAATCCCCCGATGACGATGGAGGGCAAGCAGGCGCTCTTCGACTACGTGAAGAGCGGCAAGGGTTTTCTCGGCACTCACTCCGCGAGCGACACCTTCCACACCGCGAACGAGTCGCTCAAGGGTCCGGACCGTTACAAGAATCACGGCGAGGCCGCCGACCCCTACGTGCGTTTTCTCGGCGGCGAGTTCATCAAGCACGGCAAACAGCAAGACGCCAAAAACACCGTCACCGATCCGACCTTCCCCGGATTCGAAAAGGTCGGCAAAGAGTATGGATTCCCCGAGGAATGGTATTCGTTGAAGGATTTCAATCCCGACATCCATGTCCTCAGCGTCATCGATGCTCCCTCCATGGAAGGCGTCGAATATGAACGCCCGCCCTACCCCAGCACCTGGGCCCGCAAGGAAGGCAAGGGACGGGTCTACTACACCGCGATGGGACATCGCGAGGATGTCTGGACGAATCCTGTCTTCCAAGACATCCTCGTCGGAGGCACGAAGTGGGCTCTCGGCGACGTCGAGGCTGACGTCGCGCCCAATCTCGAGGAGACCGCTCCCGGCGCCTACACGAATCCTCCCTACGTCGCCCCGAAACCGGCGCCGGCTCCTGCCGCGAAGAAGCCTGCCGCGCCTTAATGCGACTCGTCGCAGGGCGCGACCGCCGATTCAGAAATCCGTGTCGGCCTTCTCGAGCTCGAGTTCCTGGATCCACGCGTTCCGGTAACGGACGTCGTGGCCCTCGCACTGCAGCTTGAGTCCCTGCGGAGTGTCGGTGATGCCGAATCCATCGTCATTGCCTCCGTCGACCCCGGAATTCGGACCGCCCCAGATCTTGTTAATGACTTGGTTGGTGTGGACCTTCTTTCCGTTGAAATACATCGTCACGAGCGGCTTCTCCGTCATCTTCCCGTCCACGAATCGCGCCGCGCGGAAAACGAGGTCATAGGCGTTCCACTTTCCGAGTCCGTGGTAGGCATCATAGGGTGACTCAGACTCGTTGATGACGGCGCCCATGCCGTGCTTCGTCTTGTCCCCGTCGAAGATCTGGATCTCGTAACGGTTCTGCAGGTAGACCCCGGAGTTGCCGCGCGGATTCATGATGAAAAACTCGATGTGGAGGCGGAAGTCGCGGTAGGGCTTCTTCGTCACGATATCGGCGGTGCCATACTTGCCTCCTTTGGCCACCGGATCGTCCGTCATGACGCAAGTGCCTCCGTCGATCGGATCTTCCACGATCTTCCATTTGATCGGCATCGACGAGGCGAAGCGGGGACCTTCCCAGTAGATCCACTTGTCATCGAGCATCCCGCGGGTTCCGTCGATGATCACCTCGGCTCCCTCGATGGGCTTGGCGCCGACGCCGATTCCGGCGAGTGAAGTCTTTTCCTGCGAAAAAAGCGGGAGAGCCGTGGATACCGCGAGGGCGGCAAGAATTGAAACGGGGGGAAGCGGAGATTTCATTGCTTCAATTACAATGCGGTATTCGGCCGATGTCAGCAGAATTCTGATACAGGATTCGGCCAGTCTGCCTCTTTTCAAATGACACCTGCCCCGGCGATCTGTTACGCTCGCCCGGTCAGGAAAGTTAAAGACCCAATGAATTCCGAATCCTCCACCCGCCGCGACTTTCTCCAGACGACCGCAGCCATCGCTGCCTCCGGTTTGGTTCCCCTAACCGCCGCGGAAGAGGCCAAGCCGATCCCCCACCCGTTCCTCACGCCCGCCGCCGACTTCTATGATGTCTCGCGTGGCAATCCCAAACCTCACACCCTCGCCGGCGAGGCCCTCGTAAAAGCGCGGCTCAGCCCGGAGACCTGGAGACTCGAAGTCGTGGCTGATCCCTTCACGAGCGAAGTGGTGAAGGAGCCCGCCAGCCTCGGGAAGCCTCTCACGATCGCCGATGGCACCGCCCTCGACCTGAAGGCGCTGATGGCGCTGGGTGAAAAACACCGCGTTCGCTTCGTGAAGGCGATGCAATGCCTCAACATCGCCGAACCCCTCGGTCAGGGACTCTGGGAGGGTGTGCCGCTGCGGGAAGTTCTCCGCTTATGCGGGCCCCTCACGAATGTCCGGCGCATCTACTACCGGGGATTTCACAACGACGATCCCGCCCAGCTTTTCCGATCCTCGTTGAGCTACACCGAGGCGATGGAAACTCCACCCGGAGAATTGCCCGCCTTTCTCGCTTGGAAGCTCAACGGTGAAGCGATCTCACTGGAGCGAGGCGGGCCGGTGCGCATCATCATTCCATGGGCGCATGGTTTCAAGTCCATCAAGTGGCTCCAGCAGATCTCCGTGACAAACGACTACCGGGCCAACGACACTTATGCGGAAAAGAACAACGATCCCGATTCCCACCTGAAGACGGCCGCCTACATCGACCCCGGCACGGATCAATTCAAGACCGGTCGCCCCGTGACAATCACCGGCCGTGTCATTTCCGGATTGTCAGGTCTCCGCAGGGTCGAGGGATGGCTCCACCGGGTCGATCCGGCAACGCCGCAGCCCTCGGAAGAAAAAGCGCCATGGACACCCTGTGATCTCGAGGTACCACCAACCGACTGGAGCACCGTCCTACCCGCGGGAGTTTCCTCGCGTGACGTTCTTGGATTCGATCCTGAATCGGGGCGACCTCTCACCTGGCCTCTGCGATACAGCATGATCACGTGGAGCGCGACCCTGGGAAAACTGAAGCCGGGCCAATATGAGTTCCGTGCCCGGGCCGTCGATCTCAATGACTACGCCCAGCCCGAGCCGAGACCGGTCCCGAAAACGGGTAAAAATGCGGTCGAGGTGCATCGCTTCGAGGTAGCTTGAAGTAACTCTCCACATGTCTTGCGCGAACCGCCTGACAAGGCCACATTGGCGAGCTTGCCTTTGACTCCTCCCTCTCCAACCCGCCGCCTCCTCGCTTTTGCCTCGGGGCATTGGCGCATCGCCCTGCTCCAGTTCCTCCTCGCGGTGTGCGGCACGCTGTTGATGTTCGTCTTTCCGGGGGTGATGCAGTGGTTCATCGATGACATCATCCCGAACAAGAGGGCGGACCTGATCTGGCAGGCTGCCGGGCTCGCCCTCGCCGCCCACACCGGACGAGACTTCCTCTTCTACCTACGCACGCGGGTGAACGCGGTCTTCGAACAGCGCATGATCTACGACCTGCGCGCCCGGCTCCATCGGAAGATCGCCCGGATGGGGCTCGCCTGGTTCGACCAGCGAAGCTCGGGAGACGTCCTCACCCGCATGGCCGAAGACGTCCCCGCGACACAGCGGGTCGTCCTCGAAGGGATCGAGCAGGGCGTCACCGCGATCCTCCAGATCGTCATCACCGCTGTGGTGATGTTCCTGACCAACGCACCACTCACCTGGCTCATCCTCCTCCCGACTCCGCTCCTCGCGGCGGGAGGATGGATCTACTCGCGCCTCCTCGCCCCGCGCGCGAGACTCGCCCGCGAGGCTTCGGGCGAGATGAATGCGATGCTCTTCGACACCGTCGCCGGGATCCGCCAGATCAAGAGCTACACCTACGAGGACGGACAGCAGGAGCGCTTCAACACGACGAGCCGCGGCCTCCGCGCGGTGCAGTTGCGCATGATGTCCGCCGCCGCGGTTTACGGACCTCTCATGAGTTTTCTCGGCAGCACGGGACTCGTCATCCTCCTCGCGGTCGGTTCGGCCTGGTGCGTCGAAGAGACCCTCAGCCTCGGCGAACTGATGAAATTCATCCTTCTCACCGGCTTCCTCTACGAACCGATCACGCGCCTGCACGGAGTGAACCAGAATCTCGTCACAGGCATGGCGAGCGCGCGGCGCGTCTTTGAGGTCCTCGATGAAACGGGCGAGGAAGACCTCGAGGCAGGCGTGCCCCTCGGCGAGGTGCGCGGCGAGATCCGTTTCGAAGAAGTCATCTTCGGCTACGGGCCCAGTCGCACCATCCTCCGCGGCGTCTCCCTCGAGGTGCGCCCCCAACAGACCGTCGCCATCGTCGGCGCGACTGGCTCGGGAAAAAGCACCGTCTTCCAACTCCTCAACCGCTTCTACGATCCACAGGGCGGCAGCATCCTTCTCGACGGCAAGCCGCTCACCGACTTCTCCAAGATCAGCCTTCGCGACGCGATTTCCTACGTCACGCAGGATGCGTTTCTTTTCGCCACGACGGTTCGTGGCAATCTCCTCCTCGGCAAACACGATGCGACCGACGAAGAGATCTGGTCGGCCCTGCGTCTCGCCTGCGCCGACGAGTTCGTGCAGCGACTCGAGGGCCAACTTGATCACGAGGTCGGTGAACGCGGCATGCGCCTCAGCGGTGGAGAACGCCAGCGTCTCGCCATGGCGCGCGCCTTCTTGAAAGACGCCCCGATCCTTCTGCTCGACGAAGCCACCAGCGCGGTCGACAACAAGAGCGAACACCTCATCCAGGAGGCGCTCGAAAAACTCCGCCAAAACCGCACCTGTCTCGTCATTGCCCACCGGCTTTCCACCATCGTCGAAGCCGACCGGATCTATGTGATGAAGGACGGCGAGGTTCTCGGCCACGGCAAACACGAAGAATTGATCGAGACCTCTCCCTACTACGCGGAACTCGCCCATGCCGCCTTCGCGCCCCCCGGCTTAAAGACCGATCGTCCCTAGACGAAAATCCGGATGAGCCGGGCCATCAGGGCGAAAGCGGGCTCCAGCCACGAAGGCCACTTTCACCGACCAGGGGTAGTCTCCCCAGATGGCTCCGGACAAAACTCGGGCATACCCGAAAGCGCCAGCATTGCCGTAGGGGCAGGGCTGAAAGCGAGCCGGAGGCGGCGGGCGAAGCTCATGAAGCCTTCCGGATTGGACCTTCAGAACTCCTCTTTTACGGCAACCACCGCCAAAGTAAGCTTCGTCCCGCCCGTTCCGCTCGTGATTTTACCATAAAAATCATTCTTATTGGTAATTAAGTAACGCGCATTAAATGTGGAATTTACAGTATTCTCTTTGATTTCACGCTTAATTGCGATAATTTTCAGAACTGAGACCTAGCATTGCAATTGAGAAACTCATGATCGTCGTCGGACTACAAACGGACATCGTCTGGGAAGACCGCCAATCCAATTTTTCCCGGATCGATGAATTGATCGGGACAACGGAACTCGCCGCCGGTTCACTCCTCGTTTTGCCCGAGCTTTCGACTGCGGGCTTCTCCATGAACACGGGTGCGGTCACCGAGGCGCGCGGCGGCGAATCCGAGCAATTCTTCGCAAGCCTCGCGATCCGTCATCGATCCCATGTCATCGCCGGGATCGCTTCTTTGAACGAGGATCCCGCCTTCGGCGCGAATGAGTCGGTCTGTTTCGGACCCGATGGAACGGAGGTGGCTCGCTACCGCAAACGCAATCCCTTCCCCCTCGTCAACGAGGCCGACCATTACCCAGCGGGGAACAAGGCCGTCGTCTTAGAGATGAACGGCTGGAAGGTCGCACCGCTCATTTGTTATGACCTCCGTTTTCCCGAGCCCTTCCGCGAGGCGACCGCCCTCGGCGCCGAACTCTTCGTTGTCATCGCGAACTGGCCCGCCACTCGCGTCGATCACTGGACCACCCTCCTCCGCGCCCGCGCTATCGAGAACCTCGCTTACGTAGTCGGCGTGAACCGCGCCGGCAGCGATCCGCATCTTTCCTATCCGGGCGCGAGCCTCATCGTCGACCCCAAGGGCGAAATCCTCGCCCAAGCCGCCTCCGAGCCCTGCGCATTCCATACCGAACTCGACCACGACGCGCTCCTCCAATGGCGGCGAGATTTCCCCGCGCTCTCCTGTTTGAATCCGAAGTCTTGACACGCTGAAGCCGTCCTCACAGAACCACTTGCGTGTCAGCGCGACCTTCACCGCGGAGCTTCTCCGTGGTCCCCTCGCGTTTTGGCTGGAGACCCTGGAGCTGAACCACCGGGTCTCTTTCGCCGACTACGGCCAGGTGCTGCAGGAATGCCTCGACCCGACCAGCGAAAGCAACCGCAACGGATCAGGCGGGATGAACGTGTTTCTCATCCGTCCCTCCGATCTCAGGTCGGCCCTTGCTGAGACGGGGCAGGCCATCGCCGCCCTCGCGGCTCGCTCTTCCGCGACGGCGCTCGTTCTCATCTGCCCGGACCAAAATCCCGTTTCCGATCTCACGCCGCTCACCGCGCCCCTCGCCGGACTCGCAAAGGTGGATCTCGTCACCGCAGAGTCGCTTGCCGACCTCTATCCCGTCACCGCAGTCTTCGACCCCGAGTCCGATCTGTCAGGCAATATTCCCTACACTGACCCAATCTTTGTCGCGGCCGCGACAAAGATTGTCCGGAGCCTCAGCCTGCGTTCGCGTCCTCCCGTGAAGGTTCTCGCCCTCGATGCCGACAACACGCTCTGGCACGGCATCTGCGGCGAGGACGGACCGCCCGGACTGCGTCTCGACGGTCCCTATCGGGCGCTGCGTGAATTCGCGATCGCGAAACGCGACGAAGGTCTCCTCCTGGTGCTGGTTTCGAAAAACCACGAAGCCGATGTCGACCGGGTCTTCGCGGAACGGGCTGATGATCTCATTCTCACCAAAGCCGATTTCTCGGGTTGGAAAGCCAACTGGAATCCCAAGTCGCAGAGCCTGCGCGAACTCGCCGCCGAGCTCAACCTCGGGCTTGATAGTTTCGTCTTCCTCGATGACAACCCCGCCGAGATCGGCGAGGTCACCGCGAACGCCCCCGGCGTGATCGCCCTAACCTTGCCCGAGAACGCGGATGAGTTCCCCGCCTTTCTCGCACACCTCTGGCCGCTCGACACGCTCCCGGCCACAGCCGACGACACCGCCCGCGCCGAATTCTACCGCCAGGAATCGGAGCGCCGCGACCTTCGTTCCGCCACCTCGAGCTTCGCCGATTTCCTGCGCGGACTGAATCTGCGGATCGAGATTGCGGAAACGAACGCCGCGGAGCTTCCCCGAGTCGCCCAGCTCACGAAGCGAACGAATCAGTTCAACGCCAATCCCCTGCGTCTTACCGAAAGCGAGTTGGCGGAAAAAATCGCCGGTGGCGGGGTTTGTCTGTCCGTCAGGGTAAGCGATCGCTTCGGCGACTACGGGCTCGTCGGCGCGATCCTCCACAGTCAGGTCGCGGACTCGAACCTCTCGACCGAACTCTTCCTCCTGAGCTGCCGCGCCATGGGCAAGGGGGTCGAGCGCCTCATGCTCAAGGTGCTCGCCGAACGCGCCCTGGGCGCCGGTGCGAGGAAGCTTTCGATCGCCTTCACCGAAACGGACCGCAACGAGCCGGTGCGGCGTTTCTTCGAGGAGCTCGGCGGCTTCGCGCTCGATGCCGCGCAGATCGCGGAACTATCTCCAGTGCCCGAGGAAAGAGAGCCCTCACGTGGGACCGGCATCTTGCCGGTCAATGACCGGCAAGATGCCGGTCCCACCTGCCTTTTCGACGCCACCCTTGCCCAGCGCATCGCCACCGAGCTGCGTGATCCGCAGGTGCTTCAAACCCTTCTCACTGCGACAAAACGTCCGCGTCCCGAGATCGCCCAGGCCTTCGTGAAGCCGGGCACGAAAACGCAAACACGTCTCGCCGAAATCTGGCGCGGCATCCTCGCCATCGAAGAGGTCGGACTCGACGATCCCTTCTCGGCCCTCGGCGGCAGCTCGATCCAACTCGTGCGCCTGCATGCCGCGCTCCGCCGCGAGTTCGGCACGGCCCTGGAGCTGGTCGAACTTTTCGAACTGCCCACCATCGCGGCCCAGGCCTCGAAGCTCGACGCAGAGCGCACGACCGCCACGGTTTCGGCGGCCTCTTCGGAGCATCCGCGCAGCTCCGCCGACGACGCTGTCGCCGTCATCGGCGTGGCTCTCCGCGTGCCCGGGGCGAACGATCCCGACACTTTCTGGCGGAATCTCGTCGATGGGGTCGAATCGATTTCCTCCTTCCGTCAGGATGAGGTCGAATATCCCGAGGAGTTCGGAAAACCCGGCTACGTTCCAGCGAAGGGGCTCGTTGATGACATCGACAAATTCGACGCAAACTTCTTCGGGATCCTGCCCAAGGACGCGAAGATCATGGACCCGCAGCAGCGCGTCTTCCTCGAGCTGGCCTGGGAGGCGATGGAGCGCAGCGGCTACACGCCCGAGACCCACAAGCAACGGATCGGCATCTATGCGGGAGCTTACTTCGATACCTACCTCCTGACGAATCTCTGCACCGACCGCGAGTTTCTCGCGAATCTCATCCCCCAGATCCAGGTCGGCTCGCTCCAGTGCGAACTCGGAAACGACAAGGACTACCTCGCCACCCGCGTCGCCTTCAAGATGAACCTGCGCGGTCCTGCGATGACGCTGCAGACGGCTTGTTCGACCTCCATGGTCGCGATCATCGAAGCCTGCCACGCGATCCGATCGGGCCTCTGCGACATGGCCCTCGCCGGTGGCGTCACCCTGACATTACCACTCAAGCGAGGCTATTTCTACACCGAGCAGGGCATGCTCTCGGGCGACGGC
This sequence comes from Akkermansiaceae bacterium UBA5020, assembly GCA_002396885.1. Lineage (GTDB taxonomy): Bacteria > Verrucomicrobiota > Verrucomicrobiia > Verrucomicrobiales > DEV007 > Arctic95D-9. The sequence goes on from DGXY01000058.1 coordinate 52,876, forward strand.
CACTGCCGCGCCTACGATGAGAAAGCCACGGGAACAGTCTTCGGCAATGGAGCCGGCGTCGTGATGCTGAAACGCCTCAGCGATGCGGTCCGCGACCGCGACCACATCCACGCCGTCATCCGCGGCACGGGGATGAACAACGACGGCGGTGTGAAACACAGCTACACCGCCCCCAGCATCGAGGGCCAGGTCGATGTCATCCGCATGGCCCATCGCGACGCGGGCATCGACGCCTCCTCGATCGGCTACATCGAGGGCCACGGCACCGGCACACCACTCGGCGATCCGATCGAGGTGACGGCTCTGACGAAAGCCTTCCGCGCCGCCGGTGTCTCGGAGAATCAATTCTGCGCCCTCGGTTCGCTGAAGACAAACATCGGGCACCTCGACGTGGCTTCGGGCGTCTGCGGCCTGATCAAGACGGCACTCTCGCTGGAGAAGGCGACCCTGCCTCCCATCCTGCACTATCAAACGCCCAATCCGAAGATCGATTTCGCGAACAGTCCATTCTACGTGAACACGAAGCTCACGCCGTGGACCGAAGGACGCCACGGCGAACCGCGCCGTGCCGGGATCAGCGCCTTCGGCGTTGGCGGAACGAACGCCCACGTCATTCTCGAGGAGGCTCCCGAGGTCGTCTCGACGCCCTCGCCGCGTGCGAGTCAGCTCTTCCTGCTCTCCGCCCGCAACGAGGAAGCCCTCGCCGCCGCCGCGACGAATCTGGCGAACTTCGCCGCGAGTCCCGGCGAGACCAAACCCGCCGACGTCGCCTGGACCCTCGCGATCGGACGCAAGCCCTTCCGCAGCCGCCGCGCCGTCGCCGCGGCTGACTTGACCGCGCTCGCCGAAGCCCTCCGCTCCGGAGCCGGCGTCAGCGGAGTCGCCGAGCGCAGCAATCCGCCCTTAAATTTCCTTTTCCCCGGCCAGGGCTCGCAGCACGTCAACATGGGCCGCGCCTTCTATGAGAGCGAGCCGCGTTTCCGCGAGACGATCGATCATTGCTCCGAGTTGCTGCGTCCCCATCTCGGCCTCAGTCTCACCGAAGTCCTCTACCCCGCCGAAGGCGCCGATCTCGAAGCCGCCGCGGAGAAACTGAAGCACACCGTGCTCGCCCAGCCCGCGATCTTCGTCATCGAATACGCGCTCGCCGATCTCTGGCGTCACTGGGGACTCGAGCCCGCCGCGATGATCGGTCACAGCGTCGGCGAATTCGTCGCCGCCTGTCATGCCGGTGTTTTTTCGCTGGAGGATGGTCTGCGTCTTCTCGCGGCACGAGGGCGGCTCATGGGCGAACTCCCCGAAGGCAGGATGCTTTCGGTGCGTTTGTCAGAGTGCGATTTGCTCGCGCGCCTGCCCGACACGCTCGACCTCGCCGCGGTGAATAGTCCCTCGCTCTGCGTCGTTGCCGGACCTCGTGAGGACCTTGAGGCCTTCCGAGTCGTCCTCGAAAGGGACGGCATCGTCGCCCAATCACTGCAAACCGGGCACGCCTTCCACTCGCGGATGATGGATCCTGTCATCGCAAAGTTCGCGGCCGAGTTCGCGGACATCGAGCTGCGCGGCCCCGGCATTCCGATCCTTTCCACCGTCACCGGCGCATGGCTGACCGCGCAGGAGACGACCGATCCGCTCTACTGGGCGAAACACCTCCGGGAGCCGGTGCGCTTCCATCGGTCCATCGCCTCGCTCGGGTCGGAGAAACCGGAGCAACTCTTCCTCGAAGTCGGGCCCGGCTCGACTCTCACCGGAATCGTGCGCCAGTCGCTCGATCGCAAAGCCGGACACCTCGCCCTTTCCACCTGCCGCCACGTCAAGGAACCGGGCTGCGACCACGCCAACGCCCTCGAATCGCTCGGGAAACTCTGGGCAGCCGGAGTCGAGGTCGACTGGAGTTCCTTCTACGCTGCCGAAACGCGCAAGCGCGTGCCGCTGCCGACCTATCCTTTCGAACGCAAACGACACTGGGTCGATCCCAAGCCCCTGACCGATACCCCAACGACTTTCACCGCGCCGGTCGAGACCAGCGCCGCCGAGATCGCCTTTACCGATAACGTTATGACCATGACAGAACCCGCCAGCCGCCGCGCTCCGATCGCCGGAGCGATTCGCGCTGTCCTCACCGATCTCTCCGGCATTCCGGAGGAGGAACTGATCGGTGACGCCTCGTATCTCGAGCTCGGCTTCGATTCTCTCCTGCTGACCCAGGTCAGCAAGGCACTCGGGAATCAATTCGGCATTGATCTCACTCTGCGCGATCTGATGGGAAACCTTGCCGACATCGACTCGCTCGTCACCCACCTTGATGCCAGCCTCCCGGCCGATCGTTATCGTCCGGCTGCGCCTGCGAACGGCGCTCCGGTTGCATTGGCTGCTCCCACTCCCATGATGGTTCAGGCTTCGGCTCCGGTCGTGGCTTATGCGCCAATGGCTTCGGTAAACGCGAGCGGTCTCGAAGGATTGGTCGCCCAACAGCTCGACCTGATGCGTCAGCAAATCGCCCTGCTCCAAGGCGGTGTGATCCTTCCCCAGCCTCCTACTCCTACTCCTACTCCT
>DGXY01000058.1:55757-81384 GCA_002396885.1 Akkermansiaceae bacterium UBA5020
GCAGCCCCAGCAGCTCCAGCAGCTCCAGCAGCTCCAGCAGCCCCCGACTCATCCTCGAACGTCTCCGCGCCGACGACCTCGATAAATCGCAGCCTCGAAGGCACCCTGACAGAACGCCAGAAGCGCCACCTCGACGAGCTCGTCTCGAAATATGTCGCGAAGACCCGCACCTCGAAGGAGCTGACCGCGAAATACCGCCAGTGGCACGCCGATCCACGGACCGCCTCAGGCTTCAACCGCCGTTGGAAGGAAATGATCTACCAGATCGCGGTCAAGAAGTCGAAGGGCTCGCGCCTCGTCGATGTCGATGGCAACGAATACATCGATCTCCTCAATGGCTTCGGACCGAACTTCCTTGGCCACTCGCCTGACTTCGTGACCGAAGCACTGAAGGCCCAGCTCGACCGCGGTGTCGAGGTCGGTCCGCAATGCGTCAACGCGATGGAAGCCGCGCAGCTCTTCTGTGAGATCACCGGCAACGAACGTGCCAGCTTCGTCAACACCGGCTCCGAGGCCGTCCAGGCCGCGATGCGCCTTGCCCGCACCGTGACGGGTCGCGACAAGATCGTCATCTTCACAAAGGATTACCACGGCAACTTCGACGAAGTGCTCGTGAAGGGCGTCGGCTCCGGCGACGCGATCCGTTCGCTCCCCATCGCTCCCGGCATCCCGCGCCGCGCTGTCGATGACATGATCGTGCTGCCCTATGGCACCGACGAGGCTCTCGAGATCATCCGCAAGCGCGCCCACGAGGTCGCCGCGGTGATCATTGAGCCGATCCAGAGCCGCCGTCCCGAGTTCCAGCCCCGCGAATTCATCCGCGAGGTGCGCGAGATCACCCGGCAGTCCGGATCGGTCTTCGTCTTCGACGAGGTCATCACCGGCTTCCGCACCGGACCCCGCGGCGCCCAAGAATACTATGGCGTCGAGGCCGACCTCGCCACCTACGGAAAGGTCGTCGGCGGCGGTATGCCCCTCGGCGTCGTGGCCGGCAAGGCCGCCTACATGGACACCTTCGACGGCGGAATGTGGCAGTATGGCGACGATTCCTTCCCCGAGAAGGGCGTCACCTTCTTCGCTGGTACTTTTGTCAGGCATCCCCTCGCGATGGCTGCGGTGAAGGAGGTCCTCCTGCACCTGAAGGGCAAGGGTCCCGAATTCTGGCAGGGCGTGAAGGACCGCGCTACCCGTCTCGCCACGACCGTCGACAAGATGTTCGTCGAGAACAACGCGCCTTTCCGCATGCCCAACTTCGGCTCGCAGATGTTCATCCGCGCGGCCGAGGACCACAAGTATGCGAACCTCCTCTTCTTTCACCTGCGGAACAAGGGCGTCTTCCTCCTCGAGGGTTTCCCGACCTACATGACCGCGGCCCACACCGACGAGGACATCGACTATTGCATCAGCGCCTTCCGCGAGTCGGTCGCCGAACTGCAGGAGGGAGGCTTCTTCGACGTGCCCTCAGGCATCACCGTATCTCACCTCAACGGATCGCGGCTCAACGGCCCGCCGCGGATCCTCACCGCCGGAACCGACACCGAGGAGAGAAAAAAAAATCTCCATCCTCCAGACCCGAGCCCGCAGTCTCCCAGCCTGCACCCCATGACCGAGCCGCTGGCCGAAGTCTGGCTGGCGTCGCAGGTCAGTGAAAACGCCTCGCTCTGTTTCAACGAGATCAACCTCGTGACGCTAAGGGGCCGCCTCGACGCGGAGGCCCTCTCGGCCTCGATCAACGACCTTGTCGCACGCCACGACGCGCTCCGAGCGGTCTTTCCCGCCGGGGCCGAAGGTTTCTCCGTGCACCCCTCTTTGGTCGTCGACCCAAGCCTCTCGGATCTCCGAGGCCTCACGGAAGCGGAACGGACGAAGGCCGTCGCCGCCGCCCAGGAAGCGGAACGCGAGACCCCCTTCGATTTGGAAAAGGGACCGCTCTTCCGCGCTTCGCTCCTGAAACTCGCGGACGAGGAGCATCTCCTCATTCTCAACGCGCACCACCTCGTCTGCGACGGGTGGTCCTACAACGTCCTCCTCGCGGAACTCGCCGGGATCTATGGTGCCCGCCTCGCGGGTCAACAACCGCAGCTCGCCCCGGCGCCTCGATTCGCCGATCACTGCGAGCGCACCGCCGCCCGTGAATCGAGCACGGAGGAAACGCCGGCCGAGGCCCACTGGATGAAGGAGTTTGCCGAGCCGGCCCACCCGCTGAATCTGCCGACCGACTTCGCGACACCCTCCGAGCCCGATTTCCGCTGCGAGACGATCGCCGATCATTTCACTCCGGAGCAGGTGCGGGCTCTCCGCAAGATCGCGGGCAAATCGGGTGCGACCCTCTTTGGCCTGCTTTTTGGAACCTACCAGATCCTCCTCCACCGCCTCGGGCGGCAGGAACGATTCGTCGTCGGTTTCCCCGCGGCCGGACAGAACGGCACCGACGCGGAAGGGCTCGTCGGCCATTGCGTGAACTTCCTCCCCTTCGTGGCGAGAGTGGATCCGCAGGCCGCCTTCGGCGATTTCCTCAGAGAGACCCAAAAGCGTCTCCTCGACGCACTCGATCACCAGGAATTCACCTACGGCCGCCTCATCAAGAAATTCAGCGCTGATCATCGCCCGCGGATCGAGGCAATCTTCAACCTCGAACGCGTCAATGACGGACTCGCCATGCCCGGTCTCACCAGCGAGGTCACGGAGATCGAACGGGGCTACACCGCCAGTCCACTCTTCCTGAAAGCACGCGAACACGAGGCTGGTCTTGAGATCCGCTTCGATTATCAAAGCTCCCTTTTCAACGGCGGCACCGCCGAGCAATGGCTCGCGATCTACCGCGCCATCCTCGAGGCACTCATCTCCGGCGCCGTCCAGAGTGTCGGCGAGGTCGCGGCATCGATCTCTTCCGAGCAGACGGAGCAACTGCGCATTTGGAATCAGACCGAGAACGACTACCCGCGCCACAAAAGCTTGCCCGCCTTGTTCGACGAAATTGCCGCCGCCCGCGGCTCATCGATCGCCCTGCGCTCCGAGGCGGGGGAAATGAGGTATGCCGACCTCGCTGCCCGGATCGATCAGATCGCCCACGGCCTGACCGCCGCCGGAGTGAAGCACGGCGGCCGCGTCGCTCTCTTTCTCGAGCGTTCTCCCGACGCGATCGCATCGCTCTACGCGGTGATGAAATGCGGCGCCACCTGCGTGCCGCTCGATCCCGAGTATCCCCTCGACCGACTCCACTTCCTCGTCACCGACAGTGGTGCCTCGCTCGCGGTCTGCGAGGCGGGATGGGTCGATCGGCTTCCGAAAGGCCTCGCCGCCTTCACGCCCGATCGCCTCGCCCGCGACGGCGAGGGACGCGGAACCTTTGCCTGCGCCCCTTTGAAGGCCGACGAAGCCGCCAGCATTCTCTATACTTCGGGTTCCACCGGCATACCGAAAGGAGCGCTGATCCCGCACCGCGCCATGGTTCGCTTGGTGCGGAACACCGACTTCATCGAGTTCGGTGAAAACGAGACCTTCCTGTTTGCGGCGAGCCCCTGCTTCGACGCGTCCATTTTCGAGATCCACGGGGCCTTGCTCAATGGCGGAATCCTCGCCCTGCCCGCACCGGGATCACTCACTCTCGACTCGATCACAACGGCCCTGACGAAACATCAGGTCACGACGCTTTGGCTCACTGCCGGACTTTTCCAGATCATGGTCGAGGAATGCCTCGAAGCCTTTGCGGGACTGAAGCAACTCATCACGGGCGGTGATGTGATGTCACCCGCACACGCCAAGAAGCTTCTCGCGCGGTATCCGGAACTGCGCCTCGTCAACGGCTACGGACCGACCGAAAACACGACCTTCACGACGGCACATCGCGTCACGGGCGACGACCTGCACGCGACGAGCATCCCCATCGGTCATCCGATCTCGAATACGACGGTGGTTTTGTTGGATTCGAATCTCCGCCCGGTTCAGCTCGGCGTGCCCGGCGAACTCTGCACCGGCGGTGATGGTCTGGCCCTCGGCTACCTCAATCGCCCCGAGCTGACCTCAGAGAAGTTCATCACTCTTTCCGGAGAACGCATCTACCGAACCGGCGATCTCTGCCGCCAGCGCGCCGATGGATCGATCCTCTTCCTCGGTCGCATCGATCATCAGGTGAAGATCCGTGGCTTCCGCGTCGAACTCGGCGAGATCGAGTCCTGCCTTGGCCGTCACCCGCTCGTGGGCCAGTGCAAGGTGCTCGTGAATGGGGAAAACGCCGCCGACAAATCCCTCGCCGCCTACGTCACCATGATGAACGGCGTGAAGCCGTCGCCCTCCGAGCTTGATGGATACCTCCGCTCCAAGCTGCCGGATTATCTCGTGCCTGCCTCCATCGCCGTGCTCGAGACGATGCCGCTGAACGCGAACGGCAAGATCGACACCCGCGCCCTTGCCGCGGCCGCAAACCCGATCGTGGCGGAAGATCGCGAACGTCCCCTCACCGAAACCGAAAGCGGCCTCACCGCGATTTGGCGTGACCTGCTCAAGACGAACGAAGTCGGACTCGACGACGACTTCTTCTGCCTCGGTGGACATTCGCTTCTGGGCATGAAGCTGTTCTCACGTCTCCAGAAGCGGTTCGAGGTTTCCCTGCCCCTCGCCGTGCTCTTCCGCGCGCCCACGCTGCGCCAGCTCGCCGCTCTGATTGACCAGCGATTGGAGACGTCCGCTCCGGGGGGGGATCCCGTTGCCGGAGAAACCGTTGCCGGTTCCCGCAAAGAGGGATACCGAGTCACGATCGAAACCTCGTCCGGTCCTCTCGCCGAAACCACCGTCGCGATCCAGCCAAAGGGCGATCTGCCCCCGCTCTTCGCGGTGCACGGTGGCGATGGTGGCATCCTTTTCTACGGAAATCTCGCCAAACGCCTCGGGAAGGAGCGGCCCTTCTACGCCTTCGAGGCTCCCGCCCTCACCGCGACCTCGCCGATTCCCGACGAAAGCGTCGAGGAGACCGCCTCGCGTTACCTGGAGGAATTGCGCAAAGTCCAGCCGGCCGGACCCTACTATCTCTGCGGTTATTCCTTCGGCGGGGTCGTCGCCTATGACATGGCCCGCCAGCTCCTCGACGCGGGAGAACCGGTCGAGTTTCTCGGATTGATCGATACGGAGAACCCGGCAATCGAAGCGCGCAAGTTGAGCCTTTCCGAACGCATTGCGGTGAATTGGAACAAGCGCACCCTCGCTGAAAAAGGCACCCTCGGGAAGTTCGCCCACATCGGTAGGCGTTTCGGCACCGGACTTGCCTATCGCCTTTACTTCGAGACCGAAGACGCCCTCGCCCGCACCTTGCCCCAGGCGAAAGGGGCCGGCTGGCTCCGCCAGGTGCAGCTCCGGAAATCTCACGAGCGGGCCATGGCCGCCTACCAGCCCGCCCCGATCGCCGGAAAGCTGACGCTCCTGCGCGCCATGGTCGGAGGCGATAAATACGAGCTGGGCGAGGACTACGGCTGGGACGAGCTCGTCGACGAAGTCGAGGTCATCGACATCCCCGGAAACCACATCAGCGTTTTCAACAAAGAAAACATCGAAGCGATCGCGGCGGCCTTCCGTGGGGCACTGGAAAGTGCGATGACCCCGGCCAAGACCTCATGAACCAAGTCCTGGGGCGGCCGTCCGTTCCGAAAACCCTTTTTTCGGCGTGAGTTATCGTGACCCGGTGCGTTATGCTCGGCCCCATGATTCGTCGTGCCGCCTGCATCCGTCTCCCTGCCTTCCCCGCCTTTGTCTCCTTGGTTTGCTGCCGCCTCTGCGCCTCGGACCCCATCCCGGTTGATCAGCGCGACTACCCCGACTCTGCCAATGGCTGCGCTCCGGCTACGACCTTGAATCTCCTGCGCTTTGGCGGCGAATCCTATGCTCCGGCGCTGAACGGCCTGATCGGCTCGACCGACGGGGTGAAGATGCGTTTTCTCGTCGATCGCTACTTTCGGCATCGCCCTTCCTCGATCGATCCTTCGAGGATGCGCTGGGGAGTCCATGGCCTCGATTGCCGCGATCTTGCCTTTGGCGTGAACGAACTGCTCGCCGATCACCATCTCGCCCCGCTCGCCGCCGCTTTCCTCGAACTCGAGCCGGAGGAGAAAGAACCTGATCACCTCGCCCGCGTCCTTGGTTTGATCCATCGCTCACTAGACGCCGGAACTCCGCCCATTCTGAATCTCCGCACCTTTCTCGTGAAGTCGCGCGAGGAAAACGGGGGCAAGCCTGAATGGGAAACGGGGGTGAGCCACTATGTCCTCGTCACCGGAATCCGCGGCGAGCCGAGCGACACAGGAGGCGAGCTGGAGGTGATCGATCCTTGGCAAGGACGCCGCGCCGAGATCTATCTCCATCGCGAACCGAACGGGCGCTCCTTCCGTGCGCTCAAAGGAAGCGAGGCGGCGGGCAAATGGCTCGACGGACGCCCCTTCCTGCAGGTCCTCGCGCCGGGCGTGCCGACGATGCGTCCGGCCAATCTCGAATGGCACGAGCGTTATCTGGTCATCGCCCATCACCTCATCGGCCGTTTTTGAAAGCCGCGGACGGAGCCGGGGACTTGATTCCGCCCCCCTTTTTCGGGAAACTTTCCCGGGACGACCGGGTTTACCCGGGGTATCGGTCCCGAGCGTCCGCTCCTCGCACTTTTTCCTAGCATGTCCCACAGCACTCTGGCTCTCCCGGCATCGGACCGGGGATGGATTCTCTGCTCCGGCGGTGCCGAGGTCGCCCGGGATGCGGAACTGCGGCCCCTTGTTGGAAACCGGAGCGATGTCCTCGTTGCCTTTCCTTCGGCAAGTGTTTCGACTTTCGTCGTGGAGCTCCCTCCCGTGGAGGAAGCCTTGCACGAGACCATGATCCGCGCCCAAGTCGACAAACGCGGACTCTCCGCGAAGGGTGCAGCGCTCATCGACTACGAACGGATCGACCGGAATGAGCGAGGCGAGACCTTCGCCGTCCGCGTCGTCGCCGATCCTCCGGCCGACACCATCCTGCCCACGGCAGGTGGCTATCAGACTTCGGCAGACCTGCGGAGCGCGGCCTATCCAGATGCCGGCGCCCTGATCTGGCGCGAGTGCGGCCGTCTCGTCCTCGGTGTCTACATCGGCGGCATTCCCGCGCATGTGCAGATCCTCAGCGGCAAGCAGGAGCTGGGCAAGGCTCTCGCCAGCGAGGTGAATCTCATCCTTCTCGGACTGCGTGGCGAAAGTGTCTTCGAGAAAGCGGCCCCACGAGAGCTTCTGCTCGCCCTGGATTCGGTGGGGGAAAAAGAGCTGATCGAGTTTCGCTCGGCCCTATCCATCCCGGTGCGTTCGGAGGCGATCCGCTTTCCCGCGAAGGCGGAGGCCCGCGATCGCCTTCTCCCCACGGCGATCTTGGACCACCGTCGACGCCGCCGCAAGGCCGCGCGCAATCTCGCCCTGCTCGCCTTAGGGCTGATCGTTTATTCAGTCGTCGGCGTCTGGGTCTGGAACGACGCCAAAGTGACCGAACGTGAGATCGACTCGCTGGAGCGCCGGATCGCCATCATCCAGCCCGACGTCGAGCGGGTCCAGCTCATCGAGGAGCGTTGGCGCAGTCTCGAGCCCGCCTTTGAAAAAGATCTTTTCCCCATCGTGCAACTTAGCCGCATCACCGCGGCCTTGCCCGGAAGCGGGGTCGTGATCCGCGAATATCGCACCACCGGACGGGACATCCGCGTGCGGGGCCAGGCCCGCGATGTGCAGCTCGCCAATCGACTTCTCGAGGACCTCCAGGGCATGAATGGCTTCGCGCGCTACGAGTGGAGCATGCCCAACCCGCGCGTCGAGCGCAACAACACCGCGACTTTCGAGATCCAAGGGAAACTGAAAAATGAGGGCGCTGACAGTTAGGGAAAAGTGGCTGCTGGGACTCTGTTTCGGCGTGATCTTCGCGGTCGGTAACGGCTTCGCGGCGCGTTCCGTTTTAAAGGTGCTGCGCGGCAGCGACACGAAAATCCAGACCCTGAAAAACACCCTCGCGGACAACGAAATGTGGCTCGACGACGCCCCGAAGGGGGAAGCGCGGGAAAATTGGCTTGTGGAGAACATGCCCAAGATGACCGGAAACACCCTCGGAAAATTGCAAGGCGACCTCATCCAATCGCTCCAGGACGAGCTCTTCAACCGCAAGCTCCGGATCGATCAACAGAGTCTGCAGGAGATCGTGAACGAGACCTTTTACACCGAGGTCGCGGTGCGGCTCGAAGTCGAGGGTGCGGAGACCGCTGTGATCGACTGGCTCACGACGCTACAGGGGCCAAACCAGTTTCAGATCATCAAGTCGCTCGAACTCGAACTCGACAATCGCTCGCGCGAGCTGGAGCCTCAGGCCGATTGCGAGATCACGATCGCCCGCTGGTATCACCCGGAGACGGGCGAGTCGATCCCGGCCACGGAAGCAGAGGGGAATTCCACCACGGGCACCTGAGCGTGGGAGCCCCCCCCTTCCGTTCGGAACCACTCGCTGTTTTCCGGGTTGAAGAGGGAAATAAATGGAAGCCCCGTCACGTCGGGACGATGCTCTCGAAAGCGGAACCCCCTGCAGCGGCGAACATGAAATCTTCTTTTGCCCCAATCGTTCTCACCCTCTTCTGGTTTTGCTCCGTTCCAGCGCAAGAGACCTTGCCGGCGGGAGGCATCGAACCTCAAGCCCCGTCCGCGACTGACTTCGACGCACTGCGGAAGACGAGTCCCTTCACGCGGGTCCTCAACCTCTCGGAGACCTACGCACTTCGGGGCGTCGCCCGCATCAACGGCGAACAGGTCGCCACGCTCTACAACCGCGAAACGAAGAAGACCCTCGTGGTGACGCCGGATGGAAAGAACGAGGCAGGTATCGCCCTCGTAGGCGTCTCGCGAGCCCCGCAACTGGACGCCGTCACCGCGAAGATCTCCTTTGCCGGAGACGAGGCGGAGTTGAAATACGAGATGAGCCAGCTTTATCCGGAGCCGAAAGGAGGGCCCGGTGCACCGGGTGGCCAGGGAGGCAGCCCGCCCGAGGGGGAGAGGCGCGGCCCCTCGCCCCAGGACATCGAACGCTACAAGGCCCTGCCCGAGGAGAAGCAGGCAAAGCTGAGGGAATACATCGGCGCGGTGATGAAAAATTACCCGAACCTGTCGCGCGAGGAACGCGGCAATCTCATCCGTGGTGCGATGATGCGGCTGACGGACGGACGTGACATCGAGATCCCACAAGCTCCACCGGCGGGTCAAGCTCCGGCAAACCAGACCAATGGATCATCCGAGGCGCCTCAGGGCAAACAAGGCGACAGGAGCGAAGAGCGTTCGCAGAACCGGGAGGGCGGCGGTGGCGGCGAGCGCCGCGAGCGAGGAGACCGGCGTTGAGGACCCCGGAGATTTTCGTCAGGGTTTGACGAGACGCACCGCGCCGATATCCATCATGCGGGGCTGGATCGTCCGACCTGCGGCGACCGTGAGAATGTAAATCTGACCGGGCTGAAGCGAGACGGTTCCCTCGAGACGGACCGGAACGAACTCCTCGAGGTTCGGCGTCGTCTTGGATTGCCCCTTGAGAGTCGCTCCCGCGAGGTAGACGACAAAATCGCTCGGTTCCTCACGCAGGGTCGCCTGATCGATCTCGACCACGTAATCACCGGGCTCGGTGACCTTGAAATACCAAGAGAAATAGGTCTGCGGAGAAAGCCATCCGGTCAGCGACGAAAGGAACGAATTTGTCGATGCTTCCCTGTCCCCGCGCACCCGCGCCTTGTTGCCCTTGATCTCTTCGCCCGGTTTGATTTCGGGGATGCTTTGAATCATCTTTTCGAGGGTCGCGGGAAAGTTCTTGGCCAGTGCCCCATGGGTGGGATGGGCCGACCATTCCTTCAGCAGGGCCAGGGTTTCGGGAGCCGGAAACTCGACGAGGGAACCGAGGAGCCGCTCCATGTCCTTGGGATTTTTCGATTGTTCGAAGGCTTTCTTCCAGAGCGGCACGAGGTCGGGCGCGTTCTCCGGTCCGGGAAGCGTCGTGAGCCGCACGTAGGCCCGCTCGGCGGCTCCTCGGAGAGCCGCATCCGGGGTCGACGCGATGATCTTTTCGACATCCTCGATGACGGTGCGATCGGGCCAGTTCAGGTAAGCGATAATGGCATCTTCCTGATAGGCGGCATCGCTCTTCTGGTTGTAGATCGTGGTGAGACGGGTTCTGACCTTGTCTCCGCCCAGAACGCCGAGGATGCGGAAGAGGCTCTTCCGCTCGCTGCCGCTGGTCGTCGACACTTTGGTGAGAATGGATTCAATCACCGGATCGGTCTCGCCACCTTTCCGTAACACGGCGAGGACGGTGTCCTCAAAGACCTTTCGCACCGGCAAGGTTCCCTCGCCTTGGAGGGCGTCGAGGAGGGTATTGACATCCTTGAGGCTGGCGATGCTGCGGACGGAATTGAGAATCTGGACGCGCTGCTCGTCCGTCGTGGCTGACTTGAAGACTTCGATCATGTCCGTCACGGCGGGGATATAGTTCCGCTCGGCGAGCGCCTGAGAGAGCCGCAGTTTGGCATTCAGGGTCTCGGCATTCTTGAGGTGCGAGTGGATGCTTTCGCTGATGCCATTTCCCTCGAGACGTTCCAGCACCTTGCGGGCGTCCCCTTTGATCGAGAGCGAAGCTTTCGGGTCTTCGAGAAAGGCGACGGCGAGCGCGACGTCGGAAACATCTCCGGTCGGGACCTCGGCCGAAGAGAGGGCGATGATGCGGTCCTGCCGCTTCGTGGCATTCGCTTTTCCGATCGAGGTGAAAATCGCAAAAAGCACGATCGCCGAGAGGACGCTGCCGAGGCCGATCCACTTCAAGAGCTTCTTTCCGCCCTGGGGCTCGGTTTTTCGAACATTGGGTTTGACCACCGCGCTTTGGCCAAGCGGCCCCGTCCGTCCGGACTTCACCGAGCTGGTGGTGGCTTTCGCCGGCCCACCCTGGACGCGTCCTGTCGTGGCCCCGGTTTTGAGCCGCCTGGTCGTCGAACCAGTCGTCGCGAGCGGGGCGCTCCCCGTTTTCTCCGACACAATGACCAGAGCGGGAGGAGCCGACGCCCCCCGCGCGGCCCGCACGACGGTGACCTCGCCAGTCTTGACGTGCGGAGTCGCCTCGACCGGAAGCACCTCGACGGGCTTGGCTCCCGGAGGTTCGGGATTGCGCGGCCAGTGTTTCAGCGCCTCGCGCGCGTCCTTCGGCCGGTAGGCGATGTCACGGTTGATCATCCACATCACCCATTGGCAGATCGAAGGGGAAAGGTCGGGACGCACCTGGTCGAGCGGAATGACGCGGTGCTGGAGGTGAGCATTCATCACCTGCGGCGCGGTCTCGCCATTGAAGGGATACTGGCCGGTGAGGGCGTTGTAATAGACACAGCCCATCTGGTAGAGGTCGGTGCGGGCGTCGAGTTCGCCACGCTCGAACTGCTCGGGGGCCATGAAGAAGATCGATCCCATCACCGACTCCTCCTGGTCCATCGTCTGCACCGAGGGAGACCGGCTGAACTTGGCGAGGCCGAAATCGAGGATTTTGAGCTGGAATTTCCCCGAGGCCTGCCAGATCACCATGATGTTGGTCGGCTTGATGTCGCGGTGGATGACGTTGTTCGCCTGCGCGGCGATGAGGGCCTCAAGGGTCTGATAAACCACCTCGGTGAAATCCTCTTGGGTCAAGACACCGCGGGCCACCGTCTCGTCGAGGGTCTCGCCCTTGAGCAGTTCCATCACGACGAAACCGCCCTGCTCATCCTGCCCCACGTCGAAGACAGTGACGATGTTGGGGTGGTTCAGGCTCGAGAGCGTCTGAGCTTCGGCGATCAGTTTGTTCGCCGATTCCTTCACCTCATCCTCGGTCGCATTCGAGGTGGAGAGCACGCGCTTGATGGCGACTTCCCGCTGGAGCTGGGTATCGAGGGCCTTGAAGACCGCGCCCAGTCCGCCTTTGCCGATCTGATCGCGGATTTCGTAGCGTTTGCTCATAAGGTCTCGGATTCGGGATCGGCACGCGAAGGGAAATAAGGTTTAATATAACGAGCCTAGAGGAAGATTTCACCTTTGGAAAATTTCTTTTTCTTCCCTTCCTGTATCCCATTCCACCTCCGGAAAACTCTGGCGAAACGAGCCGTCAAGGCCTAACCTCATCGCTCCATGACCCGCGAAACCCTTGCCGACACGCTCGAAGAGATCGCCCTGCTCCTCGAATTGAAGGGGGAGAATCCTTTCAAGATCCGGGCCTACCGGACCGGAGCCGAGACCGTGGCCCAGTTTCCCGGCGACATCGTCGCTCTCGCCCGTGAGGGAAAACTTGAAGGAATCAAGGGCATCGGGGACGCTCTCCAGCAAAAACTCCACGAACTCGCCTCGACCGGATCGCTCGCCTTCCATGAGAAGCTGAAAGCGGAGTTCCCCGCCGGATTGTTCGACCTTTTCGACCTCCAGGGTCTTGGACCGAAAAAGATCAAAGCGCTCCATGAGTCCCTTGGAGTCGATTCAGTGGTCCGACTCAAAGCGCTCTGCGAATCGGGAGAGGTCGCGAAACTCCCCGGCTTCGGGGCAAAGACGGCCGAAAAAATTCTCGAGGCGATCGCCTTCCGCGAATCGAATGCCGATCGTTTCCGCCTCGGCGATGTGGCCGCCCCCGTCGAAGAAATCCTCGAGAGCCTGCGCGGACATCCCCACTGTCTCCGCGTCGAAGCGGCGGGCAGCTATCGGCGCGCCAAGGAGACGGTGCACGACGTCGATTTTCTCGTCGCGACGGGGCAGCCTGAGGCCATCATTGAATTTTTTGTGGCGCAGCCTTGGGTCGGACGCGTCATCGCAAAAGGTCCGACCAAGGCGAGCATCAATCTGACCTCGGGACTGCAATGCGACCTGCGCGCCGTCTCGAACGCCGAATATGCCTGCGCCCTTGCCTATTTCACCGGCAGCAAGGAACACAACGTCGCGATGCGCGGCCGCGCGCTTGAGCGGGGCTACACCCTCAATGAATACCGCCTCGCCGTGAAGGAGGGCTCGGACGCTCCCGAGGCTCCCGTCTTCGAGAGCGAAGCGCAGCTGCATCGCTTTCTCGGGCTCGACTACATCGCCCCCGAGTTGCGGGAAAACACCGGGGAGATCGAGGCTGCGGCCGAGGGCGACCTGCCCCGGCTCGTCGAACTGGAAAACCTGCGCGGCACCTTTCACAATCACACCGTCGCGAGCGACGGGAAAAACACCCTCGAGGAAATGGCGGCCGCCGCGATCGAACACGGCCTTCAATACCTCGGCATCGCCGATCATTCGAAGGCGTCCTTCCAAGCCAACGGGCTCGATGAAGCGCGCCTGCGGGCTCAGATCGCGGAAATCCGGGCGCTGAACGAGCGCTTCCGAGCCAAGGGTGTGAAATTCCGCCTTTTCGCCGGAAGCGAGGTCGACATCCTCAAGGATGGCAGTCTCGACTACGATGACGATCTCCTCGGCGAACTCGATTATGTCGTCGCGAGCGTGCACAATTCCATGACGCTTCCCGAGGCAGCCATGACCGAGCGCCTCATCCGCGCGGTGAGCCATCCTCGTGTGACGATGTTAGGACATCTCACCGGACGCCTCCTCCTCGAGCGTGAACCCTACGCCGTCGACATTCCGGCGGTGATCGAAGCCTGCGCCGAACACGGCACGGTGATCGAACTGAACTGCAATCCCTGGCGCCTCGACATGGATTGGCGCTGGTGGAAATACGCCGTTTCGAAAGGCGTGAAATGCGTGATCAATCCCGACGCCCACCGCACCAGCCAGCTTGAGTATCTTGCCTTCGGCATCCGCCTCGCGCGAAAAGGATGGCTGCGGCGTGAGGACGTGATCAACACTCTCGATCTCGCTGTCGTGGAAGAATGGCTTGGACTCGATCCCCTTCCCTGACCGATGCAGCACTACCTCCTCGAACCCCGCGCGGGCGAACCCTTTGCCCTCTTCCTCCAAGAATCGGCCGAGCCCGCTCCGGGCCCCGGCGAAGTGGCCGTGAGAATCCGCGCCACCTCGCTGAACTACCGCGATCTTCTCGTCCGCGCGGGTAAATCCGCCTCGGGCGGGTCGGAACCTGTCGTGCCGCTCTCCGACGGAGCGGGAGAGATCGTCGCCCTCGGCGAGGGCGTCACCGATTGGCGGAGTGGCGACCGCGTCGCCCTCACCTTCTTCCGCGATTGGCTCTCGGGGCCCTTTCAAATGTCCTACCACGCCGCCGCGCGCGGCGGCTCTTACGATGGGGTGCTCTCCGAGGTGGTGATCGCGCCCGCGCACAGTCTCGTTGCGGTTCCAGCGACGATGAGCTTCACCGAGGCGGCGACCCTTCCCTGCGCCGCCCTTACCGCCTGGCATGCGTTGATGGAACGGGGACGTCCCCTCGCGGCGGGTGAAACGGTGCTATGTCTCGGCACCGGCGGCGTCTCGACCTTCGCCCTCCAGATCGCGAAGGCGGCGGGAGCCCAGGTCATTCTCACGAGCAGCTCGCACGAAAAGCTCGCGCGGGCGCGCGAACTGGGCGCCGACGAGACGATCCATTACCTCGAAACCCCCGAATGGGATCGCGAGGTGATGCGGATCACGGAAAAACGCGGCGTCGATCGTGTCGTCGAGGTCGGTGGTCCCGGCACGATCGAGCGTTCGCTGAATTCGGTCGCCGCCGGAGGCGTCGTTTCCCTCATCGGGGTGCTCACCGGATTCGATCCGCCGAAAGCGAACCTTTTCACCCTCGTGAAAAAGAATGCAGAGCTGCAAGGCATCTACGTGGGACACCGTGAGATGTTTGTCAGGATGAACGCCTTCCTCGAACAACACGCGATCCGTCCGGTGATCGACCGCAGCTTCCCCTTCGCGGAGGCCGCTTCAGCCTACGCCCATCTCGAAGGCGCGAGCCATTTCGGGAAGGTCGTGTTGGAAGTGTGAGGCTCAGATCGACGCCATCGCACCGGCCACTTTCTCCGCGATCGATTCCCACGAGAACCGGGACGCTCGGTCCAGAGCCTTTTGGCCCATCGCCTCGCGTGCGCCTGCGTCGAGGGCGAGGAAACCTTCGATCGCCGACGCGACCTCCGTCTCGCTCCCGGGATCGAAGTAGCGCACGGCTCCCTCCGACTCAGGTCCGCCGACCTCGGGCAGGCTCGCTGCATGCGAGAGCAGGACGGGACATCCACAGGCCATCGCTTCGAGCGGCGGCAGACCAAAGCCTTCATAGAGACTGGGATACACAAAAGCATCCGCCTCGCGGTAACAGCGCACCAGCTCCGCGTCATCGACCCGACCGAGCCATTCGATACCGGAACCCTCGATGCGTTCGATCCCGGCAAAATTGCGCGGATTCGCACCGCCGATGAGCTGGAGCTTGGCTCCTGCGGGAAGACGGCCGTTTCGCTGCAAACTGATCCAGGCGCGGAGGAGCCGTCCGAGATTCTTGCGCGGGTCCATCGAACCGACACACAAGAGGGTCAACCCATCGCCCTGAGACGATCGACTCTCGCCGGGTGAAAATGCCTCGCTCACCGCATTGCCGAGGACGAGGATCCGATCCTCCGGGATGCCGAGGACGGGCGCGAGGCGGCTACGGGAAAACTGCGAGACGGTCGCGACGACTGCGGCACGTTTCGCAAGACGCGGGAGGAGTTGTTGGTAGACGGTGCGGAAGGAACGGCTGAAACCCTCGGGCCCGTCCCACACCGCCGCATCGTGGATCACGACGAGCTGCCGCGGCACGGCGAGCGGTCCGGTGTTGCAGGGGGAAAAGAGAATCTCCTCGCGTCCGACCGAGCGCGGCAGGACGAATTGCTCCCAGGCGTGGCCTTTGAATCCGGCGAGCGGATGCGACGGCGCGGTCTCGGCAATGGTGATGCCGTCGCGCTTCGCGAGACGATCGCCCACCTCGGTGGCAAAACGCTCCACACCGGTCAGGGATCGTCCGCGAAAGCGGGCATTCAGGCGGATCTTCATCGGCGTTGGAAGGTTGTGGCCGGGATCTCGCCAGCGACCTTCCAGGGTTCGGGCTCGGGCCATTCCTCAGCGAGCTTCGATCGATGGACCCGAACGCGTTGTTTCAGACTGGCCGCCCAGAGGAGGATCAGAAAAATGACGACGCTGGTCGGCATGACCCGATTGAGCCCGAACCAATAGGGAATGCGCAGGATCTCCATCAGCCCGAGAAAGGTGATGGGATAGAAAAGCGCGAAGAGCCGTCCCTCGACATAGGCGCGCCAGGTCAATCCGAACCAGGTTCCGACGAGGGCGAGGAAGGGCCAGAGGAGGACGTTCCCCATCCGCGAGGCAACGTAGTGGATCCCGCCCGGGTTGTTGTATTCGACATCGAGGGTGCCGAGATAGAGTCCTTCATAAACCGCCTCGTGCGCCTTGAAAGAGAGCGGCCCGGCGATCCCGTCGTAAAATCCGCCGACATCGAGGATGGCGGCACCGGTATTCATCGCCTCGAAGTAGTAGGTGTAGAGACGACGCCAGCCGAATTCGAAGATGCTCGAGTGTTGCCCGGAATAATACTGCCACGAGCGGAGGAACTCGAAGGGGATGAAGATCAGCAACACCGCGACCGGCAGGAGGAGCGGGAGAAAACGCAGCTGGGTTCTTCCCAGCGGGCCGGCGGAAGCGGTCACGCGCGGAAGCGCACCGAGAAAGAAGGGCACGAATCCCTCGATGAGCGCGAGTCGCTCGGACCACAGCAGCGCCCTCACAAAGAGCGTGCCGAAAAACACGACATGGAAGAGGGAGATGAGTTTGACCTTGCCCGGGAGGAGGCCCGACCAACGCATCCCGCGGATCGCACCGAGGACGAGGGAGACCTGCGTCCAGGTGGTGACGCCGGGAATGGTTTTGAAAGTTTCTTTCAGCTCGAGATTCCCCCCGAGGACGGCGGTGACGAGGTCGGGATTGAGGAAGAAATCGCGGAAGAAAATGAGGTGCGAGACGAGGAAGACCGCCATCAGGAAATAGTCGAAACGCTCGTTCAAAAGGGTCTCACCGAGCTTCGCATCGGGCAGTAACCGATGATCGCGGACCTCGCGTCGCTGGGGGCGGATTTTGTTCCAGAGCTGTCCGAGCCATCCCGACTCGCCGAGGAGGGCTCCGATGATCAGCGCGAAAATCGCGAAGAGGGCGACCAGGAAATCGCGCGTCCCGTAGAAGTGCTGCGCATGGGAAAGGGTCACGGACGAGCCGGAGAACGAAAAAATCACGAGCGCCGGGATCGAGGCCCCCAGCATCATGCGCGAAGGTCGTGTCCACCAAGGCAGCCAGCCACCGACCGGCGAGGCAGCCGAGCGTTGGGGGAAATGATAGGATTTGCCGCGGAGGAGATTCATTCGGCCGCGGCCTCCTTATCCCGCCGCTCCTGACCCTTCATCTTTGCCACGGCGTAAGCCACGCCGATGAGGCCTTCACCGAGGAAGGCGGTGCCCATGGCGATGACCATGCCGGCGCCACCGAAGCGTGGGATGAGCAGGAAGGAAAGACCCACGACGATGACGAGCTTCAAAATCCCGAGCCGTGCGAGGAAGGCGGTGTGCCCGGTCATGAGAAGGAGGTAGGGAACTGGGCCCATCATCAGCGAAAGCAATTGCACGACGAGGAGAAGACGCAGGGCTCCGGCCCCGTCGCGGAATTCCTCACCGAACACGGTCATGACCGTCTCGGGAAAGATCATCCCGATCGCGATGGGGATACCGAGGGTGAGAAGGGTGATGGCGATGGATTTGCCATACACCTTCATGACGGGTCGTAGCGGATGCCTCATTTCCGCGGTGCGGGAAAGGGCGGGGGCGAAGACGCTGTGAATCGATCCGGAAATCACGACAAACAGAATCGAGACGCGGAAGGCGGTGGTGAGGTGCGAAACTTCGGCGGCGGGCCGCGTCACTTCGCAGATCGTGAGCGGCACGATAAAGCCGAGGGCCCCAAAAAGGCTGACGCAAAAGACGGGAAATCCTTCGCGCAGGAGGATTCGAAAGTCGCTTTTCTTCGGCCAGAGAATGAATGGGGCGCTGAAGGCTCTACCAGGTGCGAAGCGCACAAAGACCGCCCCAATGACGAAACTAGCCGTGTAAAGGGCGAGGATTTCCGTGGATTCAAAAGATCTTTCCACAAGGGTCGAGAGCGCCACGAGCAGACAGAAAAATCCAGCCGGGAGGACATGCGCGAAGAGGCTACCGAGGACAGGCTGGGAGAGCCCTTTGAGCGCTTCTCCATTGATCAGCGTGAGGGCGATCGCGCCCTGGGCGAAGAGCGGGAGGAGATACCAAAGCTGGAATCCCCCCGGACCGGGTTCGGTCGCCATGGCAAAGAAAACCCAGCCTATGCCGATGAGGAGGGAGAGCGCGACGGACATGGCCCGCAGGTTCGCGACAAAGGCGGCAACGACGCTGCGGCCTTCAGGCTCGAGACGCGGCACGTTTCGAAGCGCGATCTGCTCGAGGCCATAGGTGGCGATAGGCCCCGTGGTCATGAGCACGGACGACCAAAAGAAAAAAAGCGCGCCCGGTCCGTCGCCGAGCGAGCGAGCGACCATCACCGTGCTCAGAAACTGGAAACCGGCTCCAATCATCCGCACCGCCGACGGCATCAGCGTGTGCACGATTTTGGCGAGCAGGAAGCGCGGCGGAATCGGGCCGGTGGCTCCCCGGCCCATCTCTGTCTCCGCGGTGGTCTCGCTCGCTCCCATTTGTTTTGCGTAAAAGGGTCCGACTCAGGATTGGAGAATCACCGAGAGCGGACCGTGGGTGCCGCGGGCGAGATGTGAGACACTTTCCTCGATGTCGCGGCGCGTGCCGTGGTGCCGATCGACGAGGACGAGATTCGCGTCGGCCATCGGCGCGACCGCTGCCGGAATCTGGCTTTCCTGGGTGAAGGCGGTCGATTCGATAATGATTCGGTAAAAGCGGTGTCGATGAGGGCTCAGGAGTTGCCAGGCCTCCTGCGGTGCGATGAGGTAGCTCGAAGGAAGCCGGAGGGTATGCAGATTCTCTGTCCGTGACGCCATCGGCACGAGATTCACGGGCTGGCGCGGATCGCCACCGGGGATGATCGAAACGAGCAGGGTCGGACAGGCATGAAAGGCGGAAGCCGCGGCGAGACAAGCCGCGACCCGGAGTCCCTCCTCGGTTTCACGGAGTGAGGACAGGTGAAGGATGCCAGCCCCGCGGTGCTCGGGGGAGAGGAGGACGCGGGTCATCGCGTCCATGAGCTGGCGATCGTTGCCGCCTCGGGCCGGGGCGGAAATCTCGGCCACCACTTTGGTGGAAAGAGATTGCTCGACTTGGCGTCGGTTCGCGAAGGGCTTCGCGCGGATCAAATCGAATCCGACAAGGCCGGTGCTGGCCAACCCGCCAAGGACGAGACCAACGAGGCCCGCGATCGCTTTGCCCGGCTTCGACGGCTTGTGCGCGACGATGGGCGCGGACATGAGATGGGTCACGTTCGAGGATTTCTCAGACTCGAGCGAAGTCTGACCGATGCGCTCGCGAAGCGACTGGTGGATCTGCCATTCTGTTTCGACACGCTGCTGGATGGCACGGAATTGCGAACTCGCGGTCTTCACTCCGGTGAGCTCGGCCTGCAACTCGCCGACGCGCTCGGTAAGGAGTTTTTCGTTGGTGGCCGCAGCGGTATAGTCGGCTTCGAGCGATTGCTTCAGGCCCGTCGCGAGCGACTTGAGCTGGGCGTCGATCTCGTCAACCCTGCTCTGCGCCTCGCGGAAGCGGGGATGGGATTCCGTGTATTGACCCTTCACCGAAGCCAGGGCGGCGTGAGCGGCGTTCCGCTGATTGAGCAGCTCGGAGACGTGCTCGGCTTCCGTGAATCCTCCCAGATTGATGACTTTCAGGGAATCCACCTTGGGATCGACGTCGTGGAGCGTCTCGACAAGGCTACGGAGTTTGAAAACCCTGCTCGAGACCGAATTGAGCTCCTCGCCCATCTTTGTGAGGCGCTCAGCGAAGAGCTGGTGATCCTGCTCGACGGTCAGGGCGGGATTCTCGCGGCGAAAACTCTCGAGCTCTTTCTCTGCCTCAAGGGCTCTCGCATAGGCCTCGTCGGCCCGGACACGGAGATCACCGGCCGAATCTCCCGCTTCTTTCCTCTTCTGGTCCCCGAGAAAGGTTTCGAATTCATCGACGAAGGCCGAGGCGATGCGCTGCGCCCGCATCGGGTCGGGATCAAACACCGAGAGCTCGATGAGCCGGGTTGGTCGGATGAGGCTAGCGGAGATACGCTCCGCGCGCAGATCCTTGAGAAGCCTCGAATCAGGCAAGTCCCGCCCGGAATCCTTTATTCTCTGCAGGGCGGGTGGCAGGAAGCCGCGGTCGTCGCGGAGTTTCAGCTTGTCGATGACGCGCAAAATCATCGAGTCGGAAACCATCGCCTTCTCCAGCGAGTTGAGGGAATCGAGGTCCGACACGCTTGGCCCGGTCGGCTGAATCTGGAGGGCTCGGTCGAACATGGGATCGACGAAGACGAGCGCCTTGCTCTGGAACAGGGGCGTCGACACCAGGTAGACGTAGGCGAGCGCGGAGGCAACGCACACCACTGGCAAGAGGATGAGCCAAGGGAGCCGACGTTTTAAAATCCCCACGAGGTCCTCGAGATCGAGGAGGGGGGCCACCTCGATGAGGTCCCATTCGCCTTTGGCCGACATTTCGGTGCGGTGGCCAGAACGGAGACGGCTACTGAGCGCGTGCGTGGTCATTAGAACAAAAAAATTTAGATAAACACCCGATTTACAAGAAACTTCTGAAATTAACTTGAATGATTCACAAAATCAATTCAATTATTAGAATCATCGCAACTTTGATACTAATTTTTAAGAACGGATTTTAACACTCATGATCTCTACACGTTATTATGGTTTGATCCGCCTCCACTACCTCCTCAAGATGTTAGGCCTCCTTCTCATCTTCTGGGGGATCGTGTGGACCCTTCACCTCGTTTTCTACGGGACGGACCTCGAGCCCCGGAACTACGCCTGGGTTTCGATCATCGTCCCCGCTGCCGCGGTGATCGAGTTTCTCGCTCGCGAAGAGCGTCATCGCTTTCTTGGGGGGCTTTCCCGGCCCCAAGTGTTGAGCATCACCCAGCGTGAGATCCTCTTCGCCCTCGTCGCCATCTTCGGGGTGATCGTGATGAGCAAGGACGACCGCCTCTCCCGGGCCTGCCTCGCTCTCTTCATCGCCGGATACGCCGTTTGGGTAACCTGGATGAACCTGGTCGGATACCGGGTCCTGCACCGCACGCTCTACGCCAAACCTCGGCGCGCCGAAGGCTCTTCCAACGAGCATCAAGCCAATACCGTCGTCCTCGCCACGCCCCGCGAAATCGAGCGCGACACAGCCCTGCAAATGTCCAGCTATTTCCCCGGCGCCGAGGTGCTCGGCTACGTCACCTACGGCGGCGGGGCGCTCGCGGCAATATCGACCTTTCCCGTGCTGGGGGATTTCGCGAATCTCCGCGACATCTGCCGCTCCTGCCATGCCCGGCTCCTCCTCGCGCTTGGTCTCGAAGACCGGCCTGACCTGATTCGCTCGCTCCAAGCGCTCTGCGACTCGCTCGGGATGCGCCTAATCTGGGTCGATGACAAGGAAGATTACTTCCACGGCAATCTCGACGCACGCCGTTCCGGCTCACGCCTCCTCCTCACGAATTGGCGCGAACCGCTCGAGGACCCGATGAACCGCCTCATCAAACGCACCGTCGATGTCGTCATCTCGGTAGTGGTCATGGTCACCGTGCTGCCCACCCTCTGCGTCTTCGCCAAGACCCTGCAACTGATCCACTCGCCCGGCCCGCTCTTTTACAGGCAGAAACGCACCGGCCGCGACGGCGAAGTCTTCGAGGTGCTGAAGTTCCGCACCATGCACGTCAACGACACGCCCGGAAAACAGGCCTTCGCGGGTGATTCACGCATCTATCCCGGAGGCAATTTCCTTCGCAAGAGCAGCCTCGACGAGATGCCGCAGTTCTGGAACGTGCTCATCGGCCAGATGAGCGTGGTCGGGCCGCGACCTCACTTCGTCGATCACGATCACCAGTTCGCCGACCTTATCAAAGACTACTGTGTGCGCCATTTCACCAAACCCGGCATCACCGGACTTGCCCAGGTGAAGGGCTGCCGCGGTGAGACCGACACCGAGATGAAGATACGCCACCGCGTCCGCCTCGATCACTTCTACCTGCGCCATTGGTCGCCTCTGATGGATCTCTGCATCCTCTGCGACACTGCCATCCAGGTCTTGTTCCCTCCCCGCTCCGCCCGCTGATCCCGGCTCCCCGGTTTTTGGCCTTCCCCGCGCCATGAAAACGCACTCGAACGCCGTCGATCCCTGCGACCTCGTCCTTGCCCACGACTTCCTCATCCAGATGGGAGGAGCCGAAAAGGTGGTCGAGGTCATGGCGGAAGCCTTTCCCGAGGCCCCGATCTACACCAGCGCGACCCTGGGCCCGAATCTCTTCCCGGCCTTTCGCTCGCCCCGGGTCGTGAACACGTGGATGCAGTGCCTCCCCGGGATGCTGAAGCTGCACAAGAAATTGTTTTTTCTCTATCCCCTCGCCTTTCGCTCGCTGCGCGTGCCCGCCGGCAAGCTTGCCTGGATCAGCAGCAGCAGCTTTTCGAAGTGGCTTCCGAAACCGCGCGGCGCGCGTTTCGTCTGCTATTGCCATACCCCCCCGCGCTATTTCTGGAATGCCGACGAATACCTCGAGAATGAAATCGGCAATCCTCTCTTGCGTCGTTTTGTCAGGATGCTGATGCCGCTCTTCCGCCAGAGCGACCTGCGCCAGAGCCGCAAGATCGATCTCTTCGTCGCCAACTCGCAGAACGTGCGCCGCCGCATCCGCGAGTGTTACGGCCGCAACAGCGTCGTCGTCTACCCGCCCGTCGATGTCGAACGTTTCCAGGTCGGTGAACGCTGCGACGATTTCTACCTGATCGTCTCGCGTCTCGTCGCCTACAAACGCATCGATCTCGCCGTGCAGGCCTTCACGAAACTCGGCAAGCGTCTCGTCATCATTGGTGATGGACCCGACCGCGCCCGCCTCGAGGCCATGGCCGGACCGACCGTCGAGTTCCTCGGCCGAGCCGCCGACGAGGTCGTCACCGAAAAGATGGCGACCTGCCGCGCCTACGTTTTCCCCGGCAGCGAGGATTTCGGGATTGTTCCGGTCGAGGCCCAGGCCTGCGGCAAACCCGTCATCGCCTTCCGCGACGGCGGTGCCCTGGAGACCGTCGTCGAAGGAAAGACCGGCGTCTTTTTCGACCGGCCCGATGCCGAATCCCTCACCGGCGCCGTGCGTGATCTCGAGGCACGCGAATGGAATCCGCGTCGCATCCGCCGCAATGCCGAGCGTTTCTCGACGGAACGTTTCCTCGACGAGACCCGCCATTTGCTGGCCCGCGTCGCCGAGTCCACACCTTCCTCCCTGCTCGAAGAGCGCCTCGAGAGCCGTCCGATGAGGAACGCCGAACCACGCGCCGTGGAGAGATCGGGCTTGGGGCGAGTGTGAATGGACGAGCTGGGGATTGTAATCACCCCCGGGGGGAATCTGAGAGCTGAAGGAGCTTGAGGCGGTCCAGTTCTTCCTCGAGCTTTCTCCGGTCCTTGGCCCCGGACCACACCGAGAGTTGGCCAATTCACCACTTGCCAAAACCTTGAAACTTTGCCAATTTCAAAACTACCAAAGCATGACCACCCCCGCCTGCTGCCTCCCTCCCAAAACGCCGTCCGATTTCCGGGCGGCTTCGGCGGTTTTCAAGGCCCTCTCGAATCCGAACCGGCTCCTCATCGTCGATGCCCTCGGCTCGGGGGAACGCTGTGTCGCCGACCTCACCGCCCTCGTCGGGCTCGACATGTCCACGGTCTCGAACCACCTCGCCGTCCTCCGCAACGTCGGCATCCTCAAGGACGAACGCCGCGGCACGCAGGTCTTCTATTCGCTCCGCAAACCCTGCCTCCTCAATCTCTTCTGCTGCCTCGACGAATTCCACGGGGTCGAGGACTGATCCCGTGACCCGTGACCCTGACATGAGCCAAAACGCCAAATCGATGGGTTTCTTCGAGCGCCACCTCACTCTCTGGGTCGGGCTCTGTATCGTCGCCGGAATCGCCCTCGGCAAGGTCGCCCCCGGCCTCGCCGCTTCGCTCGATGGAATGTCCTTGATGGTAAACGGAGCCCCCGTCGTCTCCATCCCGATCGCGATCTGCCTCTTTTTCATGATGTATCCCATCATGGTGAAAATCGACTTCGGCGAAGTCGTCGCGGCGGGACGCAACCCCCGGCCTGTCCTTCTCACCCTCATCGTGAATTGGGCGATCAAACCCTTCACCATGCTCGCGATCACAACGCTCTTCCTCGGGGTCTGGTTCAAGGATCTCCTGCCCGGAACGGAAACCGTGAAAGACGGCAGCGAAGTCGAGCTTTACCGTTCCTACATCGCCGGCGCGATCCTCCTCGGCGTCGCTCCGTGTACTGCGATGGTTCTCGTGTGGGGTTACCTCGCCCGCGGCAACCAGGGGCTCACCCTCGTGATGGTCGCGGTCAATTCTTTGACGATGCTCGTGCTCTACGGATTGCTGGGCGGTTGGCTCCTCGGGGTGAACCAGATGCCGGTGCCATGGCAGGCCCTCCTCCTCTCCGTCGGCGTCTACGTCGCCCTGCCCCTCGTGGCGGGTTACTTCTCGCGGGTCTGGATTTTGAAAGTGAAAGGAGCCGATTGGTTTCGCGAGAAATTCCTCCACTTCCTCACCCCGATCTCGATTTTGGCGTTGCTCGCGACACTGGTGCTGCTCTTCAGCTTCAAGGGCGAGACGATCCTCGCCAATCCCCTGACGATTCTCTGGATCGCGATCCCGCTGACGATCCAGACGCTGCTGATCTTCGCGATCACCTACCTCGCCGCGAAATGGCTGAAGTTTTCCTACGAGGATGCCGCTCCGGCAGCCCTCATCGGGGCCTCGAACCATTTTGAAGTCGCTATTGCTACGGCGGTGATGCTCTTCGGCCTCGCTTCGGGCGCAGCCCTCGCCACTGTCGTCGGGGTGCTCATCGAAGTGCCGCTGATGCTCTTCCTCGTTCGCGTCTGCCAGCGAACGAGTGGTTGGTTTGTCAGGAAGTCCGATTCCCCCACCCCGCCCCTTTCCTCTTGTCCATGAAACCGCTCATTCTCGTCCTCTGCACCGGAAACTCCTGCCGTTCCCATCTCGCCGAAGGCCTCCTCCGCTCCGCCCTCGGCGACGCTTTCGAAGTCGCCAGCGCGGGCTCGAATCCCGCCGGCTACGTCCATCCCCTCGCGATTCGCGCGATGGAGGAAGTCGGGATCGATCTCTCGGGACACCGTTCGAAGCACCTCGATGAATTCCTTGATCGCGAGGTCGAGACCGTCATCACCGTCTGCGGCAACGCCGACCAAGCCTGCCCGGTCTTTCCCGGACAACTCAATCGCCACCACTGGCCCTTCGAGGATCCCGCCCACGCCACCGGCACGGAGGAGGAGCAGTTCGCCGTCTTCCGGCGCGTCCGCGACGAGATCGCCAAGGTCTTCGGCGCCTATGCGGCGGGACGATTGGACGGGGCGCGGTGAATCGCTCCCCGTAGCGGAACGGGCTACC
>DGXY01000058.1:81590-84162 GCA_002396885.1 Akkermansiaceae bacterium UBA5020
CGGAACCTTTGCAGGTTCCGCTACGTTGCCCTACCGAACGCCTTCCCGTAGCGGAACGGGCTACCGTTCCGAGCGACCGTCCATTTGGCTCCCGACGTCCATGGCCACCCGTCGGAACCTTTGCAGGTTCCGCTACGTTGCCGTGCAGATCGCCTTCCCGTAGCGGAACGGGCTACCGTTCCGAGCGACCGTCCACGAGACTCCCGGCTACACGGCCACCCGTCGGAACCTTTGCAGGTTCCGCTACCCTTCTTCTTCCCGCTCGCGGTCACGACGCGTCTTTTTCCGCTGGCGTCCGCCTTCAGTGACCGGCACAAAGTCGATGAATCCTCGGCTGCGATCGACCCGGTAGAGGCGCACCTTCAGGCGCTGCCCCACCCCGATGACAGGAGCTCCCGTGCGGCTGCGGAATTCCTCGCGACCGCGGTCGAAGAAATACTCCTCCCAGGGCGGCAGGGTGTCCTTGCGGATGAGCCCCTTCACGAACAAGCCATCCAACTCGGCGAAGGCGCCGATCGCCTTCACCTCGAAGACGGTGGCGTCGAAGACGGTCGTCTCGTCGGACATCGCGACACTCTCGAGATACTCGATCAGCTTGAGGCGCTGAGTGTCGGTCTCGGCGTCGGCGGCGATGCGCTCGGTGCGGGAAATGTGCTCGGCGATCTGACCGATCTCGCCTTCGTTCGGCGTCGGGTCGGCCTTTTCGGGCGCGGTCGGGGCATGACGCCGAGACAAAAGTCGTCGCAGGGCCCGGTGCACGAGGAGATCGGCGTAGCGGCGGATCGGACTCGTGAAGTGGGTGTAGTTCACCTTGGAAAGTCCATAGTGCCCGACGGGATCCTTCGAATAGGCGGCTCGCCTCAGGCTCTTGAGGAGGGCGATCTTCAGGCTGTGCTCCTCGAGTTTGCCGCGGATCCCGGCGAGTAGTTTCTGGAGCTCGTTACGGTTCGAGACATCGCCGAGACGATGTCCGAAGGCGCGGGCTTTTTCCGCGAACTCCTGGAGTTTGCCCGGATCGGGATCCTCGTGAATCCGATAGACGGAAGGCACGGGAGCGTTCTTCGTCTCGTAGGCGACGGCCTCATTGGCGGCGAGCATGAACTCTTCGATGAGCTGGTGGCTCTCGTCGTATTCGCTGCGCTTGACCCCAACGGCATGACCCCGCTCATCGAGGACAACGCGGACCTCGGCGAACTCGAGGTCGAGGGCACCGTTGGCAAAACGTTTTCTCCGCAACATCCCGCCGAGCCTCCAGGCACGTTGCAGGTGCTCGACGAGACCACGCTCCTTCTCCTCGGGAATCGCAGCGATCCCGGCGGCGTCGAGCTTCATCCGGGCAAAGGCCTCCTCGTAGCTGTAGCGGCGGTGACTCCGGATCACGGCCGAGACAAAGCGGGCCGACTTCTGTTTTCCCGCCGCGTCGAATTCGAGGATCGCCGCATGGGTGAGCCGTTCGACGCCAGGCTTCAGCGAACAGACGCCGTTGCTGAGCTTCTCTGGCAACATGGGAAGGACGCGGTCGGCGAGATAGACGCTGTTGCCGCGCTTGCGGGCCTCGCGGTCGAGGGCGGTCCCGGACTTCACGTAATGGGAGACGTCGGCGATATGCACGGCGAGCTCCCAACTGCCGTCGGGACGCTCGGTGACGCAGATCGCGTCGTCGAAGTCCTTCGCGTCCTCGGGATCGATCGTGAAGACCTCGCGCTCGCGCCAATCCTCGCGGCGGGCGATCTCGGCCTCGTCGATGGTCTCGGGGATGACCTCCGCCTCGCGCAGGACGGATTCGGGAAAGGTCGTCGGCAGACCGTAGCGATGGATGATGGAAAGGATATCGACGCCGGGATCGTCCTCCCGTCCGAGCACCTCGCGCATCTCCGCGGTGGGGAGGCTGTTGGGGCTGTCCCATCCGGTGAAATCGGCCACGACGATGTCACCCTGTTTGGCCTCTGGGAGAAACTTGAGAAGGCGGAACGAAGTCGGGAGCCGACCGTCCTCGGGCACAATCGTGGCGCGGGTGCCCTTGCTGTAAAAGCGACCAACGATGCGGGTGCGCGAGCGCTCGATGATGCGCACGACTTTGGCGTGAGGCTCGGCATCGGACGGGAAAGCCGTCTTGCCCCTCGAGATCGGTCCGGTGGCGCTGCGGGGTGGGGCCCCGCGATGGTGCACCGCAGGTTTCTGCCAGCGCGGCGGCTCGGGCGCAACCAGATGAACCTCGACCTTGTCGCCATCGAGGGCGGTGCCGGTGAGGCGTCCGGGAATGAAGATTTTCGGCTTCTCTCCGGGTGCAAATCCTGGGACGACGGCTCCTTCCTCAGGCAAAAAGAGGGCGCTCTGGCGCTTCCGGTCGCGGGAGAACTGAATCGTGCCGATGAGCGACGGAATCTTCGAGCGCACCGACTTGGCGACGAGACGGTAACGCGACTTGCGACCGCATTCGATTTCGCCGACATTCTCGAGCTCGGCGAGGGCGTCGCGGAAGGCGGCCCGCTCTTTCACCCGGATGCGGAGCGCCTTGGCCAGCTCAGACTTGTTGAGCGGCTCGTATTTCGAGGAGGAAAGGATCTCCCGG
>DGXY01000058.1:84352-84589 GCA_002396885.1 Akkermansiaceae bacterium UBA5020
CGGATGCGGGGAATGAATGAATTCTTCAAAAGAAGGCCCGGGTTTTGACGAAAAAGGTGGACTTGGAGGGTAGCCTTGTGGTTACATGATCGCGTAAAGGAAACAGACGAGGGAAGGAATAAAATCCCAACTCTCCATCCTCCACCCACAAGATGCTCCGAATGATGCAAATGTCACCCCCTATCTCCCGTCCTCGAGCCTTCACCCTGCTGGAGTTGCTCGTCGTCATCGCCATCA
>DGXY01000058.1:84759-99736 GCA_002396885.1 Akkermansiaceae bacterium UBA5020
GAGTTGCTCGTCGTCATCGCCATCATCGGAGTGCTCGCTGGTCTCATGTTCCCGGCCACGACTGGCGCCCTCCGCAAGGCGGAGCGGGCCCATGGTGAAAACACGGCTTACAACCTGAAGAACGCGATCTCCGCTTACTTCACGGAGTATCGAAAATATCCGGTCGATTCATCGAACTCCAGCGAAACAACCGAAATCCGCACGGACCGGGCTCTCATGGATGTTCTTCTCGGCTCCGACGGCCAGAAGGAGTCCGGTGGATTGAATCCGAGAGGCATCGCCTTTTACAGCGACAAGGCCGCCAAACCCGCAGGAGACGGCAAGTTCCGCAAAGGCGTGCGTCTCGAAGATGACGGTGGCGGCGAACTCTGGGATCCCTATGCCGAGTATTATTTCGTGCGCATGGATCTCGACTACAACAACCGCGTCGAAAAACCCCTTTGGGACGAAACCAACGATGCGCAAATGCTTCCTGAAGCCATTCTGGTCTGGAGTGCCGGAAAGGACCAAGACGAGAGCACCGGGAAAGACAACATCAAGACCTGGTGACCAAGGCTTGAAACGCCCCGGCGTCATCGATGCGCCGGATCTCCAACGCGTTCCCTCACCCGGAACGCGTTTTTTTGAATCACTCGACGATGAAGGAGGGATTCAGAAGATTTTCCTTGTTGTAGAGAAGAGCCTCCCGCGTGCCATGCTTGAGAACGCGGCGCCCCGCTTCGAGCGCAATGGCGTGGGCGGCGGCAGTGTCCCACTCCATTGTGGGTCCGAGGCGCGGATAGACGTCGGCCGATCCCTCGGCAACAAGACAAAGCTTGAGAGAGCTGCCCGCGGAGTGAAACTCGACCTTCTTCCCCTGAGCCTCGAGCGCCGCGATGAAATCGCGCACTTCTTCGGTTAGGTGAGAACGGCTGGCGACCACGTTGACGGCTTCCTTGGCCGTGTAGTGATCGCCTCCCTCGAGACGAAGGGGCGCTCCTCCTTCGGTAGATTTCCAAGCGCCCCGCCCTTCGGCAGCGCAATAGAGGTGATCCCCCACCGGCTGATAAACGACGCCCAAGACCGGTGTCTGTCCCCTCACGAGGGCGATGTTCACAGTGAATTCGCCATTCCGCTTGATGAACTCCTTGGTGCCGTCAAGCGGGTCGACGAGCCAGAAGTATTCCCAGTCCTTTCGCTCCTCGTAGGGGAGGGCGCGGGTCTCCTCGGAAATGATGGGAATCGAGGCGTCGAGGCGGGCCAGCCCTTCAAGAATCACGGTATTGGAGCGACGGTCGGCCTCGGTCAAAGGTGAATCATCCTCCTTGGAATCGACCGAGAATTCAGTCCCGTAAACTTCCAGAATGGCGGCCCCGGCGGCACGGGCGATTAGATTGATCTCCTCGAGATTGATGTGATCCAGCATGACGGGGGCATGGAACGCCTTCGGGCGGGGATGTCAACCGCCTTCGTCACTGGAGATTCTGCAATTGCTCGGCGGTCCACTTCACGGCCTGGGCCGCATCATCGTCGTCGGGATTGCTGGCCATGTAGCTCTGCCATTCGGTCTTGGCGATTTCGAGATGCTCCTTAGCCTCGCCCTTGTCGCCGATTTTCATCGAGGCGAAACCGGCCATTCCGCGTGTCCGGGCGAGGGTGCGGAGATATTCGGCGTTGCCCCCTTCCCCGCCCGCGATCTCCTCGAGCACGGTGATGGCATCCTTCAGGGGCACGCGGGATTCGTCGAATTTGCCGGAATCCCCCAGCAGCTCGGCGAGATGGGTGAGACGCTGGGCGTAGGAAAACTTCACATCCGGTGCGACCGTGCGATTTGCAGCAAGGATGGGCCTCAACACGGCGATGGCTTTTTCCTCGAGGGCGATGGCGTTTTTCACCTTCCCACCATCCCGCTGGCCCGCGGCGAGAGCCCCGTAGATGTCAGCGAGGGTCTTCAGGTAAGTCGACTCGTAGGGATTCGACGCGACGACGCGCCCGAGCACCTCGGCGGCCCCCTCGAGCTTGCTCGTGTCGTTCGAAAGAAGACCGACCCGGGCGAGACTGTTGCCAAGTCCGAGCTGGTACTCGTCGACCGCTGCGTCCAAGGTCACCGCCTGGGCATAGAGGTCGCTCGACTGCTGGTAGGCATTCTTGGCCGTCCCGAGGTCCCGTCGCGCTTCGAAAACGCGGCCCACGAGCGTGAAGGATTTCGCGAGCGCCCCGACAATGCGATGGTTGCCTGGGTCTGCCTTCTGCATCTCGTTGAGTTTGACGCCGACGGACATGGCGGCATCGCCCGCGGCGTCGAGGCGGTCCATCGCGAACTCGCACTCGACGATGGCGAGGGAGTTCTCGTGGATGTGCAGCGCGGCCTCCGTTGCCAGGGTTTGATCGCGCGCGCGCGCTTCTGTCCAGAACCGGGAGGACTCGGTGAAGTAATGTCTCGCCACCGAATACTGCGCCGACCGGATCGAGAGCGATCCGAGCGCACTCTTCGAGGTGGCGATGTTCTTCACGAATTCGACGTCCGAGGTGCTCGCTTCCTCCAGAAGCGCGGAATACCGGCGCTCGGCTTCACCGAAAGCGGCCAGAGATTTGCCAAACTCGCCCATCTCGCGGTAGATCTGGCCAAGATAAAACAGCGCATTGGCCGTCGAAACGATGAAATCGGGCGCGTCCCCATAAGCCTCAACGAGGCGCTCGTAGTGTTTCCGACCTTCGATCAGGGTCGCGGCGCGCCCTTCGCGGAACTCGGGAACGTCGGTATCGCGATTCTCGAGGACAAGGCGGAAAAACCGATCGCCGTTGTCCTGAGTCTGCCGCAGGATCTGCCGTGCGAGTTTCGCTTGGCCGAGGAGGTTGTTTTGCGATCCCTCGATGTCGTTGAGGACCGATTCAAGTTGCTCCTTCTGCTCTTTCTCTCGGGTGAGATCTCGGCGGAAGGCATTGGCCTGCCGGTTCACCTTGGCTTGGAGTTCCGCTTGGAACTCGGCGGCCTCGGCGGCCACCTGTTTCTTTGCCTGCCTCGCATCGAGGTAGTAGAACAGGGCGAAAAAGGTCAAAGGCAGAATCGCGACGAGGGCGGCAATTGCGACGACCTGCCAGCGAAGGACCGCGCTTGTGCGCAGAGCCGCGACAAAACGCATCGGAGCAAGCCGTGGTGATACGGTCGGCTCAAAATCCGGTCCTACCACGAGCAGGAGATCCTCCTCCATCACTTCCGGATCCAACCCCACGCCGACGGCATCTCCAGCCCCGTCGAGGACAGGGGAATCGATCTTGGTGTCGGCAACCGCCTTTTCCGCGGACCTTGTCGCGGAGACCGGGGCGACCGCTTGATGGCTCCGTCCCAACGCCACCGCGACTTCCATCATGCTGGCGGGACGCAGCGAGGGCTCAAACTGAAGGCATTGCGTGACCACCGACCGGATCGACTCTTCGCGATGATCCAACGCCGCCGAAGGCCATTCAACGGTGCGCTCGGCGCCGAGATGCTTGAGAAAAGCCTCGGTCGTCTCCGAGAGTTCTCCGAACGTGAGGGCGGCGGCGGCCTCGAGCCATTCCGGTTGCTCCATCGCGTAGCGGCGGAGACGATCCAGCCGCGGAAGATGTCCTGTGAGCAGTTGGAAGGCGATCACGCCAAAGGCATAGACATCCCAGGACTTCCCCCGTCCTTCGATGAAGTCGCCGACGGCGAGTTGCTCGGGTGCCGCGTAAAACAGATGATCCCCGGCTCCCAGATATTGGAGACCTCCCATGAAGGTCTGTCCGAAACCACCCAGGTGCACGTTTTGCCCACCGCCGGTTTTTCCGGTGAGAAAGATTCCCGAAGGTCGCACTCCACCGTGGAACCAGCCTGACTCATGGAGACCAGCAAGGCAACCCGCCAAATCGACCAGGACCTCCCTGATTTGATCTTGTCCAAGGACGGACCCGAGACGCTTGAGCGAACTGATATGCCACGCGTCCCCTTCGCCGCTTTTCCACCCATAGAAAGGGGTCGCACAGGCAGTGAGCGCGATGGGGCTCTGAAGCACGAAATCGTGGATTCTCGCCACCCCGTTCAACTGGTTAGCCGGGTCGGAAAGAGTTTTGAAGTAGGGGTAAAGAAACCAGTCGCTCGTGGACTGAGCCTTGAAGACACGCACGGCCCGTCGTGTGCCGCTCTCATGAAGAGCGACAAAGGACCATCCGAAAGGGTCCTCCCCGAGAAACCCTTCGTATCGATAACCTGGTAGATCGGGAAACCGCATCTGTTCAAATATAAACGGGCACCCGGAAGAATCCTTAAAGCAAATCCTCGAAGAAATCAGGCATCAGGACGGGAGGAGCGCTCGCAGGATCCTCTCCCACTCGGCATCAATCTCTTCGCGACGGATCGCCGGCTGCTTCGCGCGGTGGAACCAGTAGCCGGAATTCCCGAAATCCCCTTCGATCGCGTGGAGGAGCCCGTGGATCCACGATCCGACCGCGGAGGGAATCTCCTGGGCGATGTCGTGAGCCCGCTCCCAGTCGCCCGACTTCGTATGCCAGAGGGCTTCCAGCTCGGGAGAGAGCCCGCCGGGAGGTTTATCTCCGGACTGTATCGAAGCGAGAAATGATTCGAAGGTCATCGAAGAAACCTTAGATTCCTTGATTAAATTGGGCAAGAGGGCATTTTGAGACTGTCCGGATCCGTTCCCGGTGCCCTCCCTCCCCAAGTTCGGGGCCTATTGACGCCGGGTGGAAAATGCGCACAAGCGCTTGTGCGAAGTCCACGGATCGTGGACACTTCCGCTCTCAGATCCCACATGGCCGCCTATTTCATCCGACGATTGCTTCTGATTCCCCCGACCCTCATCGGGATGACCTTGGCGGTCTTCGCGCTGATTCAATTCACCCCGGGCGGACGCCTCGAGATGGCCTTGATGGAAGCCCGGATGAAGGAGGGGGGGCGGGCCACCAACCTGCAATCTTCCGGCCTCACTCCAGGCCAGATCCTCAAACTGGAGGAGCAGTTCGGCCACGACAAACCCTTTCCCATCGCCTACCTCTCCTGGCTAGGTGCCGTTCCGCGTGAGACAAACCGCTCCCGTGCCGAATTCGCCGCCGAGGCCACCGAAACAGCGGTAAAGATTCCCGGCACGGCCGAAGTCGTTTCCGTGCGACGCCTCCCGAACGGAGCCGCCGAAATCGTCGCAAAGGCAGGGATCGACTCGAATTCCTGGCGCGCCCGCATCGTCACTCCGGAGGAGCAGCTCCGTCGCTGGAAGAAACGCAATCCCGGGCAGGAACTCGACGCCCCCCAGCCCTACCTCGCCGTCCTTTTCCAACCGAAATTCAGTGGCCTGCTCCAAGGAAACCTTGGCGACTCGACCCGCTACTCGGAACCGGTCTGGGAGATGATGAAGCGGCGTTTCCCCATCTCGATCTTTTTCGGGGTGATTTCGCTCATCCTGACCTACCTGATTTGCATACCGCTAGGAGTTATCAAAGCGATCAAACACCGCACCGCGCTCGACAACGTCACCTCTATCCTCATCTTCGTCGGGTATGCGATCCCCGGCTTCGTCCTCGGCGTCTTCCTCGTCGTCGTTTTCTCGGCCCGGCTAGGCTGGTTCCCCCTCGAAGGATTCGTCAGCGCGAACTTTTCGGACCTCGGTGCCTGGGACAAGGCGAAGGACCTCGCCCACCACGCCTTCCTCCCGCTCGTTTGCTACATGGTGGGTAGCTTTGCCAGCTTGACGATGCTGGTGAAAAACAATCTCATGGACCAGCTCGCTGCCGACTACGTTCGCACCGCCGTGGCGAAGGGGCTTGACTTCAGACGCGCCGTCTTCAGTCACGCCCTGCGTAATGCCTTCATCCCCGCGGCAGCCACGATGGGACAGTCCCTCACCCTCGTCGTCGGTGGTAGTTTCCTCATCGAACGCATTTTCGACATCGACGGCTTCGGCTTGATGGGATTCAACGCCCTCTTGGAACGCGATTCGGCCATTATCATGGGCACCGTCACGATCGGGGGTCTACTCCTCATGCTCGGCAACGTGCTCTCCGATCTCATCACCGCGCGCCTTGATCCCCGCATCCGCTTCGAATGATCCGTCTTCTCGCCATCGCCAGCCTCGCCATCGGCTTGCTATCCCTGCTCGGGGAGTGGCTCGCACTCGACCTGCCCTCGGTCTCGTGGTTTTTTGAAATGGGTCCGGTCTTTGGCTGGGTCAGCTCCCTTCTCCTCATCAGCGGCGGGATCGCCGCCTTTCTCTTTCTACCCGCCAAGGTGAACTGGACCCCGGTGACCCTCCAGCGCTTCCGCCGTTTCCGTTCGATCCGCCGCGGCTGGTGGTCGCTTCTCCTTCTCGCTGCCCTTGTCTTTCTTGCCCTCCTCGATCAGGCCCTCGTCGGAAAGCGCGCCCTCGTCGTGAAACAGAAAGACGCTTGGTATTTCCCCGCCTTTGTGAAGCAGCGTTATCCGGAAAAAACCTTCTCCGGTGAGGGGGAAGCCGAGACCGACTACCGCCAACTCAAGGAGCGCCTTGGGCAAGAGGGCAAAGGTGGGTTCGTCCTGATGCCGCTTGTCCCGTGGGATCCGGTCCTCGATTCCGACGACCGGCAGAACGTGAATCTCGCGCTGCGCGATGGTTTGCTCTACCGTCCTGGCGAGAGCCGTCCTTATTCCGGCCGCGCCCTCCGCTATTACGCCGGTAACCCCGCCGCGAAACACACCGACGCACGCATCCGGCGCGGGCTCTACGACGGAGAGTGGCTCGGCTATGCGCCCGACGGCGGTCTTGCCGTGCGCGCCGCCTACCGCAGCGGAGAAAAGGTGCGCGAGGAATTCACCGGCGAGATGGGCCCGGAGGCTTTCGCGGCCGCGGCCACGACCGACTGGAACGTCGTCATCTATCCAGCGATCCCACCGATGTGGAAAGCGGGCCATTACCTTGGCACCGACAGCCGGGGTTGGGATGTCCTCGCCCAGATGTATGGGGGTTGGCAGTTGAATCTCAAAGCCATCCTCATCTACCTCACCCTCACCTACGGCTTGGGCGTCATCATCGGGACTCTCATGGGTTTCTGGGGCGGCTGGTTCGACCTTCTTTTCCAGCGCATCATCGAGATCCTCGAAAATCTCCCCTTCCTCTACATCGTCATGATCGTCGTCGGGGTCGTCGGCGTGGCGAACATGAATCTGCCACTCCTCCTCGGCGTCATCTGCGTCTTCTCGTGGACGGGCCTGACCTACACGATGCGTGCCCTCTCCTACAAAGAAAAGGAGCGCGACTACATCGCGGCGGCGCGCCTCCAGGGAGCCGGGACCTTCCGCATCGTGACGCGATATCTCGTCCCCAACGTCCTCGCGACCCTCGTCACGATCATTCCGTTCAGCGTGGTCGGCATCATCACCTCGTTGACCGCCCTCGCCTTCGTAGGTTTCGGGTTGCCCGAGACCTATGCCCAATGGGGGGTGCTCTTCGACGACGGGCTCAACCACCTTTCCGCAGGATGGATCACGATCTCCATGTTCGCGATCATGGTGATCATCCTTCTCCTTGTCACCTTCGTCGGTGAAGCGCTCCGCGAAGCCTTCGATCCCAAGAAATTCACCACCTACCAGTGAAGCCAGGCAAATCCATCCTCTTCCTTCTCGCCTTCGCGATCCACTTCAAGGATCCGTTGTCCGCCGCGAGCTTCCCTCCCTACGATGGCTCCGCGGAGCGGAACGCCTTTTGGGAATTCCACAACAAGCGGGTCGTCGAAGGGCTCCGAACCGAGGAAAAACAGCTCACCGAACAACTCTCGAAAGAGACCGCGGAATCGGCCAAGGCCACCCTGCAATCGGCGCTCGAACGCGTGCGGCAGCGTCTCGCGAAACCGGAATTTTTCACCTTCGCCACCCTTGTCGACCTGCCCGGCGGCCTCGTGTGGGAAAATGGCCTGGACGAACCCGAGATCGGCGACCCGAAAGCGAAAAAGGGCGGCACCTTCAACAGCTACATTCCCTCCTTTCCGCCGACCATCCGTGTTCTCGGGGAAAACGCGAACAACGCCTTCCGCGGCTATCACTACGATGACATCGAGATGGGCCTCGTCGGACTCCATCCCGAGACCGGAGCGGTCATCCCGGCACTCGCGAAGGAATGGGCGGTCTCGCCCGACAGCCGCACCGTCTACTACCGCCTCGATCCCGAAGCCAAATACTCCGACGGTGTTTCCGTGGAGGCCGACGACTGGTTCAACACCTTCTACATGCAGTTGTCGGAGTATCCCCAGAATCCCTTCGGGAACGAGTGGTATTCCTCACAATACATCAACATCACGCGCTACGATGCCCTCACCCTCTCCGTCACGCTGGCGGAACCGAAAGCGCTCGCTCCCTACTGGACCAGCCTGACGCCGATGCCCCGGCATTTTTACGTGGAGTTCGGTCCTGACTTCGAGAGCCGCTATCAATGGCGCTCACGCCCCACCACCGGCGCCTATGTCATCCTCGAGGGCGACCTCAAATTCGGCCGCAGCGTCACCCTCACGCGGGTGAAGAATTGGTGGGCGCGCGACAAGCAGTTCAACCGCCATCGCTACAATCCCGATCGCCTCGTCTACCGAGTCGTGAGGCTGCCTGAAAAAGCCCTCGAGCTTTTCTTCCAAGGAAGTCTCGACACGTTCCTCGTGGGTGACCCGACGCACTGGTATGAGCGACTCGAGATCCCGCAGGTCCACAACGGCTACATCCGCAAGGCGAAGTTCTACAATGTCTGGCCGACTTCCTCCGCCGGACTCTACCTCAACACCGCCGTGGCTCCGCTCGACAACCGCAACGTCCGCATCGGGGTGAGCCATGCCATGAACTACCAGAAGGTGATCGATTTTGACTTGCGGGGCGATTACCGGAGGCTGAACGCCTTTTCCGAGGGCTACCCGCTCCTCGGCAATCCACCGATCACGGCGCGCAAGTTTTCTCCCGAAAAGGCCCGCGCCGCTTTTGCCTCCGCCGGATATTCCAAGCCAGGCCCCGACGGGGTCCTCCTCAATGGGAAGGGCGAACGGCTCAGCCTCACGATCACCCACCGGAAGGCCCCCGTGATCGACAAATACATGGCCCGGCTCCGCGAAGAGGCGCTCAAATGCGGCCTCGAAGTGAGGCTCGAGAGCATGGACGGATCCGCCGCTTTCCAGAAAGCGAGCCAGAAGCAGCACCAAGCCGTCCAGGTCGCCTGGGGCACGACACCGCCCTTCCCCGATCACTTCCAGCATTTCCACGGAAAGGACGCCTACCTTGAGGACGGCAAGACGCCGAAGCCAAACACGAACAATCTCACCAGCTTCGCCGATCCGCGCATGGACGCCCTCTGCGAAGCCCAGCGCAAGGCCACCACCGTCGAGGAATACAAACGCACCGTCTTCGAAGCCGATCAGATCGTGCACGACGAGGCGATCTGGGTGCCGGGATTCGACCAGAACTTCTACTGGGTCGCCTCGTGGCGCTGGATCCAGTGGCCCCCCGGCTTCAACGTTTCCGTAAGCCAGGATCCCTATCAAAACCACGTCCTCTGGATCGACGAAGCCGCCAAGGCCGAGACCCTCGAAGCGATGCGCTCGGGCAAGACCTACCCAGAGTCGGACGAAGTCTTCGACCAAAATTTGAAATCTCTCTCCTCGAACGGAGGAGCCTCGCAATGAACGCCCCCCTCCTCGAAGTCCGCGACCTGCGCGTCGGTTTCCAGACCGACCACGGACTCCTCGTCGCCGTCGACGAGGTCGATCTCACCCTCGAGCGGGGCAAGATGCTGGGACTCGTTGGGGAATCCGGCTGCGGCAAGAGTGTCACCGCCCGGGCGATCATGCGCCTGCTTGAGCAACCCTCGGGCCAGGTCCTCAAGGGCGAAGTGAAGCTGGAGGGCCGCGACCTCCTTCCGCTGCCGCTCGAGGCAATGCGCAAGGTCCGCGGCAAGGAAATCGCGATGATCTTTCAGGAGCCAATGACGGCGCTCAATCCCGTCCACCGAG
Organism: Akkermansiaceae bacterium UBA5020; assembly: GCA_002396885.1. Lineage (GTDB taxonomy): Bacteria > Verrucomicrobiota > Verrucomicrobiia > Verrucomicrobiales > DEV007 > Arctic95D-9. The sequence goes on from DGXY01000058.1 coordinate 94,723, forward strand.
TCGGAAAACAGATCGTCGAGAATCTCCTTCTTCACGAGGAACTCACTCCCGCCGCTGCGTTAAAACGCGCCCTCGAGCTGATGGAGTGGGTCGGCATCCCGGCACCGGATCAGCGGATCCACGACTACCCGCACCAGCTCAGTGGCGGCATGCGCCAGCGCGTCATGATTGCGATGGCGCTCTCTTGCAATCCGAAAATCCTCATCGCCGACGAGCCGACCACGGCCCTCGATGTCACCGTGCAAGCGCAGATCCTCGAACTCATCAAGCGCCTTCAAAAAGAAACCGGCATGGCCGCGATCCTCATCACCCACGATCTCGCCGTCGTCGCCGAGACCTGCGATGATCTCGCCGTGATGTATGCCGGACGCCTCGTCGAGCGCGGAACGGTCGAGTCCATTTTCCGTTCCCCCTACCATCCTTACACGAAGGGCTTGCTGGAGTGCCTCCCCAAGCTCGACCACCCGCCGAAAACAATGCTGCCCATCATCCCCGGCATGGTCCCGGGCCTGCGCGACCTGCCGATTGGTTGCCGTTTCGCAGCCCGCTGCCCCAATGCCCACGGGGATGAAGTCCTCGCCACACGCCAGCCTTGGAAGGACTGCGGCGGTGGACACGGGGTCGAAGCCTGCGCCTGTTTTGCCTCCAAGCTCTGAATTTCCCATGGCTCTTCTCACCGTAGAAAACCTGAAGATGTATTACCCCGTGCGGGGAGGCGTCTTCCATCGAACCAAGGCGGTGTGCAAGGCGGTCGATGGCGTCGGGTTCACCCTCGAAGCGGGGGAAACCCTCGGGCTGGTCGGTGAGAGCGGCTGCGGCAAGTCGACCGTGGCCAAGTCGGTCGTGCGCCTCCTGAAACCGACCGGGGGGCGCGTTGTCTTCGAGGGCAATGACATCACCCATTCCGGGGCCCGGGAGTTGCGAACCTTCCGCCGCGAGATGCAGATGGTCTTCCAGGATCCCGCCGAGTCACTCAATCCCCGCCACACCGTCGGGCAGATCCTTGAGGAACCCTTCGTGATCCAGAAAATCGGCACCCGCGGCGAGCGCAGTGAGTGGGCGGCCGAGCTGCTGCGACGCGTCGGCCTCCCCGTCGACGCCCTCGGGCGTTATCCCTTCGAGTTTTCCGGCGGCCAGCGTCAGCGCATCGGCATCGCCCGCGCCCTTGCTCTGAAGCCGCGTCTCATCGTCTGCGACGAACCCGTCTCGGCTCTTGATGTCTCGGTGCAGGCCCAGGTGCTGAATCTTCTCCTCGAGCTCCAGCAGCAGGATCGCCTTGCCTATCTCTTCATCGCCCACGACCTCAGCGTCGTGCAGCACATGAGCGACCGCGTCGCCGTAATGTATCTCGGCAAGATTGTCGAGATCGCACCGGCAAAGGACCTCTACCGCAATCCGCGCCATGCCTACACCAAGGCCCTCCTCGAGGCGATCCCTCAGGTCGACCTCTCGCGCAAGCGCGAACGCAAGCTCCTCAAGGGAGACGTGCCCAGTCCGATCAACCCGCCCGCGGGTTGCGCCTTCGGCCACCGCATGCGGCACCCGAAATGGGAGGAAAGTGTCGCGATGAATCTGAGTCTGAGCGAGGTCTCACCCGGTCACTGGGTCCAGCCATGCCCTTGTTGCACGGAGGAGGGCCGCTTCTCCGGATTGCCAGTGGCATGATTCTGGTTTGCAATGAGTCGGTCGAAATCGTTTATCCCCCAACGCTTCTCAGGACTCCTTTGAAAAAACGCCGAGAACCCCGCCTTCCAGCGCGCCAATCCCGGATCCGGAAAAGGCAGAAGCTCTGGGGGGCTCCTCGGAAAAAGGCGGGAAATCTCGTCTCATGGTCAGATCTGGCGAAAACCATATCAATAGTAATTTTTGATATTCAAAGACCCTTCCCCTTTTTGGCGTCATGCGCGTGGCGCGGGAATGCGTGATCCCGGGGATAACCGGTTGGAATCAACTGGCTCAGAAAAATCAACGATCACCGACTTGCGTCCCTTCTTGCCACTTCCTTGGCGATGGCAGCCATGGTCCGGGGCATCGTTTTCTTCATCCCTGCCTTCACGATAGCCTGCGGCGCGAAGAACCCGGCATCGATGTGAACGGAGTAGACAACGAGACAGCCGCCTGCATCAGGACCTTCAAAAATCCACCAGGCACCGATCACATCGCTCAGTTCTCCGCCAGCATAGGTGAAGGTCGCACGGATCATCGGAGTCAATTCGTGTATCAGACGATAACGATAGGCTCCTTTGGGTCCGCCGACATGGGTGCGTTGCTCGACGAGGAGACGATTCCCCTCTCGCTTGAGCACTTTCGATTCGAGCACGCCATCGAGAAACTCGGCGGCGTGATCCTTGTCATTGATGACCTCCCAAATCGTCTCGCGAGTCCCTTTGATGAGCCTTGCTGTAGTCACGAATCGAACGTCCGGATCTCCAAATTCATCCGGTCGACGTTCCAAGACGAGACATTCACCCGCGGCAAGACGTTTCGTCTGCGCCTCTTCCAACGGCGGTGGCGAGTCTTCCGCCGCGAGCGGAGCGATCCACGCGACCAGAAAAAGGGAGATGGAAAAACGCAGTTGCATCACATCCTTGCAGAATCCTCGCCGCATCCCGCGACTTTGTCCCGGCCTTTTCCACCTCATCGCCCGATTTCACCCAAATTCAGAAGGCCGCAAAACTTTTTTAAAGGGTCAGACGTTATAATGTTGATTAGCCCTAGACCGTCCTTTAGCTTCCCTTTGACTGCCTCGCAGAACAAGCCCCCACCCTTCAGATTGATGAGAACAGCGAGACTACTTGGAAACGGCCGATCATTTTACCACGTGGTCTCTCGCGTCGTCGACCGTCGTAAGGTTTTTGAAGCCCGCGACAAGGAGGTGTTCCGCAAAATTCTTCGCAATCAGGAAGCATTCACAGGGGTGCGGGTGGTGACCTACTGCCTTATGTCAAACCACTTCCACCTACTTCTCGAAATACCGGACCGCGACACGCTCGCGCCGCTCGACGAGGAAGGTCTGCTGGCCTTGCTTCCGCTGATCTATGATGGCGACGTGGTCGAAGGCGTGAGACAGGAGCTGGAACAGGCACGGGCCTCCGGGAGCCAGGCGTGGCATCGGGAGATTCTCGACCGCTACGAACGACGTCGCGGCGATCTCTCGCAGTTTTTGAAGGAATTGAAGCTACGGATTACGTTCTACATGAACAAACGTCTCGGTCGGACCGGGACACTCTGGGAAGGACGCTACAAAAGCGTCCTGGTGGGAGACTGCGAGCAGGCACTGCTCACGATCTCGGCTTACATCGACCTGAATCCAGTGAGGGCGGGGCTGGTCTCAAATCCCGGTGACTATCGCTGGTGCGGCTACGCCGAAGCGGTCGCGGGCGGAAAGCGCGGCCAGAAAGCGCGGGAAGGTCTCGGCGTGATCCTGAGCGAGGCCCTTCATGATGGCGACTTCAGGCACGACTGGCGCCTCACGGCGGCGCGCTACCGGATGTTTTTGTATGAGGAGGGTCGCGAGGTGACGGCCGATCCGCAACTCGGACAAGCCGGTCGCAGGGGATTCGCCGAAGCGGAGGTCGATGCCGTCTTGACGAAGGGCGGGTCCATGCCCCTTCCGTCAGCGCTGCGCCACCGGGTTCGCTACTTCTGCGACGGGGCGGTCCTGGGCACGACCGAGTTCGTGAATACCGTCTTCGAACGAGAGCAAGCGATGCGAAGGGGCTTCGGTGAAAAACGCACAACGGGGGCAAGACGAATGCGCGGTGCGGATTGGGGAGAGCTGCGCGTGCTGCGGGATCTGCAAAAGGATGTGATGAGGACGTAGCACAGACTGCGAAGTCGGACTCGACGAACAGATTTCGCGATTCGAGTCCGTCGCGCTTCGTCGCTTGAGCTGACTCGCTGAGAAACAAGCCAAGAGCTTCCGGCGTTTTCGGAGAAGTTCTGGCATTTGGAACTCTGCTCCGTAGATTGGCCTTTTGCCCGCGCTCCCGCTCCATGGAAAAAGCCCCCCTCATATCCGCCCTCATCGCCGAGCTGGGTCTCCGCTACGACCGAGCCATCGCCGCGCTCACCGGCGCCCGTGAAGCTGCGACCGGTGCCGACACGAAGGCCGAAAACAAATACGACACGCGCGGTCTCGAGGCCTCCTATCTCGCCGCCGGACAAGCCGAGCAGGCGGATGAACTTTCCCGCGCCCTTCATGCCGTCGAGACCCTCGACTTTTCCGACTTCGATCTCGACGATCGGATCGCCATCGGCGCCCTCGTCGAAACCGAACAGGATGACGAGATCCGCTTCTATCTCCTCGCTCCGGCCGGAGGAGGCATCGTCCTCGAAACTGCGGACGGCGATCAGGTCACCGTCCTCGGCCCCGCCTCTCCCCTCGCCACGAAGCTGATTGGCCAATTCGCCGGATCGATCCTGCACGATCCCGAAATCCTCATCCTCGAGGTCTTTTGAAAGACTCGACGCTCAGTTGAGCCAGAGATTGTCCGGCTCGTCGGCGACGAGTTTGTGCCACGGGCTCAACTCGCGGAGGAGGTCCTTCCACAGGTGCTCGGTGTTGACCGGGTCGATGACCGATCGCTGAGGCTGATGCACGATCCATGCCTTGTGTTCGAATTCGTCCTCGAGCTGTCCCTCGGACCAGCCCGAATAACCGACGAAAGCGCGGATCTGGAAGCCCTCCATCTGATGCATCAGCGCCTCCTGCGCGGAGAGATGGGTGGCATATTGCAGCTTCCCGTCGTCCTCCGACCAGCCCATCGCGGAAAAGGTGAGATGCTCCGTACTCACCGGTCCCCCCATAAAGACCGGGATGTCAGCGAGGCGCTTTCGCACCTCCCCGGGCAGGACCTCAGCACCGAGGAGCTCCCCGACGCGCTTTCCCATCGGGCGGTTGAGGATGTAGCCAAAAGCACCGCTTTCCCGGCTGTGTTCGGTGAGAAGGAGGACGCTGCGGAAAAAGGTCGGTTCCCGAAGACTCGGGTCGGCCAGAATCAGGCTGCCCTTT
>DGXY01000058.1:99949-104792 GCA_002396885.1 Akkermansiaceae bacterium UBA5020
TGATTTTGCCACTGGACCCTCGTTTCCCATCCGGGATGCCGGGCGATCTGCCCGACGATTCAATGAAATGAGCTTCGGGCAAAAGTTGCGCGTTGGCAACCGTGAAGCGACGGTATTCACTCTCATTCCCCATGCAGGATCTCATCGCCGCTCTCCATCACGAAGAACTTTCGCCCGATCACGTCGCCGCCGCTGCCGCTGCCCTGCTCGACGAGGGGATCGCCGCAGAGGAAAAAGCCGCCTTTCTCTCTGCGTTCGCCGATCGCGGGGAGACTCCGGGCGAAATCGGGGCTTTTGCCCGTGCGTTCCTCGAGCGCGCCGTCGTCCCCGCGATCGACCGCGCCGGCATCGAAAAACCGCTTCTCGATGTCTGCGGCACGGGTGGCGACAAGCTGAATCTTTTCAATGTCTCCACCACCGCCGTCTTTCCCCTCGCCGCCTGCGGCGTCGCGGTCGTGAAGCACGGCAATCGCGGCATCACCTCAAAGAGCGGAGGCGCCGACGCCCTCGAAGCCCTCGGTATCCGCATCGACCTGGCGCCTGAGGATTTCGGCCGCTGCCTCGCCGAAATCGGAGCCGGCTTCCTCTTCGCCCCACTCTATCACCCGGCCTTCAAGGCCGTCGCCCCCGCGCGGAGGCTGCTGGGCGAGCAGGGAAAACGCACCATGTTCAATCTCCTCGGACCACTCCTCAATCCCGCCAGGCCCGAATACCAGCTCATCGGCGTCTTCGACCCGGCCATTGCTCCCGTCTTCGCAGAGATCCTGCCCACGCTCGGACGCGAGAGGGCCTGGGTCGTCCACGGGTCCACCGAGACCGGAGCGGGGATGGACGAACTTTCCTCGATTGGTCCCACACGCGTCTGGAAAACGGCCTCACCGCACCCTCTTGAGTCGGTCATCGACCCCTCTTCCCTCGGGCTCGGTCCCGCGACGATTACTGATCTGCAGGGCGGCGACGCGGCGGAAAACGCGGCCCTTCTCATCGCCATCCTCGAGGGGCGGGAACGGGGTCCGAAGCGCGATATCGTTGCCCTCAACGCCGCTGCCGGACTCGTCATCACCGGACTCGCCCCCGACCTCGCCGCCGGACTCACCCTCGCCAGTGAAGCCCTCGATTCCGGAGCCGCCCGAGACGTGCTCGAACGGTGGACGCAATTTGCCTGATCTCTCATGTCGAAGCGGCCCCTCCTCCTCATCGCCCTCGCGGCCTTTCTCCTGTCTTTCATTGTGGGAGGCGGCTTGATGCTCGCGTTTCCCGATTGGCGTCCCTTCGGCGATCCCGTTTTCACCGAGACGATCCCGACGAAGCGCCCTTCGCGGCTCGATCGCCGCCTCGTCGAACAACACGCCGGCAAGCCGATCGGCGAAGCCATTGCCGCGACGAGGCGTAGTCACGAGGCCGCTCTCGCGAAGGCCCCCTCGCTCGCTCCGACAAAGCCCACTCCGGCCCTGCTCGCGATGCTGCCCGACGCCCCCCTCCCCTTTCCCGCCGACGCCGCACCCGCCGACGAGGCTGGCCTGAAAGCCTTCATCACCAAGATGAAGGCGACGCCCGAGGCCGGCCCCTCGACTCCCGAAGAGCGATGGGAATTCAATCTTGCCCTTGCCGGCCTCGGGGTGAAACCCACCGACATCCCCGAGGCGATCCGGCTCCAGACTCGCCCCGCTCCGGAGAGCGATACCTACCCTGTGCGCCTCCTCCCCCGCGAAACCGAACTGAAGGGGCCCCTCGCGCTCGGCGACTTCGATGGTCAGGACGGTGCCGAGATCGTCGCCGCCGGAGGGACCACTTTGTTCCAGATCGCTAGCGGCGGCATGCTCGTCGCCCTCGATGGACTCTCCGGCCAAGAGCCGGGCGACGGACTCCATCCCGGCGACTTCGATGGCGACGGCGACCTCGACCTCTACGTCTCGCGCCGACACGGGCTCCCCGACTCGCTCCTCCGCAATGATGGCAAAGGGACCTTCACCGACGAAACCGTTGCCCTGGGACTCCTCGCCTTCCGAGACACCACTGCCGCCTCCTGGATCGACTACGATCAGGACGGTCGCCTCGACCTTCTCGTCGGCAGCCTCGACCAGCCCATCGAGCTCTATCATCAAACCAGCGCGGGCACCTTTCAGGCGATCGCGTGGGATTTGAAACTCTGGGTGCCGCGCGGCATCCTCCACCTCACCGTCGCCGATGTGAACGAAGACGGGTTTTCCGACGTTTTCCTCGCCCGCGACTCGGGAAAAAACCAGCTCCTCCTCTCGCAGCCCTCCGCGACCTGGAGTGACTGGCGGTTTGTTCCATCCGACGGCGTCTTTGATTTTCCCGCCGATGCCCCGGTTTCCGCCGCGCTCTTTTTCGACGCCGATAACGACGCCCGTCCCGAGCTCCTCCTCGCGTCCACCTCGACGGACCCGGCCGCGGGTTCGCTGCGTCTCTTCCACAATGAGGAGGCCGGTGCCTTCACCGACGTCACCGAAGCCGCGGGACTGATACACGGAGAAGCCGTCCTCTCGCTAGCCACCGCGGATCTCGATCTCGACGGCTACAACGACCTCCTCCTCGGCACCCCCGCCCTTTCCCTGAACCGGGTCTTTGCGAATCAGGGCGGTCTCGGCTTCCGCTCCGTCACCGTAGCGGCTCAGGGCGGGTATCTCGACGAGACCCTCACCTGGGTCACCTCCGATCTCGAAGGCAACGGCACCGCCGATCTTCTCGCGATCACGGGCGACGGCAGCATCCGCTGGCTCGAGGCCACCGGATCGGGCGAGCCCTGGGTGCGCCTCGCCCTGCCCGGCCAGCGCGAAGGGACCCGCCTCGTCGTCACCACCCGCGACCGCGACTGGGTCGCCCACACCCTCACCCGCAGGCTTGGACTCGAACCCGTCCTCACCCTCGGTCTCGCCGGAGGCGAGTCGATCGAACGCCTCGAGATTTTTCCCACCAACGGCAACGAGGCAATCAAGACCCTCGAGGACATCGAACCGAACCGGCTCCACATCGTCGCGCTGCCCAAGCCACCTCTTTCTCGCGCCGTCGTGCCCGTGACCGCTCCGGGAGCCCTCGCCGAAGAGGAAGCATCTCCTGAAAAGTAGCCGAAATCCCTGAATTTCCGCCTCCCGCGGCTTCGCGGCGTTTGAATTTCTGGAAAACGTGTGTAAAAAGCCCTGAATGGCCCCCTTTCTCGCCACCCGTGCTTGTCGGGGCGGCGAATCGGCTCCATCATTCGCGGTCGTGGCTTCTTCCGATCCCCGAACCCTGCCCACCCATGATCACACCCGTCCAGAAAGACGACGACTTCCTCACCGATTTCCATGAGGCGGACAAGGTGAGTGGTGCCATCCACGTCTGGTGGCTCGGCCAAAGCGGTTTTCTTTTGAAATGGGCCGGACACGGGTTGCTCATCGATCCCTACCTTTCCGACTCGCTCAGTCGCAAGACCGAAGGGACCACCGGCGAGGTGAAGCGCATTTCCGAAAGGGTCGTCGATCCTCTCCAACTCACCGGCGTTGACCTCGTCGTTTGCAGCAACACCGATCCCGACCGCCTCGATCCCGAAACGATCCTGCCCCTGCGCGCCGCCAACCCCACCCTCAAAGTCGTCTTGCCCGCCGGAGCCGCCGCTGAGGCCGACGCCATCCTCGGCGCTGCGGCCCCTCCACTGATCTCCGTCAATGCCGGCACCTACGTGAAGTGCGGTCCTTTCGATTTCCATGGCATCAACGCCGCCAATCCCAAGATCCGGCACGACGAGCAAGGCAATTCGAAGGATCTCGGCTTTGTGATTCTCTTCGGTCCCTTCGCCCTCTTCCACAGCGGCGAGACAGTCTGGCACACGCACCTCGTCAAGGAAGTGCGCCGCTGGTCCGTGAACCTCGCCTTCCTCCCCATCAACGGCGTCGATGGGAACACCCCGAACCGCGCCAGCATGAACGGCTTCGAAGCCGCCGCCTTTGCCAAGTCCGTCAGCGCGAGCCTCGCCGTTCCCTGCCACTACGATCTCTTCGATCGCGACAATGCCATCCCCGACGAATTTTCCTCGTGCTGCGAGCGACTCGGCCAGCGTTTCCGCCTCCTCAAGATCGGACAGCGCCTCACCATGGGTCCCATCACGGATCCCAGCGCTGGCAAGGCCCTGCCGAGCGAACCTTACCAAAGCGATTGGGGGCTCGGCTATTGAAAGTCGCCCGCCATTTTGACCAGACGGCCACGGAGGAGAAAGAAAATCGCGGAAACGGTCTCAAATCACTTGCGGAGAGGCTTGATTTTCAATAAAGCTAAAGCAACGCCTCAAATCCGCGTATTTTCTGTTGCTTTTTTTTTGAACAGATCTTAAAACCCGAACACTCAAACGTGCCACGTGTTGGCTGAGATTTGGAGGCGACAACAATCCGGCTTAGATGCTACAAACCACAGATCGGACCCTGCCGTTCCGCACGGCTCCGGGATCCGCCAATGCCGGCCCCAATCTTACCCCCGACACCTGACCGCTGCGAGACTTGACCCCGAAAACTTAGGAAAGGCGGAATAAATCCTGCTCTTTCCTGCCGTTGACGCGTCAACCCTTCACGGCGGCAACCACCCCAACACACTCGAATATTTTATTATGGCCAATTTGGAAATGGATGGCGGGATCAAGATCTACCTTCGGGAGATCGGGAAAACGCCACTGCTCACCCGCGAAGAGGAAGTGGAACTCGCCGATCGGATCAAGAAAGGCGACAAGGAAGCGCGTGCCCACATGATCAAGGCGAACCTCCGCCTCGTCGTGAAGATCGCCCAGGACTACGCGAACTACGGCCTCCCCCTCCTCGATCTCATCTCGGAAGGCAACATCGGCCTGATGAAG
>DGXY01000058.1:104963-137362 GCA_002396885.1 Akkermansiaceae bacterium UBA5020
ACATCGGCCTGATGAAGGCCGTCGAGCGCTTCGATCCCAACAAGGGTGGCAAGCTCTCGACCTACGCCGCCTGGTGGATCAAACAATCGATCAAGCGCGCCCTCGCCAACCAGAGCAAGACGATCCGCCTGCCCGTTCACATGGTGGACAAGATCTCGAAGATGCGGCGCGTCGCCATGGTCCTCAGCGAGGAACTCGGACGCGAGCCCACCGACGAGGAACTCGCCGAGGAAATCGGGATCGACCGCGCCAAACTCTCGCACCTGAAGAGCGCCGCCTTGCGTCCCGCCTCGCTCGACGCGCCCATCAGCGACGACGACACGACCGAATTCGGCGAGATCATCGGCGACGAAAAGGCCCAGACGCCGCTCGAATTGCTGAGCCACAAGAACATGCACATGCAGCTCGACGACCTCCTCGAGGTCCTCGACGAGCGCGAGCGCAAGATCATCGACGCCCGTTTCGGCCTCGCCGGACAAAAGCCCAAGACCCTCGAGGAAGTGGGCCAGGAATTCGGTGTCACCCGCGAGCGCATCCGCCAGTTGCAGAACATCGCCTTGAAAAAGCTCCGCCGCGCCCTCCAGAAGAAGGAAGACCCCGGTCCGCGCCCGCTCCGCAAGGGTGGCGAGGATGTCGACGACGATTTCTTCCGCGATGACGACGATGTGATCGAGTTGTGAAAGGCCCGGGGCCCGCGGACCCCGGCCGTGGCCATCAGTTCGCCTTGGCTTTGCCCTTGGCTGTCGGCAGGGCTTTGATCAGCGCGACTTCGACGTCGTTCTTCAAGTCCGGCCCCTGGGAGGTGCGCCCGCGCTCGATCGCTTCCTCCATCATCGCCTTCATCTTCGCGACGCGTTCGGGATGAGCCGCGACAAGGTTCGTCCTTTCGCCGGGATCGGTCGCGAGATCATAGAGCTGGAACTCCGGCATTCCCGTGGTCTCGTCCGCTCCCGGCTTCGGAAAACTCCATCCGCCCGATCCCGGACAAAGGAGCAACTTCCACTGCCCGTCGCGGATCGCAAAACTGCCGTTGATCGACTGGCTCACGATGCTGCTCCGCGGACCCGGCCCTTCGCCCAACAGAACCGGCAGAAAACTGAAGCTGTCCTCGCCCGCGTCGGCAGGCAACGACTGCCCTAACAAATCCGCCATCGTCGCAAGCAGATCGATTTGACCGACGAGCGCGTCGGAGACCGTGCCCGCCTTCACCTTCGCGGGCCAGCGCACGAGGAAAGGCACCCGGTGTCCCCCCTCGTAGGCGTCGGCCTTGTGACCGCGGTAGACGAAACCCGGCTGATGTCCCTTGGCGACCAGTTCCTCGATCTTCGCCTGCGGCGAGCAGCCGTTGTCCGAAGTGAACACCACCACCGTGTTTTCAGCCACCCCGTTGACCTCGAGCGCCACGAGGATCTTGCCCAGGTCGGCATCGACCTGCAGGACGAAGTCGGCGTAGGCATTGAGCCCGCTTTTGCCCTGGAATTCCGGCGTCGGCACAATCGGCGTGTGCGGCGCGGCGAGGGGGACATAAGCGAAGAAAGGCTGGCCGGCCTTCGCGGCGGTGGAGCGCTCGCCGATGTAATCGATGAGGCACCGCGTGATCCCCGGCTGCACATCCACCGCCTCGAACTTGGGACCGGCCGGTCCGGTCCGCAACCAGGTCTTTTCCGCGGTCGCCTCCTCGGTGGGGAGTCGGTCGCGGATCCAGACGAAGGGAACCATGTCGAGCGAAGCACTGATGCCGTAGTAATGATCGAATCCTCGATCGACCGGACCGTTCTGGATCGGCGCGGTGTAGTCGACGAGGCTGACATTCTTGAAGGGCCTGCCGAAGTTGCCCTCGTCGTCGGCCACCGCTCCTCCCTTCAGCGGCCACTCCATCCCGAGGTGCCATTTGCCGATGCAAGCGGTGTGATAGCCCTGCGCCTTGAGAAAACTCGCGAGCGTCATGCGACCTTCCGAGATCAAGGGCAGCGAAAAGCCCCCGAGAACGCCGCTCTGGAGCTTCGTGCGCCAGTGGTAGCGTCCCGTCAGGAGCGAATAACGCGTCGGCGTGCAGACTCCAGAGGAAGTGTGCCCGTCGGTGAAGCGCATCCCCTCGGCGGCGAGCCGGTCGAGGTTCGGCGTCGCGATCTTGGAGTCCGGGTTGTTGCAGCTCACGTCACCATAGCCGAGGTCGTCGGCGAGGATGACGATGACGTTGGGTTGGTCGGAGGCCGAAAGCGGGAGGCAAGCACAGAGGGCACCGAGGAAGACGGAGAGAAGGCGGTAGTTCATGGAATGGGGGTTGTTAAGAAACTCTCATCGATTCGCGATTCGAACGCTGACTCATTTGCGGATATTCGCGCCCATTCGCGTTGAAATCCTGCAAGGAAATCCGCGGTCATCCGCGGAAGCGAAGCGCATCTGCGGTCATCTGCGTTTTGTTCTTTTCTAAACGCAGATGGACGCGGATTTCCGCAGATATTCGCAGATGAGGTTTTTTGAACGCGCGTTCTTCGCCGAATGCGCCCATCGAAGTCATCTACCTTTTACCTTTCACTTTTTACCTTTTACTTCCCGTCTCAAGGCTTGAACAGATTCGGCGCCCACATCGGCCCTTCGCTCACCGGCGGCGTCACTCCGTCCTTCGGAAACGTCTTCTTGGCGGCCTCTTGCAAGGTCTTGCTCAGTTCCGCGACGGTCGCGGCATGTTCGGGTTTCTTGGCGAGGTTCACCCGTTCGCCCGAATCGGCCTCGTGGTCGTAGAGCTCCGCGCCTTCCCTGCCTTCATCCCACTCCGTGTAACGCCAACGATCGGTGCGCAGGCTGTAGCCAAAGAAGCGCTTCGCGCCCGCGCCCTTCGCCGCAGCCGCTTGCGGCTTTAATCCGCCACCACGAGCCACCTGCGTCAGGGCCCAGCCACGTCCCTTCGCCGAGGGATCCTGCAACATCGGCACGAGCGATTGCCCCTGGAGATTCCCCGGAGCCTTGACCCCGGCGAGCTCGGTGAGGGTCGGATACAGATCGACCTGGCTGACGGGTTCGTCCACCACCCCTCCCTTCGTCTTGCCCGGGGCCACGATCAAGAGTGGCACCCGCGCGCTGCCTTCGAAGAGGCTCTGCTTTTGATAGAGGCCGTGCTCGCCCATGTGGTAACCGTGATCGCTCGTGAAGACGATGATTGTGTTCTCCGCTAGACCGAGCCGATCGAGCGAGGCGACGACTCGCCCCACCTGGGTATCGAGAAAGCTGATACTCGCATAGTAGGCCTGGGCGCATTGGCGGTGGAGTTCGTCGGTGAGCTGATCCTGCTCCTTCTTGTAGCTGCCGAGGGCGGCGGCAGGTACATCCTCAGGATTGTCCGTTACCTTTTGGTAGGGCCGCATCGTCTCGGTCGGGTAGTAGTCGAAATACGGCTTCTCCGGAGCCACGTAGGGCGTGTGGGGCCTGTAAAATCCCACCGCCAGGAAGAAGGGACGATCCTTCTCTTTTGCGCAGCGTTCCAGGACCCATTCCGCGTCCTTCGCCAGCATCGCATCGGTGTGAAACTCATCGCTCTTCGGCGAAGCATACCAGCTCAGCGTGCCACCGTATTGGCCGGGAGTCAGCGTGACGATCGGCCCCTCGTCGATGCGATCGACCCCGGCGGGATTGAGTTCCAGCTCCCAAGAACCCGGATCGTCATGACCATTCGTCCCGATCGAGTTGGGGACGTTGTAATGATAGAGCTTTCCGATCCGCCCGGCCAGATATCCCTCGAGACGGAAGGCCTGCGGCAGGCTGATGGCCGAGGGAATCGTCTGGCGGAAGATGAGCGAGTTGCTGAGGATCCCGGTGCTGTTCGGATAGAGCCCCGTCAGCATCGAGTTCCGGCTCGGACCGCAGAGTGGAAAGGCGCAGTAGGCTTTGTCAAAGCGCACCCCGCGGGCGGCGAGGGCGTCGATGTTCGGCGTCTTCGCCTTTTCATCACCATAGCAGCCAAGGTAATTGTTGAGGTCGTCGGAGATGAGGAAGAGGACATTCGGGCGGTCCGCGGCGGAGGCGAGGCCGGTGAAGAGGAGCAGCGCGAGAGTGTAGAGGGTTCGTTGCATGGGGAAAGAGGGTTGGGGCGGTTCCGAGGATAGCGCGGAATGGAACTCCGTGGGAAGCTCGGAGTTTCGGGAAAGTAGAAGCGGCGTCCTGCCGCTTCTTGAGATGAAAAGCGGCGGGACGCCGCTTCTACTTTTTCCACCGCGGCTCCCATTCCGGCAGAGGAGTCCGCGCGGTTTTCAGATACTCGCCGATCTTGGTGGCGATATCAGGGTGCCGCGCCGCCACATCGGTTTCCTCGGCGACGTCGTTCTCCTGATCATACAACCTCACCGTCGCATCAGGACCTCCCTGCCGGATGCCTTTCCAGCGCCCTTGATACAGGGCCGCCTGTTTGAAACCGCCCTCGTGGAATTCCCAATAAAGAAACTCGTGCTCCTTCTGCTCTTGCGGCTTGCCGGTGAGGAGTGGGACGAGGCTGATCCCGTCGAGATTCGCGGGCGTCTCGGCCTTCGCCAAATCGGTCGCGGTGGGGAACCAGTCGGGGAAATAGCCGACGTGATCGGAGACCGCGGGCTTCACCGTGCCGGGCCACCAGGCGAGGAAGGGCACGCGGATGCCGCCGTCGGTGAGGCTGCGCTTGATCCCGGTGTAGGGTCCGTTGGGGTCGAATCGGTCGAGGTTGTGTTGGCTCTCGTCGTGAGGACCGTTGTCGCTCGTAAAGATGACGAGGGTGTTCCCGGCGAGACCGAGGAGCTCGAGCTGGTCCAACATTCTCCCGACATAGCCGTCGAGCCGGGTGATCATCGCGGCCTGTCCTTTGTCCTGATCCGGCCAATCCATCTTCGCGTAGGGTCCGTAATCGGGCACGTGCGCCCCATCGCCGATTTCCCTGGCCCGCTCGTTGTTGGCATGGGGAATGACGAGGCTCCAGTAGAGGAAGAAGGGCTGAGCCTGATTTCGCGAGACAAACTTGAGCGCCTCATCGGTGAGCAGATCATCGGCGTAGAGGACGGGATCCTCCGAATAGCCGCCGCCGTGATCGCCGACCGGAGTGAGGTAGTTCGGCAAGGAAACCTTGGCCTCATTCCGCCAGAGATAGTCGGGAAAATGGTTGTGGGCGTGGTGCTGGTTCAGGTAACCGAAGAACTCGTCAAAACCCTGTTTCGAGGGGAGCCCAGTATCGGCCGCACCGACATCACCGAGCCCCCATTTGCCGATGAGAGCGGTGCGGTAGCCGGCCTTCTGCAAGGCGGCGGCCACGGTGAGATCGCCGGGCTTCAAGGCCTGGGCTGCGGGATTGCCCTTTCCGGAATTGCCGCGGACGCGGGTGTGGCCGTGATGGAGACCGGTCATGAGCACACTGCGCGAAGGCGCGCAGACGGTGGCCCCGGCGTAGAAATGGTTGAAGCGTATCCCTTCCGCGGCCATGCGGTCGAGACAAGGCGTTTTGATGACCTTCTGCCCGTAGCTGCCGAGGTCGCCCCAGCCGAGATCGTCGGCCATGATCCAGATGAGGTTGGGGCGGGATTCGGCGGCTAGGGTTTTACCACCGAGGGCACAGAGGGACACGGAAAGGAGAAGAAAGAGACGATTCATGAAAAGGTGTCAGGGCTTTTGCCAGGGGGTGGAGCCGCCGCGCTGGATATGGCGCGAGAGGGCGTTGGAAAGTTCGTTGAAAACCTTCGGCGCTTTCGTGGCGACGTTGGTGGTTTCGTGAGGGTCGTTCTTCAGGTGGTAGAGTTCACGCGGGCTGTAGGGATCGTTCTGCAGCAGCTTCCATTCGCCACGGATGAGAGCCTGATAATCCTTCCCTCCGTAGGCCCTGCCACCTTCGCGACGCACGAAATAGAGCTCGCGATTCTCCGGCATGGATTTGCCTTCAAGCAAGGGAACGAGGCTGATGGCGTCGAGTTGCTCCGGCACGCTGGACTTCGCTCCGGCGAGTTCGAGAAAGGTGGGAACCAGATCGAAATTCAATCCGGCGTAGTCGCTCTTTGACCCGGCAGTGATCTTTGCGGGCCAGCGCATCAGGAAGGGCACGCGCAACCCTCCGTCATAGTGACTCTGTTTGCCGTCGCGCCAAGGATCGTTTTTTTGTCCGTGCGGCAGGGAACCGCCATTGTCGGCACTGAAGACGACCACGGTGTTTTCGGTCAGTCCTAGTTCGTCGAGCAAGGCAAGGACGCGTCCGATGCCGTGGTCGAGGTGCTCGACAAACGCAACGTTGGCGGCGCGTTTTTCGTCCATGTCAGGATGGCGCGCCTTCACCTTTGCGAGCCATTCGGCGGGCGGCTCGATCGGAAAGTGCGGCGCGTTGTAGGCGAGATAGAGATAAAAGGGCTGCTCCTTCGTCGCCGCGCGCGCCTTGAGGTAGGCAATGGACCAATCGGTGAAGAGATCGGTGGCATGACCCTCAGCTTCGATCACCTGGTCGTTCTTGCGGAGGTAGTTCTTCCCGTGACGCAGGTGGGTCGTATAGCTATCCATCATATCGCCGAGGAAGCCGTGGAAAAAATCGAAGCCGCGTTCGTTCGGCGTGTTCGGCGATTCAAGACCGAGGTGCCATTTCCCGACGATCCCGGTATGGTAACCTGCCTTGCCGAGCTCGTTGGCGATGGTGGGCACGCCGGGCGCGAAGTATCCCCAGGAGTTCTCGGGCTGGGTGCGGATCACACCCGGCACACCGACGCGATCGGGGTAAAGTCCCGTGAGAAGCGCCGCCCGCGAGGGCGAGCAGACCGTGCCGTTCGCCCGCATCGTCGTGAAGACCATGCCTTCCTTCCCGATCCGGTCGATGTTCGGTGTTTGCACGTCCTTGGCCCCATAGATCGACACGTCACCGTAGCCGTGATCGTCGGTGAGGATGACGAGAAAATTGGGCGGAGCGGCGTGGGCGGATTCACCAAGGAGGGAACCCAGGAGCAAGGAGAAAAGAACGAAACCGGTCAGGAGGGACATTTTCGATCAGGCTAAGGGATGAAGAACGGGCAGGTCGAGAGGTGGGAAGAAACCCTGGTGGCTTCTTTCCGTTTCGCATGCGGCGTCATCGCGGCATCGCCAATTCACCCGGCTTCGGGATAGGATCAAGCACCGATGAACCTCCGACCGCTTGCCCTGCTACTCGCCTTCACCAACGGCTCCGCCGCCCTCGCCGAGGAGTCCGCTCCTCCCCTGCTCCGCGCGGGCATCGTGGGACTGGACACCTCGCACGTCCCGGCCTTCACGAAACTCTTCAACGATCCGAACGCAGAAGGCGATCTGGCTGGCATCAAGGTCGTCGCCGGATATCCGGGCGGCACGGACATGCCGGCGAGCAAGGACCGCGTTGCGAAATTCACCGAGCAGGTCAAGGGCATGGGCGTGGAGATCGTCGAGACGATCCCACAGTTGCTCGAAAAGGTCGACGTCGTCCTGCTCGAGAGCGTCGACGGACGCATCCACCTCGAGGAGGCGAAACAAATCTTCCCCTCCGGCAAACCGGTCTTCATCGACAAGCCGCTTGGCGGCAACCTGCCCGAGTCCATCGCCATCTTCGAGCTGGCGAAGAAACACAAGGTCCCCCTCTTCTCGAGTTCCTCGACCCGCTTCGGGGCCGGGCTCTCCGCGGTCGGTGCCAATGCGGAACTTGGCGACCTCCTCGGCGCGACGACTTGGGGTCCCTGTTCCTACCAACCCGGCACCCCCGATCTCTTCTTCTACGCGATCCACGGCGTCGAGGCGCTCTACACGATCATGGGCAAGGGCTGTGAAACCGTCTCGCGGGTGAAAGGTCCCGTGCACGATCAGGTCACCGGCACCTGGAGCGAGGGCCGCCTCGGAGTTTATCGCGGCATTGTCCGCGGCAAGGCCGACTTCGGCGCGACCGTCTACGGCAGCAAGAGCATCCTCCAGATCGCCGAGTCGCCGAACTACGCGAACCTCTGCCGGGCCATCGGCAAATTCTTCCGCACCGGCGTGCCACCGGTGAGCGAGGAGGAAACGCTCGAGCTGCTCACCTTCATGGAAGCCGCCGACGAAAGCGTGCGGCAAGAGGGCAAGGCGGTCGCGCTGAACGAGATCTTCGCGAAGGCGAAGGAGGAAGCGGCGAAGTTGGTGGATCAATAGTTCTTCATTCGCACCTTTTTCTCAGAACCTTTCACCTTTTACCTTCCCACCTTTTACGCGGCCTCCGGCCACATTTACCATGAAAGACCTGAGCCGCCGCCGCTTCTTCGAAGAATCCGTCATGGCCGCCGCCGCGGCCGCCCTGCCCGCCCAACTGCTTGCCCAGGAAAAAGTGCCGTCCGTGAGCGCAAACGAAAAACTCACCGTCGCCATCATCGGCTGTGGCATCCGCGGTAAGGCCCATGCCCGCGAGCTCGCCCGCCTGCCCGACTGTGACATCGCCTACGTCTGCGATCCCGATCTCGACCGCGCCGACGAGGTCGCCGCGCTTCTCACCGGCGAATTGAAGCGTCCCGCGCCGAAGAAGGTGCAGGACCTCCGTGTCATCTGCGATGACAAGTCGGTCGACGCCGTTTTCATCGCCACCCCGAACCACTGGCATTCCCTCGGCGGGATCTGGGCGATGGAGGCGGGCAAGGACGCCTACGTCGAAAAGCCGGTGAGTCAGAACGTCGCCGAAGGACGCCGCCTCGTCGAAGTCGCGCACGAACTTGGCCGCATCTGCCAGACCGGCACCCAGAACCGTTCCCGCGGTTCGCTCGCCGCCGCGATGCAGTTCATCCACGAAGGCAAACTCGGTGAGGTGAAACTCGCCCGCAGCATCATCTACGGAGGGCGCGGCTCTATCGGCGGCCCCGTCGCGACCCCGATCCCGCCGCGCTGTGACTACAACCTCTGGGCCGGTCCCGCTCCGATGACGAAGCTGACCCGCGCGCGCTTCCATTACGACTGGCACTGGATGTGGGACACCGGCAATGGCGACATCGGCAACAGCAACGTCCACTCCATCGACATCTGCCGATGGGGCCTCGGCGTCACCGGACTGGGCGACAGCGCCATCAGTTACGGCGGCCGCCTCGGCTACACCGATGTCGGCGACACGCCAAATTCCCAGGTCGGCATTTTCCATTTCGGTGAAAAAACCATCGTCTCGGAAACCCGTGGACTCAAAACCGCGCCTTTCCATCCCGTGATCAAAGCGATGTGGTTCTTTTACGGCAGCGAAGGCATCATCGCCGAGACCGGCCTCTATGATCCCGAAGGCAAATTGATCCAGGCCTTCGAGGGACCTTCGGTGAGCCATTTCGCGAATTTCCTCGACGCCGTGCGCACCCGGAAGCGCGAGGATCTCAAGGCAGAAATCCTCGAAGGACACCAGTCCTCGGCGCTCTGTCATCTCGCCAACATTTCCTACCGTCTCGGCACACAGGCGAGCGCGGAGGAGATTCAAAGGCGTCTCGGCGAAGTCGCAGCCAATGCCGAAGCCCGCGAGGATCTCGAGCGGACTCGGCACTACCTCGCCGAGGCCGGCGTTGACCTCGGGAAGACGCCCATGACCCTCGGTCGTCATCTCCGCCTCGATGGCGACAAGGAGACCTTCCTCAATGATCCCGAGGCCAATGCCTTGTTGAAACGGGAATATCGCGCGCCCTTTGTGGTGGAGGGGGTGTGAGACCAAGGAGGGGCGACATTCCTGTCGCCCGCCTAGCCGGGACCTACTTGATGGGCGACAGGAATGTCGCCCCTCCTTTTTCCCACCGGATTCATCAGCACGAAATGAAACTGCCTCTCAGTGCCACCTCGCTCGCCATGCTCGCGATTTCCTGCGCGAGCCCACACAAGTCTGTGATCGCACCCGCGCCCGCACCGGCTCCCACCGTCGTCTCCGACAACCCCATCTCCGAAATCGCGCAGCGCGAGATCCTTCGCCGGCAGGAGCGCCTCCACCAGATCGATGCGGCCGCCCTCGAGGCGAACCGAGCCCTTTCGGAAAACGATCTCGAGAGAGCCGTTAGCGGATTCCGGGAAGCATCGCGGTAGGATCCCGACGATCACCGCTTGGATCTCCGAGCCCTCTCGATCCGAAGTCGGGTTACCCCCTATCGTCTTCGGCGGCATCCTCCGCGAACCTTGGCGCGTTGGGATCGATCCCGATCCCAACAAACCCACTCAAACACCAGAACATCTCATGATCCAGAAACTCCTCCTCACCTCCCTCCTCAGTCTCATTATCGGCGTGGCCGTTGGCGCCGAAGACGAAAAAGACATCATCGCAACGGCGAAGTCGGCCGGCACGTTCTCGACCTTGCTCACCGCGCTCGATGCCGGCGACAAGACCAACATGCTCCAGGGCACCGGCCCCTTCACCGTCTTCGCCCCGAGCGACGAGGCCTTCTCCAAGTTGCCCTCCGGCACCTTGGACGATCTCCTCAAGCCCGAGAACAAAAAGAAACTCGCCGCACTCCTCGCCTACCATGTCCTCGAAGGCAAGGTCATGGCCGCGGACGTGAAGACAATGATGGCCAAGACCGCCAACGGCGCGAAGCTCGACATCAAGGTCACCGGCGATGTCGTGATGGTGAACGACGCCAAGGTCGTCAAAGCCGACGTGAAAGCCAGCAACGGTGTCATCCACGTGATCGACTCCGTCCTCATGCCCCCGGCCGAGTAAGCTTCACCGCTTCTTGACGAAATCAGCCCGCCGGATCGTCCCACATCGGGTCGGTCGGGCGGGTTTTTTCATGCTCGAAGAGGCCGCTCACGTATCGGCAAAGCGGGTCGGCTTGCGGACGGTATACGGTATCCTCAAACCCTCTTCATCCCACGAATCGACGACCTCGACGGGGACGCCCAGGGTGAGATTCTCGAAGAGGAGCGGCGCGATCCTCTGTGGCAGGCGGATGCACCCGGCCGAAGCCGGGTAACCGGGCAGATCGCCGACATGCATGCCGACGGTGCTCTGGCCGAGCCGCATCCAATAGGGCATGTAGACATGGTAAAGGGTCGAGACCTTTCCGGAGGCGACTTTTTCGGTGATCTGATAGGATCCTCTCGGAGTGTATTTGCCGCGACGCGCCGTCGAGACCGCCGTGTCGATCGCGACGAGGTCATGAATGATGAGAAAAGCCCGCTGCCTCGAGATATCGATCACGACTTTCTTTTCGGCGTCCTTTCCGGCGGCGAGCAGTTCGTGGTTGATGTAGGCGTCCCCGTGCGCGTCGCGATAGGATGAGCGGTGCTGCGGGCGCGGGGTCGGCTTGGTGACCGTCGGCGGGTCTTTCCTCGCCTCCTTTCTCGCCCTCATCTTGTCGAAAAGGCCCGCCTCAGTAACGGAAGGGAGAAGGACAATCCCCAAGGCCAGGAAAAGGACTTGTAGACAACGGGCGAGGCCGGGAAAAAGGATCATGGAATCTGAAGGCGAACCAGAGCTATCGCAAAACCACTGCCATTCCATTCAAGCAAATCGAAAAGTCCCTGTCACGTGATTTCACAGGTCAACCCAGCCCTTGCTCCCGCAGTTTGTCCTTCTTGCTCTTGCGGCGCCCTTTGATGCCGCCCGTCGCCGGGGACACCGCCACGGTGACATCGACGGGCTCGAATCCGGCAATCTCCTCCCGCGGAACCTTCAGGCTCAGGCGCCTCTCGATCAGTGCAAAGTGCGCGCTCGCCTCGGCGGTGATGAAACTGACCGCGATACCGGCCTTTCCCGCCCGACCGGTGCGTCCGATGCGATGGGTGTAGTCGTCGGCCGAGCGGGGCAGGTCGTAATTCACGACGACCGGGAGCTTCACGATATCGAGTCCTCGCGCCGCGAGGTCGGTCGCGACGAGGACCTGGATGAGCGAGTTCTTGAAATCGAGCAACACCAGATTCCGCGCCCCCTGGCTGAGATCCCCGTGGAAGGCGAGCGCGCAGATGCCATTCCGCCGCAGCTTGTCGGCGACATGATCGGCGGTGTATTGAGTGGCGACAAAAACGAGAACGCGCTGCCAGCCTTCGGTCTTGATGAGGTGGCGCAACAAGGGCGTCCGTTTCGCCTTGTCGACGCGAATCGCCCGCTGGGCGATCGCCGGCGTTTCCCGGAGCACGGGCTCGACTTCGATCCGCATCGGTTGGTGGAGGATCTTGGCCGCGAGCGCCTCCACTGCCGCCGGAAAGGTCGCGGAGAAGAGCAGATTCTGCCTTTGTTTTGGAAGCAATGTCAGGATCTTGGCAAGTTCATCCGCGAACCCCGGATCGAGCATGCGATCCGCCTCATCAAGGACGAGCGACTTCACCGAGGAAAGTCGCACCGCATTCTGATTCACGAGATCGAGCAGTCTTCCCGGCGTCGCGACGATGATGTCGGCGCCTCCGCGCAACGCCATCATCTGGGGATTGATCGAGACGCCGCCGACGGCACTGACGACCTTGATCCGGTCCGGTAAATGCACCGAGCATTGCTGCACCACTTCGCGCACCTGCGCCGCCAACTCGCGTGTCGGCACGAGAATCAGGGCTGACACCGGCCGCGGTCGGTCACGCGAGCCCGAGAGCCAGCGCTCGAGCAAAGGCAGGACATAGGCGGTCGTTTTTCCCGATCCCGTCTCCGCCGTGACAAGGACATCACCGCCCTGCCGCACGACCGGGATCGCCGCCGTCTGCACGGGAGTGGGGGCCGCGTATGGTTCCACCGCACGGAGCAGCGGAGCCGAGAGCCCGAGGGAAGAGAAAGACATCGCCATCGGTAACCTCATTTCCTCTTCCGACCAAGCGATACCATCGGCCGCAAAAGCGACTTGCCGGGCACACGACAGAGCCGAAGTTCCGATCGTGGCCTCACACCGACCCCGCTCCGGAAAACACCGCCCCTTCGGACTCGAGATCCTCCACGAGGATCGCGACGTGATCGTTGTGAACAAAGCTCCGGGTCTGCTTTCGATCGGCACCGGGAGCGACGGAGGGCGCACCGCCCATGCCTCCCTGATGGACTACGTGAAGAAGGGAAATCCCAAATCCCGCGAACGGGTCTTCATCGTGCATCGCCTCGATCGCGAGACCTCCGGGGTCCTCGTCTTCGCCCGCACCGAGGAAGCGAAGCGCACCCTCATGATGAACTGGGGCGAAACCGAAAAGCACTACCTCGCCATCGTCGAGGGCCATCCCAATCCGCCTGCCGGACTGATCTCCAGTTATCTCGTCGAGAGCGAGTCCATGCGCGTCTATTCGACGAACGACACCGAACGCGGCAAACTCTCGGAGACCGAGTATCGCGTCGTGAAGACTCTCGGTAGCCGCGCCCTGCTCGAGCTCCGCCTCCTAAGCGGCCGCAAACACCAGATCCGCGTTCATCTCGCCGACAAGGGCTGGCCTATCGTGGGTGATGACAAATACGGGCGGAACACCCGTGGCGAAAAAGGTCTCGCCCTTCATTCCCATCGCTTGAGCTTCGACCATCCCTATCGTGGCAACCGGCTCGAATTCACGGCGCCTCCGCCCGAGCTTTTTCATCGAATCCGGGGTTGATCACCGAAGGTCAAGCCCCCTCCTTGAACGAACCCTATCGACGACCTCGCCAAGGCGGGCGCATTGCCAATCCACCACCCTACCCGATCGCGGATCGGATTTCGCTGGTCTCTGCATCGCCATTTCGATACCGCTGTCCCATGACCTTGCCGCTTCTTCGACCGCCACTCCTTCTGGCCATGACCCTTGCCTTTTTCTCCCCCTCCCTCTCCTCCGCCGCAGACGATCCCCTCACTTTCGTCTCCTCCTTCGCCGGCGCCGACAAGGGAGCCATCACCGCGTTCCGCCTCTCGCTCGAGGATGGATCGCTCAGACCGTTGGAACGCACCGGCGGCATCGAGAATCCTTTCTTCATCGCCGTCTCGCCCGATCAACGTTTCCTCTACGCGGTTCACGCGAAGGCGTTTGGTGGAAAGGATGACGAGGAGGTCGCAGCCTACGCCATCGAAAAAGCCTCGGGCAAACTCACTCTCCTCAACCGCCAGTCGGCGAAAGGAACGGCGACCTGTTACCTCGAGGTCGACGCGACCGGGAAAACCCTCCTCCTCGCCAATTACGCGAGCGGCAGCGTCGCGGCCCTGCCGATCCGCGAAGACGGTTCGCTCGCGGAGGCCGCTTCGTTCATCCAGCATCAAGGCGGCTCGAAGGTCGATCCAAAACGCCAGGACGGGCCCTACGCGCACAGCATCGTCTTCAGTCCTGACAACCGCTTCGCCTATGCCGCCGATCTGGGCCTCGACCAGATCCTCGCCTACCGCCTCGATTCCGCGACCGCGAAGCTCGAACCGGCTTCGCCCGCCTTTGTTTCCTCTCCTCCCGGAGCCGGACCGCGCCACCTCACTTTCGCACCCGATGGCAAAAACCTCTACGCGATCGACGAGCTCTCCAACACGGTCACCCGCTATTCCCGCGACGCGGACTCCGGCACCCTGACCAAACATGAAAGCCTTTCGACCCTTCCGGATGACTTCAAGGGCAGCAGCTACTGCGCCGACCTCAAGTTCACCCCGGATGGCCGATTCCTCTACGGCACGAACCGCGGCCACGACAGCCTTGCGATTTTCCGGGCTGGTGAAAACGGTGCCCTCTCTCGCGTCGACATCGTCCCCAGCCTTGGCAAGGGACCGCAGAATCTCCTCGTCACCCCCGACGGAAAATGGCTCCTCTGCGCGAACATGCCGGGGAACAACCTCGCCGTCTTCCGCATCGACGGGGAAAGCGGCAAACTCACCTCTGCGGGCGCACCGATCGAGATCACGATGCCCTCCTGCATCCGGATTCTTCCCTGACCCTGCCACCATGATCCACACCTCGCTCGACTTCGACCGGCCCGGAAAGCAGCAGGGCTTTCTCCAGGTGCCCTATTCCCACAATCTCGGCGGTTGGGCGAATGTGATGATCCCTCTCACCGTGATCGCCAATGGCGCGGGCCCCACCGTGCTCGTGATGGGTGGTAATCACGGCGACGAATACCAGGGTCAGATCGCGGCGATGAAACTCGCGCGCGGAGTGTCACCCGACCAAGTCACGGGACGACTCATCCTCATTCCCTCGCTCAATTTTCCCGCCGCCCTCGCCGCGACCCGACTCTCGCCGATCGACGGGATGAACTTGAACCGCGCCTTTCCCGGGGAAGCCGAAGGTGCGGTGACGAGCCAAATCGCGCACTTCCTCACCCGCGTGCTCTTCCCGCTCAGCGACGTTGTCATCGACATCCACTCCGGCGGACGCAGCATGGAGTTCGTCCCCTGCGCCCACATGCACCTCGTCGCCGACCGCGAACAACGTGCCCGCATGTTCGCCGCGATGATGGCCTGGGGCACCGACTTCGCCTTTCTCTACGCCGACATTGCCGGAACGGGCCTGCTGCCGGTCGAGGCGGAGAACCAGGGCAAACTGGTCGTCACCACCGAACTCGGCGGCGGCGAGGGCATTCCGGCCTCGGTCCACCGCATCGCCCAGGGCGGCCTTCGCAACGTCCTCACCCATGTCGGCCTCTTGAAGGGCGTCGAACAAACACGGGCCTCTCTCGGCAAAGCCCCGACGATCCTGACACAAGCACTCAACCGCGAAGATTACCTGCTAGCACCCGAGTCCGGGGTCTTCGAGGTCTGCGTCGATCTCGGTGCCCCGGTGAAACGCGGCGACACCGTCGGATTCATCCATCACCTCGAGCGTCCCGACCGCGCTCCGGAAACGATCGTGGCGCAGAGCGAAGGCTATCTCATCACGATGCGCGCGCCCTGCCTCACGCGACAGGGCGATTGCGTCGCCGTGATCGCAAAGGAAGTCAGTCCCGACGAAGTCCTCCACGCGTGAGCGCCGCCACACCAGTCTCGATCGATGCGAAGCGGGCCGCCCTGCTCGTCGCTTTCATGTGGGTGGCCTATTTCCTCAACTACTGCGATCGGCAGGCCGTCTTCTCGATGACGGGTTCGCTCAAGACGGACCTGAAGATGACCGATACCCAACTCGGTCTCGTCGGCGCGATCTTTCTCTGGGTCTATGCCTTCGGCTGTCCCATCGCCGGACAAATCGGCGACCGTCTTTCGAAAAGACTCCTCGTCGTGCTCAGCCTCGTCATCTGGAGCCTCGTCACCGTCGCGACCGGATTCGCCGGGACGGCGGTGATGATGCTGGGACTGCGCGCCGCGATGGGCGTCTCGGAATCGCTCTTCATGCCCACGGCCGTCGCCCTCACCGCAAACGCCCACACCCCCGACCGCCGTTCGCGCGCCATCGCCGCCCTCACGACCGCCCAGATCGCCGGCACGGTCGCGGGGAGTTGGTTCGGCGGCTGGATGGCGGACCGGGGCGAATGGCGGGCCGCCTTCTTCATCCTCGGCGCGGTCGGCGTGCTCTATGCGGTTCCTTATTTCCTCTTTCTGAGCACGGTCGATGAAGATCCGGCCGGAGTCGTGAAAACGAGCGGCCGCTCCTTTGCTGTTTCCGTCCTGACAAAGATCCCCACGTTCATCCTCCTCTGCCTCGTCTTTCCCATCTTCGTTTTCGGACTCTGGTTGCTCTACGGCTGGCTTCCTACTTTCCTCCGGGAAAAATTCGAACTCACCCAAACCGACGCCGCCTTCAATGCGACCGTCTACCTGCAGGCCACCACCGCGGTCGGTCTGCTCGGCGGAGGCATGCTCGCCGACGCACTCTATCGCCGGACGAAAGCCTCGCGGCTCTGGCTCATGACCGCGAGCCTGATCTTCTGCGCACCCTGTCTCCACTACCTCGGCAGCAGCGACACGCTGATGGCCACGCGCCTCGCCGCCGCCGGCTTCGGTCTTTTCAGTGGGCTGCTTATGGGCAACATTTTCCCCGCCGCCTTCGAGGTCGTGCCCGCGGATACAAGAGCCTCGGCCGTGGGCATCCTGAATTTCTTCGGAGCGATCATGTCAGGCTTTGCCGCGCTCTTCGGAGGCCTGTGGAAAGCATCGCTCGGGATCGACCGTCTTCTTTCAATCACCGCGTTGGCTTACGTCGCGGCCGGACTCGCGCTCGTCTTTGGCATCAAGGTCCTCTTCCCTCGCGATCACGAAAACATCTCCCCGTCCTCATGAACCGCCCCTCTTGGCTGACCGGCCTGACCCTCTTCACTTTCACCCTCTTCACTCTCACGCTAGTCACCGCTTCGGCCGAGACAGCCGTGAAACCCGAGCCAACCTCCCGTGTCGCGCTCTGGCCGGGCAAGGCCCCCATCGGGGGCGGCTCGTTTGAAGATTCCAACGCCGAGCTCCAGGTCTTCCTGCCACCGAGGGAAAAAGCCAACGGAGCGGCGATCGTCCTTTGTCCCGGTGGCGGCTACATCCGCCACGTCACCGACCGCGAGGGATATCCGATCGCGACCTGGCTCAATGAACACGGCATCGCGACCGTCATTCTCGAATATCGCCTGCCCAAGCAACGCCATCAGGTGCCGCTGCTCGACGCACAACGCGCGATCCGCCTCACCCGCGCGAATGCGACCGCGTGGAACGTCGATCCCAAACGCATCGGCATCCTCGGCTTCTCGGCCGGAGGCCACGTCGCCTCGACTGCCGCGACTCATTTCGATCGGGGAAATGCCTCGGCCACCGACCCCGTCGAGCGCGAGAGCTGTCGTCCCGACTTCGTCTGGCTCGTCTATCCCGTCGTGACGATGGGAGATCACACCCACACCGGGTCGAAGGCGGAGCTTCTCGGTCCCGATCCGAAGCCGGAACTGGTTCGACTTTATTCGAACGAACTCCAGGTCACGTCCGAAACACCGCCCACCTTCCTCGCCCACGCCGTCGATGACAAACCGGTGCCGCCCGAAAACAGCCGGCGCTATGCCGCGGAGATGAAGGTCAAGGGCGTTCCGGTCGAGCTCCTTGAACTGCCCTCCGGTGGGCACGGCTTCAACGGATGCAAGGGTCCGCTCTGGGAACAGTGGAAGGCGACGGCATTGAAATGGTCGGCGAAGGCTGGATTCATTCCGGATGGCGACTCATGAGAGTGCTTTTGTCAGGGTTCCTTCTCGCTCTGCTCCCGGTCCTGAACGGTTCGGAGCCGAAAGACCTCGTCTTCACCGCGGAATACGACGGCAGCGAGCAGCGTTATGTCGAACTCCTGCCAACCGGCTATGATCCGACGAAGGTCCATGATGTCGTCCTCGCCTTTCACGGTCATGGCTCGGATCGCTGGCAGTTCATCAACGATCTCCGCGGCGAATGCAAAGGCGTGCGTGACGCGGCCGCGAAATACGGCATGATCGTCGTCTCGCCCGACTACCGGGCCAGGACCTCCTGGATGGGTCCGGCGGCCGAGGCGGACGTCGTCCAGATCATCGCTGAGCTGAAACAGCGCCACCACCTCGGTCGGGTTTTCCTCGCGGGCGGCTCGATGGGCGGCACCGCCGTGCTCACCTTCACCGCCCTCCATCCGGAACTCGTCTCCGGAGTCTGCAGCCTCAACGGCACCGCCAATCTCGTCGAATACGAAAACTTCCAGGATGCGAGGACCGTTTCGTTCGGAGGCACGAAAGTAGAAGTGCCCGACGAATACCGCAAACGCAGTGCCGAGTTCTTCCCTGACAAATTCACCATGCCGGTCGCCTTTACCACGGGTGGCAAAGACGAGTCCGTGCCCCCTCAGAGCGTGCTGAGGTTGGCAGAGGCGCTGAAGCAGGCGAAGCGAAAGGTCCTGAGCCTTCATCGCGAAGAAGGAGGCCACTCGACGAGCTACGAAGACACGATGACGGCGATGGAATTCATGCTCCGCGAGGCGGGGAGTCTTCCGGCATCCGAGCGCGAAGCCTTTCTCGAAAAGGCGGCCGCCTTGCAAAACCGCTTGGCGGATGCGCCCGCCGACCTTCGCGCGGACGCCGACCTCTTTGCCAAGGGGATGACCTGGGCCTTGCGATACGACACCGCCCTTCAGCCTTCCGATCTCGCGCTGATCGAAAAGGCCGCGGCGCGTGGCCGCGAAAGGACCGAAGCCATTCTCTCGAAGCAGACGTCCTGGCCCCAAAAGAAGGGAAAGGTTGTGCGGGGTTTCATTTCCGCGATCGATGGCTCGACGCAGCCCTACGGGCTGATCGTTCCAAAAGGCTACGACGGCACTAAACCCTTCCGGCTCGATGTCGTGCTTCACGGCAGTTCAAAACCGGTCGGCATGAGCGAACTAAAGTTCATCCAACGATTCGACGAGGGCGACCTGGGAGACCGCACCGCGCCCGATGTGGACTACATCGAACTGCACCCGCTCGGGCGCGTCGAAAATTGCTACCGTTGGGCCGGAGAGACCGATGTCTTCGAGGCGATCGAAGCCGTCTGCCGGAACTACCACATCGACCGCGACCGCATCGTCCTGCGCGGCATGTCGATGGGTGCCTCGGGCACCTGGCATCTCGGCCTGAAACACCCCGACCGCTTTGTCGCGATCGGTCCCTATTGCGGCTACGTGGACACGCATCGCTTTTCCGAGACGCCGATCCCGAACTTCATCAAGGTCGGCCCGCTGCCGCCCCATCAGGAGATCGCCCTGCACATGCTCGACTCCGTCGACTACGCGGCCAATGCGGGTGTCGTACCCGCCATCGCGGCGATCGGTGACAAGGATGTTTTTTTTCAATCCCACATCCATATGGGCGAGGCCTTCGTGAAGGAGGGCATCCCCTTCGTCAATCTGATTTCCCCCGGCACGGGTCATGTCATCGACCCCAAGACCCACGCTGAGCAGATGAGGCGCATCGGTGAATATGCAGCCAAGGGCCTCGATCACGATCCGCGCGAGATCCGCTTTGTCACCTGGACCCTCAAATACAACCGCTGCCACTGGGCGGAGCTGCTTGGTCTCGGCAAACACTACGAACGGGCCGAGTTCCGCGCGAGTGTCACCGATGATCACCTCTCGGTCACCGAGGTCCGCAAGATTACGCGCTTTGTCATCCATCGGCCCGTGAAGGGAATGCACATCGCGGGGGTCGAGATCGCCCTGCCATCACACCAAGCGGAAGATTCGCTTGTGTTCTTCCGGTCGCGCGACACCTGGAAGTGCGAAGGCATCCTCGCTGAAATCACCCTCACTGGAAAACGTCCCGGATTGCAGGGACCGATCGACGACGCCTTTGCCACGCCCTTTCTCTGTGTCCGCGGAACGGGAACCCCGTGGAATCCCGATGTCGACGCATGGGTCGAAGCGAATCTGCGCCGCTTTGAGTATGAATGGTCACGTTTCATGCGGGGCAGCCTTCCGGTGAAAAGCGACACCGAAGTCACCGAGGCGGACGTGCGCGACAGGCACCTCATTCTCTTCGGGGATCCCGGAAGCAACTCATGGATCGCGAAAGCACTGCCAAATTTACCCCTGACCTGGACTCGTGATGAAGTGAGTCTCGGCGGCCTGACAAAACCCTCCAAGGATCATGCGCCCGCTTTCATCTGCTCAAGTCCGCTTGCCCCGGATCGCTACCTCGTCATCAACAGCGGCCACACCTTCCACGAAGCGGAGTTTGCCGCCTTCAACTACCTGCTTTTCCCGCGAATGGGTGATTGGGCGATGATCAAAATCGACCCGAAAGAAGAAGTTCTCAGCTCGGGCTATTTTGACGAGGCGTGGCTGCATGCCGAAACTGTTGAACCCTAGAAATTAAACACCATGACCCGCATCCTCATCGCCGAGTGCAAGCAGGAGGTCTCGACCTTCAACCCCCACTTGAGCGGCTATGGCGACTTCGGCATCCGCCGCGGGCGCGAGCTACTCGACTACCACCGCACGGTCCACAACGAGATCGGTGGTGCGTTGAGTGTCTTTGACGCGACGGAGGATGTCGAACTCGTCCCCACCTACAGCGCCTTTTTCATCACCTCGGGAGGCACCCTCGCCAAATCCGACTGGGAACGGATTGCCTCCGAGTTTCTCGAAGAGATCCGCCAGGCCCCGCCGGTCGACGCCATCTACTTCTGTATGCACGGAGCCATGGCAAGCGAGGATGAACTTGATCCCGAAGGCTGGCTGCTCGCGGAGACGCGGAAGATCCTCGGCGAGGGGATCCCCATCGTCGTCTCACTCGATCTCCACGGGATCCTCACCAATCGCATGGTCGAACACAGCGACGCCATCGTCGCCTATCACACCTACCCTCACGTCGACTTTTTCGAAACGGGACAACGCGCCGCCCGTCTCCTGCTGCGTGTCGTGAGTGGCGAGGTGAAACCGGTGACCGCAAAGGTTGCGATCCCTGCGCTCGTGCGCGGCGACGAGCTCATTACCGCGACGGGATCGTTCGGTCAGAGCATCCGGATCGCGCAGGAAGTCGAGAACGGTCCGGGAGGTCTGTCGGCGGGAATGTTCATCGGCAATCCCTTCACGGATGTGCCCGAGTTGCGGACCTACAGTTTTGTCGTGACCGACAACGATCCCGAGCTCGCCGGGCGCGAGGCGCTGCGCATCGCGGAGTCTTTCTGGGCCCATCACGAGAAAATGCGCGTGCCACTCGTGAGCCTCGACGAAATGGCCATGATTCTCGCCTCGCACAGCGGCGGCGGAACCATCGCCCTCGTCGATGCCGCCGACGCGACGAGCTCGGGTGCCTCGGGTGACAGCAATGCGGTGCTGCGAACCTTGCTAAAATCCGGCTATCGGGGCCGCACCCTGTTACCCCTCGTCGACGAGCCTGCGGTGAAAGCCGCCTTCGCCGCCGGAATCGGCGCGACGATCACGCTCCCGCTCGGTGGCACGCTCGATCCGGCGCGATTCACTCCGATCGAAATCACCGCAACGGTCCGCCTCCTCTCCGACGGTCGTTTCCGCAGCGAGTCCTTCGGCGAGGAATGGCTCGCCGGTCCGACCGCCGTGCTCGAGGCGGAGAACCTCTCCCTCGTCGTGAGCAGTCATGCCGTGAATCTCTACGACCGTTCCTTCTTCCTCGCCCAGGGGCAGGATCCCAAGCGCTTCGACGCCGTCGTCGTGAAATCACCGCACTGCCAGCCCCACATGTATGCCGACTGGTGTGTGCGGATGGTGAACATCGATGCGCCAGGATCGTCCAGCGCGAATCTGCCTTATCTCGGCCACACGCGTTGCCCACGTCCGATCTTTCCGCTCGATGACGAAGTCGCCTTCGATCCGCGAGCCTTTCTCTTCCGGCGGCCGTGAGCGGAGCGCTGAGTTTTCGACCCTTCGATCGGGACAAGGACGAGTCGGACATCCCCATCATCGCCCCGTCGTGTCCATCGTCACTTCGTTTGCGCAGAGATCGAGGCCGCATCACCGATCGCCGCATCGAAGGTCGACTTCACCTGGATCAGCAGGGTGTGGTTTTTCTTGAGGATGACGGTCTTCTTTCCCTTTTTTTTCGTCAGCTTCTTTTTGTTCGGTGTGATCGTCGCCCGGATCGAAACCGGGGCGTCGCCCTGCTCCATCTCCGGGGTCCGGTAGGTGCCCGCGAGCAGGCCCGCGGTGATGTTGCCCTCCGGCCCGGAGTAGGTAACCGCGAAGAAGGCGCTGCCGCCTGTGCCGCTCACGGCGATGACGTCGGGCCGGTTGCTGCGATTAAAAACGCTGACGTAGCCGGTCACGGGCTTTGCCTTTTTGGATATCAGCGTCGCCACCTGGCTCGTCGGTGAGTAGAGACCGACGCCGGTTAAAGCACCCGCCGAGGCCCCCACCGCGACATCGGGGCGAACTGCGGCGAGGGTGTCCACGGCTACGTTGTCTGTCGTCGCGCTGCCATGGCCGGACTCAGGGACTGAACTGCGGGCCATACGGAACCCGTTGTCGGCCACTCTCGTCGGGGTGTCGGCGTCGCGGCAAGAGGAGCGCGCGCTGAACGCGATGGAGATCCAAGAGCCACCCCGGACCACCCGGTCCGCACCCGACGTCGGCCCCCGGGGATCGGTCGTCCCATTGCTCACCGTGTAGTAGGTCCCTCCATACCAGTCCCAGCACCACTCGAACGCATTCCCCGCCATGTTTTTCAGCCCGAAATCATTCGCCGCAAAACTTCCCACCGGGCTCGTGTAGGGGAACCCGCCAGTCGCGTAGGTCGGGTGGTAGCCAGTCGTCCCGCTCTGGTAAGACTCACCGCCGACATTCTTGAAGTTCGCCTCGGCATGGCTTATCGTATTCCCCCGCGGAAAACGCCTCCCCGGGACCCCGCCGCGCGCCGCCTTCTCCCACTCCGCCTCCGTCGGCAGGCGATACCCGTTCGCCGCCCAGTTCACATCGGGCACCGTTGTCCCTGTCCGCATCACCGTACCGCCCACCGTGTAGACCGGCGTCAATCCCTCCATCTCGCTGCGCGCGTTGCACCATTTCACCACATCCCACCAGCTCACCGTCTGCACGGGATGATCCGCCGCCTTGCCCTCACCCGCCGCGAGGTCGGTGTAGGGTGAGCTGTGGGCCAAGGCCCACGTACGCACCGTATCCCAGTGAACCTTCGTTGTCTCCGTCACTGCCAAATAAAACGGACTCACCGACACTGTGATCGGCGGCGCGTCGCTGTCGGTGTCCCCGTTCGTTAGCCCCATCGCAAAGCTACCTCCCGGAATGAAGGAGAAATCATCGACGACATCGGCGAAATGCGTGCGGGCCGTTCGGAACCCGACGTTGTCATAGGTGTCCGTCGGGGCGCTGTTGCCGCGGAGTGAGGCGCGCGCGTTGAACGCAATGGCGCTCCAGCCGCCGCCCCGGAACACACGGAACGTGCCCGATGCAGGCCCCCGGGGGTCGGTCGCGCCGTTGGTGTAGGTTCCCGGTGCAAACCAGTCCCAGCACCACTCATACACATTTCCGGCCATGTCCTTCAATCCGAACCCATTCCCCGAAAAACTCCCCACCGCACTTGTGTAAGGCACCCCGCCTGTCGTGTAGGTCGGGTGGTAGTTGTCGATCGGGCTCAGGTCGTAGGCATAGCCAGTCGCCCCGTAGTAGTTCGCCTCGGCATGGCTGATTTGATCCCCCAGCGGAAAGCGCTTTCCGGCCAATCCGCCCCGCGCCGATTTCTCCCACTCCGCCTCCGTCGGCAGGCGATACCCGTTCGCCGCCCAGTTCACGTCAGGCACCATCGTCCCTGTTCGCATCACCGCACCGCCCACGGTGTAGACCGGCGTCAATCCCTCCATCTCGCTGCGCGCGTTGCACCATTTCACCACATCCCACCAGCTCACCATCTGCACCGGGTGGTCCGCCGCCTTGCCCGCACCCGCCGCCAGATCGGTGTAGGGAGAGCTGTGGGCCACGGCCCACGTCCGCACCATGTCCCACTGGGCCTTCGTTGTCTCCGTTTCCGCCAAATAAAACGTGCCGACCGTCACCGTCACCGGCGGAGCATCGCTCTCCGTGTCCCCGCTCGTCCGCCCCATCGTGAAGCTGCCTCCGGGGATCACGGCAAGTCCCACCGGCACGAGAATATCCGCCACCAACCGAAAGTTCATCTGCGTGCTGTAGTTCCCCGCCCAGTCGACTCCCGCATCCCACACGATCGCCTTGCCCGTGCCCGGCGCGACTCCCGCCCCGACATGCCCTGTCGCCGAGGTGGCAGGCACCGTCCAAGTCGCGCCCGCGTCGCTGGAGATCTCGAGCGACACCGTCACGGCCGCAAACCCCGGTGCGGCCACATCGTAGGCGATATCCACCAGCTTTGTCCCCGTCCGCTGCGAGGCGGTGAGATTCGTGACTACCGGGGCAGCGGTCGCTGATCCGGCAATCGTGGACGCAAGGGCGACAATCAAGCCGACAACTGGAGCTTTCATCGGAGAAATCGAGAAGGTTTTCTGGCAGGCCACGCCCCAAGCCACCTTGCGGAAAGCGAAACAGGGGCGGTGTAAGTCATCCTACCGAATCCAATCGGAAAACGCCTTGCCTCCCTTGTGATTCGAAACGCAGCAATTGGCTTCCGGCGTGACGTGTCCGTTAGTGGTAAGGTGGCGAGGTGAGATGGGAACCCCGCAAGTGCGAAGTCCACCGGACCAGACGCGGGACGCGAATCGGCCTTGCGCGGGCGGGAGCTGTTCCGGTAAGCTCCGCCGAATCTGCCACCATCCATGAAAATCAGAGAAATCCGCTGCGCGGGCCTGCGCGGCGCCACCCCCGAAGGCGGCTGGAGCAACGAGCTCCGTCCCGAGGACTGCGTCCACACCCTCGTCACCGTCCACACCGATGAAGGCCTCGTCGGACTCGGCAGCGTCTTCACGAACGACGCCCTCGTCCAGGCATCGCTGAAAGTCCTCGAGCCCCTCTACCTAGGAGAAAACGCCCTCGAACCGGAGCGGATCAGCGAGAAACTGCACCAAAACATGTTCTGGCTCGGTCGCGGCGGCTCGATCACGCACGCGATCAGCGGGATCGACATCGCCCTCTGGGACCTCCTCGGCAAGACGACGGGACAACCGGTGGGGCGTTTGTTAGGTGGACGCTACCGCGAGCGGGTCCAGCCCTATGCTTCGCTCCTCATGGACGAACCGGAAAAACTCCGCGACCACCTCCTCTCGGTCAAAGCCCAGGGCTTCCGCGCCTTCAAGATCGGCTGGGGTCCCTTCGGACGACGCAATCAGGCGACGGACGAGGCGATTGTCAGGGCCGCTCGCGAGGCCGTTGGTCCGGACTCGCGGCTCATGGTCGATGCCGGCGGCAGCGACGCCCATTGGACGAACGGCTACAAATGGGCGCTCAACACTTCGAAGATGCTCGCCGACTACGACGTCCATTGGTTCGAGGAGGCACTCGATCCCGATGCGCTCGATGACTACGTAAAGCTCCGCGAGCATTCGCCCGTGCCCATCTCGGGCGGAGAGGTCCTGACCAGACGACAATCTTTCCAGCCCTTCCTCGAGGCCCGCGCCTTTGACATCATCCAGCCCGATGTGACGAAGGTCGGCGGGATCAGCGAGGAGCGCCGCATCGCCTGGATGGCTCAGGAGCACGGGATCCGCTTCATCCCCCACGGATGGAACACGGCCGTCGGACTCGCCGCCGATCTCCACCTCGCCTCGGCTTTTCCGGGCACG
This sequence comes from Akkermansiaceae bacterium UBA5020, assembly GCA_002396885.1. Classification (GTDB taxonomy): domain Bacteria; phylum Verrucomicrobiota; class Verrucomicrobiia; order Verrucomicrobiales; family DEV007; genus Arctic95D-9. Next base: position 130,904 of record DGXY01000058.1, read on the forward strand.
GACCTCGTCGAATACCTCACCGGCTCGCCATTCATCGACGAGATCACCGTCGGCGGCTGGCAGCTTGATGCCGACGGCATGCTCGCAATTCCCGACTCGCCGGGACTCGGACTCGAGCTCAATCCGGACGCGGTGGCCAAATACACCGGAGGCGCTTCTCTGTTCTGAGTGACTACTCCTTGGCTCCCTTGCCCTTGCCCTTTCCTTTCCCTTTTCCTTTTTCGTTGGGCCCCTTCTCCTTCCAAAACTCCTCCGCGTCCGGAAGTGGGCCGGCCATGGGAGGCGTCTCGAAGAATTTGCCATCATCGATCATCCGCGGATCGCCGGTGCGAGTGAGTTCGGCGAGCAACTCCTTCTCAAGCGCCGCCTTCACCTCCGCATAGGCCGGGTCATCGGCGAGATTGGTGGTTTCGTGAGGGTCCTTCTTCAGGTCGTAGAGCTCGTATTTCGGCCGCTTTCCGTAGACCCACTCGTAGTGCTCCTTCCATTCCGGCGTATTCCGCACCCCGACGAGCCAAGCCTTCGTTGGACCGGAATCCTCGTCGGGCAGGGTGACACGGGTCTCGTTTTCCAATTCGTCAACGCTGGGCGTGCCGCTGCTGTCGAGCAGGTAGGGATCGCCCATGGGATAACGATCCGGGCGGAAATTGATGATGAGGACGTGAGAGGCCGTGCGGATGGCCCGTTGGGGATAGGGCGTGTAATCGGAACGCGCGATCTCGACATGACGCTCTCGCCCGGTCAAAACGCGGGTGCGGGATTCGTCGACGAGTCCGCTCTTCTCGGACTTCAGCACATTCCAAAGGCTCCGTCCCGTCATGACCTCGGGGGCTTTCAACCCGGCCGCCTCGAGGAAGGTGGGAGCGAGATCGGTGAGCGAAGCAAAATCATCGACGATGCGCCCGCCCTTCACGCCAGGCCCCGTGATCGAGAGGCAGACATTCGTGCCGAATCCGTAGAGATTGCATTTCCCGTGTGGAAAGCCCGGCGCACCGTGATCGCCGCTGATGACGACGAGGGTGTTCTCCTTCTCGCCACGCTTTTCGATTTCGGCAAGGAGCACCCCGATCCCGGCATCCCAGGCTCTGATCTCACCGAAATAGTCCGCGAGGTCCTCGCGCACTTCGGGGACGTCGGGAAGGAAAGGAGGCATCTTGCCTTTGAGTGTATCCGGATTGATCCCCCAGAGCGCCTTGCCGCTGCCCTTGATCCATTTGCGGTGGACGTTGGTGGGGCCAAACCAATAGCACCAGGGCTCGTCGCCTTCGCGCGCGGCGAGAAAGTCCTCGAAATTGCCGCGCGATTCCTCGATCAACTCCGCCTTGGCCTCCTCGAGCGGCTTTCCTTCGCCGACCGCCTTGGTCACGTTCTGGGAAAACTGGTTGAACTTGCCGCCGCGCTTCGCGTAGGACTGCTCCTTCGTGAAGGGCGAATTGGCCGGCGTCCCCGGGCCCCAGACCTTGTGGGTATAGCCGATGTGGTAGCCGGCCTCTTGGAGCAAGAGCGGATAGCTCGGGATCGACGCGTCCCAGACCGCCCCGCGGAGAATCGCACCGGTGTTGGTGCGCCAGAAATGTTGTCCTGTCAGGAGGGCGCTGCGGCAGGGTGTGCACGACGGGGCGCTGACGTGGGCATTGCGGAAAAAGACGCCTTCCGCCGCGATGCGGTCGAAGTTGGGCGTCTCGACGACGTCATTGATCGTTCCCGTCCCCTCGCTCCCGCGGAGGATGGAGGCGTAGCGCCCCCAATCATCGGCGAAGAGGAAGAGGATATTCGGCTTCTTCTCGGCCGCCGATGCGGCGGTGAGGCAGAAGGAAAGGGCGAGAGTGAAGAGGGTCGGGTGTTTCATCCTAGACGGTCGGTTCAGTGGGCGGGGCTATTCTTTTCACTCCTTCCAGACGCCCGGGGCCTCGGTCCATTCGGTCAGCACCTGCCGCTGCGTCACCGGCCACCACTCCTGGAGGCGGGCCGCAAGGCGGGCGACGATCTCGGGATTCTGCGCCGCAAGATTGGTGTTTTCGTGAGGATCGGCGAGCAGGTCGAAGAGCTGCGGACGCTTCTCCGATCGTGGATGCGAACTCGCGTATCGGTCGAGTTTGCCATCGTAGGTGAGGAGCAGTTTCCATCTGCCCTCGACGACCCATCGGTAGAGCAGGGTCGCCTGGGGATTCTCGATCTCGGCGACATCGTGGGCGAAGGTCTCACCGAAGACCTCCTTGCGCGACGTCGGTTCGCCGGATTGGAGGATGGGGAGAAGATTCAAGCCAGGGAGATTCCCGGGGATCGCCGCCCCGGCCACAGCGAGGGCGGTGGGCACGATGTCGATGCTGGAACAGAGCTGCTGCTTGCGGTCGCCCGGTTGGATCTTGCCGGGCCAGGAAAAGAGGATGGGTTGCCGCGTGCCACCTTCGTTCGCGGACTGTTTCGATTTCGGTGCATAGCCCTGTCCGTCCGGATCCTGGATCCAACCGTTGTCGGCGACGTAGACGACAAGGGTGTTTTCGGTGAGTCCTTTTTCATCGAGCTTGTCGAGAAGCTGGCCGCAGGTCTCGTCGAACCATTCGACCATCGCATAGTATCTCGCCACGTGGTCCGACTCGATGCCCTTGGCCTTGTATTTGTCGAAGAGCCGCTGCGGCGGGGTGTGCGGGGTGTGCGGCATGTAGGGGGCATACCAGAGGTAGAAGGGTTTCTTCTCCGCAAGGGCGTGATCGATGAAGTCGAAGACCGGAGCCATGCCTTCGCGGCCGATCTTCAGTCCCTCGTCGCCGTGACGTCCGCCCGGATTCGGAAATCCGCGGGTCATCCCATGGGTGAATCCGCCGCGCGCCGGGGGGCCTTCCCACCATTTGCCGGATTGATGGCTGAGGTAACCTTTCTCACCGAGCAGATCCATGATCGTCGGCTGTACGTCCATCTTCGCGATGAGCTTTTCGCGCAGGGCGGCATACTCGGGCGACTCGGGCTGACCCTTGCCTTTCCCCTTCCCTTTGCCTTTCCCCTTTTCACCGGGAGAGGCGGATTCGTCCGAAAGGGGTGAAGGGTCGTTGCCGATCACGCCGTGTTGATGGGCGTAGAGGCCGTTCGCAAAGGTCGCAAGGGCGGGACGGCAGAGCGCGGTCGGAACGTAGCCGCGGGAGAAAAGCGCGCTGCGCGAGGCGAGTTTGTCGAGATGTGGGGTCTCGATCTGCGGATGCCCCATGAAACCGTAGTCGGTCCAGGCGTGGTCGTCAGAGATGATGAAGACGACATTCGGCGGTGTCTCGGCGGCGTGGCTGAAAGAGGCGACAAGCCCGGCGATGAGCGCGAGGAGAATGCGGGGGATTTTCATGGATCAAGGAAACGGGTTTTTGAAAGAATGGTCAATGTCCGGGTCGGAAGCCACTATTCCAGAGGAGACTCGTGAATCTTCCGGAGACGCGCAACGATTTCCGGATGGGCGGCGGCTCGGTTGGTGGTTTCGCCAGGGTCGTCGGCGAGGTTCACAAGGAAGTTTTCGAGGATCGCCTTCGAATGCCCGTCCGTGGTGTCGCGGGATCTCCCGATCAGCTTCCATTCGCCCTCGCGCACGGCCCAGTCGGCCTTGGGGCCCTCGCCGACCTGCCAATGGAGGGACTTCCCGTCATGCGGTGAAGGCGCGGCTCCATCGGCGAGCACCTTGGCAAGGCTGAGTCCATCGAGGGTTTTGTCAGGGAGCGGGACACCGCAAAGCTCGGCGAGCGTGGGCATCCAGTCGCAGGCGTGGCCGATCTGATCGCGGGACTCGCCCACAGGGAGGCGGCCGGGCCAGGAAAGGATCGCGGGAAGGCGGATTCCACCCTCGAAGAGGCTGAACTTCGCCCCACGATTGGATCCGGCACTGCCGCCGCCGAAGTGGGCGCGCTCCTCGGTGGAATGGCCGTTGTCGCTCTGGAACACGACAATCGTTTTCTCCTGCAGACCGAGTTCGTCGAGCTTCGCGAAGAGGACGCCGAGCCGTTCATCCTGCGCCGCAACAAACGCAGCGTAGAGATTGCGCGGATAGGGCAGAGCCTTGAAATGCTCGAGCCACTTGGCATCACCTTGATAGGGATAATGCGGCGAGTTCAGTGCGTAATAGATGAAGAAGGGTTTCGCGCGGTTCGCTTCGATGAAACGGGAGGCCTCCGAGGCCATCAGATCGGGAAAGAACTCGCCGTCGTGGAAGACCTCTTCGCCATTGCGCCACAGATCATGAATGTTGGGGCCGCTCCAATAGAAAAAGTGCGAGCGGTTGTCGATACAGCCGCCCATGTGACCGAAGGAATGATCGAAGCCCTGTCGCAGGGGATGGGTCTCCGGCGTGTAGCCGAGATGCCATTTCCCAATCTGCGCGGTGGCGTAACCAGCGGCATGGAACATCTCGGCCAAGGTCACTTCCTCCGGCGGCAGGGCTCCCTTTTCGCCGGGCTGCGAGGCGCAGTTTCCCGGCACGCCCGCCCGGACCGGATAACGTCCCGTGAGGATTCCTGCTCGCGAAGGCGAGCAAACCGGCGCGGCCGAATAGAACTGCGTGAAGCGGACTCCACGCGCGGCGAGGGCATCGGTATGAGGCGTCTCGAGGTCTTTGGCTCCGTAACAGCCGAGATCCGCACTGCCCTGATCATCAGCGAGGATGAAGAGGACGTTGGCGCGGTCGGCGGCGGAGGTGGTTTGAGGAAGCAGAGCGAGAAACAAAACGCTCATCACCATCGCGAAAGCGCTGGAGGGGCACGCTCCCGCGTGCCCGCGAGGGCCAACTGATCTCTGCGGCAGACAAGTAGGAGCTTGCCCCTCCGTTGCGATCAGGTTCGTCGTGGGTAACTTCATCGTTTCAATTCCGGATAGACCGCTTCCAGATCAAGGGTATCATCGAGGCCCTTCTGCAGCTCTCGGAGCTTCGCAAAAAGCGCGCTTTTCCGCTCCAACTGCTCGGGGTTGTTGGCGAGGTCCTTCATCTCCATCGGGTCCTTCTCGAGGTGATAAAGCCTCGCGACCTTCGCTCTGGGATAGAGGATCAGCTTCCAACCATCATCGATCACGGCGCGCTGCAGATCAAGGTAGGCGCCATAGACTGATTCGAGTCCCGCCCCTTTTCCGTCGAGCAGCGGCAGCAAGCTCTGGAATTCGACACCCTCGCGATCCGCTCCCGCGAGATCGAGGGACGTGGACATGACATCCTGCAGGTAGATGGGCGCCTCGATCTTCGCGCCCGCCTTCACTCCCGGGCCCTTCACGAGGAAGGGGACGCGGAGGCTGTGGTCGTAGAGGTTCTGCTTGCCCATCATACCGTGATGCCCGACGGCGAGCCCGTGATCGGCGGTGAAAAAGATCCAGGTGTTCTCCGCCTCGCCCGATTGCTCCAGGGCATCGAGGATCCTGCCGATCTGCGCGTCCAGGTGGGTGATGATCGCATAGTATTCCTGGCGGTGGACTTTCACGGCGTGCTCGTCGCGGGGAAAGGGCGCGAGCTTTTCATCGCGCAAGCCCGGTCCGCAACCGATGGCGTCTTTGTGAGGGTATTCGGGCAGGAAATTCTCCGGCACCGCGATCCGGTCAAGCGGATAGCGATCGACATATTCCTGCGGAGACTGGCGCGGGTCATGGGGCGCATTGAAGGCAACATACATGAAGAAAGGCTTCTCCGACTTCGGTGCCTCGCCGAGGAAAGCGACGGTGTCGTCTCCGACGACCTCGCTCCAGTGTTTCCCTCCCTGCCAAAAACCTCCGAATTCCGGATCGCTCGGGCTCCATGAATCGGGCTGTCCGGGAAGAGGGCGGTTGTAGCCTGCTGGCACGTCTTTCGGCATCCCCGCACGGATGTTGGAGGCATGATCGAAACACTTCGCCGCATCGGTCTTGATGTGCCATTTACCGGTGAAGAAAGTCTCGTAACCCGCCTTCGCCATGCGCTGCGGCCAGAGGCGGCCGGCCTCGCGTTCGAGATCGGTATTCTTGCCCTCGTAGATCGCCCCGGCCCGCCACACCGTGCGCCCCGTCACGAGCATGGTTCGGCTCGCCACACAGACCGCCCCGCTCCACGAACCCATGTTGTAGGCATGGGTGAAGGTCGTGCCACCCGCGACGAGACGATCGAGATTCGGCGTGTCGATGTCGGCATGACCCAGCGCCCGGATCGTCTCGTGGCACTGATCGTCGGCGAAGAGGAAAAGGATGTTGGGTTTGTCGGCGGCCCGGAGTGAAACCGTAGTTACAAGTGACAGAAGAAAAAACAGAACTCTCATAAGCGAATAGTGAAGATTTTTTGCCCGTTACTTTTTACCCTTTCCCGGGGAAGCCTTCGGCTTCCCTCCGGCCGCCCGGCCGTTCGGTTTCGCGGGATCGAAGTTGGGATTGGGCGTGGGGAACTTCGCCCCGACGTCCTCTTGCCAAGTTTTCAGTTCCCCACTGAGCGCATCGACGAGATCGGGCCGGGCGAGGGCGAGATCGCTCTTCTCGGAT
>DGXY01000058.1:137539-146838 GCA_002396885.1 Akkermansiaceae bacterium UBA5020
GAGATCGCTCTTCTCGGAAAGATCGCTGGAAAGATCGAAGAGTTCGATCCGATCCTCCTCGAACCAGTGGATCAGCTTGTGGTTCCCCTTCCGGATCGCCGCGGCGGGCGCACCGCCCTGGTTTCCGTAGTGCGGGTAATGCCAGAAGAGTGCACGCTCCGGCAATGAACCTCCGGTGAGGACGGGCATGAGGCTGGCTCCGTCGATTTTCAATCCTTCGGGCGCCTTCGCTCCGGTGGCCTCAAGGAAGGTCGGGAAAAAATCCACGCTGCTCACCGGGGCGCTCGATACGCTGCCGGGTTTGATTTTCGCCGGCCAGCGCACAAGCAGCGGCTCGCGGATGCCGCCTTCATACATCCAGCCTTTGCCACCGCGCCATGGCAGGTTCGAGGTGGGGGAACCCTCGCTGGTGGAAAGACCGCCGTTGTCGCTCGTAAAGAGGACAAGGGTGTTTTCGGCGAGACCGAGTTCGTCGAGTTTTTCCATCACCTGCCCCACGGCCAGGTCCATCGCCTCGACCATGGCCGCGTAGACCGCGTGCTCCTGGACGAGCCGGACATCGCGCTCGCCCTCGCGTCCCCACTTTTCTTCGAGGCCGAGACGATTCTTCTTTTCCTCATACTTGTTCACGAGATCCTCGCGGCCCATCAGAGGGGTATGGACGTCATAGAAGGGGTAGTAGACGAGGAAAGGCCGTTCGCGGTTCGCCTCGATGAATTTCCCTGCCTCGGCGGCTAGGCGATCGGGCAGGTGCTCGCCCTCGGGACCGTCCTCGAGACGCGGATTGCCGTAGGGGGAGAAGTATTTCTTCCCACCGTAAGGACCGCCGCGGTCGATGCCGCCCTGGTTCACGTCGAAGCCCTGGTTCTCCGGCCACCAGCCCTCGGGACCGAGGTGCCACTTGCCGGCGAAGAAGGTGGCGTATCCCGCCTCCTTCAGCACCTCGGCGAAGGTCACTTCCTCCAGCGCGAGACGGTCGGCGTAGGGCGCGGGAAGCAGCTTCGTGTTGCGCTTCCACTGGTCCGGCGTGAGCGGAGCTCCGATGTAGTCAGTGATGCCGGTGCGTTGCGGCCATTGCCCGGTGACGAGGGCCGCCCGCGTCGGCGAGCAGACCGGACAGGCCGCGTAGGCGTCCGTGAAGCGCATGCCCTCCGCGGCGAGGCGATCGAGGTGGGGTGTCTCGTAAAAGGTGCTGCCGTAGCTGCCGAGATCGCGCTGCCCGAGGTCGTCGGCGACGAAGAAGACGATGCTGGGACGGTCGGCCGCGGAGAGAGGCGCGACAGCGAGAAGGAGAAAGAGGAGGGAAAGGTGGCGGGGTTTCATGAAAAGCATTCGAGTCAGATCATCTGTGAAAATCCGCGTTCATCTGTGGGCATCTGTGTTGAAAGATCATCCTTCACCTCATCCAGATTTGCGATCATTCGCGGATATCTGCGCCATTTGCGTTGAATCCTTTTTGGAACGCGAATGAGCGCGAATGTCCGCAAATCTTCGCGAATAGACTTGGAAAAGAACCCTTCATTTCCCCTCCTTCATCCACGCGCGATAAACCTCCGCATTCTCCGAAAAGACCCGAGATCGCTCGGACCCCGGTTTGATCACTGCCAGCTCATCCGCAATCTCGAGATCATAAACTTCGAGCGACTCATCGCCCGGATCCCGGCTCTCCGCGATCCATTGATCAAGCCGCGTTGAGAGCGTCCGCCGTGTTTCCGCCTGCGCCGGATCATCGACCAGATTCACGACCTGCCAACGATCGGTCTTCCATTCGTAAAGTTCTTCGGCCGGGCGCACCGGCGCGAAGAGCAGCTTCTCCGACAGCGTCGGCAACGAACCTGCGGCATGCAACTCGCGCAAACGCCGGATGATCGCCTTGCCGTCCTTGTAATCGTTCGGCATCAGGAGCGGGCGTTCGGGATGAAAGTTGCGGATCAAGAGATGGGTCGACGTCCGCACCGAGCGGATCCGGTCGGCCGCCTCGCCGCAGCGGTCACGGGCGGCAAAGACGGCGTCGCGGGGCTGGTAGTCCTTCGCGAGAACATCACGGCCCTGCATCCACCCGGGAATCGGCACGCCGGCGGCGCCAAGGGTGATCGCGGTCAGGTCGATGTGTTCGATGAGATCCTCGCGCGCGACTCCGGCGGCGACTCCGGGTCCCCGCACAATGAAGGGAATCTGCGTGCCTTCATCATAGAGGAACTGCTTGCCGCGGGCATGGCTGATCCCGTGATCGCTCATGAAGATGACGAGGGTGTTTTCGAGGAGCCCTTCCCGATCGAGCCGCTCCATGACTTGGCCAACGTGATGGTCGGTGAGCCGCACGCTGTCGAGATAAGCGGCCCAATCCTCGAGCAGGACCGGATCTCGCGGGTAATGGGGCGGCAAGGTGACTTTGTCAGGATCGACCGCCGCTCCGAAGGCCTCCGTCGCCCGTTTCCGGAGCGATTCACAGGACGCGGCATTCTCTCCGCGCAGCTTGCCTCCATGGAGCTGCACTTGCATGAAGAAGGGCTGGCCCGCTTTCCTCCCAGCCCAGTCGTTGCTGTCGTAGATCGCTTCGTCCCAATCGAAATTGTAATCGGTCTTGCCCTTTCTGTCCTTCTTCACGGGGAGTCCCCGGTGATCAATCCCCGGGAGGCCGCTGCCGATGCAGGTGAAATATCCCGCCTCTTGCATCATTGCCGGGAGTGGCATGATACCCTCGGGGAGCGCGAGGCGGTGCTGCCCCCGTCCGCTGCGATGGTGGTGCGCCCCGATCGTCGTCTGGTAACAGCCCGTGATCAACGCCGAACGGCTGCTCGAGCAAACTGGGGCGGTGACGAAGGCGTGGGAGAATCGGGTTCCCTCCGCGGCGAGCCGGTCGACGTGCGGGGTCGTGATCGCCGATTCTCCGTAGCAGGAAAAATTCGCCGACATGTCGTCAACGACGAACCAGATTACGTTTGGACGCGGCTCGGCCTGAGGGGGCGCGGCGGCGCGGGCGGAGAGGGTGACGAGGAGACAGCTGAGGAAGAACAGACGCATCGGGGGAGCTAGAGATTATCAGGAACCCCATGGTCTGTAAACGGTTCCAGTCACAGCCATGCGCGTATGCGTGAGACGCTCCTCAGTCCTCCGCATCCCGCAATCGCTTCAACATCCCGACGACGTCCTTCCACCCCCGCACCGCGACGAGGATCGTGATGGTGCTGTACCAAACCACGCAGGACCAGACGAGGAGATGCCAGAAGGTGCTCATGAGGCGGTTTGGTCGGGATTACGTGGTTTGATGAGCGATCCCACGATCATCCCGGTCGTGGCTGCAGCGAAAGCGGCGATCCCGGCGTTGTCCTTGCCGAAGTCGGCGGCCCAGGCCGCGGTCGTGGCCATCTTTTCGAAGCTGAGGAAGAGGATGGGCACAAGAGCCCCGCCGAAAATGGCACCGAAGGCACCCCATGAGTTCGCCCGTTTCCAATAACAGCAAGCAATGAGCAGGACCGACATGCTCGAGAGATAGACCGATCCACTGAGGAGCAGATAAGACCACACGTCTCCCTGAATCTCGTAGAGCAAGCCGAAGACGAACAGATACACCCCGATGAGGGCAACAATGCAGCGGTTCCACCGGATCGCGCGGGCCTCGGGCCACCGGCCTTTGCGGAAGGGGGCGAGGATGTCGTTGTAGATCACGCTGCCCCAGCCGAGCATGTAGGAGGAATCGGTGCTCATGTCTGCGGCGAGCATGGCCGCGACCATCAGGCCCATGAGTCCGATGGGGAGGAACGTGGCGAGGAATTGCGGCATCGCCATGAGAGTCGCCTCGCCCTCTTTCGCCGGCCCCAGCATCGCGAGCGCGGCGATCCCCCAGAGCACGGGGATGAGCCAACGGCACACGAAAAAGAAACTCGTGCGTGAATAGATGCGCTGGCCGGTGGCGGCGTCCTTCGAGGAAAGGAGACGCGAGATCGTCGTCTGCCACGTGAGCGTCGCGGCGGTATTGCCGAGGATCTGGAAGATCAGGTAGGACCATCCCATTGTCGGATTGGCGAGCGGATTGAAGCCACCTTCGCCATGATTGACGCGCACCGCTTCCTCAAGTCGCTCCCACCCGACGTGGTGCAGGATCAGCAGGGTCACGACGAGGAGACCGGCGCTCATGATGATGAACTGAAGGAAGTCCGTCACCAACACCGAGAGCATACCGCCGAGGATCGTGTAGATCGCGACGAGGAGGAGGAGGACGCCCATCACGAGGACGAGGTAATCCGGATTCCACCCACAGACCGCACAGAGAAAGTCACCGCCGATCTTGAGGAAGACCCCCATATTGAGCAGTCCACCGAGGACGATGACGACGCCGGCGAGCCAGCGGACCCGTTTGCCGAAGCGATTCTCAAAAAGCTCCGGCAACGTCATCGCACCGGAGGCCCGGAGCGGCTTCACGCAGAAGCCGGTGAGGCCAATCACGAGCATGGCGAGGGCTTGGCAGATCCCGGGAGTGGCTCCGGCGAAGCCCTTTGTGTAACCCGCCTCAGCGGCATACATGCAGGTGATGATCCCGAACTCGGTCGCCGCGAGCGAGGCGATCCCGAGGTAGAGATTCATCTCGCGCCCGGCGACGAGGAAATGCTCGACCTTCGAGACGTAGCGCCTCACCCAGATCCCGGCGACCATCGTGCCGAGCAGATAAAGCCCGACGATGCTGCCGTCGATCCAGGGGTGGAAGTGGGACATGTCGGCGGAAATCCGAGGGCGCTTACTTGAGAAGTTCCTCGAGCTTCTGTTCAAGCAACGAACCCCGCACGCCGGTGGCGATGACTTCGTTGTCCTTCACCAGGAAAACCGCGGGAATGCCGCGGATGCCGTATTGATCGGCATACTTGCTGTCCCATCCCTTGCCGTCACAGAGTTGGGGCCAGGGCATGTCGTTTTCCTCGATGAAATTCTCGAGCCGCTTTTCGTCGCTGTCGAGAGAGATGCCGATGATCTCGAAGCCCTTGTCGTGATATTTCTCGTAAGCGGCTTTCACGTTGGGCAACTCGGCGATGCAGGGGCCGCACCAGGTCGCCCAGAAGTCGAGGAGCACCACCTTTCCCTTCATCGCGGCGAGATCCACTTTCTCGCCTTTCACCGGGCGGCCCATGAGATCGATGATATCGCCCTCCTTCAATTCACTCCCGCTCTTGTGGGTGACCTTGGGACGCTCCACTTCGCCGGCGGCGGCCGAAGAGGCGGTGCCCTGCTCGGCGACGAACTTCTGGTCAGCCTCGCTGAGCTTGGCGAGGGGCAGTTTCAAGAGCGTGCCATTGGGACGCAGCACCTCCACGGTGTCGCCGTTGAGTTTGCGGAATTCGCCCTCGATCGTGCGACCGGAGGCGGCCTCTGTCCAGGTGCGGGATGAGGCTGACGATGCCCCGAAGAGGGCGGTGAAGATCATGAGATACACGTAGGCGGCTTTCATATTCGACTTCAGGGTTGGGGTGAAGAGGAACCGGGCGGGGCTCCGGCAGACTTAAGCCTATCCACTCGGAGCTCTCCTGTCCACCCGAACCGCCGGGAGAGGAGGGACACGATCGAGAAGGAAGCCAGCCCAACGCAAATCCCGAGGAGGACGGACGGAGGCAGGTCGCCGGGCCAATGTGAACCGCAATAGACCCTCGACCAAGCCACGAGGATCCCGCCGCAGGCGATGATCACTCCGGCGACCCGGTGAAAACGGAACACCACCGTCGCGAGCATGACGACATTGAGCACGTGGCTCGAGGGAAACGATCGGCCGCGTTTGGACGGTTCTGCCGCGATCGCGACTTCCTTCACCAAGGGTGGATCGAAGACATGGAGGATCCGCGGCTTCTCCGGAGAGAGGCTGCGCACGATCGTGCCGGGGTGGACATCACGGGGACGGGGACGGTTCACGAGATGCTTGAGCCCCTGCGAGATCATGACATCACCCAGAAGAAGGCCGATGACGACACAGAGGAGAAGTTGCCGCCCCCTCACCCTCCCAAAAACCGCCAAGCCGATCGCCGTCGCGATCATGATCGGCTTCCACGCGTCGAACGAGGAAAACACGGGGAGAAAGTGATCGAGAAAAGGCGAAGCCCATTCCCGGTTGATGAGGTCGAAAAGCGCGGTGTCGAATCCGTTCATCCCCCCAATTAGGACGATCCTCACGATTTGCGCAAACGCTCCCTTGCGACGGTTTCGACAGGCCACTTCACAACTCAGGCGCGACCCACTTCGGGATCCCGCCAGCCGCCTCCTGCTCGCGAAACCATTCGTGGTAGGGCCTCGTCGGCGACATTTCCGCTTTTTCGTTGACCATCAGTGGAATCGCCTCGGTCCAGTATTGGTTGAAAGCGGCCTTCATCTGTGCGGTAATGTCAGGGTGATCGGCAATGATGTTTTTCGTCTGCCCGGGATCGGCCTCCATGTCATAGAGTTCGGGTCCGATGGGAGCGGCGGGCGCAGGCCCTCCCTTTTTCAGCTTGCCCTTGCCTCCGCCGGCTGCGGCCGCGACGTAGCGATATTTCTGGTTCCTTACCGAGAAATTCACGTCGCGGAAGTCCTCCGGATTCGCCCCGGTGGGCCAGCGGCAGATGTGATTGAAGAGGTAGCGGTCTTCCCATCCATCGGTCTTGCCCTCAAGGAGCGGCAGGAGACTGCGGCCCTCGACCTGGCCCTCGGGGAGTGTCGCCCCGGCGAGCCCGGCGAGGGTTGGGAGGACGTCGATGTGCGAGGCGATGCGGTCGATCTCGCGACCCGCCTCGAACTTGCCGGGCCAACGGACGAAGAAGGGCACGCGCGCGCCGCCCTCGTCATTCGATCCTTTGAGACCTTTCATCCCGGCATTGTAAAACGGATGCCCCGGTGCGAGATCCTTGCCGAACTGACCAGAGCCTCCGCCGGTCATGCCATTGTCGGACATGAAAATGACGACCGTGTTTTCCGCGAGCCCCCACTCGGCGAGCTTGGCGTGGAGCCGACCCATGTTCTCGTCGATGTTTTCGATCATCCCGTAGAAGCCGGCCTGCTCCTTCCCGAAGCCGAGATCGGTGAAACGCTTCGAGTTTTTCTCCGGGGCGATGAAGGGACCATGTGGAGCGTTCGTGCTGAGGTAGGCGAAGAAGGGTTCCTTCGCCGCGGCCTTGGCCTTGATCCAGCCGAGCGCGGCGGTGAAAAAGACGTCGGTGCAGAAGCCCTCGGTCCTGACAAAGCGACCATTGTGGCGGATCACGGGGTTGGTGTAGGGATTGTCCGGCGCGTCGGCGCAAGAGCAGTCATAGACCTGGCCGATCCCGCCAGCCCCGTGGATGAAGACTTCATCGAAACCTCGCTTCTCCGGCTGGTATTCCGCCTCGTCGCCGAGGTGCCATTTCCCGAAAATGCCTGAGGTGTAGCCCGCGGTTTTGAGAACCTGCGGCAGAATCGTGGCGCCGAGAGTCATGCGCTCGCGCTCAAGTATGGTGTGGGTGATCCCGTTTTTTTCGGGGTGACGGCCGGTCATGATCGCGGAACGCGTCGGCGAACAAGTCGGCGCGACGAGGAAGCGGGTGAAACGCGTGCTCTCGCCGTGGAGCCTGTCGAGATGCGGGGTCTTCAGCCAAGGGTGCCCGTGCGCGGCGATGGGCGGATAACCCTGGTCGTCGGTGATGACAAGGACGACGTTCGGTTTCGTGCCGACCAGTTCGGCTTGGACAGGGAGCACGAGGCCGAGGAGCAGGCTGAAGAGGGTGAGACGTTTCATGAAAGACGATTGCTTCGCGGAGAAGGATGGCGGCAAAGGGAGGATTTAGCACTCCCGGAAAGAGGCCATCGCCAAAACGCCGGATTTCAGGCAAAGTTGCGGAAAGACAGGGGTTTGCACCAAATGATCCGCCGCACCTTCCTCACCACCACGCTTCTCGCGGGCGCGCGGTCGCTCGTCACGGCGGCGGGAGTTCCGGCCGGGCAGCTCGGGATCTGCACGTTTTCCTGCCATCAGCACTGGCGCGCCGCGGCTGAGGCGGGAAAGGGGGCTCTCGAGCCGGCGATGCTGAAATTTCGTGATCCCCTCACCTTCTGCCGCTACGTCCGTCGACTTGGCGCCGCCCGCGTGCAAACGCCCCTGCGCGGCACCGCAGCAGCCGCGATGCGCCGGGAGATGGAAGAAGCGAGCGGCGGCTACGAGGGCGAGGTTCGGCTGCCGCAAGCCGACGCAGACATCCCGGCATTCGAGACCGAAGTGCGCCGGATCCGTGAAGCCGGAGCAACAGTGGCGCGGGCGGTCTTCACGGGAGGACGGCGTTACGAGATCTTCTCAGCACTCGGGGAATACCGCAGCTTTTACGAACAATCACGCCAGACCCTCGCCCGGATCGAACCGGTCGCCAGGAAACACCGCCTCAAGATCGCGATCGAGAATCACAAGGACCACACCGCCGCCGAACTCGCCGACCTGATGCAAGAACTCTCCAGCGAATGGATCGGGGTGCTCGTGGATACGGGCAACAATCTCGCCTTGCTCGAAGACCCGCGGGAAACGATCGGGACACTGGCTCCTCATGTGATGAGCGTGCACCTCAAGGACATGGCCCTGCAGCCCGCCACGGAGGGTTTTCTCCTCAGCGAAGTGCCTTTGGGAACCGGGATGCTCGACCTTGACGGGATCATCGGGACACTTCGAAAGGTGAATCCCGCGATCGGCATCCATCTCGAAATGGCGACGCGCGATCCGCTGAAGATCCCCTGCCTGACAGACCGCTATTTCGCGACCTTTCCAGAGCGGCGGGAAACGCATCTGGAGGCGGCGATGGCGCGGGTAAAGGCGAATCCGCCGAAGGGACCGGTGCCGGCGGTGGAGGGAAAAGGACTCGGGGTCCTGCTCGCCGAGGAGGAGAAGAACAACCGGGACGGGCTCGCTTGGATGCGGGAGAAGTTGGCGGGGTGACAGCATTGGCTTCGCTTCACTCCGCCTGACTTCGTTCGCTTTGCTCACTGCGGTTCGAACTGCGTTCTCATCCTGCCCTCTTCTTCAAGCATTTTCGCGAGGCGAAAATGGTCGGGTGCTGCGCCCCGCGGTGACAGGATTGGCTTCGCTTCACTCCGCCTGACTTCGTTCGCTTTGCTCACTGCGGCTCGAACTGCGTTCTCATCCTGCCCTTTTCCGCCAGCACTTTTGCTTTGCAAAAGTGGTCGGGGTGACAGGATTGGCTTCGCTTCACTCCGCCTGACTTCGTTCGCTTCACTCACTGCGGCTCGAACTGCGTTCTCATCCTGCCCTTTTCCGCCAGCACTTTTGCTTTGCAAAAGTGGTCGGGGTGACAGGATTCGAACCTGCG
>DGXY01000058.1:146999-177096 GCA_002396885.1 Akkermansiaceae bacterium UBA5020
CGGGGTGACAGGATTCGAACCTGCGGCCTCGTCGTCCCGAACGACGCGCGCTACCAGACTGCGCTACACCCCGAGGTCCCGGTGGCGCAGCTGTAGGGATTCGAACCCCAAACCTCCTGATCCGTAGTCAGGTGCTCTATCCAGTTGAGCTACAGCTGCTTTACCGCGATTCCGAAAACCGGAAGTTGCCCAGCTTGGAGGCCGGAGCGGAGGGTAATTTGCGCCCTTTCCCTGCTTTGACAAGGAAAATTTCCGTCCCCGGAGCCAACCGGTTCCTGCCGCTTGCCGGAGGGCCCGGCGAGGGGTTTCTTGGGGCTCGGAATCACCCCGTTTTCCATGAGAGTCAAAACCCCGCTCCTCGTCCTCAATTTCCTCCTTGCCGCGATCTTCGGGCTCTTTGCCTGGATGCAGCGCAACGACATCGACCCGGCGATCTACGACCACCCCTCAGTAATCGACGCCGCCCTCTGGCTTGTCTTTTACCTTGCGATCGGGGTGCTCTTCGTGGCGGTCGGTTTCCGCGCGATTCCCCGCTGGCTCCTCGTGGTCGCGGCCCTCGCCTGCCTCATCGAGATGGTGCGGACGGGTCCGGGACTTTACGAGAACGTCTTCGGCGAAAAGGATTTCACGATGACGCAGATGAGCATGTCGGCCGAGGACCCGCGCGTCGAACTCTCGCGCGAATTTTTTGGCGCCGTGATCGCTCTCGCCGGCATCGGCCTGATCGCGTGGGAAAACCGCAGGATCGGTCATCGGTAATCGATCACGCCCCGGGGACGAGCCGGAAGATCGCGCCGCGCCAATCGAGGAAGAGGGCTTCACCGTTTTCGTCGGGGTAAATGCCGGTGGGCTGGACGGTGGGGTTGGCGGGATCGGAGGGTTTGTCGATGACGTGGTTGGCCGCCACTTTTCCGGCGACTGCGTCATACTGGAGCGCCCAGAGATTTCCGAAACGCCAGTCGCCGTAGAGGAAACAGCCCTGTAGCGCGGGGATCGCTTTGCCACGATAGACGTATCCGCCCGTGATGCTGAGTCCATCGACGCGGTTGTATTCGTGGATGGGATCGATGAGGACGAGATCGGCCGGAGGTGCCACCTGCTTCTGCTGGCCAAGGGCGGCAAGGAGAGGTTCGCGGCCGGGAAAGCTGTGGGTGGCTTCCTGATAGTTCCACCCGTAGTTGCCGCCTTTCTCAATCAGGTTGATCTCTTCGTAAAGGTCCTGGCCGACGTCGGCGAGGTAGAAAAGCCCGGTCGCGGGATCGATCGCAGCCCCCCAGGGGTTGCGCAGCCCATAGGCCCAGATCTCGGGGGCGGCGTTCGCGGTGTCGACGAAGGGATTGTCGGAGGGGATACCGTATTGACGGGAACCGGAGCGCGCGTCGACATCGAGCCGGAGGACCTTGCCGCACCAGCTCGTGAGTTTCTGGGAAAGAAGGTGAACGCCGTTCTTGAGACCGCCATCACCGCAGCAGAGGTAGAGCATGCCATCCTTTGGCCCGAAGAAGAGATTGCCGGAATTGTGATTCCACTCGGGCTCCTGCACCTCGAGGAGGACGCGCTCGGTGGACGGTTCGGCGGTGTCGGGATCGCTTTTGGAGACCGAGTATTCGGCGAGAACGAGACGCTTCGGCCCCTGGCGCGAGAAGGTGAGATAAAAACGTCCGTTCTCCTTGAACTTGGGATGGAAGGCGAGGCCGAGGAGCCCTTCCTCGAAGTCCTTTTCCACCGCCATGAGCGGAGTGAGATCGAAGAAGACCTTCGCCTCGGTCGCGGCCTCGTCGGCGGGGAGGATCTTGATTTTGCCGGTCTGCTCGACGAGAAACCGGCGTCCTGAGCCGTCCGGCGCAATCTGCAAGGAAATGGGACGTTCAATCGTGAGACCTCCGTAGAGTTTCTCGAGCTTCACCTTCGGAGCTTCGGCGCTCTTGGCGGGCATAAGGGCGGTGATGAAGAGCGCGGCAAAGAGGGTGACGGGGGAAAGAAACTTCATGGACTCAAGAATAGGGAGTTCCCGACGCGCTGGCAACCCTTGTCAGAGACTTGAAAAGGCCATAGCATCCTCCATGCAGCCCCCTTTTCCCCGGGATTTCGTCCGTCTCTCCCGCGATCGCAACGCGCTCCTGAAGGGCTCGCTCGCGCTCGTCGCGGTCTCGATGGTGATCGCGCTGCTCGTCTCGAAAATCGAGTTCGGCAGCGGCGCCTCGCCCACCGCGAAACGCCTGGAGAGCCCGGCGGATCTCATTTCGCTGATCCGTTTTGGTCAACCCCTGGCGGCCGAGCCTCTTGGAGTGACCTGCTTTGACTTGATTGAAGAACCGGGGAAAACGCTCTTCGCGGAAGAGATTGAGGCCGCCCTGGAAGATCTCGCGACCACCCCCAACTCGGCGGTTTGGCGGATCTGGTGGGAGGCCCTTGTGACGAAGGCCTACCCGGCAGCGATCGAGCGACTCGAGGTGCTGCCGGGCGGAGCGCGTCATTATCACGAGTGCCTTGGCGACCTGCGTTATCTCGCGGGCGACGCGGCGGGCGCGATGCGCGACTATCGCGCCGAGGCCGCTGGACATCCGGCCGCCGCCTACGCGCGACGCAGTGCCGTGGCCCTCGCCCGCTTCGAGGAAGACCGCAGCGCGATGGGCGAACTCCTCGCCGACGCCTCGGTGCGCGACGCGATCGATCCGGCCGCTCTCGTCGCGGAGCAGGCTTGGATGGACGACTACAGAGGCATGGCGTCCTCGATCCTGCGGATCGAAAAGAACCTGCTGCTTTCGCCTTATGCCATTCCCGCTCTTTTTACGGCCGCGATCTGGTTTTTCATCCTCCTCTCATTCCGCTCGGGCTGGAAGAGATTCGCGGGTCCGGCCATCCTCGCCTTTTTCCTCGGTCTCGCCAGCGCGACAGTGACGCTCTATGTGGTGATGGTTCAGGAGGAGATTCGCGGCTTCGAGAGCGGACCCGAGGATCCGGCGCTCGACCAATTTCTCTATTACCTCGCCGGAGTCTCATTGCGCGAGGAACTGCTGAAGCTCCTGTGCTTCCTCCCGCTCACCATCTGGATGGGCAAACGCGGCAACTCCCTCGATGCGCTCTTGCTCGGAGGTCTCGTCGGCCTCGGATTCGCCTTTCAGGAGAACCTATCCTATTTCCGCGCGGACTCGTCGACCTACACGGCGTGGCTGCGTCTGCTCACGGCGAACGTGCTGCACTTTTCGCTCACCGGCATCGCGGGGCACGCCCTCTGGAGGATGATTTCGCGGGGTGGGCGTGGCTGGGAAGAGTTTCTCGTCACCTTTCTCGCCGTCGTCTTCACACACGGCCTCTACAATTCGCTCATCGCGATTCCGGCCTTCGCGGAGTATGCCGTGTTTAGCCCCATCGTCATCGCCGCGATCGCCTATCAGTATTTCGATCCGCTGCGCCAGCATCTCGACGTCGCGGGCCTGCATCGCCGCCTTTCGCCGCTCGGCCTTTTCGTGATCGGCTCGGCGCTGCTCTGCTGCGCGATCCTCATCAGCTCGGCCGCGGGCATGCCTTTCCGCTTTGCCGCCGGAGCCCTCGCCTCAACCCTCGCCGCGATGATCCCTCTCGCTTTCGCCTTCATCAGCCGCTTCCGGGATCTTTGAACGGTCGAGAAAGCGGCCGCGAAGGTGCCGAGCAGACGCTTCCCGGAAGGTGAGCGTGATGAAATCAGCAGACTCGCGCCGGGCGAATTTCGAGAAGAGCCCGATCCGAAGCGCCGCCCAACTCGAATTCGCGAAGATCAAATCGGCCCACTCGAGCAGGGCCTTGAGGCACTTGCCAAGAGCAAGAGAGAGCCGTCGCAGCGGGGTGCCACGATGCCTCGGACGCTCTTTTCATCTTCTTGCGAGAGGCTCGGGACGCGATTCGGATCGCGCCGGCAAGGAGGGAGATTGGGGCGTCTCCCGTCGGGCGGGTTCCCATCGACTGGTGCGCGGGCCGCGGAGGTAGTCGAGAAAACCAGCACCGATCGCGAGATTCGTGGAGAGAAAACAGCGGGCGCGACGAAAGAGCTTCACCGACCGGCCTCTCTTCCTCGCGAGAAGAAGATCCAGGCCCGCCATCGCCAAGACCGTGGCGAAGCCGCCAAGCGGGAGCAAGTGGATGGGGTGGACCACGGAGAGAGCGACGCCTGAGAGGAGCGCGACGACGAGCAGGTGCGGGCCATAGCAGCGCAGCCCCTTGTGCGACCAGAAGGCGAAGGTCGTGGCGAGATCGCTTTTCCTCGGCTGGAGGTAGGACCAGAAGCGGGCCAGATTCTGGAAGTTGCCCGCAGCGATACGGCGCTTGCGGCGAAACTCTTCGCGGAGGTCATTGGCGACCGCCACATGGCAGACGGCCTCGAGGTCGACGATGACATCACTCCCCTGCTCGAGGCAGGCGAGAGTGAGGTAGGAATCGTCAACGACGTGGTGCGGCGGCACCGGTGTGAAAAGGCGTGCGCGCAGCGCGTAGCAGGCACCGAAAGCCCCCATGACAAGGCCCCAGAGGACACCCTCAGCGTAATTCAAGGCATTCTCCTGATCGCCGATCCCGTCGCGTTCCCGGATACGGTCGCTGACCGCCGCGCCGACGAGACCGACCTGCTCACGTTTGAAATGCGAGGCGATCCGCCGCAGCATCAGAGGAGCCCAGATGACGTTCGCGTCGCCGAGAAGAAATATGGCTTTGTCAGGATCAGCGAACTCGCTCGTGGCTCCCTCGGCGAGACGATTGATGATGCGGGTTTTGCCGTTGCGCCCGCCGAAGCCGACAAGTCGCACCCTCGAGTCAACCTTGGCAAACCGTTTCACGATGGCCTCGCTCCGATCGGTCGATCCATCCGAGCCGATGAAAAGGCGCATCTTCCCGTGCGGATAGTCCGAGGCGAGGATGGAGGCAATCACTTCCTCAAGGACCTTTTCCTCGTTGTAGACGGCCACCAGCACGGCGACCTCGGGCATCTCCTCGTCGCGCTCGAAACGATCGTCCGGCAACCCCCGTCCCCGGGCGAGGAGACGCACCATCACCGGATAAATGGCATACGTGTGGGCGAGGAGGGCGAGAGCTCCCCAAAGCACGACCGAGAGGATGATGATCATGGCCGTCATGGCTCCACCGGAGTTTTCCCGGTCTGGGGTTCAAACTCGTGGTGGCAGGAGACGAGATGATTTCTGCCTCCCCTCGCTGAGCGTGAGCGTTTCGACGCCTCCGGGGATGAGGGTGCCGTCGCGAATCCCCCCGGACCCCGACTTGAGCGCGTCGCGCGACGCTCGGCTCGCCTGACGCAATCCCTTGAGACCTCCGAAGGCCACTCCCTCGTTCTCGGGATCGATGGAGATGGCCGAGGCCGACTCATGGACCTTCGGTGCCGGCAGCACCTAAGCCAAGGCGAGCCCCACGAAAGCCCCCGCACGAGCATGGCGAACCAGATTCGCCGCCGCACCGCGCGACCAAGCCTCCCCGGATCCAGGTTCGGGAATCCTGGGAACCGCGACTCGGAGGATGCGGGCTCGGTCGGCCCTGCGCCAAACGGATTCATTCGTCTCGTGGGTAGCCCCAAACATTCGGAACTCCGGTTTCCGGTGTTTGAAAATTATGATTATTATATAAATACAACAATAGCTCAGCGCACTCAAGATTTTATATAATTACAATTCTTTTCATATTTAAAGAAACTTAAACTTGTTGGTCCCTCATGATTTCATTTTCCTTCCACAAACCCGACCGAGAGTTTGCAAGGGGGGCGGGAGCGAGTAAGGTTTCCCCCTAGGGGAGGCTGGCAAAAAGGGGGCGTGCACGGCCGCAAGTCCGCCTAGTCCGAGTCCGCACCCAAGTCCGAGTTTCCCTCCCCGCCCCGATCCTCCCGGATGAATCATCGTTCTCTTCTCGTCGTCATCCTTCTCCTCTTCTCCGCCATTGCTCAGGCTCAGGAGTCGGCCGCCCCGACTGCTCCTACCGCTGCTGCGGCCCCCGCGGCCTCTCCCGCTCCTGAAACGCTACCCAATTACACTCAGACCTTGCTCGATTACTTCATGGAAGGAGGCCCCGTCTTGATGGGTTTCCTCGCTGGTTTGTCGTTCCTCGCCGTGCTCCTGATCCTTTTCTACACCTTCACGATCCGCCAAGGCACCGTTGTGAGCGACAAATTCATGAACGCGGCGGACGCCCTCATCCGGAAGCAGGATTACCTCGGTCTCATCGCCGTCTGCAATCGCGAGAACGAGTGCATCGCCCGCATCGTTTACAAGACCCTCGACTTCGCGACCAAAAACCCCACCGCGAGCTTCGACGAGGTGCGCGAGGTGACCGAGGCCGAGGGCACCCGCCAGGCCAGCATCCTCAACAACCGGATCAATTACCTCAACGATATCGGGCGCGTCGCTCCCATGGTCGGCCTCCTCGGTACTGTCGTCGGGATGATCAAGGCCTTCGAAGGCATCGGCAAGTCCTCCGGCGTCCAGCACATGGAACTCGCCCCGGGCGTCGCCCAAGCGCTCATCACCACTGCCGCCGGCCTCATCATCAGTATCCCGGCGCTGATTTTCTACTCCATCTTCCGCGGCAAGGTGCAAAAGCTCATCGCCGAGCTCGAGGCCGCCATGACGCACATCATGGCCCTTCTCGCCGCCCAGTACAAGCGTGCCAATTATCGCGCCTCGGCTCGCCGCGACGCGGGGGAAGCCGATTGATCCGGTCGCTCCACGAAATTTTCTCCAAGCGATGAGATTCCGCGACATCAACGGTCAGCAACCTGCCGAGCTAGAGCTCGCGCCGATGATCGATGTCGTCTTCCAACTCCTCATTTTCTTCATCGTCACTTGGCAGTTCGCCCGCTTCGAGCGTGACATGGACATCTCCGTGCCCTCGGCCGAACAGGCGGAGAACAAGGATCGCCAGGCCGGCGAGATCATCATCAATGTCCGCAAGGATGGCACGATTGTCTTGAACGGCCTCGTCACCGAGAGAGACGACCTCCTCGCGAAGCTCACCTCCATCTCCGACGCCTACCCCGATCAGGCCGTCATCCTGCGGGGTTCCTCAGAAGCAGACTTTCAGGCCATCATCAACGTCCTCGATGTCGTGAAAGAGGCCGGCATCTGGAATGTCGCCTTTGCCACGACCAAACCCGAGTCGTAACCCCTTCCGCGAACGTCCGCCGCCCTTTCTGTTCATGTCTCCGATCGCCCGAGCCCAAGACACGATCAGAATCTGGTCTCGCCAGGTCTGTCGGGACCTCCTCGCAGGTTTCTCCCTCCTCGCGATCACTCCGCTGCCTGCTTTTTCCCAGGCCCCTGCGCCACCGTCCGCCTTGCCCCTGGCGACCCCGGCACCGTCTCCGACCGAGGATGTCCTTGCCTACGCCGACCTGCTCTACAGCAAGGATCAATTCGCCCTCGCCGCGCAGCAATACCAAGTCTTCATCCGCGAGCAGCCTAACAACCCGAGTCTCGAGATCGCGTGGTTCCGCCTCGGCGAATGTTATCTTAAGGTTGACCAGATCGAAGACGCGGTGACGACTTTCGGCTACCTCATCAATCAATTCAAGAAAGGCCCCTTTGTCGGGTCCGCTGCCTATCGTCTCGCGGTGCTGCGCTTCAACGCGAAGGACTACCGGAACGCCATCACCTATTTCAAGGTTTCCAAAGACGAACTCGCTGACCCCGTCGCCAAGAACCAGGCCCTCTTCTACTACGCTCGTTGCCTGCAGTTGACCGGACAAGCGCGCGAAGCCCTCTCCCATTTCGAACAGGTCATGGCCGCCAAACCCGGCGGAGCTGAAAATCCCTTCACGGAGCGATGCCTCCTCGAGACCGCACGCCTCCATTTCGAGCTGGGCGACAGCGCCAAATCCCTCGAGCGCTTCCAGGCCCTCGCCGGAAACGCCTCCACTCCCGAATTCAAGGAAGAAGCCATCGTGCGCGGCGGACTCATGGCTGCCGAAGCCGGAAAGCCGGAGCTGAGCGAGCAGCTTCTCGCCGAGGCCTTGAAATTCCCGGACACAAGCCCGTGGAAAGCGCTCGCCAAGGTCGGAGCGATCTTCAACGCCTTCTCCCTCGGTGATCATGATCGCGTCATCGGCCTTTACAATACCGGCGCCTACAGCGGTGACGAAGCGGCCCAGGACGAGTCCCGGGCCAAGATGCTTCTCATTGTCGGACACTCCTTCCGCATCAAGGGAGACAACGAATCGGCCCTCCGCCTTTACTCTCTCGTCGAAGGGAAGTATTCCACGAAACCAGAGGGGATCGAGGCCGGCTACCGCAGACTACAGATCATGCACCAGCAGGGCGACCCCGGACTGCCCGCCGCTGCCAAGGCCTTCGCCGAGCGTCAATCCCAGACCGACCCCCAGAGTTCCTTCATCGACATGGCCTGGCTCATGGCCGGAGAGTGGCATTTCGCCCAGGCCGAAAACTCCGCCAGCGGAGCCGGATCCGACTTCGCCAAAAAGCACTACGGCGACGCCGCCGCCGCCTACCGCCGGGTGCGTCTCGACAAGGTCGACAAGAAATTCCACGAAGCGCGCCTTTACAAACAAGGGTGGTCCGAGATCGAGGCGGGAGAGACCGGCGAGGGCATCCTCACCCTTTCGCGCTTCATCCAGCAGCATTCCCAGAGCGCCCTGAGCTCGTCCGCCCTTGCCAAGCGGGCCATGGCCTATCAATCGCAGGAGGATCACGAATTCGCCCTCGGCGACTACCTCGACATCGCAAAACGCTACCCCGACTCTCCCGAACTCGAATTCGCCCTGCAGCAGACCGCTCTAATCTACGCGCACCAGCGCAAGATCCCCGAGATGATCCAGGCTTACGAAAATCTCCTCGCCAAATTCCCCGGGACCCAGGGAGCCGGCGAGGCCCATTACTGGATCGGCGTCGGCAACTTCGACCTCGAGCGCTACGAGGAATCCCTCGTCGAGCTCGGCAAAGCCCGCGAGATGGACCCAAGTCTCGAAGACAAGACAACCCTCCGCATCGTCATCGCCCATTACCATCTCGAAGATATCCCTCAGCTTGCGGTCGAGGCGCGCCGCTACCTCGAAAACGCTCCCGCTCCGGAGGCGGAGAAACCTAAGGAAGGTGAAACCGACGTGCCCGCCCCGCCCAAAGCCACCCTCATTCCTCCGCAGATCTTCGAGTATCTTGGTCGCAAACTGGCTGAGACGAGCGACTGGAAGGACGCCGAATTTTTCCTGACCTCCATCACCGATCCCGCCGACCCTGAGAAAACAGAACCCTCAGTCTGGAGGCTCATCGGAGATTGCCGCGCCAAATTGAAGAAGCATGCAGAGGCGATCGCCGCCTACGATCATTTCCTCGTTCAGACCGAACGTCCCAGCGAGCGGGCTTCCGCCTACCTCGATCGCGGCGTCGCTCAGCTCTGCCTGCGCGATTTCGAGGCAGCCCGCAACAGCGCCCAGGAGAGCCTGCGCTCGCAAAAAGAAGGACGTACCAACGCCGAGGCCCGCCTTCTCCTCGGCGACATCTCCGCTGCCAACGGGAATCTCGAGGAAGCCGCCAAGGAATATCTCGTCGTCAGCCAGATCTTCATGGACCCCGAAATCACCCCGAAGGCTCTGACCAAGGCGATCAACGCCTACCGCACCTTGGGAAACCAGGAAAAAGCGACCGAACTGACCCAGGAGTTGGGCGCGGGTTACCCAGACTACCGGGCACCGGCGTCATTGGATCACGAGTGTTGAGAGGACAGCGGACCAGGGCGTCTTCTCCGATCACCGATCATCCGCCCCGTCCCTTTCCCCCTTCGTCGCCGCTTCGGCCGAAGCGGGAGAAAGGCTCACGGGCTTGGCCTCGATTGCCTCTTCCTCTTTGCTGATGGGCCAGCGTTCGGGCTCGATCCGGATCAAGGGGGGGGGCGTCACCGCGATCTTGGCGGCATCATTGAGAAGATACTCGCGCTCCACCAAAGGCACCGCGGTGAAAATCATCGTGCCCTCCTCAAGTCGATCGATATGGAGCAAGGCCGCACAAGTGGTGGATTCCTCGATCTTCAGCACCTGGCCCGCCGCGTATTCGAATTTCTCCGGCGTCTTTGCCGAGGGCAGGGCGAAATCGACAATGGCATCGGGGAAAGTCGTCGAGCGACCGCGGATCACGTAGCCGGCCGGAAAGACATCCTCCTCCCCCATCGCACGCACCGAAAGCACGGTGAAATCGCCCGAGAGGAAAGTGACGTTCTCGAGCTCGACGTAGTTTTTCAGATAGGAGCGTTTGAGGATCCCGTTGTAGGCGCGCAGTTCGGTATCGCTGAAGGGATAGACCTGCGCGTAGAGGTCCTTGGCCGAAACGAACTTGCCACGCGGCGCGGTCACCGGGGTGAATCCGTGGATCGGATCGAGCCGCTCGAGTTTCGTGAGGAGGCGGTAATTCATGGGGTGCTCGGGCTGGCCGAAGACCCACATGCAGAAGGACCACGAGGCGAAATTCAGGCCCACAAGCACCGCGAGCACCGCCAGCCAGAGGACCAGGTTGCCCGATACGTAGCGACCATCATCTTGCTCGCGGGATTGGCGGGAAAAGGGGCTCTGGTCCGAGAGGGTTTCCATTTCAGTTTTTACCGCCGCAGACTTCACCGTCCATCGTCGCAGAATCGTAGGCCGGAGCCGCTCCGGCGACCGCCGGTTCGAAGGAGGTGCCGCAACCGCAGCTGCGCGCGGCGTTGGGATTTTCGATCTTGAAACCCGCATCATTGAGAGCATCGACGTAGTCGAGATGACAGCCGTCGAGGTATTTCAGGCTCTCAGCATCGACGAAGACCCGGGCCGCGCCGTTGCTGAAGACGGCGTCGCCCTCGACCGGCAAGTCGATCTTCATCGCGTAGGACATCCCCGCACAGCCTCCCTTTTCGACAAAGAGACGCAGGCCTCTTTGCTCGGGGGAAAAGTCCTTCTCCTCAAGCAGGTCGAGAAGGTGCCCGGCGGCGGCATCGGTGAGTTCGATCATGTGGGAAAGTAAAAGGTGAAAAGTGAAAAGTAAAAGGTAAAGAGGGATTACGGTCTTGCGTCTCAACCGAAGCCGCCTTCCATTTCCCTTCTCGCACGATCCCCTCTCACCACCCATGGGTAAAATCCGACTCCTTCCCGAAGCCCTTGCCTGCCAGGTCGCCGCTGGCGAAGTGGTCGAGCGGCCCGCTTCGGTCGTGAAGGAGCTCGTCGAGAACAGCCTCGACGCCGGCGCCACGAACATCGAGGTGCGGGTGCAGCGCGGAGGGATCGCTCTTATCCGGGTCACCGACGACGGCTGCGGGATGAATCGCGACGACGCCCTCATGTGTCTCGAGCGCAACGCCACCTCGAAGATCCGCACGAAGGAGGACCTCGGCGCCATCACCACCCTCGGCTTTCGCGGCGAAGCCATCCCCAGCATCGCGAGTGTCGCGAAATTCCGCCTCGCCACACGCGAACCCGGCGCCCTCACCGGCACCGAGGTGATCGTCACCGGCGGCAAACTCGAGCGCGTCAACGACTGCGGCGAGCCCCCGGGAACCCAGATCGAGGTCCGTTCGCTCTTTTTCAACCTGCCGGCACGCCGCAAGTTCCTCCGCACCGAGGCCACCGAATACGCTCACCTCGAGCAGGTCCTCAAAACGCAGGCAATTGCCCACGAGACGGTGCGTTTCTCCCTCGTCCGCGACGAGCGCCTCGCCTTCCAGCTCCCCGCCACGACGAGCCTTCGCGAGCGCATCGGAGGTCTTGTCGGTGACGACCTCGCCTCGCGCCTCCTCGAAATCGAGGCGCTCGAGCAAAAGGGCGTAAAAGTGCGTGGTTTCATTGGCCCTCCCGGGATGGGACGCAGCGACCGGCGCCAGCAGCTCACTTTTCTCAATGGCCGCCCCGTCGAGGCCGCCATTGTCACCCGCGCGATGCGCGAAGGCTACCACACCGCCCTGATGAAGGGGCAGTATCCCGTCACCTTCCTCTTTCTTGAGACCGATCCCGGCGCGGTAGACGTGAACGTCCACCCTGCCAAAAGGGAAGTCCGTTTTCACGACGGCTTCGCGGTGCAGGATGCCATCGTCGCCGCCGTCAGCCGCACCCTGCGCGAGCGGATGATCCGACCCGTCTCCGGAGTGGGGCTCACGGGGTCGGCCCCCATCGCCAAATCTCCGCTCGTGCAGGAGGAATTGATCGAGCCCGCGACGGTCTACAGCACACCCCGCCTTGATCCCCGGCCCTCCGCTCTCTTCACCGCTCTCGAGCGCCAGCGCGTCGCATCGCCCCCCACCGGAGAGGGCGCAAAGCCCGAGCGCACCCTTTCCAATCCGGCACCGTCAGTCGCAACCGAGAACCCGCCCGAATCAGCTCCCTCCATCGAACCGACTCCGGCCATCGAGGAAAAGCCAAAGGCTTCCGACTACCGGATTATCGGAGTGTTAGGAAAACTCTACGTTCTCCTCGAGGCGAAGGAGGGCCTCGTCCTGATGGACCAGCACGCCGCCCACGAGCGTGTCCTCTTCGAAGACCTGCGTCGTCGCATGGAAGCCGACGGCGCGCCCTCGCAGAGGCTCCTCGCGCCGATCATGGTCGACCTGCCGCCGCGCGATTTCGATCTCGTCTCGCGCCACCTCGAGACCCTCGAGCGCCTCGGTTTCGGTGCTGAACCCTTCGGAGGCAACACCCTGAAACTCGACGCCCTCCCCGCCTTCCTGAAGCGCGATGATCCCGAGGCCTTTCTCCACGAAGTGATCCAGGAAATCCGCGTCGCGAGCGACCGCATGTCGAGCCTCCGCCTCGGCGAGGATCTCATCGCCACCACCGTCTGCCGCGCCGCCGTGAAGGCGAATGATTTCCTCAAGGAACCCGAGCTGCGCAAGCTCCTCGAGGATCTCCTCCGATGCGACATGCCCTATTGCTGCCCGCACGGCCGACCGACGCTGATCCAGATTGGGTATCCGGAGCTGGAGAGGAAATTCGGACGGCGGGCGTAGGGATGGAATACCGCTCGATCCCATGCTTCGTCATGCGGTTCACGGTTTTTCCACTCGAAAAGAGCTTCCCGAGCCACTTCGGGAAAGCGGCAAACCGGGAAACTCATGGAAACACGAGCGAAGCGGAATCAAGCCAGGATCTCCCGGATGACATGCCCCTCGACATTCGTCAGCCGCCGCGAGATCCCGTTGTGCTCGAAGGTGAGTTTCTCGTGATCGAGACCTAACAGGTGCAGAATCGTGGCATTGAAGTCGTAGAGCGGATGCACGTCCTTCACCGCTTTCTGCCCCAGCGGATCGGTCTCGCCGTGGCTCACGCCGGGCTTCACTCCGGCGCCCGTCATCCAGCAGGTGAAGCCGTCGGGATTGTGATCGCGACCTTTCGCCCCCTTCTGGAAAAAGGGCATGCGACCGAATTCGGTGCACCAGACGACCAGCGTGTCCTCGAGAAGACCGCGCTGGCGCAGGTCCTTGATCAGCGCCGCGGCCGGCTGATCGAGGATGGAGGCGTGAACGTCGTATTGATTTCTCAACTCGCTGTGACCATCCCAGTTCAGCTTGCCACCGCTCGCATAGGCCCCGTTGAAGAGCTGGACGAAACGGACGCCCTTTTCGATGAGACGCCGGGCGAGGATGCAGTTTTTCGCGAAGGCGGCCTTGTCCGGATTGGCGGTATCGTCGGCTCCGTAGAGCTTCAGGATGTGCGCGGGCTCGGAGGAGAGGTCGGAGAGCTCCGGCATGCTCAACTGCATCCGCGCGGCGAGCTCATAGCTGGCGATGCGGGCGGCGAGCTTGCCATCTCCGGGATGGGCCTCGAGATGGCGCGCGTTCATCCTCTGGAGCAAGTCTCGAGCGGCCCGATCGGCGGCCAGAGAAACGCCGGGCGCACTGAGGTGGCGAACGGGGCTTTTCGAGCTCATCGTCGTGCCTTGGAACGCGGCGGGGAGGAATCCGGGCCCCCAGTTGTTCGCCCCGTTTTGCGGCACGCCGCGCGGATCGGGAATGGCGACGTAGGATGGCAGGTCGCGGCTCTCACTGCCGAGGGCATAGGTCGTCCAGGCCCCGAGACTGGGGAATCCATCGAGGACCGAGCCGGTCGAGAGGAAATTCTCGGCGGGACCGTGCGTGTTCGACTTGCTCGTCAGGGAATGGACGAAGGCGATCTCGTCGGTCAACTCGGCGAGGTGGGGAATCAGGTCGCTGACCCATTTTCCCGTTGTGCCGCGTTGGCGGAACGCATATTGCGGCCGCGCGAGATTCCCCGCCGGCCCTTGGAAGGTCACCGCCGGACCACCCGGAAGTGGTTTATCATCCCATTGGATCAGCTCGGGTTTGTAGTCCCAAGTCTCGAGCTGGCTGACGGCTCCGGCGCAGAAGATCACGACCACGTTCTTCGCCTTCGCCGGGTAATGCGGCCGCCGCGGCGCGTAGGGATTCGCGGGATCGATGATCGGTCCCATCGAGGGCGCGGCAAGGAGACCGTCACGCCCTAACAAGCTCGCCAAGGCCACCGACCCAAGCGCCGTGGCGCTGTCGGAGAGGAAGCGGCGACGATCGAGGAGAAATCGTCCGGAGAGGGAAAGGTGCGCACCGGGGGGAGTCATGGGAGGAAGAGAAACTCGTTGCTGTTGAAAAGCGCCCGGCCAAGCACGGCGAGCCCGTGCTCGGCGACGACGGCGGAGATCTCCGCGAGTTCTTCCGGCTCCGGGTCACGCTGGAGGGCCAGCTGAAAAGCGCGTCGGACCTGGGCATCGGGATCGGCCCCGGCCTCGCGCTGAACCCTGCTCGCGAATGCGTCCGCCTGCCCGAGGGTGAAGCGGCTGTTGAAGAGATTCAGTGCCTGGATCGGCGTCGTCGATTCGCGGCGGACCGCGGTGCTTTGTCCGGCATCGGGACAATCGAAGGCCCCGAAGACGGCCTCGGGCTCGCGGCGCACCTTGTGGGCGTAGATCATGCGCCGCAGCCCCTCTCCGGACGGGGACTCGACCGGGTTGAATCCGCTGAGCCCCCCTCGCTGGTCGAAGAGATTGAAACCGACCCCATACATCTTCAGATCGAGTTGGCCGCTCACCGCGAGGATGGAATCACGGATGACCTCGGCCTCGAGGCGGCGCGTCGGAAAGCGCCAGAGGAGTTGGTTGTCGGCATCCTTCTCCCATGGATTGGTGGAATGAGGGAGTAGGGAAGTCTTGGAGTGAGGGAGTGGCGGAGTGGTGGGCGTTTGGGAAAGAACCTTGTCGCCTCGAGCTATTCCATCACTCCCATACTCCAACACTCCATTACTCCCCTCTCGAGTCCTCCCTGCTCCATCACTCCGTTCCCGGCTCCCCTGCCGATACGTCTCCGACATCACGATGAGCCGGTGAAGGTGTTTCACCGACCATCCCGAGCGGATGAACTCGGCCGCGAGCCAATCGAGCAGTTCGGGATGGGAAGGCGGCATGCCGTTATTGCCGAAATCACTTGGCGTCGGAACGAGGCCCCGTCCGAAATGTCCCTGCCAGATCCGGTTCACCATGACCCGCGCCGTGAGCGGATTCGCCGGATCGGCAATCCAGTCGGCGAGGGCGAGACGACGCTTTTGCTCGGGCGTCTCCGCGGGCAGCGAGAGATCCCCGAAGGCACCGAGCACCGCCGGCACGATGAGATCCTTCGGCTGCTCGGGATCTCCGCGATGGAGCAGATGGATTCGGTCGGGCTCGCGGAACTTTCCGGCAAAGACCTTCTGCGCCTGGTTGGCTGCCTTGATCTTCACCTCGTTCGCCGTCTTCTCCCGCAGGAGCGGCGCCGCCCGCTCCGCCTCCGCGGGAGTGAGACCGGTCAGGGATAATTTACCCGCGCCCTTGTCGCCATCGGAATCGAACTTCTTTCGATCACCCGCGTCGGCCACAAGGGTCCACCGACCGTCAATGTCACCGATCTCGATCCGATAATCGATTGCGAGCCTGTCCTTGAACTTGCCTTCGCGGTCGCGCCCCCAGACGACGCGCTCGATCCTTTCTTCTTTGGCAAATTCGATCTCGACCCAACCCTTGCCGATCTCGTTGCCCATCCAACTACGCGAATTGCCGTAGCGACCGTCGTTGAGAAAGCGCTGCTCGTGCCGCTCGGCGACGCCGATGCTGCCGCTCACCCGGCGCTTCGCCCCGGCTGTCTCGAGGGCGACATTGACTCCGCCGGTGTTGAAGATCTCGAGTTCGTCGAGACAGGGCTCGAGGTTTGTTGTGGCCTGGATCGTGAAGCGCACGCGCTTCGCTTTCACCGGGACAAAACGGTCAGCGTTCTCTCGAGCGTTGATCATGGCCCGCTCGACGCCGGATTTTGCGAGAGGGACGAAGGCCGCAAGGGCTTTGTCGATCTCTGCCTGGCGGGCCGTGAGCCTCGTCACCTCGGCACGCGCCGACTCGGCCTCGGGCGTCCGCAGATCGCGGTCGGCGTAATCCACCCCGGCGACGAAGGCCTGCATCGCATAATAATCCTTCGCACTGATCGGATCGAACTTGTGATCATGACAACGCGCGCAGCCGACGCTGAGACCGAGAAAGGTCTGTCCGAGGTTCATCACGATCTCGTCGAGCGAGTCCTGCCGTGCGAGCCGCTTCGAGGGTTCGTCTTTTCCGATCTGGCCGGGAAGCAGCACCGAAGCCGTCACGAGGAATCCCGTCGCCGCATCCTTGCCGAAGGCATCGCCCGCGATCTGTTCGCGGATGAACTGATCATAAGGCGTGTCGGCGTTGAACGCCTCGATCACATAATCGCGATAGGGCCAGGCATTGGGCCGCTCGGTGTTCACCTCGAAGCCGTGCGTGTCGGCGTAGCGCACGACATCGAGCCAGTGCTGGCCCCAGCGCTCGCCGTAGCGGGGACTTGCGAGGAGTCGATCGACGGTATTGCGGATTTGAGCGGATTTGAAGTCAGCGACCTCCTCCGGAGTGGGCGGAAGGCCGGTGAGATCGAAGGTCACCCGGCGTAGCCACGTCATCGGATCGGCGACCGGGGAGCGATGCAGGCCGTGCTCGGCGAGCTTCGCGTCGACAAAGAAGTCGATCGAGGCATGGGTCGGCGCGGGCGAAAGAGGCTTGAAACTCCAGTGATCCTTCGGATCGTCGAGCGTCACCGCGTCCACCCCGTCAGGCCAGACCGCGCCCTCGGCGATCCAGCGGGTGAGGATGGCGATCTCGTCTCCGGAAAGAGGGCCGCCCTTCGGCGGCATGATCTCGTCATCGTTGTCGGTCGTGAGGAAGTGGATGAGCGGGCTTTCCTCAGGCTTTCCTGGCTTGATGTCAGGACCATGACGATCCCCGCCCTTCATCGCCGCGGCTTTCACATCGAGGCGAAATCCCGACTTCCGCGTGTCTCCGCTGTGGCAGTCGTAGCAATGCACTTCAAAGATGGGACGCACGTCGCGGACGAAGTCAACGGGGGCGGCGTGGGTGGGAGAGATAGAGAAAATTCCAAAACAACCCGCTACCCGCATGATTTGCGAGCATTTGCGGCCATTCGCGGCCATTTGCGTTGAATGATTTCGGAGACAACGCAAATGGACGCAAATAGACGAAGCGATGTCCGCCTGCGAAATTTCGATCGATCGTTTCATTCCCTTCATCAACGATAAGGCGTCCCCGCCTCGTGTAGTCCCCCTATCTCCCCGTCGCTCATGGCCCGCCCGAGGACAACCAATTGGTCGATGCGGCCGCTCAGTTTCCGGTCCTGTTGATCCCAGTTCCCGATTTGTGCGGGGCCGAGGCGGGCGGGATAGGCGAGGGACTGCCGCGTCTCGCGATCGAAACGGCCGTTCAGGTAAAAACGTACCGTCCCCTTGTCCGAGTCATAGACGACGGCAAGATGGACCCAGCGTCCCTGCTCGGGCAAGACGGGCGTGCGCGAGTCGGGATAGCCATGTTTCTCATCCGATCCCGGGGCGAGGACATTCTCCCGCAGGGCGAGGCGCATCGTCGCGTTGCTGTTGATCATCCAGTGGACCTGGCCTGGATTCTCCTCGCTCCAGCCGTCCGTGTGAAGGAGCGATTGATAGGGCGCGCCGAGCCGGTCGAGCCGCACCCAGGCAGCGAGGGTCAATTGAGGCCACGATTGGTCGCCGCCGATGTCGAGGCGCAGATGATCCCCCGGCTCGACGAACTCGGCCGCGCGCGAACCCGGCCAAGGTCCCTGGACGAGCCGGTAGACTCCGGGGCGTCTTGAGCCTTCATCAAAAGCGATCAGGGCAATGAGACCGGGATCGGCCTTCAGCGCCTCGGTGGCCTCGCGCGAGCGAGCTTCCTGTCCCGCCGCGAGACCGGCATCGAGCGCGGGCAATTCGTCGGCCTGGATGAAGGCCGCCGAGCGCAGTTCACGGGCATCGCCGTTGCCCCGGTTCATCACGAGGGCGTCGCCGCCGCGCAGACTGCGGTCCCCGCCCGCACCGGTTGCGATCACCTCGCCCTCGAAGACGTGGATTTCGGAATCTCCCTCGGCAGGCACATCCACGCCGAAGCGCGTCCCGAGATCGACGGCATCGCCATCGGGCGTGACCACGGTGAAACCTTTCGCCGCCGGCGGCACGTCTGCGGCGAGGCGCCCCTTTTCAAGCCGGAGTCGCTGAGGCGATTCGAACCGGAAGATCGCGGGAGCCTCGATCACGAGTTCCGCGCCGCGCCGGGTGAGCAGCTTCAAGGTGCCTTCGGCAAGTTCGAACCGTTCTCCCCGGATCCGGCTTCCCGCCTCCAATCCATTGGCTCCGGCACGCTCCGAGACGACGGCGCAGGTCCGCTTCGCATCCTGCCAGAACCACAACAGTCCGGCCGCAAGCACGACCGAAGCGGCGAGGGCGAGTAACGCTTTCCAAGAAGGGCGGGAGACACTCGGCCTGATTTCTTCCTTCGCCTCCCATCCCTGCGACATCGCGGCCAGGGCGGCATCGAGATTCAGCCAATCAACGAAGTCGCTTCGGACCGATTCATCGTGTTCGAGCAAATCATTGAGCTCGGACATCTCCGCTCCGGTAATCCTACCGTCGAGATAGCGCTGAAAAACAGGGCCGGGGTCCGTCTTCATAAACCTTCCTCCTTGGCGAGACGACCACGGATGCAATCGAAGAGCAGCTTGCGGACCCGGTAAAGCCATTGGTAGAAGCCCGGTTCACTACGTCCGCTCTCCCGCGCGAGTGCGGAGATGCGTGCCCCTGGCGCGTAGGCACGCATCAGGAGGCCCCGCTGCTCCGGCGCGACCTCCCCAAGGCAGCGCTCGAGCGCCTCGCGCTGCCGTTCGAGGCGTGGCTCGTGGGCCTCCGCCTCGGCTCCGAAGAGATCCACGACCTTTTCACTGAGAACAAGACGGTCGCGTCCTTTGTCACGCAACCAGGCGAGGACTTCGAAACGCGCCACCCCAAAGGCCCAGGCGCGGAAGTTGCCGTCGCCGCGGAAGGATTCGAATTTCTCCCAGAGCACCACCGAGACCTCCTGCATGATGTCGTCGGCATCGGCCCGCGCCGGGACGAGGCGCCGCACAAAGGCCCGGATCGCCGCCTCGTTGGCGGTGAACTGGCGCAGGAAAGCGTGATGGTGGCTGGCTTCGTCGGGAGACATGGACGGATTGCGCCATTTATCTCCGAAATTCCCGCAAACTTAACGGAAAAAGTTCGCGTCTTCACGGACCCACCTTCAACTCCCGTAATACCACGTCCTCCTCGATCACCACCGCTCCCTTCAAATCCCGGACGCGAAGCTGGATCACCGTCTCCTCCCCTTTCCAGTCAATCGCGACCTCGCCGAAGTTCTCGCGGTGCCAGGTATTGGGCAAAGCGCGCTTCGAATTCTCCGTCGGGGTGCCGCGTTCGTGGAGCTGGTTGAAGCTGCTCGAGGTGAGATCCAAGATCGGATAAGGCACTCCTTCGCGCTCGACCGACAGCTCGGCCCAGTGGCGGTCGCCGCTGAGGACGAGGACACCGTTCGCCTTCGTCTTCGCGATCAGGTCATAGAACCGCTTCTGCTCGAGCGGCAAATTGGCCCAAGTCTCCTGTCCCGCCGCGGAGGCAACGAGCTGGATGCTGGAAACGATGAGCCGCACCTCGGCCGGCTTTTTCAATTCCTCTTCGAGCCAGGCCCATTGCGCTTCACCGAGCATCGTGATCGTCGGATCGTCAGAGGGATACCACGATCCCCCGAGCCGCTTTTCGCCTTTCTTCAAAGGACCTCGAAAATAACGCGTGTCGAGCAGGATGACCTGGACCCGTTGATCCGGCTCGCCGTGGATCACGCTTTCATAAACGCCCGGCCGCGCGCGTCTTGGTGAATCGGCCGCATCGCCCCAGAAATCGAGGAAGATCCGCTGCGCCTCGTCGCGCGGGGTGTATTCGGCTCCACCGTCGTTGACGCCGTAGTCATGGTCATCCCAGGTCGCGTGGACCGGAGCAGCGGCGCGCAGTTTCTGGAAATCGGGGTTCGCTCCGAGCACCTCGTATTTCGCCTCCATCTCCCCCATCTCGAAGGTGTCGGCATAAATGTTGTCGCCGAGGAAGAGGATCAGATCGGGACGGTGTTCGAGCATCGTCGCAAAGATGGGCGACGGATCATTTTGCTTGAGGCACGAACCGAAGAGGATGCGCGAGACGGGGCCGGTGTCGTCGGCAGAAACAAGTGGAGAAAGAAGTAGGGCGAGAAACGCGGGGAACCATGGTTTCATACGGATAAAATTGGACCGGCTAGAGTCTTCGGATCAACCCTCTTGACTTCCCTCATTCCGTCCCGGGGCCCGCGGATCCCGACCTCGTCGAAATGCTGCATCACCCCTGCGGATGCCACGCAGCCCCCAACGCCGTCCCGCGCACTTTCCCCGCAAGAGTCTCGCCGAGGAAGGGCGATACGGGGCTCTTGGTCTTCATCGTCTCGCGGGTCACGGGCGTTTCGCCTTCCGGGTCGAACACGAAGAACTCGGCCCTCGCTCCCTCTGCGATCGCCACCGGAGCCAGCCCGACAAGGCGGCGCGGTGCGGCGGAATAACGCTCGATGAGGAGATCCCAGCCGAAGACACCCTTGCGGATAAAGCGGTCGAACATCAACGGCACGGTCGTCTCGAGTCCGGCGGCGCCGAAGGGCGCGGTGCCGAACTCGCTCGATTTTTCGAACTCGGTGTGCGGGGCGTGGTCACAGGCGAGCACCTCGATGCTGCCGTCGATGAATCCCGCCACAAGCGCCTCGACATCGGCGAGGGGACGCAGGGGCGGATTGAATTTGAAATGGGTGTTGTAGTCGCGGATGTCCTGCTCGGTGAGGACGAGGTGATGCGGCGAGACCTCGCAGGTGACAAGGGTCCCGGCTTCCTTCGCGCACCGCACCGACTGCAAGCCGCGCTCCGTCGAAATCTGCTGGAGGTGGAGCTTCGCCCCGGTGTGCTGGGCGACGCGAATGTCGCGGTCGATCGCGATCTCTTGGCTGATCGCGGGAATGCCGGGAAGCCCGAAGCGGTAGGAAACGCGTCCCTCGTTGATCGCCCCGGCCTTCGTCAGGGCGGGCGTGTCGCAATGCGAGGTGACGAGCAGGTCGAAGTCGCGCGCATACTCCATGCAGCGGCGCAGCAAGTCGGGACAGGGCACGGCGCGGTCCGCGTCGGTGAGCATGGGGACACCACGCGAGGCCATCCCGGAAAAGCCCGCCATCTCCTTGCCCTCACGTCCTTTCGTGAGGCATCCCGATTGCAGCATCGGTATGGCGCTGAGCTCGGCGATCAAGTCGCGCGCGCTCTTCACGAGATTGCCGGTATCGACCGGAGGCGAGGTATCGGGCATCAGGACGACTCCGGTAACGCCACCGCGCAGGGCGGCAGCGGAGCAGGTCGCGAGGGTCTCCTTGTGCTCCTGCCCGGGCTCGCGGGCGTGGACGTGAACGTCGAACATGCCGGGCACGAGGACACTGCCGGCGCAGTCGATCACCTCGGCACCGACAGGCACGGTGAGACCGGTTCCGACAGCGACGATCGTGCCTGTCCCGTCGACGAGAAGATCAGCGGCAACGAGTTCTTTCGAATCCGCCGAGGCGATCCGTCCGTTCTGAAAAAGTCTGAGGGTGGCGGAAGGCATCGTCTCAATCAGTGTCCGTTTCCGGCTTCAGCCAGTGCAGAACCGCCATGCGTACGGCGATGCCGTTCTCGACCTGGGTGCTGATGAGGCTGCGCTCATAGCGCATCGCCTCGTCGGTGATCTCGACACCGCGGTTCACGGGTCCGGGGTGCATCAGGTAGGCCCCGATCTGGCGCATCCGCACGAGGCGCTCGGTGTTCATCCCATACATCTTGTGATACTCGGCGATGCTGGGGAAAAACATGCCTTCCTGTCTCTCGAGTTGCACGCGGAGGAGGTAGACCGCGTCGGGTTTCCAATCGAAGACTTCGTCCCACGAGCGGAAGCGGCGGATGAATTCATGCCGTCCCGCGGGAATGAGCGTTCCGGGTCCGAGCACGCCGACCTCGATGCCGAGTTTGTGGAAAAGGGTGCTCGTGGAGCGGGCCACACGCGAGTGCAGGACATCGCCGACGATGACCATCTTCCTGCCCTGATAGTCGGGACAGACCTCGCGGAAGGTCATCGCGTCGAGGAGCGCCTGGGTGGGGTGGGCGTGGTAGCCATCGCCAGCGTTGATGACAGAGGCTCCAGTGTGTTTGGCGACAATGTCAGGGACTCCGGCAGCCTGATGGCGGATCACGATGTAGTCGGACCGCATCGCTTGGAGGGTCTCGATCGTGTCAAGAAGCGACTCGCCCTTTACCACCGAGGAGCTCGAGACGGTGAAGTTCGTGACGTCGGCCGACATGCGATTGGCGGCAACTTCGAAGGAACTGCTCGTGCGGGTCGAGGGCTCGTAGAAGAGGTTCAGGACCGTTTTCCCGCGCAGGGTTGGGACCTTCTTCACGGAGCGCTGGAAGAGCTGCTTGAAGGGCACCGCGTTGGAAAGGACGTATTCGATCTCGGGCAGTTCGAGGCCCTCGATGTCGAGCAGGTCCTTGCGGGGCTTCAGGTCTCTCATGCGGCGGGGACTTTGCGCGGGGTTTCGAGGAAGACTCCCTCCTCGCCCCCGTCGTCTTCGCGGAAGCGGACTTTCACATACTGGTCGCGGGTCGTGCCGATGCGCTTGGCGACGTAATCGGGCTGGATCGGGATCTCGCGGTGACCGCGGTCGACGAGCACGGCCAGCTCGATCTTCGCAGGCCGTCCG
Source organism: Akkermansiaceae bacterium UBA5020 (assembly GCA_002396885.1). GTDB lineage: Bacteria > Verrucomicrobiota > Verrucomicrobiia > Verrucomicrobiales > DEV007 > Arctic95D-9. The sequence continues at coordinate 170,150 of DGXY01000058.1, forward strand.
TAGTCCATGAGTCCGTCGAGGGCGGCCCGGATCGTGCGACCGGTAAAGATGACCTCGTCGAAGAGGATCACCCGGATGCCATCCAGTCCGAACGGAATGTCAGAGCTTTCGAGGGTCGGCAGATCCGATCCACGATTGTCAAAATCGTCGCGGTAGAGGGAGATGTCGAGCGTGCCGAGGGGATAATGGAGCCCCTGCCCTTTGAGCGCCTCGGCGACGCGACTGGCGAGCGTGACGCCGCGGGTGTAGATCCCGACAAAAGCGACCTCGTCGCCGGCGCAGCGGTAGGCGATTTGACGGGCCAAGTCGGCCACTCCCGCGGAAATCTCCTCGGGGCTCAGGATCGCTTCGCGGACGTTGTCACCGGATTCGCTCAAGGGTCGTGGGGCCTACTAACTTGCTCACTTTTAGGCGCGAAACGCGGGCGTGCATCAAAAATTTCGCGTCCCGATGTCGGAGCGGCGTTGCCTCCCTGCAAAATCGACCTTGTCGCTCTCGGCGTAGACCTTCGCCACGGCCTCAGCCCGGGTCGCACCGGAGGCGGAAATGACGAGGACCCGTCCTCCGGCAGTTTCGTAGTTTCCGGCAGCGCTCCGTCGCGTTCCGGAGTGAAAGACACGCGCCCCGCTCACCTGATCGAGTCCGGAAATGAAATCACCGCTGCGCGACGACGCCGGATACCCCGCGGAAGCCGAGACCAGACAAATGCTCCAGCCTTCGGAGAACGAAATCAAATCCGGACGCAGCGCGCCCTTCGCAGCCTCGAACAGGTAGGTCGCGAAATCGCCCCGCACCATCGGCAGGACGGCCTCGGCCTCGGGATCACCGAAACGGCAGTTATACTCGATCACTTTCGGCCCGTCTTTTGTCAGCATGAGCCCGAAATAGAGAAAGCCACGATAAGGAAGTCCGTCAGCGATGAGCCCCTCGACGGTCGGACGCACGATCTGGTCCTCGATCTGCGCTCGCAGTTCGGCATCGAGCATCTCGAGGGAACTGACCGCACCCATCCCACCGGTGTTCGGTCCCTCGTCGCCGTCGTAGATGCGCTTGTAGTCGCGGGCCGGGGCGAGGATCTGGTAATCACGGTCGACGAGGGAGGCGAAAATCGAGATCTCAGGTCCTTCGAGGAATTCTTCCACCAGCAAACGGCCTTCACCGAATTTCCGCTCGACGAGGACTTCGTTGAGAAACTCCTCGGCCGATGCCTCATCGGGACACACCGCGACCCCCTTCCCCGCCGCGAGCCCGTCGAACTTAAGCACCGTCGGATATCTTCCGGCGATGGCGGAGCGGGCTTCGTCGATCGAATTCACTCCCGCATATCCGCCCGTGGGAATACCGTGACGCACCAGAAACTCTTTGGCGAATTCTTTACTCGCCTCAAGCTGGGCCGACTCCTTCGGAGGTCCCCAGCAAGGAATTCCGGCAACGGCGCAGGCGTTCGCGAGACCTTCCTCGCGCACAAGATAGCTCTCCTCCCCCGCGACACAGAGGTCGATGCCAACCCGTTGCATCGCCGCGATGAGCGAGGCGACGGTCTCGACGGGATGCTCCGCGTTCGAGAGCGGCTGGGCGAGGTCGAAGATCGCGTCCGATCCGGGAAAGGAATAAAGTTCAGTCTCGGAGGGAGACTCGGATATGGCGGTGAGGATCGCGTGCTCGCGGCCTCCTTTTCCAACGACGAGGATTTTCATGGGTGCTCGGATCCCGCCCGGGACGGGGGCGTAATCTTGGCACAATTTCCGGAAAGGCCAAACCGGGAACTCCGGTTTTGCTCGCCCCCGCAGAAGGACGCTTCTTCCCACGAATCCGATCGACTCACCGCGTGTTCACGAGAATCGACACCGTATCCGTGGCATTAGCGTTGTGGAGAGACTTGAGACCGATGATAAAGTTGTGACTCCTGCGCAGCTGCACCGCTCGCCTCGTCGGCGTGACCGCCGCCCTCACCCAAGCTGCGGGAGAAGCCGGTGCCATGAGGGCAGTTTGATAGGTTCCGGCCGTGATCTGCGCGGTGATGTTTGCCCCCGCCTGATTGTAATAAATCACGCTGAAATAGGTGTCTCCCGGGGTCCCCTGAAAACTGAGACGATCACTGATATTGCCTCGGTTCGTTCCCGTAACGTAACCCGTGACGATCCGCGAGTCGGGCGAGACAAGGGTCAGTTGCTGCGTCGTCGGAAAATACACATTGTTCCCCGTGAGAGAGGAAAGGGAGGCACCAACAGCCCCATCGGGTCGGGCCTGAACTTCTGAGGACGCATCAACGGCCAAGGTGTAGGGCGTGGCAGTTCCTACCCCAGGATCGCGAAACAATTCAAGCGTGTGGGTTCCGGAGGATAACAGGAGATTCGCAAAGGCGACATTGCCCGCCACGGACTGCTCGGCGATCAATTGCCCCAACGAATTGTAAAGACGTGCGCGCAGCCCTGCTCCACCGGTGGTGAGATTCAAAAAGCGGGCGCTGTCGAGCGTGAAGCGGAACCGATGAAGATCGCCGGGATGCATTTCCCGGGCCACCGAGGCGAGTCCGTTGATCAAGTTCAGCTGGGTGTCCGTGGTAAAGACCGCCGACGCCGAGTAGCCCGTCGCCACGGAGTTCGTGGCAAAGGCGCGGTAGCGGTAGGTGATCCCACTGGTCAACCCGGGGGCGGCGACCGAAAAGACTCCGGTGCCTCCGCTGCTCGACAGAGTCGAAACGCCACCCCCGCCGATGACCGGGTCAGGGTTCGCCGATGCGACCGAGTAGACGACGCCGCGGGCCGTGACCGCCCCCCCATTTTCGGCAGTGACCTGCCCTCCAAGGATCGCGGATGCCGCCGTAATGGAAACCGCCGTTGGGGCCTCCACGGAGGGAGCCGTGGCCGGATTGATCGTACTGAGGTCGGACCTTAAGTTCGTCGAGGAGAGAGGAATGCGCGCGCCTCCGAAGGTTCCTCCGTTGATCGGAGCGACATAGACGAAAGCCTCGTTCGCTCCATCTGCTGGGGTCACTCCCAACGCTCTCGCCCCGTAGGCTTCGCCGGGCGACACTGACCCGCTGGAGAGCGAGAGGCTCGGAAACCAGACCAGGTAGAGCGCGTCCCCCTGCGACCATTGACCGCTGCCCGCCCCGCCCAGCTCCAAACCTCCGGTGGAGACTCCGTAGGAGCCGCCAATACCAAGGGCGGAAAGATCGGAACGATAAACGATCAGGTCATCTCCGGAGGCACCATCTAAAAAGGATCGAAGGGACACCTCTCCGGCAGTGACTTGACCCAACCCGTCCCCGTCGGTGTCCGCGACGAGCAAAACCAAGGCTCCCGCAGGAACAGGAGAACCGTTGATGTCATCCAATCGATCCGCGGCCACATCAAAGGATACCGTGGCGCGCGCGCCAGTGGCCGCAAGCAACAGGAACGCGAAAAGGGTGAACCGGCTCATGGTTGTCAGGTGGATTCGGAAGTTCAGGGAAGATCGAGATACGCGGGCCTCAACGTCCATCGGGACGAAACCGGGATCGCCCCAGCGGCCTTTCGAATCACGAATCCGCGTGCTGGCTGGAAAACTGCCGCGCCGTCACGAATGGTGCCGGGGTCGCCCAGAAGACGCCAGCCCGGACCTCCGTTTTGCGATCCAGAGTAGTAGTAATAGGCGGAAGAAGGAACGCGATTCCTCGCGGGATTGGCCTGGTCGAAGACAAGGAGTTGGTCCACGGGCTGATCCAGGACCGAACTCGCACCGAAGGCCCCGGATTCAAAGAGCCGAGATCCGGCGAGGGTGATCGGCAGGGGAAGCCCGAGCCCCAAAGAGTGATCCTGCGCGGTATTCGCGGCAAGGGTTCCCAAGAGAACCGAATAAGACGAAGTCTGCACATGGCCGAGATTTTCAAAGACGGTTCCGGCCCCGCTGTCGTGTCTGACGATCAAGGAAGAAGCGGGCGGGAGAATCTGATTGTCAAACTTCACCGAAGGGGCATAGCCGAACTTCCTCCATCCCTCGCCGCCATGGTCGTTGCCCGCGTAATAGAGAAACGAAGAGGAAGGGGCAAGCCGGACACCCGCGCTACCGGCATCAGGCAGGAGAACCCGCGTCACGGGAAGAAGACTTCCCGAAGCGTTCACACCCTTTCCGTTCGGGAAGACGGTATCGAGCGTCCAGAAAGGAATGATCTTCACCACGACATCCCCGACGAGGACACCCGCGCCAATCCCAAGGCCTAGATCGACGGTAATGGTAGCGCCAGCGGTGTCCGTGATCGGAAACCAAGATCCTTCCCCCGAACCTGATTCGAGGAGCAGGTAGAAAAGACCGTTGAAGGCGTCCTCCTGGAAAGACGCCTGTCGCAAGGTCACGACCGGCCCGGCCACCGAAGCGATCGAGCCCCGGAAAACATCCGGACGATGGAGGGGGAGGGATACGATCGTATCTGATGCCGACTGAGTCGGCAGAGAGAGCAGACCGACTGAGCCTGTCGTGGCGACGCCTTGCGAGAAGAGCGGTGGCGTTGCTCCAATGAGACCCAACAGGATGACCTTGATAAAGCGGCGGAGCTGGGAGGAGGAGTTCACGGGAGCGGGGACTCGAGGTTCTTTGGCGATAGATTGACAAAAAATCGGCCTCATCGTCAAGAAGATTCCGTTCACTTTTCATCAAATCCGAAGATTCTTTGCAGGCTCCTGGAAACCCTGGGCACATTTCACTCCTCTGCCCGAAAACGGAGAGGAAATGTCAATGTCCGTCCTTGCACCTGGATCTGAAGGTAAAGCCGCCACCAGCCTTGGGCAGGAGGATGCAACTTGAAGGTCAAGTCCGGTCCACCCCGCAGGTCCGGTGAGAGGATCTCACCACCAACGGCATGGACCTGATGAACCGAGGCAAAATCCCAAGACACCAAGGTGAGGTGCGCGAAAGCATTCCACAAAGGTTCCAACTGCCGCAAAGGAGTCCCGTCGGCTTGGCTCACATGCACCCGGACCAGATTCGTGAGCCCTCCCTGTATTCTCTGAGGTCCGCCACTTGCCGTCATCAAACGGACCATGATCCCATCACGCTCGGCGACGAGCCCTTCGATCCCGGCAACGGAAGGTGGCTCTCCTGAATGAGCCGCCTCTTCGCCCAGCAGGGTCCAAGCGAGAGATTCGGTCAAACGGGTCGCCGCTGGCACGGCGAAGACCCAAGCCCGGTAGTTCGCGGCGGAGACCGGCACGAATGGGGTGACGAAGGTCCCCGGTTCATTACCCGGATCGGGAGCAAGGTGTTGGAAATCCAGCCCCGTTTCATCGACAAGGAGGAGGTGCAGCCGACGGGAATGCGCAACGACGAGGTCGTCCGCCCCCGCGGGCTCGCCCCCCTGCTGGGTGAGGCGGAGGGAGATCCGGTTCACCTCCCCCGCGCGCAACGGACGATCGCTCTTCAAGTCAAGCGCTAGCGTGGGCGTGTCGACGCGGGTATGGATCACGCTGTAGGGGAACCGACGCGGGCGAAGACCTTTGCCGCACTCGGGACAACGTTTCCCCGATCCGACTTCTGCGACCTCGGGATGGTCGACGCAGGAATGAATTTCGTTCGAGGACAAACCGGGAGGAAACGCCGCCTCGAGAGCCGCCAGCTCCCGACCCAAGGCATCGAAAGCGGTCCGCGCTCCCTCGAGATTGCCGGCCATGCTCTCGCGGACAAGGAGATTGATCCGCTCAAAGGCGACCGTGGCCAGTGATTCAGCCTCGGCCTGCCGTCCCTCGAGGGCACCTTCGCGGGCAAGGACGCGCAGTGACGGTCCCATGAGAACGATTTGTTCCTTGGTCTCATCGACACGGTTCTCCTCGAAAAGCCGCCCGGCATTGGCCATCGCCAGACGAATCACGTTCCAGGCCTCGGTGGCGCTGGCCGGCTGGGTCAAGCGCGCCGGTACGGGGATATCCGCACGCAGCGTCTCGCCGAAAAGGGCGAGGGCCAGGGCGGCAAGACAACGGAGTGCTCCACGGAGTCGGTTCACAAGGAAAGGTGCGGATCGTTCGCCTCCGCCGCAAGCGGATTCATGCGCGGATGGAACGCTGTCCGGAATCGAGAAAACAGGTGCCAGGGAGCCTCCGCCATCGTATTCTAATCTCGCGACCCGTTGCCGATGAATGTTCCCCTTCTCCATGTCCCGGCGTTCCTTGCCATGGTGATCCTTTCCGGACCGGTTATCGCAGACACCCTCGATTTGTCGATTCAACCCGTCGCTGGGGACCTCAAGGTGACGCCTGAAACGCCGCTCGTGAACCGAGCGGGCGAACGTTGGTCGGTGACCAGACTGAGCTATCTTCTCAGCGAACCCGCCCTGCAACGGGGAGACGGGAGCTGGCATCCATGTGAAGCCGAACCCGCCTGGATGAGCCTCGCCAACGGACGCGACACCTGGAAGATCACGCCAGTGCCCGAAGGCGAATGGACTGCGATCCGCTTTTCCGTAGGACTGCCGCCTTCGTTGAATGATCGCGATCCCGCGGCCTGGGGCCCGGCGCACCCCCTCAATCCCAATCTCAATGGTCTTCATTGGAGCTGGCAGGGCGGATACATTTTCCTCGCACTCGAAGGCCGGTTTTGGAAAGACGGGGACGACCAATCGAAAGCCCCGGGATTCGCCTACCACCTCGCCCGCGAGTCATTCCGCACAACGGTATCCGTGCCGGTGAAGTTCCGCACCCGCGGAGAGACCGACGACCGCGTCGCCCTCGCCTTCGACCTCGCCCGGATCATCGACGGGCAAATCTCCGTTGCTTTTGCCCGCGACGGCAGCAGCACCCACTCGAAGGAAGGCGATCCCCTTGCCGCAGCCTTGCAGGCGAACTTGAAAAGCGCCTTCCGGGAGGCCGCACCGGACGATCTTTCCGAGGAAACGACGGCATCATCGCAACCGACGTCGAAAAGAATTGCCACGGAAAACGGAATACCGTTGCCACCCACCTTCCCCCGCCCGAACC
>DGXY01000053.1 GCA_002396885.1 Akkermansiaceae bacterium UBA5020
GCAGGGGCAGGGGCAGGGGCAGGTGCAGCCTGCTGTTCCATCTGCTTCAGGAAGGTGGGCGAGCCAGGCACCACGAGATCGGTCGGCGCAGGCTTCGGAGCCGATTTGGCGATGGCCTCGAGCGCGCTTTTGACTTTGGCAGGGTCGACGAGGGCGTTCTGCGCCTCCTTCACTTCCTTGAAATTGTCCCAGCGAAGCTTCGTGGCTTCTTCGGTGAACTCTCCCATGTAAGCGCGGTTCTCGGGGTTCTTGGCTCCGAGTTGTCCGCTGAGGATCAAGGCCAAGAAACCAAACAACGCGAAAATGAGAAGGGTCCAGAGGACTTGCTTCGGGTTGGAACAGCAGGGCTTGCTGGAATCGCTCATGAAAGGAGGAAGGGACGGCTGGACGATCAGTTCACCACGTTGAGGGATTCATCGAGACGGGGGTCGCGACAAGGGAAGAGGCTGGCCGAGGCCAACTGGCGAAGCAGGAAGAATCCGAAGAGTCCTCCGACACTGACGAAAGCGAGAAGGTCAAAAACCCAGGCACCAGGAATGACCATAGCGATCCCCTCCTTGCCAAGATGGGCGGTGAGGGATGGACCGCGTTCCGGAATGATGATCCAATAGAGATCGAAGGCGTGCATCAGCAGGTTCCACGCGGCGATCCCGGAGAGGATGTGGGGGATCTTCTTCACTGCACGAAGGAGAAGCGCAACGAAGGGGACGAAGAAGTGGCCAATCACGAGGAAGGCGATCGTGTAGGTATTCCAGAAACCGGTGTTCCGGGTGAGGAAGAACTTGGTTTCTTCCGTGATGTTCGCATACCAAATCAGGAAGAACTGCGAGAATGCGATGTAGGCCCAGAAGATGACGAAGGCATGCATCAGTTTGCCCATGAGGTGGTAGTGCTCCATCGTCACCACGTTCTTCAGATATCCGGCCCTGCGCAGGAGGGTGAGGAGAATGACGAGGAACCCCATCGAATTCAACGCGGCTCCGGCGAAGAGGTAGACGCCCCACATCGTCGAGAACCACGAATAATCGAGACCCATGAGCCAGTCGAAGACGAGGAAGGTCCAGGCCGTGGCAAAGAAGAGGAGAAGTCCACAGCTCCAGCGGCGCATCCAGCGGAACCACTTCGGATCGCCGTCACGGTCCTGCTTCAAGGACCAACCGCGGAGAAGAAAGGCGATCCCGGCGAGGACCACGAAATAGAAGATTTGCCGGATCCACCAAAAGGATTCATTGAGGAAGCCGCGTTTCTTGAAAAGGAGCGCCTCATCGTGTTGGAAATGTTTGTCGGTGAGGGTCGCGATCGCCCCGTCCTCGGAAAGGTCTTCCTTGGCGAACTTGTCGGCTTTCTTCTGAAGTTCCTCGATCTTGCGCTCGAGGTGAACGCGGTGCCCGGGGCTCGGTGAGGCGACATCAGCCAATTCCTTCTTGGCGGCCTCGACCGCGGCGACCGCCTTTGCCACCTCCGCCTTGCGGGCAGTGATATACTCGGGTGCCTCTTTCTTCGCGGCCTCCTCGGCGTGATGGAGGGCAACCTCCCGCTTCGGGAACCATTCCCAGAGCTTGTCACGGAATCCGAAACCGGAGATGAGAAGCGGCAGGCCCAGAATGAGCATGAAAGGAATCAGGCTCGCGAGATTTTCCATGAGCCGCCGCACCACTGTTCCCCAACCCGAGTTGGTGGCGTGATGGAGCATCGTCCAGAAGAGCCCGCCAACAGCGAGCGAAAGGAAAAAGATCACCGCAAAGAGCCAGCTGTAGCCCATCGCTCCGGTCTTCTCGCTCATCGAGAAACTCAGGATGAGGAAAAGCAGCGTGCCGCCACCCCCCACGCCCAAGCAAAGGAGCTGGAGCAACGCGGGAATCTTGAAGCGCTCCCCGTCGCGGTAGTCGTCTCCGTCTTTAAGTCCAGCCATAAATCGTGCAGCGGTTGAAAGAGTTTCGTATCAGTTCCCCGAGGCAGTCTGCAATCCGCGCAGGTAGGCGGTGATGGCCCAACGATCGCTCACCGAGAGCACGCCGTTGTAGGGCCCCATGAGACCCTTGCCATGGGTAATGGTCCAAAAAATCTGCCCCTCCGGCATCGCTTTGACGCGCGGATCGATCAGGTTGGCGGTCGGCGGGATCGCCCAATACTTCGAGACCACGCCCGCTCCGTTGCCGGAAGTGCCGTGACACGGCGTGCAGGTGATCTGATAGCGCTCCTTGCCTCGGGCGAGGAACGCTTCGTCCATCTTGATCTCGTCCGGAAAACCCTTCCCGTAGAAGTCACCGAAGAGGCCGGTGTTGTAATAATCGGAACCGCGCGAGAAATCGAGGCGGCTGGTCTCCACGGAGCCACCAACCGGAGCCGTGTATCCCATGGGCACGGTTCCCTCGACAGGCTTCTGCGCGCCTTGACCATTTTCGAAGAACTCGCTCGGTTTCTGAGCCTTCACCTTGTATTGATTGTCCATGTCCGGAAAGAGCATGAACGGTGGCGACGAGAACTTCTCGCCCCGGGGTCCGAGGGCCATCGCGAGAGTGATCGAAACGATCGCCAGAATGAGAAAAAACCAACGCATGCCAGTGTCAGGTTCAGTAAGTGACTTCCTCGATCTTGCCTGCGCCGATCTCCGAGAGCAGTTCCTTGGTTTTCTCCCGCTTGAATTTGGGATCGCGGGCCTCGATCACGAGCAGAAAACCGTCGTTCGAGAATTTCGAGAAGAGAGGAGAATTGAAAAGCGGGTGATTCCACCGCGGCAGCATGATGAGGGCGAAGAGGCCGATCAAGGTCGCGAAGGCTGAGAAAAGAATCGTCAGCTCGAAGGTCACCGGGAAGAACGCCGGGATCGTGAAAAGGTTCGTCGGCTTGTCCTGCACCACGGTCGGGTAGAGACTGACTTGGGTGAAGAACTGAAGCGCCAGCGCGGTCATCGAACCGGTCACGCCGCCGCACAAAACGAGGGCCGAGAGCCAGCTTTTGCCGAGGCCCATGGCGTGGTCCATCCCGTGGACGGGATAAGGGGTGTGCACGTCCCACCGGCGGAACCCGGCATCACGGACCTTCTCCGCGGCATGGTAAAGATCCGTGGCGGAGGAGAATTCCGCGACGTAGCCGAAGAGCTCGTTTGAACTGGAGGATGAATTGCTCACGGTTCCTGCTGGGTGGGGATTCGTGTCTTATTTCGACGAGACGCGTCGCTTTTCGCGAAGATGTTTCCAGTCGGGGTGGTGGGGATCCGACTCGGGGAGCACGCCCTTCACTTCACTGATTGCGATAACCGGAAGGAAGCGAAGGAAGAGGAGGAAGAACATCATGAACATGCCGAAGCTACCCGTGAAGAGAAGCTTCTCCACCCAGGAGGCGGAGTAGTAGCCCCATTGCCCGGGGAGGAAGTCGCGAGCGAGCGAAGTCGGGATGATGACGAAACGCTCGAACCACATCCCGGCGTTCACGAGGTTCACGATGATGAAGACCATCCACAGGTTATGTCGCGACCACTTGAACCAGAAAACCTGCGGGGCGATGACGTTACAGAAGAACATGCAGTAGTAAGCCCAAGTGTAGGGTCCCGAGAGAATCCGCAGGTGGAAGGCGTCGGTCTCAAAGGCGTTCGCGCTGTAGTAGCTGATGAACAACTCCATGATGTAGGCGTAACCGACGATCGTCCCCGTCAAAAGGATGATCTTCGCCATGTTGTCGATGTGTTTGGCGGTGATGAGATCCTCCAACCCATAGAGCTTGCGCACCGGGAGCATGAGGGTCAGCACCATCGCGAATCCACCGAAGATAGCGCCCGCCACGAAATAAGGCGGGAAGATCGTCGTGTGCCACCCCGGGACAACGGAGGTCGCGAAGTCGAACGAAACGACCGAGTGAACCGAAAGCACGAGCGGGGTGGAGAGCGCCGCAAGAATCAGATAAGCCATTTCATAATGGCGCCATTGGCGATTTCCTCCACGCCATCCGAGGGCGAAGAACCCGTAGAGCTTTTTGCCGATGCCCTTGGCTCGGTCGCGAAGGGTCGCAAGATCCGGAATGAGGCCGATGTACCAGAAGAGCACGGAAACCGTGAAGTAGGTCGAGACCGCAAAGACGTCCCAGAGGAGCGGGCTCTTGAAGTTCTGCCAGATTCCGTTTGAGTTCGGGATCGGAGCAAGGAACCAGACCATCCAGAAGCGGCCCACGTGGAAGCCCGGGAAGATGCCGGCGCACATCACCGCGAAAATCGTCATGGCCTCGGAGGCACGGTTCACAGAGGTCCGCCATTTCTGACGCGTCAGGAAAAGGATCGCCGAAATCAGCGTTCCGGCGTGGCCGATCCCGATCCAGAAGACGAAGTTCACGATGTCCCAACCCCAGGCCACCGGGTGGTTCATTCCCCAGACCCCCACCCCCGTCGAGACGAGGTAGACGAGACTGAAAAGGAGACAACAAAATCCGAAGACGGATGGGACGAAGAGCACCCACCAGATGAAGGGCTGCCGATTTTCGACGATCCCGCAGATCCGGTCGGTGATCCACCCGAGAGAGCGGTTGTTGAGCACGAGCAGTTCACGAGCGACCCCTTCCGCCTCGGAGGGGTGCACGGCTGCGTTCGCTTTGGAGTGGTCTGCCATGGTCAGGGAAAGACTCGGATTAATGCATCTGAGAGGTCACGGTACCCACGAACTCCGCCCCGGGCATCTTGGGGTTCGGGTTCTTGATGCGGGCGAGGTAGCTGGTCCTCGGGCGGGTGCCGATATACTTCAAAAGGTCGTAGTTGCGAGGGTTTTTCTTCGCCTCGATGATTTTGTCTCCGACCGCCTTGAGGTTGCCGAAGGTGATCGCACCGGCGCTGCACGCGTCCTGACAAGCCACCGTAAAGGAGTTCGCTTTCACCTGGACATCGGCCGAGTCGCGGGCCGCCACCTTCGCCGCGATCTTCGCGGTGTTGATGCGCTGGACGCAGTAGGTGCACTTCTCGATGACCCCACGCATCCGCACGGTGACGTTCGGATTCTTCTGAAGCTGCTGCGTCGTTGTCGCATTGCCCGAGACAGGAGCGAGAGGACCAAAAACCAAGCCACTCGCCTCGATGCCACCCACCGTGATCTTCTCGATCGGGCGCTTGTTGTAATCGTAATAGTTGAAACGACGCGCCTTGTAGGGGCAGTTGTTCGCGCAGTATCGCGTGCCGATACAGCGGTTGTAAGTCATCGCATTGAGACCATCGCCGGTGTGGACGGTGGCATTGACCGGACAGACCGTCTCACAAGGAGCGCTCTCACACTGCTGGCAAGCGACCGGTTGCGGGATCATCTCGATCTGATCGTCGTCCACGGGACGTTTTCCGGGCTCGATCTTGGTGCTTTCCTTGCCTGCGATGTAGTCGAAGACATTGCCGAGCTCGGCGACCGTTTCCTTGTCCTTGGGACTGGTGAAATAGCGGTCCATGCGGATCCAGTGCATCTCGCGACCGTTGATGACCTGATCTTTGCCGACGATGGGAATGTTGTTCTCGGCCTGGCAGGCGATGACACAGGCATTGCACCCGATACAGGTGTTGAGATCCACTGTCATCGCCCATTGGTGATGCGGATCGACGCGGAACTCGTGGCCAGCAAGGATTCCCACGATGGGGCCGTCGGGGACATTGGCGCCCATGTAGTCGACCCCCTTGTAGATCGAGACATTCTCCGGGATGTGACTGTCCATGCCCTGATATCGGGCGAAGGTGGGATCCTTCTTCAGCATCTCGGCAGTGCCTTCGCGAGCGATGGCGCGGCCTTCCATGCTGTAGTGTTCCGCCGTCAACGCCAGCGCGTGCTTGCGACCGAGCGACTGAGGAGTGACTCCCGTGACCACATAGGGTTGAACAGTGGTCATAAGAGGGTAGGCGTTGAAACCCACCCCCTGGCTGACCGTCTCATCGGCAAGGCCACCGTAATAACCAACCGCAAGACTCACGGCAAAATCAGCCTGACCGGGCGCGCGGAGCACCGGCGCCTGGACTTTGCGATCCCCAACGGAGAACTCCACGAGATCGCCGTCTTCGAGACCAAGCTCAGCCGCGGTGAAGAAGCTGATGAGAGCGGCGTTGTCCCACGTGAGTTTCGTGATCGGATCCGGCGCCTCCTGAAGCCATCCGTTGTTCACGAAACGACCGTCGTAGATCGCATTGCTCGCGGTAAGCGCGATTTCAAGCCCTTGCGGATGAGGAAAATCGGGGATCGCCACCTTTGCGAGCACCGCCACCTGAGTCGCCGGATCGCCCGTGAGCGAGCCTGCCGGGAGTTTGATCTCTTTGGCAAATCCGTCGCGAAGGGCCACGGTCCAATCCTTGCCACCCGCAGCCGCGTAGGTTGCCTTCACTTTCGCGAGCAAGGCCGCACCGGAAGCATCTTCCTGAAGAAGGGAAAGCAAGAAGCGCTCCACCGAAAAACCGCCCCAAAGCGGGTTGATCATCGGCTGTTGCACCGAATAGACACCCGAAAGGCTGAAATGATCCCCCCAGGATTCGAGGTAATGGGCTCCGGGGACATGCCACGTCGCGAGTTTGGCGGTCTCATTGTAGCGAGGACCCACATGAACGAGCGCTTTAAGACCCTTGAGTTTCGCAGCGAAATTGAGATTCGAGGGGGCGTCGAAGGCAAGGTCGCCTTCATTGAGCACCAGAAGCGTCTCGATCTCCGCCTTTTCCACTGCCGTCGCCAGCGCGGAGATGGATTCCATGGCGGGAAGACCATGATTCACGAGAGTGATGGAAGCGCCATAGGCTCCGAGCGCCTTATTGGCCGCCGCCACGAGGAGATGAACCTCGGCCGAATGGCGAGGACCAGCAACGAGGACCGCCTTGCCCTTGGAGGCGGCAAGATCGGAGGCACATTCGCGAATCCACGCGGAATTGTAAACCGAAGGGACGAGACGCGAAACCACCGCATCCGCCAACGACGCCAAGGAAGGATCCCCCAAAGCAGCACCCAACTCTTTCGCAATCAGCGCCGCCACGGGGAGAACTTGGGAGGCCGGCAGACGGTAACGGTGATCCGCTTGACCACCCGTCACCGTGAAAGAAGGCTCGACCGAATAAAGACGCGACATGCCTTGGGCACGGTCCGGATTCCGCGTCGCGGAGAACTCGGCGGTCGAGTCTTCGCCAACCGGCTCATTCCCGAGGAAATCACAGTCGAGCGACAAGATACGATCCACGCCCGAGAGATTCACCACCGGGGCGACCCCGGAGCCATACAAAGCAGCAGCAACCGCCCTTTCTCCGGCGGGAGCGAGTGCTTCGTAGGAAAAGAATCGCACACCGGGAGCCGCTTTCGCCAAGTCAGCGAGAAGCGCCTTGCGAGTGGGGGAGGTCGACTCCGAAAGCAACACACCCACCTTCGCCCCCGATTTGGAGTCCCGGAAGGGCTTCAGGAAGGAATCCTCGAAATCTTGACGCGCCGTTTCCTTACCGCCCTTGCGGTATCCACGGGAACGATCCTGATCATAGAGGTCCAAGATCGAAGCCTGCGTGAACGCTGTCGTTCCTCCGCTCGTCGCGGGGTGGAGACGATTTCCATCCACCTTGGTCGGACGACCTTCATGGGTCGTCACCACAAGCGGATCACACCCCAAGCCACCGAGGCGAGGCTTCGCCGTTGAGTAATAAAGAGCTTTGCCCGGAACCACCCACTCCACGTGGTCATTGTAAGGAACGAGACGCTCGAGCGGACGGCTGCAAGCCACCCCGAAACCAGCCAACGCGGTCGACGCCCCCATGAGCTTGAGGAAACCGCGACGCGACGCGTCATCGAGCTCCAATTCATCGGCACCCTGGGGAAACTCACGCTCCAGCCAACCCTTGAATTCCGACGAACCCTCAAGTTCACCAAGACTCCGCCAATGGATCCGGGATGCTTCCTCCTCAGATGGGTGTTGCCACTTTCGCTTCATTCGAAATTCGTTCAGATCGTCGTTGGGACTCCTTGGAAATCAATGGTGACAGGCCGCACAGTCCTGCGGAGGATGAACCCCCCATGCCTTCTGCAGGTGGGCCCCGATCAACTCGCGATCCCACTTCTTGCCCTCATCAGCCTTCTTCAAATCCTCGACCGATGCTTTGGTCTTGCCCGCGACGTAGGAGTAAAAGGCCTCGGGATCGAGATCGTCGGCACCCCAAGCGAGGTTCGTGATCTGATCGAGCGGACGGAGCACCTTGGAGGGCTCACGGTGACACTCGAGGCACCAGCTCATGCTCAGAGGCTTGGCATGGTAAACGACCGGCATCTCATCGATGCGACCGTGGCACTCCACACAACTGACGCCGCGATTGACGTGGGCTTGGTGGCTGAAGTGGGCGTAGTCGGGAACCTTGTGAAGCTGCACCCACTCGATCGGCTTGCCCGTGTAATTTTCGTAATTCGTGTCCATCGCCTGCCGGAGCGGCTCCAACTTGGGCGAATCAGACTTCACCTTGCCCGGACCGTGACAATTCCAGCAAACTTGGGCCGCCGGGATGTTGGAATGAGGCGAATTTTCCACCTGGCTGTGACAGTAACGGCAATCCATCCCGAGTTGCCCTGCGTGGAGGCTGTGATCAAAGGGAATAGGCTGCTGCGGCATGTATCCGACCCGCGTGTATTTCGGGGTCCAAGAGTACCAAGCGACCGCGACCACACAAGTCCCGAGTGCGCCAAGGCACACGAGAATTTTGATCGCCAGAAGGTTCGTCCAACGCGGAAAAATGTTGCCCATGTCGTGCAGAAGACCTCCCACTTAATCGCTTGTGAAAATTTTCACAAGCGCTTTTTTGAGAGAAATTTGAACGAATTTTCGGCCTCCAAA
>DGXY01000118.1:0-195 GCA_002396885.1 Akkermansiaceae bacterium UBA5020
ATCCCAAGTCGCTGGTGCTGTTCCTCATCCGTGACGATGGGCAGGGCGCCTTCAACAACGGTGCCGGCCGCGCGGAGAACGACTACAAAGTGCGCGTGGGCAAGCTGCCCATTCCTGGGCGCGGCGTATTGGATCTTAATTTGTTTGCCAAATTTCGCGGCAAGATCCCGCCACCGCCCGCTGCGCCACCTACCC
>DGXY01000118.1:462-3490 GCA_002396885.1 Akkermansiaceae bacterium UBA5020
CCCCGCCCCCTGACCGACCATGGCGAAACGCCGACATCACGAGGAACAGGAAATCCCCTTCGTGGCCCTCATGGACACGATGACGAACGTCGTCGGGGTGCTCATCATCGTGCTCGTCCTCGTCGGCATCAGCGTCGCCAGCGCGGTGAAAAAGATCCTCACCGACCTACCGCCCGTCACCAAGGAGCAGCTCGAGGAACTCCAGAAAATCATGGCTGCGAAAAAGGAGGTTCCGAATCCCGAGGACCTCCAGCAGAAGATCGCCGCGCTCGAGGAGAACGTCCGCAAGGGAACCGAAGACCTCGCTACCCTCGACAAATCCGCCGCCGGGATGAATCTCGCCAATATTCCCGATCTCGAGAAGCAGATGGCTGACAAAAAGGCCGAGCGGGACAAAAAACGCGCCGAAACTGAGACCCTTCTCGCCGAGCTCGACAAACTCAAGGCCACCCTCGATCAAACCCCGATCGTCGCCGCCGCCCCCGGCACCGTCGTTCGCCTGCCCAATCCCCGCCCCTACCCCGAGACCCCGAACGAGACCAAGGTCATCGTCGCCAAGGCGGGTGTGCTCTTCCTGAACGACAAGGAATTCCTCACCCCGATCATCGACAAGCTCGAACAGAGGCGCTCCCAGCTCGTCTACAAAGATCCTGATCCGGCCCCCTTCGTGGCCCTCATGCAAAAACTGCTGGGCAACAAAGCCGCCGCGCAAACCGCCTGGCCGCAGCTTGCCCCGCTCGTTGGCACTTATCAGATGGACGTTCTCGCAAAGGCTTGGAAGGTTCTCAGCGAGGGAGGACTCCAGCCCAACACCAAGATGTTGGAAAGCTTTGGAAGAATCTCTCTGGTCGTGCGCAAGCCCCTCCCCGATGTCGCGAGCGCCATCGTCGCCGCCTCCAAGGGCGATTACAAACCCTGGACCTCGATGGATCCCTCGACCGATCCACTGAAGCCTACCATCAAGGTCGCTCCCGAAGACCGGCAGGTGAGTTTCTCATGGGGCTCCACCGTGGAGAAGGTCGATCCCGATCAACGTGGCATCCTCCGCTATTTCGCCGGGCTCGCCGACATGGATAGCTTCAAGAACGCCGCCGACACCCGCGTCATCTACGATGCGACGAAGATGCTCGAGTTTCTCAAGAGCTCCGCCGTGACCGGCTCGCTCCCCAATACCTTCGCGATCGAGCCAAATTCACGCCCCGGCTCCACCCAGATCCAGCTCGCCCTCACCCCGAAGTCCGGTGAGACCGTCGAAAAGATGAAACAGCCCGGCTCCGTCTTCATCCGCGTTCTCCGCAGCATCAAGGATGATCCCAACGGCGTCGCCCTCTTTCAGGTCGTCACCGACGCCATCCCCACCTACCTCGAGGCCCGAGAAATGTCCGACCAGGTCGGCGTGCCCGCCACCTGGGACTTCCGCGGAGATCTCAACATCGTCCTGAACATCCCCGGATTCGAAGTGCAGCGCTTCGCCGAAGCAGCCCCCGCGCGCCCGAGCACCAGCACGACGATTGCTCCGCCGAAGCGGACCCTCGATTGAGAACTCGCAACGGAAGCCTGAGGCCGATGATCGAGCCTGATCTTCGCTGACGAGGGAGATTTCATCGGACCCGTGTTCCTCTCCGCACTGCTGGCACCCCGGAGAAGAAGATCGCGCTGGAACGGTGAACGCATGTCAGAGGTCGGATGTCAGAGGTTGTAACGTCGCCCGGTTCGGGCGCTTCCCCCCTCCGCCATCCATTTCTCGCTAGGCTTCCGGTGGACCCGCAGCGGAACCAGCGAAGATACCGAAAGCGGTTGCCCCGATCCTTTTTCCAACCTACACCCGCGGCGTGATCCGCTGGCGGTTGACCCATTCCCGATTCTGTTCATCGGCGGTTTTCCCCTGCCGGAAAATGTTCACGAGGATGCCAACCGCGAAGAGTCCGATGACGAGCGAAGATCCACCATAACTCACGAAGGGGAGTGGGATGCCTTTGTTGGGCAGGATGGAAGTCGTCACGCCGATGTTCACGAAAGCCTGGAGACAGAGATAGGTGACGAGACCGATGCCGAGGAGGGAACCGAAACGATCGGGGGCATGAAAGGCAATAACGAAGCCGCACACCCCAATCGTAATGAAAGCGAGGACAACGAGGAGGGTGCAGACGAGGCCCATCTCTTCGCCGATCATGGGAAAGATGAAGTCGGTCTGGGCGAAGGGCATGTAGAGCATCTTCAGACGCCCTTCACCGACCCCACGCCCGGTCATGCCGCCGGAGCCAAGTGCCATGAGGGAGATCCACTGCTGGAAGCCGGCGCCGAGGCGGTGCTCCTCGGGATCGAGGAAGGCCATGATGCGCTCCATCCGGTTGGGGGCGTAGCTGAGCATCCCGAGGAAGCCGATCACAGCGGTGAGGACCAGACCCGAGAGGTATTTCCAATCCACTCCGGCGACGAAAAGAATGAGGAAGGTGGTGCCGGCGAGCACGGCGGTGGTGCCGATGTCGACCTCGAAGAGGACGAGCGAAAGGGGCACTCCGATGATGGCCAACGGCAGGAGAAACCCGCGCAAGGGATCTTTCCCGCAATCGGGGTGGCGGGAAAACCAGTAGGCAAGAAAAATCACAACGGCGATCTTGGCCGTCTCGGAAGGCTGGAAGCGCACGGCACCGACCCCGATCCAGCGCCGCTCGCCATTCACTTCCAAGCCCACCGCGGGCAGGAAGCAAAGGGCGAGGAAGAAGGAGACGACGCCGAGAATGAGCCAGACGTGCCGCTTCCAGAATCGGTAGTCGATCATCGCCGCGGCGCAGAGGGCACCGATCCCCACAACGAGCGAGAAGGCCTGCTTCTTCGCCTCGCCGTAGCCGTCGACCTCGCCGACTCCATCACTGAAAACCGCCGCGCTGAAAACGCAGGTGCTCACGAGCATGATGAACCCGACGATCACGAGGAATGAGACCGAGGAGAGGAGGAGGAAGACACTCTTTCGTTGCATGGGAGGGAAGTCGGGATTCAGAGGTCAGAGGTCAGAAGTCAGAAGTCA
>DGXY01000118.1:3690-13337 GCA_002396885.1 Akkermansiaceae bacterium UBA5020
AGTCAGAGGTCAGAAGTCAGAAGTCGGAAGTCGGAAGTCGCGAAGCGTCCAAAGCGGAGCGAAGTCAAATCAGAGGGCGGAAACCTGAAAACTGAAAACTGGTTTCTGAAAACTCAAAACTCAGCGCGCCGCCGGGATGCGGAGAGTCTGCCCGATCTGGAGGGATTCGGCGTCGGAGATGCCGTTCTCCTTCATGAGGGTGTTGAAGGGAATGTTGAACTTGCGCGAGATCGCCCATGGGGTGTCTCCGGCTTTCACCTGATAAGTCGACGCCTGGCTGGTCGCGGCAGGTGCGGTGGGCACGGCCGGCATCGCGGGTGCGGCGGCGACGGGCTGGGCGACCGGAGGAGCGACCGACTTGGCCACGGCGACAGGCTCGTTCTGGCCGGGGATGTCGATGTAGCGACCGTGATACAGCTCGTTGTCGGACCGGATCGAATTTTTAGCGCGGAGGGCCTCAGGGCTGACTCCATATTGACGGGCGATCTCGGGCAGGGTGTCACCGGGGACGACCTTGTGCTGGAGCTTCGAAGGATCGGGACGCAGCGGCGCCGGAACGGGCGGACGAGCGGGAGCCTCGACGATGGGAGAGGCGACGGGCACGGCAGCAGCAGTCTCGCGGGCCTCCTGCACGGCACTGTCATAGTCGCGATGCGCGGTGCTGATCTTCACGGCGCTGGCGTCGGAGGCTTTGTCGACCATTTTGAAGGCGAAGATGCCTCCCACGGCGATGACGTGGAGAAGAATCACGACGGTGAAGATGCGGGTGAGGCGCACATCAGGGGTATCGAGATACCAATCCTGCTCCTCAGTGACGTTGGCGGAGAGCTTCATCCGGGCACGGGCTTTGCCCATAATTCCCTGACGGGCTCCTTTCGCGGTGGGGCGATTTCTTCTGTGGTTGCTCATGGTGTCGTTGGTGGTTGGCGGTGAGTGGGTCAAAGACGGTGAGAGGGAACTTGCTCAGACATTCCCGAAGGCCCGGTCGCGCACGGCGCTACGGAAGGCTTCACCTCGGGCCTCGTAGCCGCTGAACATGTCGAAGCTGGAGGTGCCGGGTGAAAAGAGGACGATGTCGCCGGGGCGGGCGAGGCGGCGCGCGGTGGCGACGGCATCATCGACATCAGCAGCACGATGACAGGGCACTACTCCGGCCCAAGCGTCGGCGATCTGATCGGCGATCTCGCCGATGCAGATGCACTCGCGCACCATGCGTCCGGCGAGGTCGCGCAGCTCCGCGAAATCGAGGCCTTTGTTCTTGCCGCCGGCGATGAGGATGACGGGCTCGTCCTGTCCTGCGAGGGCGCTCTCGAGGGAGTGGAGATTGGTGGACTTCGAGTCGTTCAGGTAGAGAGCTTCGTCGAGACGGGCGACCTTTTCACAGCGGTGCGGTGGCGCTTGGAACTGCTGGATGGCGGAGACGAGCGCATCCCACTCCAGACCCAACTCGTCGGCAACGGCGAGTGCGGCCATGACGTTCTCGGCATTGTGTTTGCCCTGCAACTCGCCGGCGGCGAAGGGAAAACGGCGCCCGCTGCCTAGGTGGAGGATCTCTCCGGCAAGATAACCGAGATCGGCGGTGGTCGAAAAGGCGCTGAAGGTGACGGTGCGAGCGTCGAGGCTGAGGTCGCACTCTTCCTTGCGGATGACGAGCGTGTCCTCACCAAGGTAGTCGAAGAGATGGAACTTCGCGGCGAAGTAATCCTCGACCGTGGCATACCGGTCCATGTGGTCGGGCGCGAAATTCATCCACACGGCGATGCGCGGCGAGAGGCTCGTGATGGTCTCGAGCTGGAAGGAGCTTAGCTCGAGAACGATCCAGTCGTAGCGATCTCCGGAGTTTACGACTTCGCTGTAGGGCAGCCCGATATTCCCGGCGGCAATGGCGCGGAATCCGGCGGCCTGGAGCATCGCCGTGATGAGGGCGGTGGTGGTGGTCTTGCCGTTCGTGCCGGTGATGCCGATGACGGGAATGTCGCTGAAACGCCACGCGAACTCGATCTCGCCGATCATCTCGCCGGAAGCGGCGGCAAAATCGCGGGCGATGGGCCAAGCGGTGTCGATGCCGGGGCTGAGGACGACGAGATCAAAGCGGTGCGGCGGCGTGAGGGCGGCCTCGCCACAAGTGAGCGGCGGGCCAAGGGCCTCGAACTTCGCGACGGCGGCGGCGAGTTTTTCCGGAGCACCACTGTCGAAAACCCTGACCGACGCACCACGCGACAAGGCGAGGGCGGCCGCGGCATATCCGCTGCCCCCCGCTCCGAGCACGGCGATCTGTTTTCCGGCGAGTTCCATGGTTCAGCGAATCTTCAGGGTCATCAGCCCGATCATGGCGGCGATGATGGAGATAATCCAAAAGCGGTTGATCACCTTGCTCTCTTCCCAGCCGAGCAGCTCGAAGTGGTGGTGGATGGGCGACATCTTGAAGATGCGTTTACCGGTGAGCTTGAAGGAAGCGACCTGGAGGATGACGGACATCGCCTCCATCACGAAGACAAAGCCGATGATGACGAGAAGGAGTTCTTGCTTACAGCAGATCGCGATCATTCCGAGCATGCCACCGATGGAGAGCGACCCGGTGTCGCCCATGAAAACACGCGCGGGGTGGCAGTTGAACCAAAGGAAGCCCAGGGCGGCCCCTACGAGAGCGGCACAGAAGATGGAGACTTCGCCGGCGTTGGGGTGGAAAGGCACTTTCAGATAATCGGCGGCCACGAAGTTACCAGCCGCGTAAGTGAGCGCCGCGTAGGCGAGTCCGGTGGTGATGGTGCACCCGGAGGCGAGCCCGTCGAGTCCATCGGTGAGGTTCACCGCATTCGACGCGCCGACGATGACGAGAGGCAGCAGCAGCAGGGTAAAGATCCCCATGTCCTGAATGACGGGATATTTCACCGAGGGGAGGTAGAGCTGGCTGATGTAGTCGGAGGTGGCGGGCAGGAAGTAGAGATAACCGACGGCGAGGCAGGCGACGGCAAACTGGAAGACGAGCTTAAAGCGGCTGCTGACTCCCTTTGAGTTCTTTTTCGTCACCTTCTTCCAATCATCGAGAAAACCGAGAAAGCCGGTGGCGAGGGTGACGAACACCAAGGTGTGGATGAAGGGATTCTCGAGTCGGGTCCAGAGAAGCGCGGCGACAATGACAGAGCCGACGATGAGAATGCCGCCCATCGTCGGAGTGCCGGTTTTGATGCCATGGAGCTCGGCGAGACGATGGACCTCGTCCTTCGTGCGGATGGGCTGGCCGATCTTCAGCGAGGTGAGCTTGAGAATGACCCGATCCCCAAGGAGGACGGAAATGAGGAACGCGGTGAGGGCGGCTCCGGCGGCCCGGAAGGTCTGGTATTGAAAGACGTTGAGGAAGTCGAAAAACTCCGATTGGTCTTTCAGGAGGTGGAGGTAATACAACATGGCGGTTCGGTCAGGCAAAGGCGGCGATGACCCGCTCCATTCCGGCAGAGCGGCTCCCTTTCACGAGGACGAGGTCACCAGGAGCGAGGACTTCACGGAGATAGGCCACGGCTTCCTCGTGGGTGGGAAAATTCCGGTTTCCGGCGAGCCCGGAGGCGCGCTCGTTGATGCGGGCGGCGCGCTCGCCGACGGTGACGAGCAGATCGATGCCCTGCTCGGCGACCCGCTCGCCGAGGCGGAGGTGCTCGGCCTCCTCATGCTCGCCAAGCTCGCCCATGAAGCCGAGCACGGCGACGCGGCGTCCAGCGACCTCGGCGCCACGTAGGGTGCGGAGGGCGGCGTGCATGGAATCCGGATTGGCGTTGTAGCTGTCGTCGAGGAAGGCGATACCACCGACGCTCTTTTCCTCGAGACGGCCGTGAGTGAGGCGGACCGAGCCAAGTGCCCCGGATATGGCGGCAGGATCGATACCGCAGCGCAAGCCGACGGCGGCGGCAAGGAGGGCGTTCATCACCATGTGCTCGCCCCGCACGGGGAGGGAGACGGTGAAGGGAGAGGCGTAGTCCGAGACGAGTTCGAAGCGCATGCGGCCGTCCCGGTCAGGCACGAGTCCCTCGGCGCGCACGTCACCCTGACCGATACCCACGGAGACCATCCCGCAGCGGACGCGGTCCCTGACAAACGGGTAAAAATCGTCGTGCAGGGGCATCACGCAGAAGCCCCCGGCGGGCACGGCTTCGGCGAGACTGGCCTTCTCGGCGGCGATGCCCTCGCGCGACCCCAGGTGCTCGATGTGGGCCGTGCCGATATGGGTGATGACGGCGGCATCGGGGCAGGCGATGTCGGCGAGCACGCCGATTTCCCCGGCATGATTCATCCCCATCTCCCACACGCCGTAGCGGTCGCCCTCGTTGCCGGCAAGGATGGTGAGGGGAAGACCAATGTGGTTGTTGAAGTTCCCGGCCGTCGCATTGACGGGTCCCCCGCAGGCGAGCACGGAGGCGAGAAAATCCTTCGTTGAAGTCTTGCCGTTGCTGCCAGTGATGCCAGTGACAAAGAGATCCGTCGAGGTGCGGCGGTGGTGATAGGCCAGCGCCTGCAGCGCCTTGAGGGTGTCCTTGACACGGATGATGCCACCTCGATAGCCCTCGCTCTCGTATGGCAGGGCACTCACGAGCATGGCACCGGCTCCGGCCTTGGCAACATCGCCGAGGAATTTGTGCGCATCGAGACGCTCACCTTTGATCGCAAGAAAGAGATCCCCTTCCCCGACCTTGCGGGAGTCGGTCTCGACGCGACCGACAAGGGCGGCAGGAACCCCCTGAATGAGGGCACCATCAACCCACTCGGCAATCTGGAACAGGGAAAGCGGTCTCATGCGACGCCCCCTTCCGCTTTTTTGGAGATGAATCCGGCGGCCACCTTGCGATCGTCGAAGTCGTGGCGGACCCCATTGATCTCCTGGTAGGCTTCGTGCCCCTTTCCGGCGATCAAGACGATGTCCCGCTCGCCCGCGAGATTGATGGCGCGGCGAATCGCTTCGCGGCGATCCTCGTGGACTTCATGACCACCCCTCAGAAAACCACGCGCCGCATCGGCGAGAATTTTTTGTGGATCCTCAGTGCGAGGATTGTCCGAGGTGAGAAGACAAAGATCGCTCCCCTCCTCCGCCGCCGCCGCCATGAGCGGACGCTTCGCGGAGTCGCGGTCGCCGCCACAACCGAAGACGGTGATGATGCGCTGCGGACCGAGCGCGCGAAGAGTCGAGAGAACGTTTTGGATGGCGTCGGGGGTGTGCGCGTAGTCGACGAAGACGCGATAATTCGTCTGGCGGCCACCCACGAGCTCGAGGCGACCGGGCACCTGCGGCGCATCGGCCATTTTCGAAACGACTTCGCGTAGATTCAAGCCGATCGACCATCCGGCAGCGATGGCGGCAACGGCATTGTAGACGTTGAAACTCCCAATTAAGGGGATGCGCACGAGAAACTGGCGCTCGCGGAAGGTGAGCTTGAACTGAGTGCCGTTGAAATCCGAACGGATCTCGCCCGCCTTGAAGTCGGCATTGGCACCCCGCCCGTAGGTGATGCGCTTTAGCCTTTCAAAACGCATCTTCATCAGCCGATCGCCATAGGGATCATCGAGATTGATGATGGCGGTAGCGGACTTGGACGTTTCGGCGTCCATTTGCTCGAAGAGGAGGCACTTCGCCGCGAAGTATTCATCCATCGTGCGATGATAGTCGAGGTGATCCTGGGTGAGGTTCGTGAAGATGCCAACATCGAAGGCGACCCCGGTGACGCGATGCTGGGCGAGACCGTGAGAGGAGACCTCCATCGCGACACCCCGGCAGTCCGAGTCTCTCATCTCGCGGAGGAGACGTTGCACCTCGGTCGACTCGGGGGTCGTGTGCGAGGCCTCGACGAGCTTGTCGCCGGTCGAATAGTAGATCGTGCCCATCAATCCCGCACGATGGAGGATGGACTGCATCAGATGATGAACGAGATAGGAGGTCGTTGTTTTCCCGTTGGTCCCGGTGACCCCGACGACGGGAAAGGCATGGCTCGGATGCCCTTCGAAGTTCGCGGCGGCGATCGCCATGGCGGCGCGCCCGTTGCCGACCTGGATCCAGGTGGCGATGAACTCGGCAGGATTCGGCTGCTCCGAGATCACGGCGACAGCTCCGTTGTCGATCGCGGCCTGGATGTAGTGATGCCCATCGCTACCACCTCCCTTGAGGGCACAAAAGACTCCGCCTGGCTTCACCTTGCGGGAGTCGTGAAAGACACCCGAGACCTCGGTCTCGAGCGTGCCCGCGACCGACCGGACATGGATTGAATCGATCAGATCGGAAAGTTTCATGATTTCAGCGCCCCTCCCCTACCGGTTGGGCATTCGCAAGGGGCACGGAGGGCGCCAACTGCAGTTCCTCAGGAAGATCAGGGTCGATTCCGAGAATCTTCACCGCTTCGGCGGCGATGGACTGGAACACAGGGGCCGCCACCGCACCGCCATAGACCATCGGCCCGGTGGCCTTGGGTTCGTCGATGACGACGAGGCCGAGCAGTTTTGGATTCTCGGCAGGGAGAAAACCCATGAAGGAGGCCACGTAGAGGCCGTTCACGTAGCCAACATTCTCGACGTGCTTGCGCGCGGTTCCCGTTTTGCCGGCAACGCTGTATCCGCGAAGATCCCCTTTCGAGCCAGTGCCGTGCTCTGTCATTGTCTCAACCATGCATTGCAGCACCTGATGGGCCGCTTTTTCGCTCAGCACCCTACGCCCCAGGTGTTCGGGACCTTTCACCAATTCGGCTCCGCGGGTGTCTTGCTTCACGCCGCGAAGGATCGTCGGCGGCAGCAGGACTCCGTCGTTGGCAATGACACTGCAGGCCATCGCCATCTGCAAGGGAGTGACCGAGACCTCGTAACCCATCACCTGACTTGAGAATGACGGCGCCGACCAACGCTCCACCGGAATGACCCGCCCGGCATGCTCTGCATTCAACTCGATCCCGGTCTTGGAGCCGAACCCGAACTGCTTCACATAATGGTGAAAGAGCTCCTTGTTGAGCGGCCTCGAGATGAGGTAAGCTCCGATGTTCGAAGACTTGGCGAAGGCAACACGCGCCGTGAGCTTCCCGTAGGGATGATGATCCTTCAGCGTGAAACCGTCGAGCGCATATTGCCCCATGTGGCAATCCACTTCGGTGGCGGGATCGGCGAGCCCACGGTCGAAAGCACCACCGAAGCCAACGATCTTGAAGGTCGAACCCGGCTGATAGAGGTCGGATACCGCCGGATTCCGCCGCACCGGTTCCTGACCCCGGATCCCTTTGCGGGTCGAAAGGTCGAAATGCGGGCGGCTCGCCATCGCGAGTACTTCGCCGGTCGAAGGATCAAGGAAAATCACCGTGGCCTTCGCGGGCCGGAAACGGTCAATCACAGCATCCAGCTCGCGCTCCACGACCGCCTGAACCCCCATGTCGACGGTCAGATAGACGTCGCGCCCCGACACCGGATCCACCTGTTCTCCACGATAGGCACGAATCTCCCGGCGGCTGCGGTCGCGCTCACAATATCGGAAACCGTCGGTTCCGCGCATCTCGGATTCGAAGACCTTCTCCACGCCCGCGACACCCACCCCATTTTCATCGACATACCCGATCACCTGGGTTAGCGACATCGGGCTCGGGTAATAGCGGCGCTCTCCCGCCCGAACGATCACTCCGCCGAGCCTTTTCGTATCAATCACCTTCTCGACCTGTCGGGCGAAATCATCCTCGATGTTCTTCGCCAGCACGATCGCTCCGCCGCTCTCGTCCCGCAGTTGGCGGGCGACCTCTTGAACGGGCTCATCCAAGATCGCAGCGATCGTTTCTGCGACATACTCCCGGTAGAGGCCAGCCAACTCCTCGGGAAGGTGACGCTTCCGCACCAGCTGCGGCGAAATCTTATCCCGCTCCCCGAGGGCAATGCACGCAAGGAGCGGATCCCGGAGATGATAGGGATCCACCTCGAGCGAGTAAACAGTTTGGCTGCGGGCAAGCAACTCCCCCGAACGGTCGAAGATCCTGCCGCGACGAGCCGGAAGCCGATCCTTCGCCTCGTAATGCCCTCTCGCCTGGGCCGCAAGCGAGTCGCTGCGAAACGCCTCGATATGAAAGAGTCGCACGCTCAAGGTCGAAAGAATCGCCACAAGGGCGACACACCCAACGACCAGCCTTGTTTTTAGTCCACGATCCACGGCACTCTCGTTTCAGTAGATACTCGCCACCGGGGCTCCGGCTGGGGAGACAGATTGAATTTCGATCACCTTCGAGAGGTCGATATCAGCCAAGTCGCTCTGCACCCAACGGAGGCGTCGGGAGAGCTCATGCCGATCGCGCACGGCCGTGATGCGAAGCTCCCAGAGTTCAATCTCCTGATCGAGGGCTCCGATCTCACGCTCCACTTGACCGATCTCATTACCGCACAGCACGTGCTCATTCCGCACGTAGACGTAACCCGCCCCGGCCCCCAGAAGGAGACCACCCGCAAGGAAGAGCCGGAGGATCACGAATCCCCCGATGCGATTCTTGTAGCGATTGCGTTTTTCCATAAGTCAGGCTTTTACCGCAACCCGGAGCTTGGCACTGCGGGATCGCGTGTTGCGTTTGGTTTCCGCCTCATCTGGCCCGATCGCCTTGCGGGTCGGGAGGTGAAAGGCAAAGTCGGGATTGCGACGTGGCTCGCTCCATTCAGGCCGATCGATGTAAGGACTGCTGCGCCGGTGCATGAAACGCTTCACGATGCGGTCCTCTAGCGAGTGAAAGGTCAAGATCGCGAGCACCCCGCCCGGCGCGAGCACTTGCACGGATTTCTCCAAAGCCGCCTCAAGCGCCTCCAGCTCTCCATTCACCGCGATGCGAATCGCTTGAAAAACGCGCGTAGCAGGATGCTTCCCGGAAGTCTTCGGCACGACGCGCGCAACCAGGTCCGCGAGCCCCAATGTCGTCGCAATCTCACCGGTGGCCCGAACCTTCACGATCTCACGCGCCACACGCGCCGCATGACGCTCCTCACCATACTCGCGGAAGATGCGGATGAGCTCTTCCTCGCCCCAGGTATTCACGAGATCACGCGCAGAAAAGGAGGCGCGAACATCCATGCGCATGTCGAGAGGCCCATCCTCGCGAAAGGAAAAGCCGCGCGCCGGATCGTCGAGCTGGCGCGAGGAAACCCCGAGATCGAGAAGAATCCCATCCACCTGCGGGATCCCAAGGCCGGCCAGGATCACGTCGATATCGCGGAAATTCCCCCGCACCGGGAGGAAGGAATCCCCGTAGGAATCCAGACGACGGGTCGCATGATCGAGCGCCTCCTGATCCTGGTCGCAACCGATGACGTGGGCCCGGTTGCGGAGAAGCAGTTCCGAATGCCCACCGCCACCCAAAGTTCCATCGAAGATTTGCTTCCCCTCGACCGGTCGCATGGCTTCAAGGATCTCTTCCGCGAGAATGGGTTCGTGGTAAAAGTCCATGCGCTCAATGTTTTCGGCCAAACCATCATTCCAGCCCCTGATCTCCCCCAAGCCAAGGCCCCGCTCCCAATTCGATGAGAGGATGAGACCATTCGCCACAGGCAACTGGCGCTGAAAGGCTCCAAGTCCCGCGTTTCCGTTGGCGAGCTCCAGCCATGGCTTGATGGGGATGATCATCTTCGGTTCGACAGGGGTGAAAGTATTGCTACTATTGAAAATC
>DGXY01000010.1:0-21607 GCA_002396885.1 Akkermansiaceae bacterium UBA5020
CCGCTCCTGCCGCTCCTGCCGCTCCGGCCGATAGTGCCGCGCCCGCTGCGCCTGCGGCTTCCCCGGCGGGCGGAGAGAAACTTCGCCTCGTGATGCTGCGGCTCAACGACGTCTACCGCGAGGGCCTTCTCCACGGCCCCCGCGCCGATGAGACCTATGCCGCGGTCGGTGCCACCGACAAGGCGCTCCAGAGCTTCTTCGACACCGTCCAGGCCGAGTGGGCGACCCTCGCCCCGCCGAGCGCGAACCTCGTCATCTTCATCACGACCGATCACGGAATCGCCGAGCTCGACAAAAACGTGAACGTCGCCCACCTCCTCGGCGACGAGATGATGAAGAATTGCGACATCGTCGCCCACGACGCCGTTGCCAACCTTTACTTCAAGGATCTCCCCGCCAACGAGGGCGAGAAGAAAATCTTCATCGACAAGTTCGACAACGAGCTGAGCAAACGCATCTATTTCCGCACCCTCAAAAAGGATGCCCTGCCGGCCGAATGGTCTTACCTGAATCCCGAACGCACCGGCGACCGTGTCCTCGTGCTGAAGACGGGATATGCCTTCGCCGACCAAAAGGCCGCCGAGCCCGTCTTCGACCCAACCGAGGGCCCCGGATTCTTCGGTGCCTTCGGATATCCGGTGGAGGAGTCCGTCCGCATGTCGGGTCAGATGTTCATGGCCGGCTACCCGAAATCGCCCCTCAGTGGCGCCCTCGACGAAGTCGGACAGCTTTCCTTCCACGCCACGATCTGCAAGATCCTCGGCATCCAGCCCGCCCCCGGCGCCGTCACCGATACCTTGCCTGTGAACTGACCGCCAAGGATCGGGAGACCACCCTTTCACCCAGCCGACGCTCCGTTTTCGTCCCATGTCGCTCCCAGGATACCAATCTCCCTTTGAACGCACCCCGGGCCTGCGACGGTCGCTGCCCGCGTTCGACCGGATCAGCGTCGTCGTCCCTTTCTACAATGAGGAGGAGTGCGCCGAGTTCGTCCTCCGCGAGATCGTCACCTGCCACCCCGGGGCCGAAGTCATCGCAATCGACGATGGCAGCAAGGACCGCACCTGGGAGATCCTTTGCTCCGTGCCCGGCGTGACGCCTCTCCGCCTCACCCAAAATCGCGGGCAGAGCGGAGCGCTTTTCGCCGGACTGTGCTACGCCTCGGGCGACCTCCTCGTCATGCTCGACGGAGACGGGCAGAACGATCCCGCCGACATCGCCAAACTCGTCGAACTCGTCCGCTCGGGCGAATGTGACGTCGCCGTAGGCCGCCGCGCCAAACGCCGCGACACCTGGAGCCGACGCGCCGCCTCCCGCATCGCCAACCGCATCCGCCGCGCCTTCCTCCAGGATGGCGTGAGCGACACTGGATGCTCTCTCAAGGTGATCCATCGCGACCATGTCGATCTGCTCGTGCCCTTCAACGGACTCCACCGCTACCTGCCCGCGATCTTCACCCACGCCGGTCTGAAGATCGCCGAGATCGACGTGAACCACCGCGAACGCAAGGCCGGCACCTCGAAATACACGAACTTCGACCGCGCCCTCCGCGGCATCTACGACCTCATCGGAGTCAGCTGGCTCCTGAAGCGGAAATTGATCCTGCCGCAGATCGAGAAACGGGATGGATCCGTGTAAAGAAACTCGTGAGAGTTTCTCCTTCCTCTGCAAACCACCCGCGACGTTCTTGAGAAACTCTCACGAGTTTCTTTATCGGCTTTCTTCGATGTCGATCCACACCGGGTTCGTCGAGCCAATCACGCGAGGCTCGAAGATCGGGCTGCTCGGCTGGTAGGGGCGCGGGATCGGCCAGAAGGCCTCCGTCAGTCCCGGACCCGTGGCGATGGCGACGAGAAAGGTGTCTTTTCCCGGGCGCGGAATTTCCCAGACGACGCGCGCTTTCTCTCCGGCACGTCCTGGATCCATGATCTCCGATTCCAGGAGCGCCTCACCATTCGCGTAAAGCACGACGCGGTCTGCCCGTGTCCACGAAGGACCGCTGACCATCGCCTCGACCTTCACCGTCTCCCCTGGTGACATGACCCGGTCGCCGATGCCGTATCTCCCATCCACCTTCAGATCGACGAGCAGGCCGAGACTGACCCGCACCCGACCCTCTTCATAGCTCGACCAGACCCGGTCGAGGTCGACATGCGCGGGATCCTCGTCGGGCGCCGCGACATAGGTGCGACCCTGACCAAGCAAGAAACGCGTCACATCATGGCTGTCGCTCGAGCCGACCGCGGAGATCCGGTGACCGCGCTTCAGCAGGGCGAACCAATCGCGGTAGAGCCATTCAATGTCCGATTGCATCGCCCCGGAGGTGATCACCTCGATCGCATCGATCTTGAAATCAGCGGCACGGCGATGAATGCCGGTCGAGGCGTCGAACTCCGCCTCGCCGAGCGGCACAAAGCCCGAATGGAGATCGCGCGGATGATTCAGGGTGATGACGCGCACTCCAGGCGTCGCGCGGATCGCAGGGAGCAGCTTCGACCAATCGGTTTCGAGGTGGTTCACCACCGGAGCAACGGCATCGATGGGAAAGCAGTTGAAATGTCCTTGCTTCGTCGTCACTTCGTTACCGACGACGGTCGCGAATTCACCGGTCAAGCCTGCCGCCTCGGCCGCGGGTCCGTAGTCGGCGTGGTGATTGTGTTCCGTGGCGATGGCGAGTTCGATCCCCTCCCCCGCGATCGTGAGGATGCGCTCGCGCAGGGTCGCGTCTCCGTGACCGCTGTGCGTCAGCGTATGGATGTGACTGTCCACCGCGATCCAGCCGCGCGTGTCGACTTCGCGGACAAGGGAAAGGCCGAGGTCCTGCGAACTACCTGACGCAACCCGCACCTTTGCTTTCGCGAGGCCCCACTCAAATCCCCGGCCCGCGCGAATCTCGTAATCGCCCGCAGGCAGGGAGAGCGAGGCTTTGCCCTGCCTCGTGTAAACCACGCCGGTCCGCACCGCGACCTCATTCTCCGGAGTCGCGGCGAGAGCGACGAGCGTGCCGTCCGGCCGCGTCACGGTGAGACGACAGGGCAAGGGACGACCGTTTGCCGCATCCGTCACCGTGATCGAAACCATTCCTCCTGCGAGCCATTCGGGACGCGCCGCGTCGATCAGGGCAATGGGACCGATGATGATGTCGTCGGGCTCTTTCGCGGGCTCGAGACGGAGGACATTGTCTCCCGTGCGTAGCGTTCCGGCCGGTATCTCGACGAGATGCTCGAGGGTGGTTTCGTCAGGGACGAGCGTGCCGAGTTTGCGGTCGTTGAGGAAGATGCCCCAGTTCCGCTTCACGCCTTCCTGTTGGAGCGAGAGGATCTTCGACGCTTCGCTGGGCGCGGCCGAGAAGGTTTTCTCATAGCGGGCCCCGGCGATGGGACGAGGATCCGCATCTGCCCACTCGCGCGGCGACGCAGGGCCGATCCGGACCGATCCCGCTTCGATCACCGAGCGGCGCGGATCGGACGGCGAGGTGCGGGGACGAAGCAACCAAACCGCGACCAGAACGAGCGCGACAAGAGAGAAAATCAGGGCGGAACGATGCCTCATGCGTGGTCGATTCTATCGGACCACCGTCCTCAAGGAAAAGCCGGAAGCTTCACCACCTGCCCCGCGGCATCGCGTAACTCGAAACGCTCGATCACGATCTCGCCCGGACCGCTCGCCGGATCGAGACGCAAAGCGGCGAGCCGTGTGAAAGGCAGGGCCATCTCGAAATCCTGCGACGATCCGTCGTGCTTCAGCGAGAGCGGCATCGTTCTTGATTTGTCGAAGCCGGGTGTCTCCGGCGTCGCGTAGTAGACCAACGCCGCTCCCTTCGCGGAGCTCCGCAGCCGCAGTGTCAGGGTGAACGGGCCCTTAGCAGAGACCGCTACCTTCGTGCTCATCCAAGGATCGCCGCCGCTCGAGACGATCACGGATAATCCGTCTTGTCGTTTCAAGGCCGCTTGTTTGCTCGTGCTCCAACCGCTCTTCGTCGCCGCCTTCGCCTTGCCTTTGGGCTGCTGTTTGCCTTCGAGCTCGGGACGGTATTGAGCGGGATCGAAGGTCGGATTCGGCACGGGCACGACGGCCTTCGTCTCCGCGAGGAATCCCTCGATGAGCCCGTCGAGCTCGGCGACAAGATCCGGTCGTTGCGGGGCCAGATTGGTGGTTTCGCCAGGGTCCTTGCCGAGATCAAAGAGGAGGTGGCGATGAGCCCCCTTCTCTCCACCGTGAAAAATCCGGATCAGTTTCCAATCGCTCCGGCTCACCGAGACGCTCGGCGGAAGCCAGTCCGGCACGCCGGGATCGTGGGGGAAATAGCGGAAGAGGGGACGCTCCGGCATCGTCTCGCCCTTCAACGCGGGCAGCACACTGATGCCGTCGCGGACCGCACCCGCTTCGAGTGGCAAGCGGAGCCCCTCGAGCAAGGTCGGCAAATAATCCTCGCTCTGGATGGGCGTGTCATTGCGCGACGCGGGCGTCGTCACTCCTGGCCAGACGATCACTCCCGGCACGCGCACGCCCCCCTCGAACATCGTCGCTTTGCCACCGCGGAGGGGACGGTTGCTGGTCGGGGTCGTGCCGTCGATCTCATTGTACATGTTTCCCCCATTGTCCGAAGTGAAGACCACGATGGTCTTCTCCGCGATCTCGAGGCGGTCGAGCGCGTCGAGCAAGGTGCCGACAGCATCGTCCATCGATTCCACCATCGCCGCGTAAGTGGGACTGCGCTGGCCATCCGTCGGATCGATGCGGGCGCGGTGTTTTTCGATGAGCGCCGCCTTCGCATCGAAGGGGGCGTGCACGCTGAACATCCAGTAATTGAGGAAGAAGGGTTTCCCCTCTTGTTGCTCCATCCATGCGACGGCTTCCTCGGCCATGCGATCTTCGAGGTGTTCACCGGGCGACTTCTCCTTGAACGAGGCGAACTTCCAAGGAGCGACAAAACTCCCCGCCGGACCCGGTCCCGGGTGGTGCGGAACGTCCGCGTCGAATCCATGCTCGAACGGAGAATAGGGTTCGGGGCCGAGATGCCATTTGCCGAAGTGTCCCGTCGCGTAACCTGCCGCCTTGAGGGATTTGGTTAGGGTGGGATAATCCGTTTTCAGTCGCGTCGCCGGGATTGGCGCGATGGACTTCTTTGACGGAGGAGCGCCCTTCCCCGTCGTCGCCGCGAGGACCACCGCAGGCTCGTGGCAGCTCGGTGTCGTGATCCCCGTCCGCGCCGGACTGAGACCCGTGAGGATGGCAGATCGTGTCGGCGAGCAAAGCGGACTGGCCGAATAGGCCCGCGTGAAAGTCATGCCCCGGGCCGCGAGACGCTCGAGATGGGGTGTTTGATAGAGTTTGGTGTTTCCATGGAGCGTCGTGTCGCTCCACCCGAGGTCGTCGGCGAGGATGAAGAGGACGTTGGGCTTGTACGTCGAAGCCTTGGCGGATTCGGCCTGCGCCGCGTGAAGCGATGCGCCTGGAGTGAGGAAGACGAGTAAGAAAAGGAGGCGTTTGAAGGATGCGCTCCAGAAAAAGAGGTTGCCTCGGAGGACCGGGGCAAGGAAGGCGACAGGAGAAATGTTCATAGGACCAATTCGCTCTCTCATCTTTTTTCATTCCCCGTCCACCAACGCGCCTCGTCGAAGTCGGGATTCCGCGCGGGAAGCCCGGCACCGGTGCGTTTGAGCCAGGCGTTGAGGGCCTTGGTGAGATGGGCGGTCTTCTTCGGGCGGTCGGCGGCGAGATCCTCGCGTTCGCCGAGGTCGTCGCCAAGGTGGTAAAGTTCGGTGCGCGGACCGACGACGAGTTTGCCGTAGGGTTTGTCATCGGGTGTGAAGCCGGTGGTGTCCATGGAGTCGCCGAACCAGTGGATGAGCTTCCAGTCGCCCTCGCGGATCACCGCGCAGGGCGTGCGGCCGTAGTTGGTGGTGTAGGTGGGCATGTGCCAATACAAGGTGGTGCGCTGGAGCGGGCCGCTTTGCGCGAGCAAGGGCAGCAGGCTCTCGCCATCGAGCGGATGATCGGCGGGGCTCGCGGCTCCGGCGACTTCGGTAAAAGTGGGATAAAAATCGACGGCATGCACCGGCAGCGCACACTCGCTGCCCGCCTTCACTTTGGTGGGCCAACGCACGATGAGGGGGACGCGGATGCCGCCTTCGTAGGGAGCTCCCTTGCCTTCACGAAGCGGAACGTTGCTCGTCACACGGGAGAGACCGCCGTTGTCCGAGGTGAAGAGAACCATGGTGTTCTCCGCGAGGCCGAGCTCGTCCAAGCGGGCGAGGAGACGACCCACCTCGTTGTCGAGGTGCTCCAGCATCGCGAGGTAGTTCGCGATGGGGCGCTCGGTCGATTTGCCTTCTTTGGTCCCGGCACGCGCATAGCCGCGGGCAACCTGTTTGGCGATGAGGGCTTCAGGTGCCTCCAGCGGCGTGTGCGGGGTGAAATGGGCCACGAAGGCGAACCACGGTTGGTCCTTGTTCGTCTCGATGAATCCGATGATGTCGTCGGTGATGGCGGTGACCGCTTGGTCCTCGTGATTCCCGTTGCCGAGTGCCGGACCGGCGAAGTCGAAACCGTAGTTATCAAAATAGCCTTCGCGCTTCCGCAGCGGAGCGACCGCGAAGTGGTTCGCAACGTGCCATTTGCCGCTGATCCCGGTCGTGTAGCCGGCCTCTCGCAGGGTAGCCGCGAGGTTGCCGACCTCCGGGGCCAGCGCGGCATTGGCTTCGG
This sequence comes from Akkermansiaceae bacterium UBA5020, assembly GCA_002396885.1. Lineage (GTDB taxonomy): Bacteria > Verrucomicrobiota > Verrucomicrobiia > Verrucomicrobiales > DEV007 > Arctic95D-9. The sequence continues at coordinate 6,709 of DGXY01000010.1, forward strand.
GCGAGCGCAGGAAAGCGCGCGACGGCTCCTTTTCGTTGAGCACCTTGAAGACGCCGGTGCGGGCGCCGTACTGTCCGGAGAGAAAGGCGGCGCGGGTGGGCGAGCACTGCGCGTCGGCGTAGGCGTTCGTGAAACGCATCCCCTGCGAAGCGAGGCGGTCGAGATGCGGCGTGGCGAGATCCCGGTTGCCATAACAACTCAACGCCGTCCATCCCATGTCATCGGTCAGGATGTGGAGGATGTTGGGGCGCGATTCATCGGCCCGGGCCACCGCATCGAGAGCCCCGAGGATAACGAGAAGAAAAAGAACTCTCATCGATCGGAAGGTTTGAATTGCAGCTTCCGGAACCGGGCTTCGCCCCCCGGAGTCTGGACCCGCAGATGGATCACGGGTGAGCTCGCCGGCAGGACGAACTCGCGCACTTGCCAATCGTCCGAATCCGCAACCGTGAAGGTGACGCGGTTCGCCGGAAGGAAATCTTTGTCGCCCTCGACCCGCCAGGCCACCGTGCCAGTCCCTGCCGCGGCCTTGAGCTCCAGCGTCACCTGCACCGGACCCGCGATTTGGGTTCGGGTTTTTGTTAGGAATCCACCTTTTCCCTTCTTCTCAGGCGTGAAAACAATGACTCCCTTGTCGTCCGTGACCGATCCGCCCCGGGCTTCCCAGCCTTTCACCGCCGTCGAGACGGGTGTCTCCTTCGCGGTGGGAGCCGCGGCGGTCTTGCCTTCGAGGTAATGATCGAAGTAGGCGTTCCAGTTCGGAGCCATGGGCCCCAGCGCGAGACCGGGAGGATCGAGTTCGGCGGACCACGCGGTGAGCTTTTCGCGGAGTTGTGTGGCTTTGTCAGGATGATCGGAGGCGAGATTGTGTTTCTCCCCGGGATCGGTGGCGAGATCGTAGAGATACTCACGGTCGCCACCGCGGAGGAGTTTCCAATTGCCCTGGCGGACCGCACTCTGCGCCATCCAGCGCCAGAAGAGGGCCTCGTGGGGCGCTTCCTTCACCTCGCCTTTCAGGTGGGGGAGAAGGTTGCTGCCATCGAGTTCGCCGGACTTCACTTCGACCTTCGTGGCCTCCACTGCGGTCGCGGCGACATCAAGGGCGCTCACGGGGTGCTCGTAGACCTGCCCTCCGGGGATCGTTCCCGGCCAGGCGATGAGAAAGGGCACGTGCATCCCGCCCTCGGCGAGCATGCCTTTCTCGCCATTGAGCGGATCGTTGAGGCTGCCGTCCCATCCGCCGGCGTCACCTTCGAGGGGCGAATCGATCTTGTGGATCTTCAGCGGAGCGCCGTTGTCGCCGATGAAGAAGATCAGGGTCTTCTCGGTGAGTCCGTGCTGCTTCAGCGTTTCTGTAATCAAACCGACACCATCGTCGATCGCGGCGAGCATGCCGAGGGCGGCCCGGCGGCGTTCGGGCATTTCACCAGGGAAACGGTCCTTGTAAGGTTGGGGCGCATCGAGCGGCGTGTGCGGGGCGCGGAGGGCGACATAGAGAAAGAAGGGCCGGTCATGGTAACGCGCGATGATCGCGGCGGCTGACTTCGAGCAGGCATCGATGTGATACTCTTCGGGAGGAAGATCGCCCATGGGACGGTCCTTTCCGTCGAGAGTGAGGTTGGCGGAGAAAGGCCGCTGCGCGTTTTGCGAGAAGACGTGTTGAAACCCGTGCGCGGGAATCTCCGTGGTCGGACCAAGGTGCCATTTTCCGAAATGGGCGGTGGCGTAACCCGCCTCGCGCAGGCGTTCGGCGAGGGTGGTCTGCTGGTTGAAGCCGTCGAGAGCCGAGCCGTTGTTGTCGAGATTGAAGCGCCCCTGGAAACGACCGGTGAGCAATCCGCCTCGCGAAGGCACGCACTGCGGGGCGGTGCTGTAGCCGTTCTTCGCGACGACGCCGCTCCGGGCGAGCGCGTCGAGATGGGGGGTCTTGAGATCGGACTGGAGACCGTGAACCCCGAGGTCGGAGTATCCGTGGTCGTCGGTGTAGATGAGGATCACGTTGGGGCGCGGGTCGGCGGCACGGATTTCACCACAGAGGGCACCGATGACGCAGAGAAGGAGAAGGAGGGATTCCATTCGAGAAAGGGAAACTCACCTGGCCCGTGGGAGTTGCGGACAAGCTTGTGTCAGATCCGGCTTTTGTCCATATTCCCGGTAGCGATGAGCGTGAGCGAATCAATCCCGCGCCCTGCCGGTCCAATCGCTCATGCTCGTGGCTACGTCCTTCCCGGTAGCGATGAGCGTGAGCGAATCGATCCCGCGCCCTGCCGGTCCACTCGCTCATGCTCGTGGCTACGAGATTATCGGAAAACCGTCACCCACATCGGCGAGGACCAGGCCATGTTGCCGTCGGATTGTTCGATGCGAAGGTAGTAGCGGTTTTCGCCTGCGAGCGGCGAGGGATCGGTCCAGTCGCCCACAACTTCTTTCTCACCTGTTTCAATAACATGGAGATCGGACTCGTTGCGCACGATCGTGACGCGCTTGAGCGGAGCGGTCCCGAGGACACGGTAGCTCAGGACGGGGTTCTCCTTCGTTTCGAAGACCTCGCCCATGAGATGCCCGCCGCAGCTCAGCTCGATGAAGACCTTGTCCGTCGCCGCAACGGTGCGCCGGGCCTTGAAGCCCGCGATGATGCCTTCGCGGGTGAACTCCTCGACGTAGACACCACCGAAGGAGGTGTGCGTCGAGAGGTGGTCGCTCGAGGCGAAGACACCGAGCTTGTGACCGACCGCGAGGGCCTTTTGATAAACGCCGTTGTTAAAGGCGCCCTTGCCCGGGGTGCCTGCCTCGAAATCCGTAATCGGCGCGGGAGGGAGAGGGAAATCTTTTCCGTTTTTGTTGGACGGTGTGTAGGGCTCGCCCTTGCGCAGGCCCACGGTCGGTTGAGGCAAGCCAATCCCCTCGTAGCTGACCCGCGCTCCCTGGAAGATTTCAACGGTGTTTTCGTAGGTGTTGTCGATGCCGTTTTCGTACTTCGTCCAGTCCGTCCCCATCCCCGTGGCGCCGGTGTGGCTGATGATCGCGACAGGCTCGCCATGGCGCTCGAGGACATCCCACAATTCGGAAGGCTGGATCTGGTCGAGCCCCGCCTGCACCGGCAAGGTCGCCTGCCAGGGAGAATTCCGATAGTTGATCCGGTTGATGTAAACGATCGGGCCGCCCCTTTTGGCAAAGGCGATGTTGCGATGCCCCCAAGGAAAGACCTGCTCGCGCTCGTAGGCATAAAGCGGAGCGAAGCGCCCCGGGGCAAAGAAGGTGTCGACGTGCCGCTGGGTGTGCCACCATTCGTAGGGGGAATAGACCTTCGCGATGTCGGTGTGATCGGAGGTGCCGAGGAAGTCGAGTCCAGCGAGATCGTAGGCGTAGCGATAGGCCTCAAGGATGCAGCCATCAAAACCGGTGCGGCAATTTGAAATGTCGGTGTGCCGGTGGAGGTCTCCCCAGACGAGGCGGTAGGTCTTGCCACCAACCGTCCAGATGTGGTGTTCTGTCAGGGGACGCGAGGGAGTGCCTTCATTGAAATAGGGAAGTGGTTCGATCGCACGAGAGATGGTGGCGGCGGGCTCCTTCGGCAAAGCCTGCCACTGACCTTTCGGATCGATGCGCGCCAAATGCACCTGTGCCACTCCCGGTGCCTTCGTCGCGCGCAGGTCGGTCGGCCAGGTCATCCAAAGCGCGCCGCCCTTCCCGAGGGTCAGTTCCTGATGCCGGTCCTGCCCCATCATGCTGTCAGGCAAGGCGGCCGGCTCGAGCCACGAATCGTCCGCCGGATCGTAAGCGGTCAGCGCGACGCGCCAGAAGAGATTTGAATAATAGCGGTATCCAAGCCAGACTTTTCCATCAGGCGTGACCGCGAGCGATGGCACATTGACTGCGAAGCCCGGGCTCGGGTCGGGCGCGGGCGTGGGACGTCCGTTCGCGGGCACGGGCACCTCGGTGAAGGTGTCTTTGTCAGGGTCGTAACGGCCGAGGAGGAGGCGCTTGCCCGCGTTGAAACCTATCTCGTTTTCATGTCCACGCGAATCGAGGCCCCATTGGCGCCGTCCGCGCTCGGCCGCGATCCAAAGCGCGCCCTTTCCGTCCGCAGCGATGGCGGCGCGGGCCTCGTAGTCGGGCGTGGCGACGAGTTCGCGCCCTTTCACCGTCCCGTCGGGGGCGACGCGGGCGAGATGAAGATTGAATTCACTTCCCGCGGAAGAGTCGTAGACGACCCAAGCGCCCTCCGGGTCGGTGAAGGCGAGGCGCGGCTCCCAGTGCCCGCCCTTCCCCTCGCCGGAGACATCGATCAACTCCGACCAACCGGCCTCCCCCGTCCAATATTTGAGACGGACGCGCGAATTGCCCGGGCGGATTTCCTGCCAAACCACCCAAACGCGTCCCGATGCGTCGGTGCCGGCGTCGGCATAGCTGTTGCCGGCATCATCGGAAGCGGCGAGGATGATTTCCTCCCCGACCCCGCCGTGTGCATGGCGACGCGCGCGAAGCGTCATCACGTCGCGGTCATTCACCTGCGCCCAAAAGGCCCAGACTCCCCCGGCCGCGTCGGCGGCGATGGCGGGCTGGTGGATCACGCCCGGCCGGGAAAGCCGCGCAGCCAATTCCACACCGGTCCCCTCACCACGCCCGAGACAGAGCGTGTCCCCCGCCCCGTCATGCTCGACATAGACAGTCCAGACGCGCCCGTCCCCATCGATGCAGGTGTCGGGAAAATCGCGGTGCAAGGCGGCATCGCTTGAAGACAGACGCTCCGCGATGGGGGCGAAAAATCGCGGTGCGGGAACCGGAGCCGGCCCCTTGCTTTTGCCTTTCCCTTTTCCTTTTCCCTTTTCTTTTCCAACGGCTGGCGCGGCGCCTTTGCCGCTGGCTGCTTTCTGATTTTCCTGCGCGGTAAGGGGCATCGCGGCAAGCGCGAGAAAGGTGCCGACGAAGAGAACGTTTCGAAAAATCATGAGCCAAGAGAGTTGAGTCGCCAAGGTAACAGGGTTGTTCCGCCAAAAGCGAGGCGGGAGATTCCGGAAACCCCGGCGAGTCCCTCCTGTTCCGCCCTGCCGCGTTCGCGCCGTCGCGACCTGCCAGTCCCGCCCGCTCACGCTCGCGGCTACGGCTTCGCCACGATAGCCCGCCACGCCTTCATCGAGCGAGAGAGACTCTCCGCGACAGGAAGCTTCACGCCGAAGGCCTGCAAACCGATCGGGCCGGTGTAGCCGATCCTTTCGAGTTCCCCGAGCAACTTCGCCACGGAATAATCGCCCTCGTCGAGCGGCCGGATGAGGCGTTCCCACGGGGCTCCGGCCGCATTTTGATCGGCCCCGTTGATCGTCACGAGAAAGAGATGCGGCGCGGCCTCGGCCAGCAAGACGGGGATCTTCGCCTCGTCGCCGACGCGGAGACAATGGGCGAGATTGAAGGTGACCCCGAAATTCTTCCGATCGACCGCCTTGGCCACCCGCACCGCATCCTGGATCCGCTCGAGCCAGGATCCGGCGTGGGGATAGAGAGCCACACGAAGACCTTGTTTCGCCGCGAGATCGGCGAGCCGCCGGAGTTCGGGCACGGCCACGGCATCTCCCGCAGGGTCGGATGCGGGGAAGTCGGCACTGTTGACCGGAAGCCAGATGGTCGTGCCCGTCCCGGCGAGCACCTCGAGTCGGGCTCCGAGATCGCCACGAAAACCGATCCCTTCCTTCGTCAAGGTCGCGCCGCCGTAGACCGCGACGAGATCAAGCCCGCTCCCGCGTAGCGCCGCCACCGAGCCGGCGAGCGTTTCAGCCGGTTCAAAACGCCATCCCACGCCCGTGTATCCCAACTCTTTCGCCGTTCCAAGCCGGCCGAGATCGCGGATCGCGGTATCCATCGCGAAAAACTTCCATTTCGTTTCCTCGGCGAAGGAGGAACCCGCACATCCTGACAAATACACCATAAGGGCGAAGGCAACCGGGCCGAACGGGTCGAACGCGATGCCAAGAGGCTTTGTCAGGGTGGATTTCATCGGAAACGTCACGTGAATAACCGGAAAATGAGCCAAGGATCAAGCGTCTTCTCCCTTTCCTCCACCTGGAATTGACGAACGCAATCCAACTTCCGATCCTTCCCCGCTTCCTCTTTTCGCTTCCAACGGCGAATATGCAGTTGGCCCCGGGCGTGTCGTGAGTATCTTCCCGTCGTGTCGCTAATGCTCTTCAATCCCGAAATCCTCGGTTGGCGAGAATGGCTTTCGATCCCGGAGCTCGGAATCTCCAGGATCAAGGCCAAGATCGACACGGGCGCGCGCAGCTCGTGCCTCCACACGCGCGGCCTGGAGATCTACGAGACGGCGGAGGGTCGGCGGGTGCGCTTTTCCGTCCATCCCCTACCAAAGAAGCCCGATCTCATCGCCACTTGCGACCTGCCTCTTGTCGATTGCCGCCGTGTCCGTGATTCGGGGGGACACGAGGAAGAGCGCCCCTTCATCCGCGTGCCCATTGTCCTCGACACCCATACCTGGGAGGTGGAATTCAGCCTCACGAACCGCGACAACATGAAATTTCGCATGCTTTTGGGCCGGACTGCGATGAAAGATCGCTTCCTCGTGAATCCCTCGCTTTCCTACCTCTTCGGCAAACCCGCACGCCGCACCCGCCCCTCGCAGGCGTGAGGCCGCGCTTCCTTCCGCCCGTGCCGCCGAACCCGATTTTTTCCGCATCCCCGTATCCTCAATGAAAATCGCCATTTTGTCCCGCAACCGGAAGCTCTATTCGACCAACGCCCTCTACGAGGCGGGGATCAAGCGTGGCCACGAGATGCGGGTGATCGACTACGTCCGCTGCCACATGGAGATCACCTCGATGCGTCCCGCCATCTTCCTCGGCAGCGAAAAACTCGAGGGCTACGATGCCGTGATCCCGCGGATCGGTGCCTCGCAGACCTTTTTCGGCTGCGCCGTGGTGCGGCAGTTCGAGATGATGAACGTCTACAGCGTGAACGAATCGGTCGCGATCTCGCGCTCGCGCGACAAGCTGCGCAGCCTCCAGCTCCTCGCCCGCAAGGGCATCGGGCTACCCGTGACGGGTTTCGCGCACGATCCCCGTGCCACCGATGCGCTCATCGACCAGGTCGGCGGAGCCCCGCTCGTGATCAAGTTGCTCGAGGGCACTCAGGGCGTCGGCGTCGTCCTCGCCGAGACCCGTCAGGCGGCCGAGTCGGTCATCGAGGCCTTCCGCGGTCTCAACGCCAACATCCTCGCGCAGGAGTATATCAAGGAAGCCAAGGGCGCCGACATCCGTTGTCTCGTCGTTGATGGCAAGGTCGTCGCGGCGATGAAACGTCAAGGCAAGGAAGGTGAATTCCGCTCGAATCTCCATCGTGGCGGCACGGCCTCGGTCATCAAGATCACGCCGGAAGAGCGCTCCACCGCGGTCCGCGCCGCGAGCATCCTCGGATTGAACGTGGCCGGGGTCGATCTGCTGCGGTCCAATCACGGTCCCGTCGTGATGGAGGTGAATTCCTCACCCGGTCTCGAAGGCATCGAAACGACCACCGGCAAAGACATCGCCGGCATGATCATCGAATTCATCGAGAAGCAGGCCAGAGGCAAGAAAAGCACCCGGACAAAGGGCAAGGGGTGAAGCAGCTTTCCAACTTATACTCATACTCATACTCATACTCATCGAGAGACCAGGGACGTTCGTTTTTGAGTATGAGTAGGAGGTAAGAGTATAAGTATGAGTATGAGTATGAGAGGAAGAGAATAGAAACCCCATGAGCCAGGACAATCCGCTCCGTGTTGGCTCTGTTGAATTTCTTCCCGGTCAATGTGGCGTCGTCGATCTGCCGGTCGGATCGCTCACCGGCTACCAGCCCGTAACGATGCATGTGCACGTCCGGCGCGGCCGCCAACCGGGACCGGTCCTGCTCCTCACCGCCGGATTGCACGGGGATGAATTGATCGGCGTCGAGATCCTGCGCCGCCTTCTCCAGACGAGAAATTTGAGGCCGATCAAAGGCACTCTCCTCGTCGTGCCAGTCGTGTGCATGCCCGCCTTTCTAGCCCGCAGCCGCTACCTGCCCGACCGCCGCGATTTGAACCGGCTCTTTCCCGGATCGCCCGAGGGTTCGCTCGGCTCCCGCCTCGCCCATGCCTTCGTCCAAGAGATCGTGCCTCATGCGACGCACTCGATCGATTTCCACGGGGGAGCGGTCGGTCGCCCGAATCTGCCGCAGATCCGCGTCTCGCCTGGCGATCCCATCGCCGCCGATCTTGCCCGTGCCTTTGCGCCTCCGGTCGTGATCGAAACGGGCCTGCGCGAAGGGTCGCTGCGGGCTTTTCTCAAAAGCAAAGACATCCCCTCCCTCCTCTTTGAAGGAGGCGAGGCCTTCCGGATTTCCAAGGAAGCGGTGCGGGTCGGCCTGCGCGGCGTCTACGGCGTGATGCGGCGCCTCGGGATGCTCCCGCCTCTGAAGTCGGATGAAAAGGCCTCGGCCGCGACCCTCTTCGCCCGATCCACGAGCTGGGTGCGGGCACCCCAGGGCGGACTTTTCATCCCCGAGACCGATCTTGGCAAGGCGGTGCAAGCCGGGACCCGTCTCGGCACCATTGCCGATCCCTTCGGTCGCTACGAGACGACGATCCACAGCGAGGTCGAAGGCCTCGTCATCGGAGTCAGCCGCGAGGCGCATGCCGACGAGGGCGATGCGCTCTTTCATCTGGCCAGCCTACCGGGAAGATCGGAAGAGGCCGGTCCGCGCGATGAGATCGTTGAGCATCGCGATCCGGTGGAGTGAGGTGCAGCACCGCAACCACGTTATTGTTGAAGCGTCCTCCCCGTGTTCTCATAGCGGATCATGAGGAACCGCCCCCTGCCCTTTGTCGTGGCCGGCATGTCTGCCGTCGCCCTGTTGACCCTGACCGCACCTGCCCAAAACGCGGCCAAACCCGATCCCAACCGGGAATCGGCGAAACGTCCGCTCGCCCTGCTCGAGGCGGCCGACTGGCAGGATCTCTTCAACGGCAAGGATCTCACCGGTTGGGCCGGGGACACCTCCGGCTACGTCGTGAAGGACGGCGTCCTCATCTGTCAACCCGGAGGGAAGAATCTCGAGACAGCAAAGGACTACGGCGACTTCGCCTTCTCCTTCGAGTTCAAGATGCAGGAGAGCGCGAACAACGGCATCGGCATCCGCGTGCCCGCCGGAGGCCACGCCGCCGGCGACGGACTCGAGATCCAGATCCTCGACAACGAGGGCAAGATCTACGGTGGAGAAGCGATCGTGGACGGAAAACCGCGCAAGCTTTCCTGGCTGAAGCCCTGGCAGGTGCATGGTTCGGTCTACGGTCATGTGCCCGCGAAAACCGGCTACCTCAAGCCCGTGGGCGAGTGGAACGAGCAGACCATCGTCGCGATCGAGGATCATATCATGGTCATCCTCAATGGCGCCGTGATCGTCGATGCCTTCCTCGAGGAACAGGCCCCGCTCGAAAAGGGGTTCAACGGCCGCAAGAACCGCACCGGCCGCATCTCCCTCGCCGGACACAGCGACCCGATGGAGTTCCGCAATCTCAAGATCGCCGATTTTTCCCCTGCCAAACCCGTCCTCGAGGGCAATCCTGACAATACCCCACCGGCTGGGTTCACACCCCTCTTCAACGGCAAGGATCTCTCCGGTTGGAAAGGCCTCGCCCACAACAACGCGGTCGAACGGCGCGCCCTCACCGGCGATGCCCTCAAGGAAGCGCAGGCCAAGGCCGATGTCGTGATGAACGAACATTGGCGCGTCGAGGACGGCGTGCTGATCTATGACGGCAAAGGCGCGAGCCTCTGCACCGGGAGGGATTACGGCGACTTCGAATTCTACTGCGACTGGAAGATCCCTGCCGGGGCCGACAGCGGCATCTACCTCCGCGGCACCCCGCAGATCCAGATCTGGGATCCCTGGGATGCCACGATCAAGGAGAAGGACGGCACCAAGCGCATGCCCACGACGCCGCAGGAATGGGTCGAAGCCTACAAGACCGGCCGCAACCTCGGTTCGGGCGGGCTCTGGAACAATCGCCGCACCCGCAACCAGCCCCTCGTCCTCGCCGACAAACCCATCGGCGAATGGAACACCTTCTTCATCCGCATGGTCGGCAACCGCGTCAGCATCTGGCTCAACGGCAAGCAGGTCGTCGATCGCACCGAGCTCGAAAACTACTGGGACAAGACCGGAACGATCCCGCTCGTCCGCGCCGACCAGATCGAACTGCAACACCACGGCAGCGAACTCTTCTTCAAGAACCTCTACCTCCGTGAGTTGCCTTACTGACTGGTGAATCAAGCCTGACGCGCGTTACTGGATCCGACCTTGCCCGTGCGAACCGACGGATTTCCGCTCAATCGAGAGACGTTTGATCGGAGTTTTCTCGCCGTCTTCCGAGCGGGCTCGCAGGCGAAAGTCGTTGCTCCCGAGCTTTAGCCTGTCCATCCTGAAGCGCCATTGACCACCGGCCGGTATCGAAACGCGGTGCCAGCGATGCTGGTTGGTGCGCCATTCGATGGTCGAGGCATTCGGCGAGGATTTTCCTCTGATGAGGGGATGAGACCTCGCCGTGATCCGGTTCATTCTGCCATAATAACTGAATGAAAGTTTCTGAATCGGCACGACCGCACCGTTCCTGTCAAACATGACTCCGCCGCTCCAGTCACTATTCCCGGGGCCTCCGAGCGCGTCGATCTGATTGTTGTCGAGAGAGATTGCCGCCAGCGCGAGGGCACGACCGCCTCTCGTGCTTCCTCCACCGAAGGTGATGCTGGTCCCCGACAGATAGATCCCGGCGATCTGATTGTTTGCGCCGATGTTAATGGCACTTCCACAATTCCAGAAAATGCCATAGTCCCTACCGCCGTTCGTCCCCGGATTAATGATGGTGACAGTGGAATTGATCGAGGTCGTCAAAGCCGTCCCGATTTGAAAGACCCAAAACGCGTCGTTTCTTCCCTGACCGTCGAGGACGAGGGCCCCGGTCAAGGCCGCGTCGGAGTCGAACTTGTAGACTCCCGGAGCGAGGGTTTTTCCGCCCAGATCCACGGTGCTCAGGTTGGCGTTCGCCGCCATGCCCGCGAGCCCTACCTGCGCCTTCACCAGATCCAATCGGGCTTGGGCCGTGGCTCCTCCGGTGGCGATGATGGCTCCGTTCACGATCACCGCGGGGGGAAATCCCGTGATCCCCGTAGTGGCTCCCGGAAAGAGACCTACATTTCCATTTTTGATCTCGGTGCCGGCGACACCCGTGCTCGTGATACTCGTGCCCCCAAGAAGGGTGAAGTCACCCGCTGTTCGGAGGATCGAGTCGGCGAAACCGTTCGTGAAGAGTAGGATTGAAAGCGCGAAGATCCCGCTGACGGTCGAAAGACGTTTGTTGTAGTGTTTCATTCCCAGACCATCTGCTGATGGCGGGGCGTCAGCCATAGGGTGAATCCCTACCGAAAATGCCGGGGGGAACCTCTGCGAAGGGCAGATCAGGCTTCTGGGTCGTCCCGATTCCCCTCCTCCCGCCCATAAATGAACCAGAGATTCCGGATGTAAACGAGCCATCCGGTGCTCTGGCCGAGGAAGCCGACGATGTCTTTCCGCCAGACGAAATAGACCATCAGCATCGAGGCACCAAGGATGCTGAGCCACCAGAAGGCGGGCGGGACGATGGAGGACTTCGCCTTTTCGCTCGCCTGCCACTGAATGATCATCCGAGCGGTGAAGACCCCCTGCCCCGCGAAACCGAAGACCACCCAGAGCACGCCGGTGAGTGAGGTCACGTCGAGGAGACGATAGATCCAGGGCAGGTCTCGCTGGCGCCGATCGATCTCCTGCAGGAATTCCTCACCGCTCAGGCCGGTCTTTCCCTCGGGCCAACCTTGGAAGGTCGCACGAAGATCCCCCGAAGCGTCTGGAGCGACGTCGATCGTGACGATCCGATCGGAGAAGTTGAAGGGCGGCACGACCGGATTTCCCGGAGTGCCGACATAGCCCGTCGCCAACAAGAGTGACCAAACCGCCGCCGGAAGGACGAGCAGGAAAAAGGCGACCACGACAAGTCGCTTGCGGGTGAAGCGGCGTTTCATCGGTTCGCTTGCCATTTCAGGATTCCAAAAGCGAGCGCCGAGAAAATCACGCCCTGGAGCAAAGCCCCGACTCCGGCCTGGGTCGCGTAGGATGCAAAGCCGAAGGTCGCCCTGGCGGATGCAGCGATTTCCGCGAGTCCTTTCTCATCGACGCCCTTCCCCGCGTAAAACAACCGCGACTGCTCGACCATGTAGTCGGTCCAACCGGGATTGATGAACTTGAAGTAGATCGCCTGGCCCAGCACCGCGAGGACCGCCGCGATCACCGCGATGAGCGCCCCCCGTCGCACCGCTTCGATCAAGGTCGTCTCCGCTTCAAGCCTCCGGAGGTCACGCATCGCGAGGAAGCAGCCGACGAAGGCGACGACGATGGAAAGCGCCGCCGTCACCTGGATCATCCCGATGCCACGCTCGTGAAATCCCAATGCCCACGAGGCGACGAGCCAGGCAATGCCCGCCGCGCCGATGATGCCACCCCATTTCCATTCAAAAGCCTTCATTCGCTGAATGACACCCGCTTAACCCAGACCCGGCTCCGAGGCAAGCACCGATGACGAGGACGGGGCCATCGCCAAAAAACCAGATCATCCAACTCTGTGACGGCGTCGACCGAGTGACCCACGCCCCGGCCAATCGTTGCGTGAAAAGTGGCTCCTCATTGCGCCTTGCCGAAACCAAGAATTCCCGTTGCACAACGCATGGGGAATCCGCATGCTCCCGTCATGCGTTTGAAGTCCCTCGCCCTGATCCTCACACCCATCGCTTTGGCTCTTCCCGCCGGGGCCGCCGTGAATTTTGAAAAGGAGATTCTCCCTTTTCTCGAGAAGAAGTGCGTGCAGTGCCACAAAGCGCCTTTTGAGAAAGATGGCAAGACGGTGAAACCCAAGTCGGGATTGCGCTTCGACGCCGCATGGGCGATCCAGGCCGGCAGTGAGAACGGTGCCGTCCTCGTCGCCGGCAAATCGGGCGAGAGCGCCATGTTTGAGCGCGTCACCCTGCCATCAGATGACGACGATTTCATGCCACCAAAGGACAAGGCGGATCCTCTCACCCCGGAGGAAGTCGAACTTCTGAAGAACTGGATCGATGAAGGCGCCGACTTCGCAGAATGGCATGGCAGTCTCGAAGGCAAGCCCGCCAACCTTTCGAACTCGGGCAAAACGATCACGGTATCGGAAACCCAGAGGATCTATCAGCGCCTCGCCGAGGGCCTCACGATGCCCGAAGAGAAATCATGGGAGTCGGTCACTGCCTCAGGTGGACGGGTGATGCGTCTTTCACAGACCAGCCCGCTTCTTTCCGTCGACTTCCGCCTTTCCCCGACCGAGGCGAAGGATGAGCAGATCCTCTCGGCGAAGGTCATCGGAGCCAATATTGCCCACCTCGATCTCTCCCGCAGCGCCGTCACCGACGCCGCCCTCGCTCTCGCGACCCAGACCCCTCGTCTCCTGCGCCTCGACCTCAACAACACCGCCATTGGCGATGGCGGACTCAACCACCTCGCGGGACTCAAGGAACTTCGCTACATCAACCTCCATCAGACCGAAGTCACCGATGCGGGACTGAAAACACTCGAGGGGCTGAAATCTCTCGAGGCGGTCTATCTCTGGCAATCCAAAGTGACCGAAGCCGGCGTGAAGGCGCTCCGCCAAGCCTTGCCTGATGCGAAAATCAACTTCAAGTGACAGGGATCGTGATTGCCCTTCCGATGCGCTTCCTCATCACACCCCTGATCGCGCTCGCCCTGGCGATGCCGCTGCGCGGGGATGAGTTCATCGACGACGCGGCAATCAAGGCAGACTTCGAGACGCGCCTCACCGCCCTTTTTGAACGAGGCGGTCTCCCCACCGGATCAACCACGGCGAAACAGCTGAGCAACGCCCCCCTGACCACGACCATTCCCCTCCCACCCGTTCCCCTCAAACCCGCCGCCGCACCCCTTCCGGAAGACACGACAGGGTTTCCCCAGGTCCACGACCAAGCCAGAGCGGCGACCCTGGTGCTGGGGCACCTCTACCTCTGCGGCAAGTGTGAAAAACACCATGGCAATCTCGCCGGCGGCGTCTTGCTCTCCGCTGATGGATTGGCCCTCACGAATTATCACGTCCTCGATTTCCGCGAGGCCATCGTTTTCGGGGCGATGACTTCCACTGGAGAAGTTTTTGCGATCGAGGAAGTGCTTGCCGCCTCAAAATCCGACGATGTCGCTCTCGTTCGCCTCCGCGCAGCGAGTGGCCTTCCCCACCAATCCATTCAAACCGGAATTCAAACCGGCGAAGAGGTGTTTGTCATCTCCCATCCCGATGGACATTTCTACTCCCTCACCCGTGGCTACGTGTCGAGACGATACCTGACCGCCAAGGGCCGCGTCCCGCGCTTGCAAATCACGGCCGACTTTGCCAAGGGCTCGAGCGGCGCCGGCATCTTCAACCGACGAGGGGAACTCGCCGGCCTCGTCACCTCGACCAGTTCGATCTACTACAACGAATCCGAGGGGAAAAAAGAGAACCTCCAGATGGTCGTGAAATCCGGAGTGCCGGCGGAGTCGATCACCAAGCTGTTTCAAGCTCCCGCGACCGCCCCCTGACCCTTCTTCGCCAGAGCGGCTTCGAAGGGCAGGTCCGAGACAGGAAGTTACCAGCGCTTCACGGCGCCCCGCACGAGACCGACCATCACGCCCTGAATCAGGAGTTCTTGCGCTGGAATGAGATCGGGGTAGGCGGGGTTCTCTGCCTTGAGGAAAGGGCGGCGGCCATTCATCACATAGCGCTTCAAGGTCGTCTCGCCGTCGATGAGGGCGGCGACGATGTCGCCATGCTTCG
>DGXY01000010.1:21758-22483 GCA_002396885.1 Akkermansiaceae bacterium UBA5020
TCGTCTCGCCGTCGATGAGGGCGGCAACGATATCCTGATCGCGCGGCTCGCGATATTCGAGGATGACGTGATCGCCGTCCATGATGTGGGCCCCGATCATCGACTCGCCCCGCACCTTCAGCCCGTAGGCCTTGGCACGCTCGTTGAGCCCCATGGAGCGGACGTCTACGGAAAGGGTGCCACTTGAAACCGGAGCGGTATCGTCGCTGTATCCCGCGGGAATGGATCCGTAGACCGGCACGTCGAGGATGGGTTCGCGATCCGCAGATCCAGCGATAATCAGGCAACGGGCGCGACGGCGCTCATCGTCGCCTTCGCGGCGCGTGATCGCCCCCTTGCGCTCAAGAGCACGAAGATGGCTGACCGCCGCTGTCTGGCTGGCGAATCCAAAATGCTCCTGAATTTCACGCGTTGAAGGCATGATTCCGGTGCGGCGATGCTCGGACTGGAGGTAGTCGAGGACTTGTTGTTGGCGGTCGGTTAACTTCATTATGAACACTGTTTGATAGAACATTGACAATAATTCGCCGTGCGCAAGAGAAAATCTGAATTTTATTTCCGCTTTCCGAAATTTCTCTTCCCATGCGCGTGTTTTTCCCGTCTTGCTCCTTGGTTCCCGCGATGGTCTGGATCAGTGGGCTGATCGCTTTCTCCCAAGAAACGCCGGCTCCGCCTCCGGAAGCCCCGGCCACCGGAGTTTCGGAGCCGGGCGTCGAAGCGTTGAA
>DGXY01000010.1:22684-27274 GCA_002396885.1 Akkermansiaceae bacterium UBA5020
GTCGAAGCGTTGAAACGGGTCCGGAACCTCGGATTCCGACTCAAGGACCACGAGCCTGCCGCCGCCGTGGCGAAGTCCGCTCAACCCGCCGCCGCCCCGGCCGGCAGCGCCGCGAAGGAGGCCGCCGGGAGCGCAGGGGAGGCCCCACTCCAACTGGGACGGGTTAAAGGGAATGTCTCGCTGCCTCCCGAAGTCGCCGCCATCGCCAAAGAAGGGGCCCTCGCCGTCGCCGAAAAGCAGTGGGAAAAGGCGCGTGATCTTTATCTTGAGCTGGTCAAGGCCGCGCCTGACAACGCCCTCGCCTACGCCAATCTCGGCGCTGCCGAGCACCAACTCGGGAACCTGCTCGCCGCGGCCGGGAACCTCGGCAAATCGACCGAACTGAATCCCTTCATCTCCCGGAACTGGCAGACCCTGGGCCTCATCCACTACGAGCGCGGCGCTCTCTCCCTCGCCCTTTCCTGCCTCACCCGCGCCATCCACGAAGATCCCAACGAGGCTGAGTCGCATCTCATCCTCGCGGCGGTGGTGCGCGACTACGGGTGGCCCGAAGCCGCCGTGACCGAGCTGCAACGTGCCGTCGAGATCGACCCGAAACTGGGCTCCGCCCACTACAATCTGGCCGTTACCTACCTCGAGGCGAAGCCGCCCCGGCTTGAACTCGCGCGTCGCCATTACCACGCCGCGATCGACCTGGGTTCCCCCCCTGCGCCCGAGATCGAGGCGATTTTGAAACCAGCCGAGTGAGCTTCCGGGTGCAATCCGGAGAAATTCGCGTAGCATGGAGCGTCCATGACCACAGGCCGTCTCCACCCCCTGCTCTCCTCCCCTGCCTCCGCCAGCTTACTGGCTTGCGGAGTTCTTTGGACGGTGGTGATGTTCGGTGGCTGCCAGTCGAACGAACCGGTCTCCTACGAGACCCCACCGCAGTCCGCCGCCCTGCCGGGCACACTGTCCACCTATCCCGATCCCATGCGAATCGGCAACGCGGGTGGCGCGGCTTTTCCCGAGACTCCCGGCGGCACCCCTGGCAGCGTCGAGGCCCTGCCGCCCACTCCTCTCACTCTAAACGGCAGCGCCGCGACGACCTCGCCCGCTTCGCCTCCGACCGGACTTCCCAAAGTCACCGCGAAAGCCGCCATCCTCGTGGATGGCTTTGGCCGCGTCCTTTTCGAACGAAATGCCGATGCCCACCTCCCCGCCGCGAGCACCCAAAAGCTCCTCGTCGGGCTCCTCGTCGCCGAACGGGGCGGTCTCGGCACGCCCGTGACCATCGCCGAGCCCGACACCTGGGCCGAACCCACCGTGATGGGCATCAAGCCCGGCGAGGTCTACACCCGCGATCAACTCCTTCACGCCGTCCTCATCCGGAGTTGCAACGACATCGCCCGGGCCCTCGGCCGCGACCATTCCGGCAGCGAGGCCGCCTTTGTCGCGAGCATGAACGCGAAGGCCCGCCAGCTCGGCATGACCAATTCCTACTTCACCAATTCCAACGGCCTGCCTTCGCCATCCGGCCAATACTCCACCGCCCGCGACCTCTCCAGGCTAGGCATGGCCGCGCTGCGTC
Source organism: Akkermansiaceae bacterium UBA5020 (assembly GCA_002396885.1). GTDB lineage: Bacteria > Verrucomicrobiota > Verrucomicrobiia > Verrucomicrobiales > DEV007 > Arctic95D-9. The sequence continues at coordinate 24,255 of DGXY01000010.1, forward strand.
ACCCGACCCTTCGTGCGATCTGCTCGACCCGCAGCTATGTTTTCCGGCTCGCCAACGGCACCCCGCGCACTCTGACCAATACCAATCAGGTCCTCCACCACTTCCCCTATTGCACCGGGCTGAAGACCGGCACCACCAACGCCGCTGGCAAATGCCTCATTTCCTCCGCCACCGCCAACGGCAAGACCGTCGTCGCGGTGATGCTCGGCAGCAGCAGCCCGGCCGTCTGGCAGGAGTCCGAAGCGCTACTGAAATACGGACTGGGGATGTGAAGGCAAGACCCGGTCGAAGATCAGGCCTCGGCGTTATCGCGGCGTGACGAAGGGCTGACGATGGCAGCGCTTTCTGCTGCAATCGGGCATGTCACATCGGTCGACCGTGCTATTCCCCTGCCTCGCCTGCCTCGCCGCGCTCTCCAGCCTTGTCGCCGCCGAGGCGCCGCCTTGGCCCCTCCTGAAACCCGCGCCGGCGACCGGACCGTTGCCGGGTAGCGCGTTGCTGGAGGAACCCGGCGATCTCTCGCGCCTGCTGCACGAAGTCAACGACCGCTTCCTCGACCGCGAGATCGAGCGCGCCGCGCGGGAGCGGGAGCCATACTGGAAACGCGACCTTTCCTCGCCGGAGGCCTATGCGAACTCGGTTCAGCCGAACCGCGCGCGGCTCGCGAGAATGCTGGGGGTGGATCGGGAGGAGCGCCATGCGCCCGACGCATCAACGGGCGATCGACTTTTCCCACCCATGGCGGGCCCGAAGGAATACGTTCCCTATGGAATCCGATGGAGAGCTTTCGGCCAGGTTGATCTCGATGGACTTCTCCTCCAACCCGGCGAACCAGAGGCCGACATCGTTTTCCTTTCCGACCCCGCTGACACCGATTTTTGCCCCGCCGCCGCGGACGCACTCGCACGAAGCGGCTGCCGCGTCGCCGTGATCCGTCTCGTCGATCGCGGACTGAACGAGCACCAGCTCAGCCATCGCGAATGGATCCAGCGCTCCGCCTTTCTTTTGGGACGCACCATCACCGGATATGAAGTCTTGAAGATCCAATCGGCGATCGACCGCCTTCTTGCGGATCAGGGCGAAACGAAACGCCCGCTCGGCATCGTCGGTCATGGCGAAGGCGGACGCCTCGCTCTTTTCACCGCGGCCCTCGACGAGCGCATCGACGCCGCGCTCGTGAGCGGCTCTTTCGGCCCGCGCGAGAAACTCTGGAAAGAGCCCGCCGACCACAATGTCTTCGGCCTCCTCAAGGAGTTCGGCGATGCCGAGCTCGCCGGTCTCGTGGCCCCGCGCCCTCTTGTCATCGAATATGGCGTTGAACCGGAGTATGGCTATCGTGCCGGAGCCGATCTTGAAATCGATGACGCGAACCGCGGCAAAATCCCCGGAAAACCGGGACGGCTCCCCTCCCCGACCGGCGCGGAAGTCGTCGCCGAATGCGATCGGCTGAAATCCCTGGTCCCACTCGCCAAAGTCGATCTCGTAAAAAGCGGCGAGGCATTCTCGCGGGACGCGACCTCAAGATTCCTCGCCCATTTCGGCCTCCAAGCCGCGCCTTCGACCGATGCCCCCGATCTCGAACTGCCGGAAAATCCTGGCCGCGCCGACGAACTCATCCTCCACAATCGCCTCGCCCTCATCGAAGCGGCCGGCGACCGGCAACGTTACTTCGCCGATCTCAAAACCGACTCGCTCGAAAACTTCGGGAAAACGATCGAGCCCTACCGAGAGAAATTCCGCACCGAGGTGATCGGCGATTTCGAACTGCCCCTGCTCGCCCCAAACGTCCGCACCCGACCCTATCAGGTGGGAGACAAGACCTTGTCCTACGAAGTGCTCATGGATGTGATGGAGAGCGGTGGCGAAAAGGTGATCGCCTACGGCATTCTGACCGTGCCAAAAGACCTCGACCTCTTCTCGGGTGAAAAGCGTCCCGTCGTCGTCTGCCAGCACGGGCTCGAAGGCACGCCCCAGGACGTGACCGGGGAGGCCCACTTTGATTCCTACAAGGCCTTCGCAACGCGCCTCGCCGAACGCGGCTTCATCACCTTCGCCCCGCAGAACGGATACAAGTACTTCGATCTTTTCCGGATGCAGCAGTTCAAGGCCCAGTCGATCGGCAAGACACTCTTCTCGATCATCATACCGCAGCATCGCCAGATCACCGACTGGTTGGCGGCCCAGCCCTTCGTCGATCCTGAAAAAATCGCATTTTACGGGCTCAGCTACGGCGGCAAGTCGGCCATGCGCATCCCGCCGCTCGTCGATCGCTATTGCCTTTCGATCTGCTCGGCCGACTTCAACGAATGGGTCTGGAAAAACGCCGCCACCGATTCCGAATCGCTCCGTTACAGCTACGCCAACAAGGGCGAATACGAGATCTTCGAGTGGAATCTCGGCGGCACCTTCAACTACGCAGAGATGGCCGCCCTGATCTGTCCGCGTCCCTTCATGGTCGAGCGCGGACACTTCGACGGAGTGGCCCCGGACGAGCAGGTCGCCTTCGAGTTCGCCAAAGTGAAAAACCTCTACGAGGCCGAACTCGGTCTGAAGGATCGCTGCGGGATCGAGTGGTTCGTGGGGCCGCACACCGTCAACGGCGTCGGGACCTACGACTTCCTCCACAGACATCTCGGGTGGCCGGAGCGGTGATGGGAGGACTCGAAGGACCCGGGCCGCGGCGGTCAGAAAGCCACCACCGCTGTCCCTCCGGCGCCACGCGACGCGAGAGGTGCTTCACTTTCCTTCATTCTAATACACAGCTCCAGAAAGCATTGAAGTGTCATTTTCGTCACTCGCTCTCCACGTGCCAATAACGTTGCCGAGGGTTCTTTGCGGGAACTTCGAGCCGGATGGTAAATGAGACCCGTCGGGGAGGTTCATCTTTCTAACGCATCCTCCGCTCGGAGACGGGCGAGGGAGTCGGTGAAGATAATGGACCCGGCCCACGGCACCCTAACTAAAACAAAAAAAGATCAGCCTCAGCTCCAAATCGCTATGAAATTCAAAATCAGCCTCTT
>DGXY01000008.1:0-576 GCA_002396885.1 Akkermansiaceae bacterium UBA5020
GGCCGGCAACGGATTCGCGGCAGCCGGGGCAGCTGTCGCTGTCGCGGTGGCACGGGCCGGGAGCGGTCCCGCACCGAGGCCGTCCGCCGAGGCGGCGGCCGCATTCACCATCGCGATGACATCGTCGAGATTCGCTTCGCCAAGCACCTGGATCGCCTTGATCAGGCCGACTTCGAAATGGAGTTTCTTGTTCACCGCCCACTTCATGCGGGCATCGGTCTCGGCGAAAAGATCGATCACCTTGAGGAGGCGCGAGGTCTCGATCGCCGCCGCTTGTTCGCGGATGCTCGCGAGCACTTCCTTCGGCAGTTCGCCTCCCGCGGCTCCCGGATCGACCTTCGCGACGAGGACGTTGCGAAAGTGCCCGATAAGGTCGCCGAGGAGGCGTGAGAGATCCTTGCCCGCCTCCGCATGACCGTGCAACGCCGCAAGGGCGGCCGAGTTGTCGCGCTGCAGCACCAGGCTGCCGAGCTCCGCAATGGCCTCGGCCGAGTTGAAGCCGAAAATCTCCGAGACATCGTTCTCTTCAATCTTCTCGCCACAGAAAGCGACGAGCTGGTCGAGCATCGACTGGGC
>DGXY01000008.1:749-914 GCA_002396885.1 Akkermansiaceae bacterium UBA5020
CGAGCTGGTCGAGCATCGACTGGGCATCGCGCATCCCGCCCTCAGCCCCCTTGGCGATCGAGAAAGCCGCTGCTTCGCTCAGGGTCAGGCCTTCTTTCCCGGCGATGTGGAGGAGGTGCTCCGCGATCGTCGCCGTGGGGATGCGGCGCAGGTCAAAGCGCTGGC
>DGXY01000008.1:1148-5642 GCA_002396885.1 Akkermansiaceae bacterium UBA5020
TCGGTCGTCGCGAAGATGAATTTCACGTGGGGCGGCGGCTCCTCCAGCGTCTTCAGCAGCGCATTGAACGCCGCATTCGAGAGCATGTGGACCTCGTCGATGTAATAAATGCGGTATTTGCCCGAGATAGGCGCGTATTTCACCGTGTCACGGAGGGATTTCACGTCCTCGACCCCGTTGTTCGACGCTCCGTCGATCTCGAGGACGTCCAGATTGATCCCCTCTCCGATCTCTCGGCAGACCGGATCATCGGGATCGAAATCGGCCTTCGGTCCGCCCGGACAGTTGAGCGCCTTCGCGAGAATGCGCGCCGTCGAGGTCTTTCCCGTGCCGCGCGGCCCCACGAAAAGGTAGGCCTGGGCGATGCGGTCCTGCGCGATCGCATTGCGCAGCGTCTGCACCACATGATCCTGCCCCAGCACATCTTCGAAGGTGCGGGGACGGTATTTTCGCGCAAAGACTTGGTAGGAGTCGCTCACGCTGACACTTTAGGGAAGAATCGGGGAAGGAAAACGAAGAATCCGGAAAATTTTGCACGAGACGGGACGGCGCGAGACCTGCCAACATGCCTCCACGGGATTTTTTCAAAAGCTCTTTGGCCTCAAACCTTCGAACCCGACCGAATCCTTTCCCCGGCGCCTCGTCCCGCCCCAATTGATCTGGGACACCACCTCGCGGACGCTCACCGGCATTCCCCTCCCCTCGCCCGTCGAGGCCCTCGTCCCTCTCGGACCAAGTGATGCCTTTCGTTCCCTCGGTCCGAATCTCGGCGTTCTCTCCTACCACGCCCTCGGACTCGAGGTCGAGGTCGTCCTGGGGAAGGTCCAGCATTTCACCCTCGTCATCTCCGAGAGTTCGCCGCCTACCATCCCGCCGGCAAACTCCTCCGCCTCGAGATCTACAACAATCACGAGTGAGCTCCGGACCGCCGTCGGGGATCCACTCGCTCACGCTCGTGGCTACAGTGTTCACCATTCACCATTCACCGATTACTGATTACCGTTCACCGCCCGCCCGATGCCGCTTGAAACGCTCGAGCGTCACTTCGCGCTCCGCCTTGTGATCAACGATCGGAGCCACATAATCGGCGCAGAGCCGGGTCCCCGGGGGCGGCGGGGCGAGGAAACGCTTCGGATCGACCTTTGCCAGTTCAGGCAGCCAGCGCTTGATATAGATTCCCTCGGGATCGTAGGTCGCGGTCTGCGTCCAGGGATTCTGGATGCGGAAGTAGGGCGCCGCGTCCGCCCCCGTGCCCGCCGACCACTGCCAGCCGCCGTTGTTGTTCGCGATCTCGCCGTCGAGGAGGTGCTGCATGAAGTGCGATTCGCCCAGCATCCAGTGCAGGTGCAGATCCTTCGTCAGGAACATCGCCGTGATCATCCGGACCCGGTTGTGCATGTAGCCCGTCTCACGGAGCTGGCGCATCCCTGCATCGACGATCGGGAATCCAGTGCGCCCTTCCTTCCAACGCTCGAGCCGGTCGCCCGCGCCTGGATCATCCCACTCCAGCCCGCGCCAGTCGGGATTGAAGTCGGTCTCCAGCACCTCGGGGTGATGATGGAGCACCGCCATGAAAAACTCGCGCCAGGCGAGCTGTTTCTGGAAAGTGAAGATCGACTTCCTCTCCCGCTCCGTCGCCGCCCCGGCCGCCGCCTCGGCGGCGCGGTGATAAACCTCTCGCACGGAGATCGTGCCGTAGCGGAGATCGGCCCCGAGGTGCGAAGTCGCGTCAGCCGCCGGATCGTTGCGACGCTCTTCGTAGCGCGAGAGCGATTGCTCCACCGCCTGCTTCAGCCGAGCCCGGGCCGCCTTCTCGCCAGACTCCAGCGGTAGCTCACCCGACCACTCGAGTCCCCAGTCGGCCAGCTCCGGCAGGCGCCCGTGGGCGATGCCTTCCGGCACCCGCAGCGACTTCACCGCCGGCAGCGGGAGCGTTTTCGTGAGGCCGAACCAATTGCGCGAGTAGGGCGTGTAGACCTTGTAGGGCAGTCCCGACCCCGTCAGCACCTCGTGCGGCTCGTGCAGCACCGCCTCCTGATATTCATGACAAGCGATCCCATACTCCCGGCAGAGCTCCCGGATCGTCGCCTCCATCGCCCGGCCGTAGGGATCCGGATCGCGGTTGAAATAGACCGCCTCGGCCTTCGTTTCGCGGATCAGCGCCTCGAGCTCTCCCCGCGCCTCGCCGCGCCGGCAGAAAAGCGCCCCGCCGATGTGTTCGAGATTCCGCGCGAGCGAGGCGAGGTTTCCGCAGAGAAAGGCCTGCCGCCCGGGCCCCGTCCAGGCGTGGGAGCCCTTCCAGACACTCTGAATGTAGACCGGCACCACCGCCTCCGCCTCCTTCACCGCGTGAAAGAGCGCGGGATTGTCGGAAAGCCGGAGATCGCGGCGAAACCAATGGATGGCAGTGGCGTAGCGGGGCATGGGAGTCAGGGGTATACGCCTCTAGGGGTGGGCGAGGATCGCACGGTTTTAAAGCTGGTCAACGGGAGGTGGGACGCGGGGCGAGCCTGCAGGTTTCAGGCTCGAGCTGCCTTTAGTATTTGTCCCAAGAGTGAAATGGCTTCGCGACGCCTGCGGGAAGTAGAGGAAACCAATCGACGTTGCACTTCACTCTTGAACCTGAGGTTGACACCCTACCCTCTCCGGTTTAACACAACACCATTATGTTCCGCATGCGATCCCTTCTCCCCACCCGGCCGGTCATGGCAAGGGTGCGCGGGTCCTTGCGTCGATCCTGAGATTCCTTCCGATCCCAGTGTTTCCTCCGACCGACCCGCCGCAAGCCCCGGCGGGTTTTTTGTTTTCTCTTCCCCTCCTCCCCTTTCCCTCCGCTCCATCTCTCTCCGCTTCGCGACCTCTGACTTCCGACTTCCGACTTCCGACTTCCGACTTCCGACTTCCGACTTCCGACCTCTGCCTCCCCCTCCTCCCGATGCCCGCTCTTTCGAAACAAACCCTCCTCACCGAAGGCCGGGCCACTCTGACGCTCGCGTTCCCGCTCGTGGCGGGGCAGGTCGGGCAGATGCTGGTGGGGCTCTCGGACACGCTCATGATCGGGCAACTCGGGGTCGTGCCGCTCGCGGCGGCGACCTTCGCGAACACGATCCTCTACATTCCGCTGATGTTCGGGATCGGCATGACGATGGCGGTCTCGATCCGGGTCTCGCAAGCGCGCGGCGCGGAAGATGTAGCGATGGCACGCGAGGCGCTGCGCAACGGGCTTTTCATCGCCCTGGTGGTGGGACTGCTCTCGGTGGTGCTGGCCGGGGTGCTGATCCCCTTTCTCCATCTCTTCGGTCAGGAGCCGGAGGTGGCGGCGTCGGCGGACCGCTATTTCCTGATCTGTGCGGTCTCGATGATCCCGGCAATCGGATCGATGGCGGTGAAAAATCACGCCGATGCGATGAACCACCCCTGGCCGGCTTTCTGGATCCTCCTCGGCGGGGTGCTGCTGAACGTCTTCCTGAACTGGGTGCTGATCTGGGGCAAGTTCGGCGCGCCGACGCTGGGTCTGGAGGGAGCGGCGATCGCGACGCTCATCGCCCGCTGCGCGATCCTCGCGGTGCTGATCTGGTGGAGCCGCGGCTCGCGGACGATCGGGGAATGGGTGCCGCGTCATTGGTTCAAGCGGCCGCACGGTCCCTCGATCCGGTCGCTCGTGAAGGTGGGCCTGCCGGCGAGCCTGCAACTGCTCGCAGAGGTGAGCGCTTTTGTCGTGGCGACGATCATCATCGGCACGATCAGCAAGGAGGCGCTCGCCTCGCACCAGGTCGCAATCACCTGCGCGGCGACGGTCTTCATGGTGCCGCTCGGCATCTCGATGGCGTTGACGGTGCGGGTCGGCGAGGCCTGGGGCGCGAAGGCACACGATCGGCTCCGTCCCATCGTGGCGAGCGGATGGATCCTCGGGGCTTTGTTTACGCTCTTCAGCGCGACGGCGGTGCTCGCGTTCCCCGGGACGATCGCGGGCTGGTTCATCGACGAGCCGGAGGCGCTCGCGGTGGCCACGACGCTGCTCCTGGTCTCGGCGGCTTTCCAATTTTCCGATGCGATGCAGATCCTCTCGATGGGCGCGCTGCGCGGGCTCGATGACGTGCACGGTCCGGCGTGGATCGCGGTCTTCGCCTACTGGGTGGTGTCGCTGCCGGCGGGAGCCTGGCTCGCCTTCGGCCTCGATTGGGGCGCGTCCGGGATGTGGTGGGGCATCACCCTCGGCCTGACGTTGACGGCAATGCTGCTGGGAAGAAGGCTCTGGCGGAAGACGGCGGTGAGGGTGGGCTAGATGTTTACCGTTTCCGTGGTGGTTGCGAACTATCGAGCGGAGATGGAGTGGCCCACAATCGAGCGAGGAAGAGGCGGCCTACAATCGAGCGAGGAAGAGGCGGCCTACGGAATAAACGGAAAACGCGGAATTAGGGATGGCCGAGATAGATGCCGAAGGCATCAAAATAAACGGAAAACGCGGAATTAGACCCTTTGCCAAAATTTTCT
>DGXY01000123.1 GCA_002396885.1 Akkermansiaceae bacterium UBA5020
AGCTCCCGCTTGCCCGCCGAACACCCCTGAACGTCCGATCACCCTCACGTCCGTCCTCACCCCTCCAAGGCCGCGATGTAACGCTCGGCGTCGAGGGCGGCCTGGCAGCCGTTGCCGGCGGCGGTGATGGCCTGGCGGTAGACGTGATCGGCGACGTCACCGGCCGAAAAAATCCCGGGGATGTTCGTGCGGGTCGAATGACCGTCCTGGAGGATGTAGCTGTCCTCGTCGAGATTGACCCCCGATCCGGCGAGAAACGCGGTGTTCGGATCGTGACCGATCGCGACAAAGACACACTTGAGCTCTAGCTCGCTTTCCTCCCCCGTGACCCGGTTGAGGGCGCGGATGGCACGCATGTCGCCCTTCTCGTCGGTGAGGTATTCCGTCACCGACGAGTTCCAGACCGGCTCGATTTTCGGATTGGCGAGAGCGCGGTCGGCCATGATCTTCGAGGCGCGGAGCTCGTCGCGGCGGTGTACGAGGTAGACCTTGCTCGCGAAGCGGGTCAGGAAATTCGCCTCTTCACAGGCCGAGTCGCCACCCCCGATCACGGCCACGGGCACGTCGGGATAAAAGGCCCCGTCACACGTGGCGCAAGAAGTGAGGCCGCGTCCGACGAGTTCCTTTTCGTTCGGCAGACCGAGGTGGCGAGGGCTCGCACCGGTGGCGACGATCACGGTGTGGGCGCGGTATTCGGTGCCGCCCGAGGTCTTGAGGAGGATGCTCCCGTCCTCCTGCTTCGCGACGCTCTCGACGCGGTCGTATTCGACGCGGGTGCCGAACTTCTCGGCCTGCTGCTGCATCCGCATCATCAGGTCCGGGCCCATGACACCCTCGGGGAAACCGGGGAAATTCTCGACCTCCGTCGTCGTCGTGAGCTGGCCACCAGGCTGTTCACCGGAAATGACGAGAGGCCTCAGGTTGGCGCGGGCCGTGTAAATCGCGGCGGTCCAACCGGCGCAGCCGGTTCCGATGATGATGACATTTTCCATGGGCGGGCAATGTGGCGAAGGATGGCGGACGAATCAATCGCAAATCTGGAGGAATAGTGGAGCGCGAGCTCACGGGGCCGGATCAGCCAGGAGGGGATTCGCCATCTTTTCGGGCCTGAGAAGGTCGTCGAGCCGGGCCTGGGAAAGCCAGCCCTTTTCGAGGACGAGTTCGTAGACGCCGCGTCCGCTTTTCAGCGCCTCTTTCGCGATGGCGGCGGACCGTTCGTAGCCGAGCACGGGGTTCAGCGCGGTGACGATGCCGATGGAGTTTTTCACATAATCGGCGCAGCGCTCGCGGTTCGCGGTGATGCCGTTGATGCAGCGGGTCGTCAGGACGATGGCGGCGTTTTTCAGCAGCATGAGGCTGCCGAGGAGGTTGTGGGCGATGATGGGCTCGGCCATATTCAGCTCGAACTCGCTTGCCTCGGCGGCGAGGGAGACGGTCGTGTCCGATCCGATGATCTGGTAGCAGATCTGGTTCACGACCTCGGGCAGCACGGGATTCACCTTGCCGGGCATGATGGAAGAGCCGGGCTGGAGCGGCGGCAGATTGATTTCATTCAGCCCGCAACGCGGTCCCGAGGAGGCCCAGCGCAGGTCGTTGCAGATCTTGGAAAGCTGGATCGCGGTGACCTTGAGGGCGCTGCTCATCATCGCGAAGTCGGCGGCGTCCTGGGTCGCCTCGACGAGATCATGGGCAAGGGTCACGGGATGGCCGCTGATGGGCGCGAGCTTGGCGGTGCAAAGCTCGGCGTAGCCGCGCGGGCTGTTGATTCCAGTCCCGATCGCGGTAGCGCCCATGTTCACGACAAGGAGATCCTCGGCGACCCGGCCGAGACGTCGGATGCCGTCTTGGAGCATCGTCGCGTAGGCAGTGAACTCCTGGCCGAGGGTCATGGGCACGGCATCCTGGTTTTCGGTGCGTCCCATCTTGATGACGTCGGCGAACTCGGCCGCCTTCGCCTGAAAGGCCTTGCGCAGCACCCCGAGAGCCGAGACGGTCTCCTGGGTCGCGGAGACGACGGCGAGTTTCACCGCGGTAGGGTAGACGTCGTTGGTCGACTGCGAACAGTTGACGTGATCGTTGGGATGGCAAAAGGCATAGGCGCCCTTTTCATGGCCGAGGATCTCGAGGGCGAGATTGGCGATGACCTCGTTCGCATTCATGTTCGACGAGGTGCCGGCCCCGCCCTGGACCATGTCGACGACGAAGTCCTCGTGCCGCTCTCCGGCGAGAATGCGGTCGCAGGCCCGGACGATCGCGGTGGCAATGTGAGGATCGAGCACGCCGAGTTCGGCATTGGCCTCGGCGGCGGCTTTCTTGACGTGAGCGAAGGCGTTGACGAGGTGCTGGAAATGCGAGAGCCGGATCCCGGAGAAGGGGAAATTCTCGACCGCCCGCGTCGTCTGGATGCCGTAGTAGTGGGCGTTCGAGACCTCGCGTTCGCCGAGCGAATCGTGCTCGAGCCGGAAACCGGTGACGGGCGCCCGCTCGAGGCCTGAGCGCATCAGCATCTCGGTCGTCTCGCGGAGTCGCAGGCTGAGCCTGCGGGCGGCACGCGCGACCATACGGTAGAAAATGTCGGGCTTCTCGATGCGGAATTGATCGATCGCCTCCTTGTCGACGGCCCAGATCTCGGTCTCCTCGAGGGCGAGGCCCGAGACGCTGTGGGCGAGCTCATCGACAAAGAGCGTCTCCCCGATCATCGCCCCCTCGGTGAGGCAGGCGATCGTCACGTTGCGTCCCGCGAGCCCGCGCTGGAGGTTGATTTTCCCCCGCAGGACGATCCCGAAAAAGCGCCGCGGCGCGGATTGGTGGAAGAGATAGTCGCCCGTGGCATAAACGCGTTTTCTCCCGAGGGCGGCGAAGCGGGCGAGCTCCTCGGAGGAGACACCCATGTCCTTGGCGACGCGGGCGATTTGATCGGGGGTGAATTCCATGGCGGAACTCTCCACGACGAGAACGGCGCTGTCGAGCGGACCCGCTTGCACGAAAGCCGATCACCGCCACATTTCCCGCATGGGAAAAACCGGATACGACTACGCACCTTCTTCGAAAACCCTCCCGCCCGTGGTGGGGCCGGGTGATTTCATCTTTTCTGTGACCGGCCTGGATCACGGCCACATCTTCGGCCAGACCAACGGCCTCATCGATGCCGGAGCCACGCTGAAATACGTCTACGATCCCGATCCGAAAAAGCTCGACGATTTCCTGACAAGATACCCACAGGCGAAACGCGCCGCTTCGATCGAGGAGATCCTCGAAGATGACGAGACGATCTGCGTGGCCTCGGCCAACGTGCCCTGCGAGCGCGGCCCCCTCGGCGTGCGGGTCCTCAACGCGGGCAAACACTACTTCACCGACAAGTCGCCTTTCACCACGCTGGAGCAGCTCGCCGATGCCCGTCGCGCTGTCGCCGCGACGGAGAAACGCTACATGGTCTATTACAGCGAGCGCCTTCACAACGAGTCCTCGATGAAGGCGACCGAGCTGATCCGCGGAGGTGCCATCGGCGAGGTCCTGCAGGTGATCAATCTCGCCCCGCACCGCATGTCGAAATCGGCGCGGCCCGACTGGTTTTTTGAGAAGGCAAAATACGGCGGCATCCTCACCGACATCGGCTCGCACCAGTTCGAGCAGTTCCTCGCCTTCACCGGCGCGACGGACGGCATCGTGAACCATGCCCGCGTTGAGAACTTCACCGCCCCCGACAAACCGGGTCTGGAGGATTTCGGCGAAGCCTCCCTGACGATGAACACAGGCGCCTCGTGTTATTGCCGCATCGACTGGCTCACTCCCGACGGACTCCGCGTCTGGGGGGATGGCCGCGTTTTTGTCGTCGGCACGAAGGGCACCATGGAAATCCGCAAATACATCGCCCTCGCCCGCCAGGAGCCGGGGAACAAGCTCTTCCTCGTCGACGGGGAAGAGGAGCGGGAGATCGACTGCGACGGCACGACCGGGTTCCCCTTCTTCGGCGAAATGATCCTCGACCTCCTCGAAGGCACGGAGCGGGCGATGACGCAGGAACACATCTTCAAAGCCGCCGAACTCTCCATGCTCGCGCAGAAGATGGCTGACGAGAAGAGCGTGATGCCTCATTGAAAAAGGAC
>DGXY01000048.1:0-9162 GCA_002396885.1 Akkermansiaceae bacterium UBA5020
GACCGACTTCATGCCATCACGGAATTTCAACGAAAAGGAGAGATGGGGAGGATTTGCCGGCCTCAGCCTTCCCGGATTTCCCGGTCGTTCCCTGAAGTCGGTGTCTTTTGATGCCCACGGCATCTATCTCGGCCATCCCTAATTCCGCGTTTTCCGTTTATTCCGTAGGCCGCCTCTTCCTCGCTCGATTGTAGGCCGCCGTATCGCCTGATCAGCATTGCAGGAAGCTGGGGGTCGAATACCTGCAGGAAAGGAGTGTCGTGCCTCCTTACTCGCTGGCGCGGAGAGAGGGTGTCGACGGACGTTCCTACCCTGTGTCGATTTTGGCAGGGAAGGCGTGAACCCCACAAAATTGCTCTCGACATTCCCCTTGGCGTTTGTCACATTCCGCAAAACACCGGAATGAGCACCAAACGGGAGTCCTTTTTCAGCCTCGTCCCCGACGGGTCGCCGCACGAAGTGCAGGGCGAACGCGAGGTGATGCTCCCGGGCATTTCCCTCGAGATCCTCGCGACGCGGAAGATCCGTCTGCAACGGTGGAATCTCCAGCAACTGATCGATCCCTACTGGCGGCTCTATTGCCCGGTCGATGGCAGTGCGGTGGTGAAATTCGACGGGGTGGAAACGAAGTTGGTGCCGGGTAATCTCTACCTGATCCCGCCGCGGACAGCCTTCAGTTCACACAACCCGGTGCCCTTCACGAAGTGGTATGTGCATTTTATCCTCGGGAGATCGGATCTCCTTTCCGTGCCTGGAGTCTATTCCTCTCCGGTCGATGCGGTGGCGCAGACCTTTCTCGACTCCCTCGCCAGCGCCAAGGGCGAACCCTACAACTGGGAATCGGCCTCGCTCGTGCTTCACGCCCTCGGCAAACTGCCTCCCCGCGCCTGGAGCGACCAGAAGCTCGACCCGCGCGTGACCAAAGCGATGGAATTCCTCCTCGCCAATCTCGCCCGCCGCATCAATGCCGATGACGCGGCCCGGGCGGCCGGGGTGAGCGTGCGGAACCTGAACCACCTCTTCCGTTCCCAAGTGCGCCTCGCCCCCATGAGCGTGCTCCTCAGCTATCGTCTCGACCGGGCCTGTCATCTCCTGCGTCATACGGACGAGTCGATCGAGCAAGTCGCGGAGAACTGCGGTTTCCCGAACCGGTATTATTTCAGCCGCATGCTCAAACAGCATCGCGGCGTCTCTCCGGCCGCTTACCGGAAAGGCCAGCTCTACTGACGACGCTCGCCCCGCCATGGACACCTTCACCCAAGGCTCGATCGTTCATGGCTTGTGCCTCTTGGTGTGTTTGGCAGGGGTGATGGTGACCGTCTGGCTCGCCCAGCGCACCCGCGAGGTGGAGGCAAAGGCTCGGACGGTGCGGCTCTTGATGATCGCGGGCTGCCTGCTCTCGTGGATCCTTAGCAACGGCTACGGCCTTTTCGGTGGTCGGTTCTCCTGGTCCGAGTCGCTTCCGCTCCATTTCTGTAACCTCGCCAATCTTCTTGGCGCCTACGCCCTCGCGACGCGGCACCACACTTCGCAGGCGCTGATGTATTTCTGGAGCTTCGCGCTCTGCCTCTGGGCCTTCCTGACGCCCTCGCTCTATGTCGGGGCCGCCCATCTCTGGTTCTGGCTTTTCTGGATCTATCACCTCTTCATCCCCGTCTCGACCGCCTGGATCCTCGTGGCCGATCGCTTCCGGCCGACCTGGTGCGATTGGCGGAGATCGGTGCTGTTGACTCTCGGCTTCATGGCCGCGCTCGCCATTCTCGATGCGATCACGGGATGGAACTACGGTTTTGTCGGTCCCTCGAAGCCGACCCAGTCGAACCTGCTCGATTTCCTGGGGCCCTACCCGCTCCGGCTCCTCTGGATGGCCTTCGTCGGCACGTTTCTTTTCGCGCTGCTCATGCTCCCGTGGATGAGTCGTCGCGGGAAGAGCGGGACGGCACCACCCTGACAAACCGCCATGACCGAAGCCGAGACCCAGGAATACGAGTCCTTCATGCGGGGACTGAAGCGCCGCAATCCCCACGAACTCGAGTTTCACCAGGCCGTCGGCGAGGTCGTGGCCTCGGTCCTGCCATGGTATCTCCAGCACCCCGAATACCGCCGCGACCAGATCCTCGAGCGGGTCACCGAGCCCGACCGTATCATCAGCTTCCGCGTCACTTGGGAGGCCGATTCGGGTGAGATCCGGGCGAACCGGGCTTGGCGGGTGCAGTTCAATCACGCCCTGGGCCCCTACAAAGGCGGCCTGCGTTTTCATCCCACGGTGAACCAGAGCATCCTGAAATTCCTCGGCTTCGAGCAGATTTTCAAAAATAGCCTCACCGGCCTGCCCATGGGCGGGGCGAAGGGGGGCTCGAACTTCAATCCCAAAGGCAAGAGCGACCGCGAGGTGATGCGCTTCTGCCAGTCGATGATGATCGAGCTCTCCCGCCATATTGGAGAGGATATCGATGTGCCCGCCGGCGACATCGGAGTCGGCGGACGCGAGGTGAGTTTTCTCTTCGGCCAATACATGCGCCTGGAGAATCGTTGGGGCGGAGTCCTCACCGGCAAAGGGCTCTCCTACGGCGGTAGCGCCGTGCGGACTGAAGCGACGGGATGGGGTTGTGTTTATTTCTGCGACGAGATGCTGCGCCACCACGGGGAATCCCTCGCGGGTAAACGCGTCGCCGTGAGCGGCAGCGGCAATGTCGCCCTCTACGCCGCGCAAAAGTTGATCGAAATGGGCGCGACGGTCGTGACGATGAGCGACTCGCGCGGCTTTCTCCATTTTCCCGACGGATTCGACCTCGACCACTGGCAGGAGATCCGCGAACTGAAGGAAACCCGTCGCGGCTCCCTCGCCGAATACCGGGGCGGCGGCAACTATCATCCGGGAGCGAAACCTTGGGGCGTGCCCTGCGACCTCGCGATGCCCTGCGCCACGCAGAACGAGCTCGATCTCGACGATGCCATGTCCCTCGCGGAGCAAGGACTCTTGGCAGTTTGTGAGGGTGCGAACATGCCCGTTACCCACGAGGCGGCGGAGCTCCTCCGTGACCGCGGCATTCTCCACGCGCCGGGCAAGGCCTCCAATGCGGGCGGCGTCGCGGTGAGCGGACTCGAGCAAAGTCAGAACGCGATGCGCCTGAGCTGGAGCCGCGAGGAAGTGGACGGGCGTCTGCGCCGGATCATGACCGACATCCATGCCCGCTGTGTCGCGGAGGGATCGGAGGCAGGTGCGAAGGTCGATTACCTGAAGGGCTCAAACCTCGCCGGATTCAAGAAAGTCGCGGGCGCGATGCTCGCGTATGGGGCGGTGTGAGGACGGTCGTGAAACGAGAAATCCCTTTGACTTTCCCGGTGGGGGTCGGAGCGTTCCCGGCTCGTTGATATTCATCTACCACCATGCACAAAACCGTCATCATCGGGGCCGGAGGCGTCGGCAACGTCGTCGCCCACAAATGCGCTCAAGACGCCGCGACCTTCGGGGAAATCTGGCTGGCGAGCCGCACCCTCGAAAAGTGCGACGCCATCGCCGCGGACATCAAGGCTGCCA
Organism: Akkermansiaceae bacterium UBA5020; assembly: GCA_002396885.1. Taxonomy (GTDB): domain Bacteria; phylum Verrucomicrobiota; class Verrucomicrobiia; order Verrucomicrobiales; family DEV007; genus Arctic95D-9. The sequence continues at coordinate 3,542 of DGXY01000048.1, forward strand.
CGGGCGTCACCATCCAAACCGCGAAGCTCGATGCCGACAACGTCGCCGAGGTCGTCGCCTTTCTCAAAGAGGTCAAACCGACCCTGCTCCTCAACATCGCTCTTCCCTACCAGGATCTCACCCTCATGGACGCCTGTCTCGAGGCCGGGGTCCACTACCTCGACACCGCCAATTACGAGCCGCAGGACACCGCCAAGTTCGAATACAAGTGGCAGTGGGCCTACCAGGAGAAATTCAAGGCCGCGGGTCTCACCGCCATCCTCGGGTCCGGCTTCGATCCCGGCGTCACCAATGCCTACTGCGCCTACGCGCTGAAGCACTACTTCGAGGAGATCGAGAACGTCGACATCCTCGACGCCAATGCTGGCGATCACGGCCTGCCCTTCGCCACCAATTTCAATCCCGAGATCAATCTTCGCGAGATCACCGCGAACGGCCGCTACTGGGAAAACGGCGAGTGGAAGGAAACGAAACCTCTCGAGATCGGGCTCGACTATCCCTTCCCCGACGAGCACGTTGGCACCAAGAAGATTTACCTCCTCTATCATGAGGAACTCGAAAGCCTCGCCCAGAACCTGCCCGGCCTGAAGCGCATCCGCTTCTGGATGACCTTTTCCGACAACTACATCAAGCACCTCACCGTGCTGAAAAACATCGGCATGACCTCGATCGAGCCGATCGACTACGAGGGCAAGCAGATCATCCCGATCCAGTTCCTCAAGGCCATCCTCCCCGATCCCGCCTCGCTCGGGCCACTCACGAAAGGCAAGACCTGCATCGGCTGTCTCATCACCGGCAAACTCAAGGGCACCGGCGAGCCCGCGACGAAGTTCATCTACAACGTCTGCGATCACGAGGAGTGCTACGCAGAGGTGAAGAGCCAGGCGATCAGCTACACCGCTGGGGTCCCCGCGATGATCGGCGGACGCCAGATGCTCTCCGGGGATTGGCTCAAGCCGGGCGTGTGGAACGTCGAGCAGCTCGATCCCGATGGCTTCATGGCCGACTGCAACGAATGGGGCCTGCCCTGGCAGGTGATCGATGCGGAGCCGTTGCAGGTGGGGTGATCCTCCTGCTACCTCTTCCATCAACCCCAACCACATCACGCGATCGAAGGCATTCAAACTACCGTCAGGATCCGTGTTGATCCGTGTCCATCCGTGGTTCCAACCTTTCCTTCGTCGATGAGCCTCTACCATCGCGACGACACCTACCGGATCGTTGGTTGTGCGATGGAGGTTCTGAACGCGCTGGGGCCCGGCCTTAACGAGAAACCTTACGAAAATGCGCTCGCCGTTGAATTCCGTCTGGCGGGCATCGATTTCATTCAGCAGCAGCCGTTTCCCGTCGTTTACAAAGGTTGCGTCGTCGGCGAATGCATTCCTGACCTGGTAGCCTTCGGAAAAATCGTCGTGGAAGCGAAAACGGTCGCGGCGATCGGAGATTCCGAACTCGGCCAGATGCTCACCTACCTGAAAGTGACGGGGCACCGGCTGGGAATGATCTTCAATTTCAGACACCCGAAGTTGGAATGGGAACGAGTGGTTCGATGATCACCTTTGTTGATTTGGACCACCGATGGACACGGATCAACACGGATACCCTAACTGACGCACTCTAATTTTTACGATCCCATGCCCGACCACCCCTCCACCGGCCTCTTCCGCGGTGATCTCCCCGCCCTCCTCGCCGCCTTCGAACGCAGCGGGCTCGAGACACCCTCTTTTGTCCTCGACGAGACCCGCTTCCGCCGCAATGGCGAAATCCTGAAGCGCGTTCAGGACGAGACCGGCGCGAAGATCCTCCTCGCGCAGAAGGCCTTCGCCTGCTTCGGACTTTACCCCCTGCTGCGCGATTACCTCGTCGGCACCGCCGCGAGCGGACTGCACGAAGCACGGCTCGGCCATGAGGAATTCGGCGGCGAAGTCCACGTCTTCTCCCCGGCCTACAAACCTGCCGAAATGACGGAGGTGCTGAAGATCGCCGATCACCTCGTCTTCAATTCGCTGAGCCAGTGGCACCGCTACCGCGACGAAGTGCTCGCCGCCGCGCCGCGCGTCTCTGCCGGACTCCGCATCAATCCCGAATACTCCGAAGCCGTCGCCGAGATCTACGATCCCTGCGCGCCCGGCTCGCGCTTCGGCATGCTCGCCCGTCTCCTCGAAGGCGCCGACCTCGCTGGACTCGAGGGGCTCCATTTTCACACCCTCTGCGAGCAGGGCGCCTCGGCCTTGCAGGGCACCCTCCACGCCGTCATGGAGAAATTTGATGCCCAGTTGCTGACGATGAAATGGCTCAATTTCGGGGGCGGCCACCTCATCACTTCGCCAGGATACGATGTCGAGCTGCTCATTTCCCTCATCCGCGAAGTGCAGGCCCGTTATCCCCACCTCCAGATCTACCTCGAGCCGGGAGAGGCGATCGCGGTGGGAACGGGGGTTTTGTTAGGGACCGTGATTGACCTCGTCGAAAACGGCATGCCCATCGCCGTCCTCGACCTCTCCGCGACGACGCACATGCCCGACGTCCTCGAGATGCCCTACCGGCCCGTCGTTGAAGGCGCGGGCGAAGCGGATGAAAAAGCCCACACCTACCGCCTCGGTGGGCCGACCTGCCTGGCGGGCGACGTGATCGGCGACTACAGTTTCGATGCACCGCTCCAGATCGGCGACCGGGTCGTCTTCCACGACATGTCCCACTACACGATCGTGAAGACGACCACCTTCAACGGCGTGCCCCTGCCGTCCATTGCGATTCTCGGGGAGAATGGTGAGATCGGACGGGTGCGTCGGTTCGGGTATGAGGAGTATAAGCGGCGGCTGGGGTGAGAAGGCCGCGGTCGCGAAGGACCGGGTCCCCTCCCCACGCTGGCGCCTCAGGCAAGCATATGGAGGGCACCCCTAGATGCCTCATTGAAGATTTTGATAAACGGCCTCGAAGTCCCGGGATGCGTCGCGAGTCCGCGGAAGGGAAATTGTGTGATGTAGGCCGGTGGCGGAGGTTTCTCGCACGCGAGCCCTCCGGGCAACGATCCTTCTTCGAAGTGAAAAGGAGCTCTTTGACGAATTCTTCGTTGAGCGCTCCGCCTCACACAGACTTGCGCCCCTACCCTCAAGGCGTTGTCGTCACCTCGTAACGGACCGTGTCGGAGAGGTTCGCGTCTCCGACCGCCTCCGCCTCGATGAAGCCGGAATAGGTTTTGCGCAGGTAGGTCGTGAGGAGACGTTTCCCTTTTCTCACCTTTTTCGTGAGGAGGCGTTTGTTCGGCGAGACGCTGACGGTTAGGGCCACCGGAGGGTCGTCCTGACCCATCACCGGCGTCGCAAAACTGCCGGCGATCATCTGCGCGGTGACGTTGCCCTGCGCGGTGGCGTAACTCACCGCGAAGAAGTTGTCTCCAGAAGATCCGCGCAGCGTCATCGCGTCGGGGAGGAGTCCCTCGTTGGCAACCTTGGCGAAGAGGGATACCGGAGCCCCGCGGCGCGAGAGGAGCGCGACGGACTGAACGACCGGTGAATACTCCTCCGCTCCCGTCGCGGCGGTCGGGTCGGATCCGATCGAGAGATCCGGTTTCGGAACTGCCTCAACCGAGGCATCGAGATCGAGCGAGAAGGTCTGCGTGGTGCCTCCGGTGCTGGTGAGGCTCAGGACATAATTACCCGAGAGCAGCAAGCCGCTGAAGTCCACGTTGCCGCTGCCCGAGTCGACGAGGACGCCGCCGCCATTGCGCAGCTCCCAGGTGGCGGCGTCGATTCCAGTGGTGGTGAAGGCGGCATCGGAGGGGGACGCGAGGCTGAAGCCATAGCGCTGGGTGTCTCCCGCGAGGAGGGCGCGACCGGTCACCGTGCCAATTCCTTCGGTGAGGGGAACCGTGGCGTCGGTGGTGAAGGAGACGTTTTCCCCATAGCTGGTGCCGACGTTGTTCGTCGCAAAGGCCCGGGCGTGGTAGGTGGTGCCGTCGGCCAGACCGGATGCCGGCACGCTGAAGGGGCCGGTCCCGGCGAAGGCGGCGCTCCGCTGCTGCACGCCGGGACCGCCGAGAGTCGGGCTTGCAGTGGTTGCGTAGACCACCCCGCGTGTGCTGACGGCCCGGCCTCCGTCGGCAGTGACCTCGCCGCCGAGGACGGCGCCGCTGCCGCTGATCGATGCGGCTGCCGTGGTCGTCACGGTCGGAGGGGTCACGGGGGTGACAGAGACCGCATCGAGGCGGACTTGGCTGAGTCCGGTCGAGGCGGCGTGGCGCACGAAGACCCAGCGCAGGGTGTGATCGCCCGCGGGCAGTTCGACGAGGCGTTCATCCCAGTTGCCCGAACTGCTGAGCAGGATCGGAGCACCCGTGCCGGTCTCAAGCCGGAAGAGGTCCTCAGCAGCGCGCTGCGAGGCATCCCAGCGGAAACGCAGGTCGCAGGGGCCGGTCAGGCGGGTTTCGAGCCAGCTCGATTGGCCAGGTGAAATGGGGCCGCTTTCGGCGGCGTCGGTGCCGTCGTGGCTCGGCGTGGTCTGAGCAAACCATTGCTGCTCTCCACCAGATTCCCACGCGAGATTGGGCGCGTCGAGGGCCGCGGCAAGAGCGAGGGAGATCGATTGGGCCACACGGAAGCCGGAACGATCGAGGCGGAGGCTGGCCGTTTCCCCGGAGAGGGCGGTCAATTCACAGGCGCTTGCGGCTGAACTCCAAGCTCCGCCCCGCAGGAGGCGTTGGGCGGGAGATCCGGCCGGCGCGTCCCAAGTCCATTCGGCGGCGTTGCCGGCGAGGTCGTAAAGGCCGAGGCTGTTGGGGGTCTTGCCTCCCGCGGGTTGGACGGCTCCATTGCTGTTGGCCACATACCAGCCGAGCGGGTCGAGGGAGTTGCCTCCCGGATAGGTCGAGGGCGTGCCGGAGGCTCCGCCGCGGGCAGCGTATTCCCATTCCGCGGCAGTTGGCAGTCGGTAGCCGCCTGCGCCGAAGTCGCAAGTCAAATCCGCGGGCGTGGCGGGCGTGCCGGTCTTGTAGACTGCACCAGCGACCCGGTAGGCGGGGGCGAGGGAGCGTCCGAGAAGGGCGTTTTCCCATTCGGTGCGGGCGTTGCACCACTTCGCGGCGTCGAACCAGTTGATTTCGGTGACGGGACGATCGCCGCTCGCGGCGGCACCGGCTCCGGCGAATCGATAACCTGCATTGGCTTCGGCCCAAGCCACGACGGTGGCCCAATGGCTACCGGTGACCTCGTAGGCACCGATCGAGAAGGTGGGCACGGTCAGTGCGCCGAGGGCGGAGAGGGCAGGCAGGCCGCCGCCGGGGACCTGATGGAGGTGCGAGAGAGCGATCGAGACGGTGAAGGTGCGGGAAACAGGGGTGGCGTTATCGTAGTTGGCGTTGCCAACCTGGCTCGCGGTGACCGTGACGCTACCCACTCCGGTGAAGCTCAGGACTCCGTCAGTGATCAATGCCGGACCGCTTGCGACCGTGAAGGAGATAGGATTGCTTGAGCCGCCTCCGGTGGCCGAGAGATTCACGGTCGCGTCGACACGCTGTGGGCCGGGATTGTCGAAGATGATGGTTTGGGTGGCCTTCCGCGTCACCGTTACCGTGTAGGTCTTTTGAGTGACCCCGTCTTGGGCCGTCACCCGCACGTCGACGG
>DGXY01000048.1:9411-9903 GCA_002396885.1 Akkermansiaceae bacterium UBA5020
TGTTGACCCGGACCTCAATCGTGGCCTCGGCCTGAGCACGCGTGGGCGTAACGGTGATTGAGGTGCTGGCGTTGGGGACACTTGCGGTGTAGGCGGTCGTGCCGCTGGCGAAGGTGGGGCTCAGTGTGCCGTTTCTCACGGTCAGGTTGCTGAGGTCTGCGTTGCGCGAGAGGGCGATCGAGACGGTGAAGGTACGGGAAACAGGGGTGGCGCTATCGTAGTTGGCGTTGCCAATCTGACTCGCGGTGACCGTGACGCTACCCACTCCGGTGAAGCTCAGGACTCCGTCAGTGATCAATGCCGGACCGCTTGTGACCGTGAAGGAGATAGGATTGCTTGAGGCGCCTCCGGTGGCCGAAAGATTCACGGTCGCGTCGGCACGCTGCGGGCCGGGATTTTCGAAGGTGATGGTTTGGGAGGCCTTCCGCGTCACCGTTACCGTGTAGGTCTTTTGAGTGACCCCGTCCTGGGCCGTCACCCGCACGTCGACGG
>DGXY01000048.1:10157-10328 GCA_002396885.1 Akkermansiaceae bacterium UBA5020
TGTTGACCCGGACCTCAATCGTGGCGTCGGCCTGAGCACGCGTGGGCGTGACGGTGATTGAAGTCACGGTATTGGCCACGCTCGTAGTGTAGGCGGTCGCGGCGCTGGCGAAGGTGGGGCTCAGGGTGCCGCTGCTCAGGGTCAAGGCGCTCAGGTTGGCGTTGGTGCTCC
>DGXY01000048.1:10756-11549 GCA_002396885.1 Akkermansiaceae bacterium UBA5020
CGGTGGGTGCGGTCACGATGGGCGCGGCCATGCGAGTCACCGTCACCGTGTAGGTCTTTTGAGTGACCCCGTCCTGAGCGGTGACGCGCACGTCCACCGTGTTGCTGCCTACGTTGAGCGGCAGCGAGGCACTCGTGCTGCCGATGGTAACTGCGGCGTAGGTGCCGGTGTTGACCCTCACCTCAATCGTGGCGTTGCCCTGGGCGCGCGTGGGCGTGACGGTGATGGAGTTGGTGGCGTTGCTCACACTCGCGGTGTAGGCGGTCGTGGCGCTGGCGAAGGTGGGGCTCAGGGTGCCGCTGCTCAGGGTCAAAGCGCTCAGGTTGGCGTTGGTGCTCCGGGTCGTGAAGGTGTCGACGCTCGTGTAGGTCGTGCCTTGGCTGTTGGTGGCGTAGGCCTTGTAGCTGTAGTTGATGCCCTGAGTCAGGCCGGTGACGGGGGCGGTGAAGACGCCGGTGGTGCCCGACGCGGTCACCTTCGTTACGCCGGTGCCGCTGATGAGCGGATCAGCGTTGGTCGCGGTGGCTGAGTAAACCACCCCGCGCTCGGTGATGGTGGCCCCGCCGTCGGCGGTCACGTTGCCGCCGAGGGTCGCGCCGGCGGCAGTGATGCTGGTAGCGGTGGGTGCGGTCACGATGGGCGCAGCCATGCGAGTCACCATCACCGTGTAGGTCTTTTGAGTGGCCCCGTCCTGAGCAGTGACGCGGACGTCCACCGTGTTGCTGCCCACATTGAGGGGGAGCGAGGAGCTCGTGCTGCCGCTGGTGGCTGCGGCGTAGGTGCCGGTGTTGAC
>DGXY01000048.1:11796-13426 GCA_002396885.1 Akkermansiaceae bacterium UBA5020
GGCGTTGCTCACACTCGCGGTGTAGCTCAACGTCCCGCTTGCGAAAATCGGACTCAGTTCGCCACTGCTCAGGGTCAGATTGCTGAGGTCGGCGTTGGTGCTCAAGCTCGCGAAGGTGCCGACACTGGTGTAGGTCGTGCCCTCGCTGCTGAACGTGTAGGCTTTGTAACTGTAATCTGTTCCTTGGGTCAGGCCGGTCAATGCCGCTGTGTAGCTCCCGGTCGTTCCGCTGGTGACGACCTTCAGCACTCCGGTGCCGCCGATGAGCGGATCGTTGTTTGTGTCGGTGGGCGCATACACAAAACCGCGTTCCGTCACGGTGGCTATGATGTCATCCACGGTGACGGTTGCACTCAGGGTTGCCGTGGTCGTTCGCAAATCGAGGCTGGATAAGTCCCTAATGCTCACCGCCGGATACACCTGCCGGATCAATCCGCTTGAGCCGTTAAATTGGCCTCCTTGGGTGCGGCCGGTGGCCCGCACTTTGGCCCCTGCACCTAGGGAAAGCCCGGTGCGTTCCCAACCCGCGGTAACGCCAATCCGCGCCCCTGCTCCCAGCAGAGTCCAAGTCGCCCCGTTGTTGAGGCTCTGCTCGAAGACCACTTCGCCGACCTCCGGGGCTGATCCCACCCGGCTCCATCGCACCCGCGTGGCGTCAGGGATTGTCAGGCTGTGTGTCGCCGAATCATTGTCCAGACGGGCCACATTTTTGCTCACCGCCCCACCCATGGTGGTGAAGTCACCCCCGATGAGCACCTTACCATCGGCCTGCACCGCGAGTCCGTAGACCGAGCTGTTCGCATTGGGATTGAAGCTAGTGTCGAGGCTGCCGTCAGCGTTGAGACGAGCGATGCGATTGCGCGCAACCCCGCCCACGGTGGTGAAGCCGCCCCCGATGAGCAACTTGCCATCGGCCTGCACAGCGAAGCTAAAGAGCGGGCCATTCGCATTTGGATTGAAGCTAGTGTCGAGGCTGCCGTCGGCGTTAAGACGGGCCACGTTGTTGCGCTCCACCCCACCCACGGTGGTGAAGAAGCCCCCGATGAGAACCTTGCCATCTGCCTGCAACGCGAGGGGGTAGACCGAGTTGTTCGAACTGGGTGGATTGAAGCCGGTGTCGAGGCTGCCGTCGGCGTTGAGACGAGCGACGCGGTTGCGCTCCACCCCACCCACGCTGGTGAAGAAGCCCCCGATGAGCATCTTGCCATCCGCCTGCACCGCGAGGCCGTAGACCGAGCTGTTCGCATTGGGATTGAAGCCGGTGTCGAGGCTGCCGTCGGCGTTGAGACGAGCGACGCGGTTGCGCTCCACCCCGCCCACCGTGGTAAATAGGCCCCCGATGAGCACTTTTCCATCTGCCTGCACCGCGAGACCGCGGACCTGGCTGTTCGCATCGGGATTGAAGCCGGTATCGAGGCTGCCGTCGGCGTTGAGACGGGCGACGTTGTTGCGCTCCACCCCGCCCACGGTGGTGAAGCCGCCCCCGATGAGCACCTTGCCATCCGCCTGCACCGTGAGGCTGTTAACCGAGCCGTTCACATTGGGATTGAAGCCGGTGTCGAGGCTGCCGTCGGCGTTGAGACGGGCGACGTTGTTGCGCTCCAACCCGCCCACGGTGGTGAAGCCGCCC
>DGXY01000048.1:13742-35615 GCA_002396885.1 Akkermansiaceae bacterium UBA5020
GGGGGGGGGGGGGGGGGGAAGCGGGAAGTTTTTGAATCGGTCGGGTCGCGTTCATGATTTCAGTTGGGTTCGGATCAGGCGAGGTGAAACCAGCAAGAGGAGATGGCCGAGTGCCTGATGAGGCCATGCCGCAGCGCAAGGACCGCTCCGGGTCGCGAAGCTCGCTCGAGAGCGGCTTTTTCAACAAGGTCGGTCGCTCGTGTGTAACGGGTTGTCATACTTTTTCGTTCTGTATTGCAGACCCTCCAACCCGTCAACTGAATTTCCCAACTCGGTGAGTCGGTCGCGTGACGCGTGGTGCGTAAGGCCTCACCCTCGCCCAAAACGACGGACAAAGTTGGGGGGAGAGGAGCGGTATTTCGGTTTTTCCCCGCCCTTGAAGAGATCGGATCGCCCGCCTCCGCCTCCGGCGGCCACGGTCAATCCGTAGACCGTCCTCGAGCGGACCGTCGGCGGCCGGGTCTTAGGAACGACGGAACACGGGTCTCCCGGCACATCCCTCTTGTTTCCCGGGGCGGGCTCCGCTAATCTCCGGTCCATGCGCCTCTTCCTGATCGCCCTGTTTTTCCTCGGTTTTTTGTCCCAGGCACACGCCCAGAAGCGCGCCTGGACCTCGGCGGACGGCAAATCGTCCTTCGAGGGCGAACTCCTCGAATACAACGCGACCGAGGTCCGCTTGAAACGCGCGGCCGACTTCAAAACCTTCATCCTGCCGCTCGAAAAACTCTCCGCGGCGGACCAGGCTTTTGTGAAGAATCTCCTCCGCGAGGATGCGCGCAGTGCGGGAGTGAAAGACGGTCCCCACGCCGCCCTCATCACCGGTGCCTTTGCCAAGAGCACCTCGGCCGATGGGCTCAATTTCCAGCTCTATGGCAATCCCAAGTGGAAAGGCACGGAGCGTTATCCGCTCGTGATCTGGCTGCATGGGGCGGGACAGAGCGGCTCGGACAATGAAGCGCAGATGGGCGGAGCGACGAAGCCTTTCACCGAAGAAGCGAACCAGGAAGAGCGCCCCTGCTTTGTCCTCGCGCCGCAATGCCCCGACCGGAACATCGGTTTCAAGGACGCCGTCGCCTCGAACCTGATGACGCTGGTGAAAAGCCTTTGCGATTCCCTGCCGATCGATGAAGCGCGCCTCTACCTGACCGGTTCCTCGATGGGCGGTTCGGGTTCCTGGCGCATCGGCACGGAGCATCCCGGGGTCTTCGCCGCGATCGTTCCCCTCTGCGGCGGCGGCGATCCTTCGAAGGCGGCGGCGCTGAAAGAAACGCCGCTCTGGGCTTTTCACGGCGACAAGGATGAGGATGTGCCGCTCGAACGCTCGACCTCGATGGTCGAAGCGATCAAGGCGGTTGGGGGCACGAAGGCCCAGCTCACCATCCTCGAAGGCGAGGGACACCTCATCACCTCGGTCGTCTACGTGAAACCCGAGCTCCACGAATGGATCTTCGCGCAGCGGCTCGGCACTCTCTCGAATCCATGAAAATCCCCTCCCCCTTCCTGCTCCTGGCCTTCGCCTCGGGTCTCCATGCTGATGACCTGCCCGATCCGGCGGTGGTCTCGGCGGCGATGCGAAAGGCCAATGACTACTACGTCTCCCGGCTCGCCTCTCATGGCGGCTACGCCTCTTCGTGGAAAGCCGACCTCAGCCTTGCCTTTGCCGAGGGTAAGGAGAGCAAGACGATCCTCTCGATCCAGCCGCCTGGGACTACCACGGTGGGCATGGCGATGCTCAAAGCCTGGCAGGCCACGGGTGATGAGGCCTTTCTCGAAGGAGCCAAGGGCGCAGCCCAAGCGCTGCTCGATTGCCAACTCGAATCGGGCGGATGGCCGGCGGATTTCGATTTTGAGGGGGAGGATCCGGAGAAATGGTGGCTTCGTCAGGAGGTTGCTGCCGGGGTGGTCGAAAAGGGAAACCAGAGCAACTCCTCCACCCTCGACGACAACAAGGCGCAGTCGGCCCTGCTCTTTCTCCTCGAACTCGCCCACGATCCCTCCGGTCGCGACGACGCGGCCTTGCACGAAGCCGTGACCTACGCCCTCGACCGGTTCCTCGCCGCGCAGACGAGGATCGGCTCGTGGCCGCAGCAATTCAGCGAGGCGGCTCCGGCGGACGGTGTCGTGAAGAAGGCGGTGATCCCGGCGGAATGGCCGCGGGAGTTCCCGAAGGAGAAATACACGAACTTTCACACGCTCAACGACGGCAATCTCCAGAAGATCGTCGAGCTGATGCTGCGCGCCCATCAGCTCACGGGTGAAGCCCGCTACCTCGCGGCGGCAAAACGTTGCGGCGACTTTCTCCTCCTCGCCCAGTTCGAGGGCGACCAGCCTGCCTGGGCGCAGCAATACAATCAGGAGATGGTGCCGGTGTGGGCGCGGAAATTCGAGCCTCCGGCGGTGAGTTCGACCGAATCGCTCGGGGCTTGTTTCACGCTCTTCGAAATCTGGCTGGCCACGGGTGAGGAGAAATACCGGGCCACGATCCCCGCCGCGCTCGACTGGCTCGAGCAGGCGAAACTGCCGAATGGCCGGTGGTCGCGCTTCTATGAATTTGGGACGAACCGGCCCCTCTACTGTGTCGCCGAGACTTACGAACTGACCTACGACGACTCGAACCTGCCCGATCACTACGGGTTCCAACCCGAGTATGGCGGCGAAAAGATCGAACGGCTCCGCGCCGATCTCGCGAAACCACGTGAGGAGACTCTCACTTCAAGAAAGGGTCCCGACTCGCCCGAACGCTGGATGAAGGCCGCCCGCAACCTGCGCGGCAAGGTGAAGACCGCGCTCGAGACCCAAAACAAGAACGGCGTCTGGATCGATGACGACCGGATCGACGCCGAACTCTTCGTGAAACACCTCAACGCGATGTCCGCCTATGTCGCGGCGATGAAACACGCCGAGGCCAAGCCGTAGTCTCACTTTTCCTTCACCGCTTTCACCGTGGCGGTGCCGGTGCGCCCGTCGAAGGCGGTCCCCCGGATCGTGACGCGGGTCACCTTCTTCGCGAGCTTCTTTGCCGTGAGGCTCCATTGGGTCGCGGAGCCGGTCGCGGGCAGGAAACCGCTCTGTCCCGCCACCTCGTAGGCGATCGAGGTCGCCCCCGAGGCGGTGCCTTTGATCTTGGCACGACTCCCCTTGACGGTGACGGATTTCGGGGCGGAGATGATGACGGGGTCGGACCAGCGTTTTACTGAACCCGCGTCGAGATATTGCCCCAAGAAAAGACTGCCGTCACGCGCGAAGGCGATCTGGCTGGGGCTGTCGATCGAGCGCGGGGTCGGAGGACCGGCAAGGCGCGAAACGAAATCGGCCTGCCCCAGAACCCGGTTCGCCGGAGCTCCATTGCTTTCTTGCGCGGGATTCACAAAACCGAGGACCCGGTAGTTCACAAAATCGCTCACCCACAGAGCTCCATCGGGAGCAATGGCGACGTAGTAGGGCGAACTCATGCTGGTGGCGGACGGAGGGTCCGGAGAATCCCTCGTAAGAAAGCTCCCCTGTCCCAGGACGAGATCGGCATCTGCACCGTTGCTTTTGGTCGCCGCACTTTTGAAACCAAGAACCCGGTTGTTGGAGGCATCCGCGACCCAGAGATTTCCTTGCTGGTCGACGGCGAGGCCATAAGGCGTCGCGCCGAAGGAAGAGGCCGAGACAAGGCCGGAGTCAAAGGTGCTGGGATTGTTGTCGGGGTGTCCGTCCTTTTCCCCGAAGTATCCGCTCGCCGCGGCATCACCGAACAGCGAAGCGGCATCATCGAATCGCAACACCCTCGGAATACCCGAGTCGCTCACCCAGAGCCGCCCGGCGGAATCAACGGCGATTCCGGCCGGGATCGAGAATCCGCTGTCAGCGACATCATTGGCGGCGGGAGCGTCTGAAGCAAAATTCGGCTGCCCGATCACCGTATCCGCCGTCGCCATGAACGAAGGTTTTTCGGAGGCCTGGTTATAGCGCAGCACCCGGGCATTTCCTGAATCCGCCACCCAGAGCCGGCCTGCGGCGTCAACGCTGAGATTCAACGGCGAGTCGAGCGAGTTGGCCGATGGATCGGACCCGCGGAGCGCGTCCAGATCGGCGTTGCCTCGGTTGGGGGAACGGGAAGTGAAGTCCGGCTGTCCAAAGACGGCCTCCGCCGCGGCGTTGGTCCGGTAGGCCTCCGTCGAAGCAAATCGGAGAATACGGTGATTGCCGGAATCCGCGACAAAGAGCTTTCCGCTCGTCAGATCGACCGCGACTCCCTCAACCAAGGAAAGCGAAGATGCCGACGGCGGCGTCACCTCGACCTGACTGGAAAAGCTGGCCTGTCCGAGGAGGCTATCGGCCGGAGCATGGTTGGACGGCTGGCCGAGAAGGGCGGACGATCCCAACAGCGAGGCGAACAAGATCAGGGAACGTTTCATGAAGGAGGCTTTGAACTTCTTGTCAGGACACCTTTGAGATGTGACCCGGAAGTGCTAGTATTGCAACCCCCATGCCTCCTTCCTCCGTTCAAACCGACGCCATTCTTTCCGCGTCCGAGCTTTCTCTCTCCTTCGGGCGTCACGCCATTCTCGATGGCGCCACCCTCGCCCTCTACGCGGGGGAAAAGGTCGGCCTCGTCGGTCGCAATGGCAGTGGCAAATCGAGTTTCCTTCGCATCGTCGCCGGTGACGAGCGCCCCGACACGGGCACGGTCTCCCGCAAACAGGGCCTCGTCGTCGGTTATCTCCCACAAGAGTTCCAACTCGACGACTCCGCCACCGTCGATGCGAACATCCGGGCCGGAGCTGCCGACCTCATCGCCGCGATCGAACGCTACGAGACGGCGCACGATCTTTCCGAGTCCGAGTCGGCCCGCCTTCTTTCCTTCATCGATCACGGTGACGGTTGGCAGCTCGAATCACGCATCGAGCTACTCCGCCGTGAACTCGCCGCGCCTCCCGGCGATCGTCTCGTGGCGCATCTGTCAGGGGGAGAAAAACGACGCGTCGGCCTTTGTCGCGCCCTTCTCTCCCAGCCCGATCTGCTCATTCTCGACGAGCCGACGAACCACCTCGATGCGGGCGCGATCGCCTGGCTCGAGGGTTGGCTCGCCGATTCGAACGGGGCCTGTCTCTTTGTCACGCACGATCGCTACTTTCTCGATCGCATCGCGACCCGCATCGTCGAACTGGCCGACGGACGTTTCTTTTCCCACGAGGGCAACTACAGCGATTACCTCATCGCCAAAGCCGACCGACAGGAGCGCGACCAGAACGCCGAGCACAAACGCCAGCGCTTCCTGAGCCGCGAGATCGAGTGGGTGCGCGCCGGAGTGAAGGCCCGCGGCACGAAACAACGCAGCCGGATCGACAATTTCTACGCCGTGAAGGCGCAGCGGGCGCCCGAGAAGGAGCTCGATATGGAGCTCGTCATCCCTCCGCCACCGCCGCTCGCCAATGTCGTCGTCGAGCTCGCGGAGACCGGTCATTTCTACGACCGCGATCCCCTCTTCCTTGGTCTCGACCTCGAATTCAAGGCCGGGGAATGCGTCGGGGTGGTCGGTCCGAATGGCGTCGGCAAAACCACCCTGCTGAAACTCATCCTCGGCGAACTCGAGCCCACCGCCGGCTCTGTCCGCATCGGCAAACGCACCGAATTCAACTACGTCGACCAGACCCGCCTCGCCCTCGACGAAAACAAGAGCGTCCTCGAGGAAGTCTCGCAGGGACAGGACTCGGTCCGATTCGGCGCCGAGACGATCTCGGTGCGATCTTACCTGCAACGCTTTCTCTTCGGGAACGAGCGCATCAACGACCGCATCGGCAACCTCTCGGGTGGGGAAAAGAACCGCGTCCTTCTTGCGAAGATCCTGCGTCGCGGCGGGAACTTCCTCGTCCTCGATGAGCCGACGAACGACCTCGATCTCCAGACTCTGCGTGTCCTCGAGGAGGCCCTCATCAACTTCGGCGGCACCGCCCTCGTCGTCAGCCACGACCGCTGGTTTCTCGACCGCGTCTGCGACCGCGTCGTCGTCTTCGAGGGGAATGGCCGGGTCACCGTGAACGAGGGGAACTATTCGTATTACCTCGAAAAACGCCGCGCCGCTGAAGCGGTCGCCGCGGCAGCGGCAAAGGCCAAGCCGGTCAAAGCCGCCGCGCCCGCCGCCCCGGCGCCCGACAAACCGAAAAAGCTGAAGTGGAAGGAGGAGCGGGAACTTGAGGTGATGGAGGAGACCATCCATACTGCCGAGGCAGCCGTATCCGAACTCGAGGCGAAGCTGAACGATCCCTCGTTCTACATCGAAAACGCCGCCGATGCGCCCACCCTGATCGCTGATCTGGAGCGCATGAAAGCGGAAGTCGCCGCCCTCTACACCCGTTGGGAAGAGCTCGACGCGATTCGGGCAGCCGCCGAATGAGCCATCCCACGAGGGGACTGTGGATCACTCAAAGACGCCCAACTCCACATTCGCTTTGCGCAGTTTGCGACTTAGACCACGGCCGAGGTTTTCGAGTAGTTTGATCTTGATGCCGGGTTGCTCGGCTCCGAGTTGATCCAATGCCTCAAGGCTGAGGATGCGGCATTCGACCTCCGAATCGGCGATGATGGTCGCCGAGCGCGGCGAACGATCAAAGAGTGCCATTTCCCCGAAGACCATGCCCGATGAGAAGGTGGCGAGGCGACGACGCGAGCCATCGGTGCCGACAAAGACGCTGACGCGCCCCTTGGCGAGGAGGAAGAGTTCGTCCGCTTCCGCCCCGGCTTCGATGATCCCCTCTCCGGCGGAGAAATGACGGGTGCCGAGGAGATTCTCAAATCGCGTGATCTCCGCCTCATCGAAACCGGCAAGAAGCTCGAAATCTGCCATGGCGGCCGACTCGTTCTCAGAATGAGCAAAACCGAGTCGTTCGAGGAGAAGATCTTCGCAGAACTCGAGGGCCGGATCGTTGTCCTCGAAGGTGAGGAAGGTCTCGACGGCAGCGGCGGCACCGAGCTTGGTGCGGAAAACGCGACCGAGCAAAGGAACCCGATCGGAATGGGTGCAGACCACGGTTTTGCCCTCGGCGACAAGGCCCTGGGTCAGTTCAAAGAGGAGCCTCGCGGCGGGGTCATTGATACTGAGAACATGCCCGAAATCGAGAACCAAGAAGTCGAGGTCATCACTGCGTTTGAGAACCTCGTGGACCGCGGTCTCGGTGGTGGCAAACACGAGGTTCCCCTGCAACTGGAGGGCTCCGATCCGGTGCCCATGTTCTTTGAGCAGGGCGGTCTCTGCGATCGAGCGAACCCGGTGGGAATTGACCCGCGATCCGTCGAAATAAAGACGCACCGCCCCGTCACGAGTGCCGCGACGATTGAAGAGGTGGAGATCGAGCCGCTGCGAAAGCGCTTCGCAGACACCGATGCCGCGGATGCTGTTCCCGTGGGAATCGAGCGGCGGGGAGAACACCCCGATCCCCAGTTGCCCCGGGAGGACGGCGATGATGCCGCCAGCAACACCGCTTTTGGCAGGCATGCCGACCTTGTAGATCCATTCACCAGCCCAGTCATACATTCCGCACGAACTCATGACACTGAGCATGTTGGCGACGTATTCTCCGCGGATCGCTTGTTTTCCTGTGAGGGGATTTACGCCCCGGTTGGCGAGGGTCGCGGCCATCACGCCGAGGTCGCGGCAAGTCACGGAAACGGAGCACTGCTGGAAATAGAGCTCGACGGTGGGATCGGGATCGCTCGTGAGGATGTCGAAATTCCGCAGCATGTGGCCGATCGCCCGGTTGCGATGCCCGGTCTCGCTCTCACTGCGATAAACGGTTTCGTCGAGGGACAGCTCCCGACCGGCAAAAGCCGAAAAGCCCTGAAGAATGCGCCGTTGGCGCGAGGTGAGGACATTTCCGGGAATCAGCCCAGCCGTGGCGATGGCGCCGGCATTGATCATGGGATTCAGCGGTCGTCCCGTGTCTGGCTCGAGGCTGATGGAGTTGAAGGCGTCCCCGGTCGGTTCGACACCGACCTTGACCAGCACATCGGCAAGACCGTTGTCTTCGAGGGCGAGACCGTAAACAAACGGCTTCGAAATGGATTGGATGGTGAAGGGAATCTCGGAGTCACCCACTTCATAGACCTGGCCACTCGCGGTGACGAGGCAGATCCCGAACCAATCTGGATCGGCTTTCGCGAGTTCCGGAATGTAGGTCGCGACTTCGCCGTCACGGACGCCCTTCAGTTCATCATGAAGGGACTGCAGAAAGTCAACGATGGGGGATTGCATGAGGGGGGTGAAACCGGGGTCGGCCCGAGCCGACGAGCATTTGATGTGCCAAACGGCGAGACCAACCGGATACTCCAGAAAAGTCCCAAGAGCAGGAAAATCAACGAGGTCCGACCGGGCAGGGCCTCATTTCGATTTCATGAGGTAGCGCCCGTCCCAGTCTTCTTCGAGAAATGCGCCCTTCATCTCGGCACAACGGGCGATCATGACGAGAGAAGGATTGTCGTGAACGCCGGGCAGAAAGCCCGGTTGAAAGGGCTCGAGCCGGGAGGATTTCTCAAAGACAGCGACGGCTCCGTCCCAGTCGCGGGCGAGGTATTTTTCGATGCCGGCGGAGTAGATCTCGATACACCCCACCGCCTCCGGGGTGAGGTCGGCGGCAAAGCCCATCACTTCGAACATCTCGACCGGCTGGGTGCGGCCTTTCACCACAATTTTGTCGAGGTAGCGGAAGGCGATGTCGTCCTTCTCCCTCTGCGCGGCGAGGCGGGTCTCCCCGCTGACCATGGTGTAGACGCCGTAGCTCTTCGCCCCGCTTTCGCAGCGGGCGGCAAGGTTCACGGTGTCGCCCATCATGGTGTAGTTGAAGCGGCGCGGAGACCCCATGTTGCCGATCACCGCGGGGCCGGTATTCAGTCCGATGCGCGCCTGCATCTCGTAGACGATGTCGGGCCAGCCACCGTCCCGCCGCCACTTCTCGCGGAGTTCGCCGAGTTGGCGATGCATCTCGATGGTGGAGGCGCAGGCGCGATAGGCGTGATCGGGAAAATGGAGGGGAGCGCCGAACATGCCGACGATGGCGTCGCCGATGTATTTGTCGAGCGTGCCTCCCCGGTAGATGAGAATATCGGTCATCGCCGTGAGGTAATCGATCATCAGCGCGACGAGACGCTCGGCATCGAGTTTCTCGGAGAAGGTCGAGAAACTCTGCACGTCGGAGAAAAACGCGGTGATTTCCGCCGTTTGGCCACCGAGCTTGGGATCTTCGCCCGAGGAGACCATGCTTTCGACGACTTCGGGCGAAACGTAGGTGCCGAACAGATTCTTGATTCGGCTCTTGGCCCGCATTTCGAGGACAAGGCGGTCAATGAGGGCGTAGCCGTGCACAAGAAGAAATCCCATCACGGGAAGAAAGAGTGGGAATTGCCAGCTCTCGTTTTTGAAGAGGAGAAACGCGGTCGCGAAATAGGCGACAACCAGCGCGAGGGGAATGGCGGCACTCCAACTGACCGAGGCTTTCCGCAAAAACCAAAGGGTAGCCCATGCCAGCGGCAGCCAACCGAGCAACACTTGCCAGAGAGGGATCACCCGGAGGTAATCGCCTTGAAGAACGTTGTTCAGCGCAATCGCTTGAACGAGAACGAGAGGCTCGCGAGCCGAAAAGGGAGTAGGCCCGAAGTCGGTCAGACCTTCGGCCATTTGCCCGACCAGAACGATCTGGCCCTCAACCGGAGGACGGGTCTCGGGCCATTGGGTGGTCGTTTCAAATTCAGTGAGCCATTCCATCAAGCCCACATAATCAATGGGCGAGAAAGCGGATTTCCCCCGGTAATTGAGGTTCATGAACCCTCCCTCGTCGATGGGGATGCGAGTCGTGATCTCGTCACCCTTTGAGAGGTTTACGGACTCACCCAGGACCACCTCGACTCGTTCCGGTCCGATCCCCTCGAGTTGCATGAGGATCTGGAGAATAAAGGAGGGGTAGACCTTGCCCCCAAACTCAACCACGAGCGGGGTCCTTCGTCGGATCCCGTCGATGCGGGACGGCGGCGAGTTGACGAATCCAGTCCAGGCGCTCTCGGCGAACCTCGGGATCGGAACCAGGCCGCTGGGGGCGCGGAGCATGTCAGACCGATCTCCGATCACCCGGCTGAATGGCTGGGTCTTTCCAATCGTTGGATTCGGGTAGATTTCAGCATCCCGCTTGGTATCGTCGGCAACCGCTCCGGTGATGGCTCCGGGGAAAAACTCCATCATCCCGGCAAAAGCCTCGTCCTTGTCCGGATCTTTGCTCGACTCGGAAAAGAAGAAGTCGTAGGCCACTACGCCAGGCTTTCGCAAGAGAAGGCGATCCATGAAGAGCGCGTGCACGTCCCTCGTCCAGTCTTCCCATTTACCGATCCGATTCAAGGAATGCTCCCCAATACCCACCAGCAGAATGCGCGGATCGGCCGGAGGGTCGCTCGATGCCCTCGCCTCGAAGCGCCAGTCGACCGTCACATTCTCAAGCTGTTGCGACAAATCGAGAGTTGACACCGCAAAGAGGAATCCCACCATCGCGACAGGTGCCAAGAAAGGCACCAGCGGACTCCGAGACGAGGAATTTCTTTTCATCATGCACAACTCGGCTCAGCGCGTCTAAACTCTGAAAGTCCGGAATTTCAACAAAAATTGCGCTAGAAACAGTTTTCCGGTGTAATAAAGTCGGCGGTTGGGGTAATTGAATGAAAATTATGACTATTCCCTCACGCGCGAACGTCACAACGCTAAACGACTGAATGCGATGAAACGCTCACCTGCCAAAAGATTCTCTGCTTTCGCCTTGGCGACCGCTCTCCTGATCACGACCTTCCACCTGCCCGCCCAGGAGGTCGCCCCCGCCCCGAAGAGCGGCAGCGTCACCGTATCGGTCGGAGAGGTGAAGGTCACCCCTCCCGGCGGAGCCGCCGTGGCCCTCGCGGCGGGAGCGACCGTCGTGGTGGGTAGCACGGTCACGACCGGCGCCGGTGCCCGCGCCGTGATCGTGATGACTCCGAAGTCCGCCATCCGCGTCGGTGAAAACTCGACTGTCGTGATCGAAGAGGTCGTCGAGTCGGCCACGCCTCCGAAGGTCACGCTCAATCTGAAGGATGGCAGCCTCGGCGCTCTCCTGAAACCCGGAGCCGGTGCCGAGATGGACTTCCAGATCAAGACCCCGAGCGGCATCGCCGCCGCCCGAGGCACCTACTACGCGGTCGTCGTGGAGAATGGCAAGGGGTTCGCCCAAGTAAAAGAGGGCAAGGTAGAGATCATCCCGGCGAAACCCTGATCGAACGACGCCTTTTTGCAAAATGAGACGAGGCCATTCAGTGCCCCTACCCTGCCGGATTCTGGCGGGTATCCTCGTTGTCAGCCTCTCTCTGCCCCCCGCCGCCTTCGCGAACCCGCAAGGAGGCCAGAACACCAAGGGCCAAGTCCGCATCGAGAGCGCGCCGGGGCGGCTGCTCATTCATCAGGAGAGTCAGCGTGCCGTGATCAACTGGGAGTCTTTCTCGATCGGCCGCGGCGAAGTGACCCGCTTTTTTCAGCCAAATGCTGACGCGGCTGCTCTCAACCGGGTCCGCGGTGCCGCCGCCTCACAGATCGAGGGCATGCTGCGCGCCAACGGCAAAGTTTATCTGATCAATCCCAATGGGATCCTCGTTGGTCCCAGTGGCAGCATTGACGTGGGCGGTTTTGTCGCCTCAACCTTGGAAACAAGCGACGATGCTTTTCTGGGCGACGGAGACCTTCGATTTGCCGGGAACTCCGATGCCGCGATCATCAACCTCGGATCGATCAGCGCCCTCGACGGCGATGTCGTCTTGATGGCAGGATCGGTCTTGAACGAGGGACTCATCCGAGCGCCGCGCGGCACGGCGGCTCTCGCGGCAGGCAACGACATCCTCCTCACCGAATCGGGCGAAGAGCGTGTTTTCGTGCGTGGCTCGGGCGGCGCGAAGAAGGCAGCAGGCGTCACCAACACCGGGGAAATCGAAGCGAACATCGCCGAATTGAAGGCCCACGGGGGGAACCTCTACGGCATGGCGTTGAACAACGAAGGCCGCGTCGCCGCGACCGGCGTGACCCGAAGCGGTGGACAGATTTTCCTGAGCGCCGGCGGTGGCAAGGTCCGCTCAACGGGCACCTTGAAGGCGAAGCGTTCCGATGGCACGGGAGGCACGGTGAAGGTGGATTCTGGCACGAACGGAACGACCGAGATCGCCGGCAGGATCGATGCCTCTGGCGAAAACGGCGCGGGAGGGGAAATCACGATTCTCGGCCAAACGATCGAAGTCATCGACGGCGCCCTCATTCTCAATGATGGCGAGACGATGGGTGGCACGACCCGCATCGGGGGCGGACGTCGTGGCGAAGACCCGGCCTTTGCCAACGCGGAAACGGTCACGGTCGGAGGCAATGTCGCCATCTCGGCGAACGCCAATGGCTCCGGCGACGGCGGCGAGGTGATCCTTTTCTCCAACGGCTCTCTCGTCTTCAACGGCCACATCTCCGCTCATGCCGGCGCTCGAGGCGGAGACGGTGGTTTTGTGGAATTGTCAGGGAAACGTTCCGTGACCCTGCCCTCGCTGACCGGACACCTCGACCTCTCCGCTCCGAAGGGGAACTCGGGAACTCTTCTTTACGATCCCATCAACATTGCCATCCTCGCGGGGAATTCAGAGGGTGATCTTTCTGGCAGTCCCGTGAGCGAAAACACCCTCTACGCTGGCGACATCGCCGATTTCCTGAATTCGGTTGGCAGCCTCGTCGTCACCACCGACGACCTCGGCGGCGAGAGCTTGGGCGACATCACGATGCAGGGGACGGCCAACATCACGTGGAATTCGGTCAACCATCTCACCCTCCTCGCCGACCATGATTTCATCATGGATCCGGGTGCCGTGATTTCTTCGCTGGGTTCGGGTTCCTTCTCTGTGACGGCGGCACGTTCCATTGTCGTCGGCAGCGGCGCCTCGATCTCGACGACGGAGGGCGATCTGGATCTCTCCGCCAATCAGCGGTTGAACCCGACGGGAGGAAACTTCACGGGCGTCTCCGTGGAGGGAGGAACCATCCAAACGCTGGGGGGAGGAATCCTCAATGTGGCCGGTCGGGGCGGCGACTTCGGTGAAAGCAATGTCGGCGTCAGAGTCGCGGACGGGGGGCGCATCATTGGCGGGACCTCGGCGGTCCAACTCGTAACCGGTAACGGCGGGCTTTCGGATGAATCCGGAAACATCGGGGTCGAGGTGACCGGCGTGGGTTCCGGGATCAGCACCAACGGAGGGAATCTCCTGGTAAAGGGAAGCGGAGGCGGCATCGGGCCCATTTCCGGGTCGAATTCCGGAGTCGTGATCGCTCTAGGCGCAAGCATCACTTCGGGCAGCGGTGGCGGCACCACCATCGAGGGGACCGGAGGCGGTGGAGAGGGCCCGAACAACAAGGGCATCTGGGTTTCTTCGCAATCGGGCCCTGGAGCAGGCAGCATCATCTCGGGAAGTGATTTTCTCGAGCTCGTCGGGATCGGAGGGGGCTCCGAGGGCAGCACGGACAACCACGGGATCGAGATCACCGGCATCGACACGCTTGTCTCCACCACGGGAGCGAGGATCACCCTCACCGCCACCGGGGGCGCCAACACCGCCACCGCATTAACGCTCTCGGGTAAGATTTTTTCCGGCAACGAAGGGATTCAACTGATCGCTGACGGAGCCGAGTTCCTGAGCGGGGCGATCATCAACAGCGGATCCGGGGTGACGATGATTCGCCCTCTCTCCGATGATCACGCCATCGATCTCGGGAGCAGCGACGTCGCCGGACCAAGCCTTGCCCTGACCGATGCGGAACTGAGTCGCATCATCGCCGGAACTCTTCAAATCGGCAATGCCCAGAGCGGGACAATCACGGTGAGCGGATCGATCTCCCAGGGCAACAACCTTTTCTTGATTACCGGAGCGGAGGTCACGGTCAACCACTCGATCACGATGGAGCCGAACAAGAATCTCACGACGGATGCCCTCGGCTCGATCACCCTCGCGACTTCGAATGCCCACCTTTCAACGAGCGGGACCGGAGCGATCTCCCTCACAACAGCACGAGATCTTTCACTCGCGGAAAGCTCGAGCATCACCACGGCGGCGGGTGACCTCACTCTTTCGGCGAATGCCGCCGGAACCACCCGGGGGCAGTTTGAAGGCGTTTCTATTGGAAATGGCGCTTCGGTCAACTCTGGCACCGGCACAATTTCCATCACCGGACGCGGCGGCGATGGCAACGAGGCCGGTAATCACGGGATCCGTCTCGATAGCACCTCGACGATCGCCTCGTTGGGTGGCCACCTCTTCCTGACCGGGCAGGCTGGCGGCAACGTCGGAGCGAACCCCGCTCAGGGGGGAATTATCGTCAGAGGCAATCTCACGACGACCGGGAGCGGAAACATCACCCTCCACGGCACCGGAGGAAATGCCACCTCGGGTAACTTCGGTGTCCACCTCTTCGATGAGGTTCTTGTCTCCACAGTAGGCGGCAATCTCTCGGTCACGGGCGTCGCGGGCGCAGGAGCCAACAGTCCCGGGATCCAGATTGACGATTTCGGAGGCACTCCCACGGTCATCACCAGCACCAGCGGCGCGATTTCCCTCTCCGGAAATGGGACCACCGATACGAGCGCAGGGATTTTCGTCCTTGGTTCAGGCACCTCGATTGGTGGCGGAACGGGCAATGTCGAGCTGACGGCCACCGGCGACATTTCCCTTACGGCGAATGCCACCATCGGAGCGATCGGCAATGGGGCTGTCTCACTCACTTCGACTCGCAGCATCTCACTGGGATCCGGAACGCGTGTCACGGCGGTCGACGGCAACCTCACCCTCGAAGCGAACCATCAACTCGTTCCGGACGGTGGCGATTTTATCGGCGTTTTGGTCGACAGCGCAATCATCGAATCGACCGGAACCGGCTTGGTCACGGTGAGGGGCAAGGGAGGCAACGAGATCCTCCCCTCCGTGAACGTCGACTACCAGATCGGGGTAGCGGTCCGCAACGGAGGCAGAATCATCGGTGGAACGACCGGCACGGTGCTCGTGGAAGGGACGGGACGCCAGATTCCCAATTTGCTCAGCGATTACAATTACGGTGTTCAGGTCAGCGATTTCGGCTCGATGATTTCTTCGAACGGAGCGAGCATCTCCGTCACCGGTTTGGGCGGGAGAGGCCTCAACGGGAATTACGGGGTCATCGTCGAAAACGACGGCCAGATCACTTCGGGTGGTTCGGGCAACGTGAACGAGGGCGGCAACAACGGTGGCAACAACGGCTTTTCGATTTTCAACAACGGCGACCCCTCTTCTGAGGGCAACGTCACTGTGAGGGGCACCGGAGGCAGCGAAGGCAGTGCGAGTCACGGGGTTCGCCTCCAGAACCGCGGCGCGATCACTCACTCGGGGTCCGGGCTCCTCTCTGTCGAAGGGGTCGCTGGCGCCGTTGGCAGCTTCGGCATCAGTCTCGAGGGCGCGAGGAACGGCGGCGCGTCGCTCCGATCCACCGGCAGCGGAAATATCGCGATCAGCACCGACAGCCTCGAAATGGCAAGCAGCACCGGGGTCATTGAAGCCGGCGCCAACACGGTCTCGATCCGGCAGGGCACCAACGGCCACCTCATCACCCTCGGCGGTGCCGACTCGCAGACCCGTCTCGGTCTCAGCGACGAAGAGCTCGACCTCATCACCGCCGGTCTCCTCGAGATCGGGGACAGCAACTCCGGGGAAGTGAGTGTGAGCGCTGCCATCACCCACCGAAACCACCTTACCCTCTCCTCAGGTGCGGGTGTCGACATCTTCAACGCGATCACGATGGCGATCGATAAGAACCTCGCGATCCACACGCTTGATGGTAGCGATGGCACCCTCTCGCTCGACACCGCCGATGCCGCGCTCTCTGCGAGCGGCTCGGGGAATATCACCTTGACCTCTCCGCGCGACATCCGTCTCAGCGCGGGTTCAAGCGTTTCGACCGAGAACGGCAATGTGCATTTCTCAGCGAACCGCGGTCCGATCGCGACCGCGGGTTCCTTCACCGGCATCCTGATCGATAATGCCCTCGTCTCCACGAGCGGCACCGGAACCATCACGCTGGCCGGACGCGGTGGAAACGATTCATCCGGTCAGCATGGAATCCATCTCCGCAACAACGCTTCGCTCAGCACGGTCGGCCGTGACCTGACCCTGTCCGGTATCGCCGGCGACCCTCTCTCATCGGGAATCCAGATCGACGAGGCGACTCTCCGGGCCGGCGGCGGCACCGTTCGATTGTCAGGCACGGGCAGCGGTGCCGGAACCGCGATCCGTTCACCCTACTCCACTGCGTCGATCGGGGATGCCCTCGACACCGTCATTCTCCGTTCTTTCTCCGGAGAGGTCGCCTCCCAAGGTCGGGTCTTCGCCTCCCTCCTCCAGTTGCAGGACTACTCCGGCGTCGAGAGCGTCAATTTCTCCCTTTCGAGCAGTTATAACGACGTCGATCAGCTCAACACCTACAGCAACGGCGAAGGCGGACACGTCGGCAGCGTCTTCTTTCGCGACGTGGATGGATTCCGCGTGACGGAGTTACTCGGTGCCAGCGGGATCTCCGCGACGGGTGAGGTGCAACTGAAGGGCAACCAAGATTCCTCCGAAGCGGTCGTGATCGACCGGTCCGTCAGATCCACCGGCGGACTTGTCAGCGTCGAGGGACGCGACATCGTGGTCGATGCGTCCGACGTCACGACCTCCGGTTCCGGTTCGCTCACGCTGACAGCGGGCCGCGCCATTCTCGTGCAAGGCGACTCCCGGCTTTCCGTGACAGATGGCCAGTTGGCGCTCTCCGCGAACCAGAATGAAGACCGCACCCCCGGAGGTTTTACCGGGATCACCGTGCTCAACTCACGCCTCGAGAGCCTCGGGAGCGGCGGAATCAGCCTTCGGGGTAGCGGAGGAGGCGCTCTCATCGGTGAAGAAGGTCCCAATGCTCCCGCCTTCAGTTACCCGGGTTTCACCAATCCTTCCTCGAACGGCCTTCGCCTTGCTGGCGGCACCGTGATCTCCTCGAGCGGCACCGCCTCCAATGCTTTTGGAATTGAACTTTTCGGCACGGGTGGACTTGGGGATTCCGATAGCGTCGGGATCATCCTCGAGGGGACCGACACCACGATCACTAGCTCCCTCAGCTCCATTCGGCTCGACGGCTTTGGGGGTGGTCAAGCGACGGGCCAGCGTAACCGGGGGATTCTTTTTACCGGCGGTCTCATTCAAGCCGGTAGCAACGCCTCCGCCCTCCTCTATGGTGAGGGTGGCGCGGGAACGAACCAAAACGATGGCATCCAGATGGACGCCGGAGCCCGGGTCCAAGCCTTGAACGGTGGGATCACCCTCGACGGAGATGCGGGTGATACCCTCGGCATCGGCGTGATGCTGGGAAACAACTCCGGCGGTCTCACCATCACCGGCTCGGGTAGCGTCGAGGTCTTGGGCAAGGGCTCCAACGCCGACGGGATCGTCCTTGGAAACCGGAACTCCTCCATCGGAGGCACCGATGCCGCTTCTGTCGGGCTCTTTGCCCGCCAAAGCAATCTGAGGCTCCAGCGTTCTTTGATCGCGTCCGGCAATGTCTTCCTCGAAGTCGACGGCGGCGACTTGTTTTCCGAAGAGGACGTCACTTCCCGGAACGGCTCCGTCCAGTTTAAAGGCGACAATATCACCATCGATGCCCCCGTCACGGCCTCTTCCGGCGACATCATCCTGACCTTCGGTGACCACCGCGAGGACTTCAAGGGCGAATCGGAATTCCCGCAGGCTGGCGATTCTCCGTTCAACGGAACCGCCGCGGTCAACGATATCCTGAGTGCGGACGGCGTCATTTCCTACATCGGCGGAGAGGGAGCAGGCGACCTCCTCACCTTCGGGGGATACACCGCCTCGGAGATCACGCTGCGGCATGAGGACCTCCTCGGTGTGGAGCGGGTTACCGGCACCGGATCCGCGGAGGATCGGGTCGTAGGCCCGCGCCTCCCCTCAACCTACGAATTCACCGGGCCCAACGCTTTCAATGTCGGAGGAGTTGCCTATTCCGCTTTCGAAAACGTGGCGGGAGGGATCGGGAACAACACGTTTTCCTTCACTGGAAGCGCCACCCTGACGGGCAGCCTCGACGGCGGTTCCGGGAGCAATACTCTCGACTACTCGACCTACGCCACCGGGGTGCTCATCGATCTGTCCGCCGGATCGGCGACGGGGATCGTCGGTGGCTTCGAAAACATCGCCTCCTTCATCGGCTCCAGGAACAGCGACACGCTCACCGGTCCGGGCTCGGCCTCGATCTATGAGTTCACCGGATCTGATGCCATGCGGGTGGGTTCCGTGTCGGTGAGCGGTTTCGAAAACCTTATTGCGGGGCCCCTTGGAGACACCTTCGTCTTTCTTCCCGGGGGAAGCATCAGTGGAACGATCGATGGTGGCGTCTCCCCCACCCCGGTCGTGAATCACCTCGATTATTCGCTCTATGGCGCTCCCGTCTTCGTCAATCTGGGCGGCGTTAGCCTCGCCGGAGCCACCGGGATCGCCGGCGGTTTCTCCAATCTCAATCAATTCACCGGTTCCGCCCTCCTGACCGACCAGTTCTTCGGTTCGAATCTTGCGACCTCCTACCAAATCACCGGTCCATTTGGGTTTTCCACGAGCCTGTTTACCGCGACCGGTTTTGAGAACCTGACCGGCGGTCCCTCGTCGGATACCTTCGTGCCCGGACCCGGCGTCTCCTTCATTGGACGTGTTTCCGGCGGCAGCGGCGCGGGAACGGACACCCTGGACTACTCCCTCTTCGGGCGCGCCGTCACGGTCAACATCGGGCCCAATACCGCGACCGGTTTTGCGGGTGGGTTCACTGACCTCGAGCGCATCATCGGGTCCCCCGGCAATGACCGCTTCAACTTCCTCAATCAGGCGACCATTCAATTTGTCGACGGCGGCGGCGGGAACGACCTTCTTGAGATCAACGACTCAAATCTCCGCGGCGACAACACCTACGACTTTTCCGCAAACAGCGTCTCCCGGAATCCCCTCTACACCTTCAACAATTTCGAGACCCTCCGTCTTTTCCTCGGTCCCGGCACCAACACCGTCAACAGCGGCTTTTTCCCGTATGCGCAGTTCATTCAAGGAGGCAGTGGATTCGACACGTTGAATCTTCCCGGCGTGACCTCGCTGAACGAAGGAAATCCCATTCGGAATGTCTATCACTTCGGCATCGACGGCCCTCGCCCCGAGGGATCCGACACCGGGGGACTCCTTCAACTTGAGATCAATCAGCAGAACTCGGACAAGCCGAACACCGAGCAGGGATTCAACACCGAGAACCGCTTCTCCATCGTCGATCCCGGGACGCTCTCGCAGCAGATCGGCGCCCTCTCGGGGGCCTTCGCCGCGGCGATCACCGCGCAAGCTTCGCTGATTGTCGTCGATGGCAATCCCTACTTGGTGTTCCGTCCCTTCTCTCTTGATGGCAGCGGCATTTCCCCATCGAATCTCGCCATCGACGCCCTCAACGAGAGCCTCGGCGTGGACGCCAATCTCGAACTCGCAACCTCGATCGGTTACACCGGTCCCGTCTTGCTCTTCAATCCCGACGGTGCCCATGGGATCGATCTTTCGGGCGACCCGATCGATCCCGTCCTGCTCACCATCCTTCAGGAAAGTCTTGCCATCGCCGCCGCGGCCGAACTCTCGGCGGCCCTCGGATTGAATCTCGTCGTCTCCGTCACCGCGACCGACGGCATTATTCCAACCTCGCTCGACAACGCCGTTCCCGGCCAACCCGTGATTCTCCTCCTCACCGAACAGTTGGGCGATCCCGCCTTCAACGAACTCAATGGAGCCCTCGGGGCCGATTGATCCGACCGAACCTTTCCCGATGTTCCCCGCGCACTCCAAGATACTTCTGACCGCCTTATTGGCAGGATGCCTCCTCGCGTGGATTCCCTCGGCGCCGGGGCAAAGCCGGGTGCCTGACAAAGCCAGAAAGGCAAGAGCCGAGATCCTCCCCGAAGCACCTCTCCCCGCCAGTCCGAAGGAGGAGGACGCTTCCTCCGACGCTCCCGCTCCCGATGCGACTCCGCTCGGCGTCGATCTCCACGCGATCAGACTCATTCCCCATCAGGACCAGGCCGACTCCGCCTCTGCTCCGGGCGAGGAACCCATCGTGATCGAAGCGGGCATCCTCGCTCCCGCCGGGCTCGACGGAGAGCTCCGGCCTTTTCTTGAAAAGCCCATTTCGATGGCCCTCCTCGCCGAACTCGCCAAGGCCATCATCCACGCCTGGCGCGACGAGGATTTCCCCATCGTTGATGTCTACTTTCCCGAGCAAAACATCACCGGCGGCAGGGTTCAGGTGGTCGTGCGCGAAGCGCTCCTCGGCAAAGTGGTGATCAACGATGTCGTCCACAGCGCCCCTGCCTACCTCGAGGGAGCCATCCGGCTCGCTCCCGGTGATCGGATCGATCGGCGCCTCCTCGAGGCTGATCTCGATTGGCTCAACCGCAATCCCATCCGCCAGGTGAATCTGATTTACGACAAGGGAGAGAGCGACGGCACCTCCGACATCACCCTCGACACGATCGAGAAGGATCCCCTGACCGGCTATGTCGGGATCGCGAACACGGGAGTCTCTTCGACTGGGGAAAACGAATGGTCGGCGGGATTCAACTGGGCCAATCCCCTCCGCACCGAACAGTCGATCGGCTATCACTACGGGGCCGACCTCGAGTTTGAAACCCTCGACTCGCACACCGTTTTTTATCGGGGATTTCTCCCATGGCGGCACGAGCTCCGCTTCCTCGGTGCCGCCGTTTTCTCCGAAGTGCCGGGTGATCCCACCGATCCCGTGCCGGTCGACCTCGGCGGTGAGAACCTTCAGGCGAGCCTCGACTACGTCATTCCTCTCCCACGACCCCGTGCCATGCGCGGGCTGCGGCAGGAGTTTGTCGCCGGCCTCGACTGGAAAAGCACCAACACCGACCTCATTTTCGGGGGGCTGAGTGCCCTCGCCTCGACGGCCGAAGTCTTTCAGCTCCGCCTCACCTACGAAGCGGTCTGGCGCGATGACCTCGGTTACAATCTCATCTCGCTCGGCTCGGTCTTGTCACCGGGGAACGTCCTCAATCACAACGATGACCTGAGCTTCGACGAACTCCGGGAAGGGGCGACCTCGGATTATGGCTACAGCTTCCTCGAGATCGAGCGCGGTATCGACCTGCCCGCTGATTTCACTCTCGTGATGCGCGGACGCGGCCAGGTCACCTCTGACCGCCTTCTCTCGACCGAGCAGCTCCTCGCCGGGGGTTACCTCACCGTGCGTGGCTTCGACGAGAACCTCGTGCGGGGTGATTCCGGCGGTATCGTGAACCTGGAGATCCAATCGCCCGCCTTTTCCCTCGCCCACCACTTCGGCAGCGAGGCGAAGGACGAGTGGAAAGGACTCGTCTTCTACGACGGAGCCTTCCTCGACAATTCCGACCCGATCGCCGGCGAAGTCTCGCCCGCGCTCCAGAGCGCCGGTCTTGGTTTTACGTGCAAGGTGGGCGAGACGGCCCATCTCCGTGCCGCCTACGGCTGGGCCCTCGACACCCATGGCGTGATCGGTGGTGAACTGCCGGACGGCCGACTCCATTTCGGACTGACGATGCGTTATTGAGCACGAGGGTGGCCAAGGTCTTCTTTTTCCTTGCGAAAGCGGGAGATGCCGCCATCTTTGCCTCCCGCGGAATTTCCGCTAAAAGGACAGGTGTCTGAGTGGTCGAAGGAGCTCGCTTGGAAAGCGTGTGTAGGGGTAACTCTACCGTGGGTTCGAATCCCACCCTGTCCGCCATT
>DGXY01000028.1 GCA_002396885.1 Akkermansiaceae bacterium UBA5020
GAAAAAAAATGCCCTTGGCCCTCTTTCCGTAGCCCTCCCCCTTCAAGAGCGGGGTTTGGAGGCCCCGCCTTACGAGCCACTGCCTTGGAGCCACCGCTGCACGGAAGCCGCCCCTTCATCCCGGCTGCCCTGCCAAAACGAAAAAAGGGACGGTCATCCCGTCCCTTCCTTACTTTCTAGAAAACGCTCAAGAACCGATGCAGCTCAGAACGAGACGGAGAGGTTCACGCCTCCATGAAGCACATCCGACTGAGCCTTGCGGTTGGCCCAATCCGGCGCCCCGTCCATCAGCCAGGAATCCGGCGCTCCCGAGTAGCCGACGAAGGGAGTGAGGGTCGTGCGGCAGTTCAGCTCAACCGGCACCGACGCCCTCAGGTAGTAGTGGTTCCACCCGCTCGAGCGGCCTCCGCTCTCGGATGTGGGAGCGAGGCCCCAGTAGTTGTCCGCGTAAGCGACACCACCGGCGAGAACGACTCCCTGACCAATGAGCTCAAACTGGCGCTCGAGACCAAGATCCCAGAACCAGGCACCCGATTCCTGATTGCCGAGGGTAGGGACGGTTCCGTTCCATCCGTTGGGCAGTGTCAGATTGTAAGCTAGATCGAATTTCAGAACCGCCACGGCGAGGTCGCGAGCGAGATGCAAGCCGAGCTCGCTATGACCCGTCGGCCAGAAGATCGAGTCAGTCCCCTCAGGGTAGGAGTGGTAGGTGTAACTGACCGCAGCGTCGATCCCGGCAAACGAAGGAAGGTCGGCGCGAGCGGAAAGAGCGAGATCGTCGTTCGCCACATTGGCGAAGGTGTTTTCGCTGACCACGTTGGCGTAACCGATGCCGAGATGAACAAGGGTCGAGAGCCCTTCGAAGGAATAATTCACCTGAGTGGACACCGTATCACCACCGAAAAGATACCCTTTGTAGAGGTAGTCGGAGGAGTAGCCGAAACTAATGGATGCCCCAAGATCGAGGCACTCCTCAACAATCGGAGCCTTGTCGACAGAAGCTTTGCCCCAATCTCCGGAAGAACCCAAAAACGGAAAGGCGAGCAGCGTGAAGGCGAGGGCGCAGGATCTCATGTCAAAAAACGTCGTTCGAGTGAATCTTCAGCCGGGAATCCCGGATGAAAGACTTTGCAGTTAAGCAGATAAGAATCTTTGACGTGTTCTACATGCGTGGCTCTAGGCGCGCAATCAAATTTTTCACAGATTCCCAATTCGGACTCTTGAATGTTTAACTTTTCTTAAAAATGTGATAAGCGCACTTACTTCACGCAAAGGGCGGGCCACCATCTGCTGAAGGGTTGACCCACGGATTCCATCGGTCTTTTCGAGGCGGAGTCTCGGAGCACCGGCGCTTGCATGGAAAGGAGGCGCGGACGCGATCCTCATCGATCCACGCCGCCGCCGTCGAGCTGACGGAAATCAGATCCAGAAAGGATCACCCCACCTTTTTCGTCCCCGGACGCACCGCCGGGATCGCCGCGAGCGATTCGGGCACCGCATCGGGCTCGTAAACGGGGAACTGGATCTCCATACAGGAGACGACCGGATAATCGCCCACGGTGGTCTTGCCCGAGCGGTTCACCACGACAAAGACTCCCGCCACGATCCCGCCCTGTGATTCGATGAAATCGGTCAGCTCGAGGAGCGTCCCGCCCGTGGTGATGACATCCTCGACGAGGAGGAGCCGCTCGCCCGGCTTGATCTCGAAGCCGCGCTTCAGTTCAAGCAGGTTTGACTCCGGATTCCGCTCCGCGTAGATGGTGCGGGCGTGGACGGCGAGCCCGACCTGTTGGCCGACAGGCACGCCCCCCATCGCGGGACTCAGGACCACATCGATCCCGCCGAGCGCCTCGAGCTGCGGCACGACCTGCTCGATCATGCGCTGGAGTTCCCAGGGGTGCTGCACGAGCTTGCCCTTCTTCACGTAGTAGGCGGAGTGTTTCCCGCTCGCGAGGATGAAGTGACCTTCCTCGATCGCTCCGTAGCCCTTGAGCAGTTCGATCGTTTCCTCAGGCGATTTCGGCAATTCGGTTTGCATATTCTTTGGCTTTTTCGGCGAAGGCGAGATGGGCGTCGGCGTAAAGAATGCCGCGCGAGACATTGATGACGGAGGGCGCCTTTCGTTTCGCGCCCCGCAGGGTTTCGAGATCGCCTCCCTGCGCGCCGAGACCGGGAATGAGCAGGGGCACATCAGGCATCCGGGCGAGGACGTCGTCGGAGACGTTCGTCAGGCCGAGGACGAGTCCAATACTCCCCTCCCCCGCCGGCGTCTCCGGAGCACGAGCGGCGAGATCACCGACCAGTTCGAAAACCCGGCGTCCGTCCGCGAGGACGTGCAACTCGAGATCGACCGCCCCGGGGTTAGAGGTGACTCCGAGCAGATAGACGCCTTTCCCCGGATGCTGGAGGAAAGGCTCGACCGAGTCATACCCCATGTAGGGACTCAGCGTCACCGCATCGACATCCCAAAGATCGAAATAGGCCTTCGCGTAGTGTTCCTGGGTCGTGCCGATGTCGCCGCGCTTCGCGTCGAGAATCACCGGCACACGGGTCGCCTTCATCTTCGCGATGAGCGATTCGACGAGTTCATAGCCCGGGACCCCGAGCGCTTCAAAGTAAGCGATGTTCGGCTTGAAGGCGGCCGCATACTCCGCCGTCTCGCCGATGACCCGCTCGCAGAAGTCGGCGAGGTCCGCGATCGAATCGTGGAGATCAAGACGCGGATCGATCCCGACGCAGAGCGCGCTGCCGGTCTCTTGGATTCGTTTTTGGAGGATTTCGGCGTAGGTCATTCAGGCAACCACGAACGTAAGAGGGTCAACTCGGCGACATGACCGGGTGGACCCCGGAAACGCGCAGAGAAACGCCCTGATTGCGGGAAGGTTCAAGCACGAATTACTCTCCTTGGAAAGTTGGTCGCGTCGGGTTACGATGAGCATTTCGTCTCGCCGCGATCTCCGGTCGACATGTCGCAAACTCCCTCCAGCCGCCTGATTCCCGGCATCCTCTTCCTCGGCGGAGCGGCGGCTCTCGCGTGGCAGGTGATCTGGTCGCACCAGCTGGGCATTACTCTCGGTGCCTCGGCCCGAGGGGTCGCGCTCACCGTGGCGACGGCGATGGCAGGCATGACACTAGGCTCGCTCGCTTGCGGCCGCCTCCTTCGTGAGCGAAAGCCACTCGATCCGGTGCTGCTCTACGGACTGCTCGAACTCGCGATCGGCCTTCTTGCTCTGCTCCCAGCAGCCTTGGGCGGTGGAATCATGGCCGCCGATGCCCGGGTCCATCGTGAATCACCGGCGCTCGCGACGCCTTTCACGATCCTCGCACTCATCCTCACGATCGGCCCAGCCACACTCGCGATGGGGGCGACCTTGCCGATCATGGGATTGCTCGCCCGGTCGGGCGGCACGCCGCTCTCGCGCCTCTATTCATTCAACACCGCCGGCGCGGCAATCGGAACGCTCGTCGCCGCTTTCGTCCTGATGCCCCGCTACGGCCTCGCCGGCACCTCTCTCGTGCTCGTCTTCACGCACCTCTTTCTCGCACTTTCCTGCTTCTTCGTTTTTCTGAAAACGCGCAGCACCCCTGACGCCTCAATCAAGGAACCCAAAAAGAACGAAACCATCTTAGAAAAACAGCCTCCCGGTGCCGGCTGGATCGCCTTTCTCTCCGGAGCAGCAGCCTTCTTGCTCGAGGTCGCGTGGTTCCGCTCGCTGAAATCGGCTTGGTTCAGCACCGCCGACAGCCTCGCGGTGATGCTCTTCTGCTTTCTCATCGCCCTTGCCGCCGGAGCGGCGCTCGCCCCGTGGTGGCGGACCCGTCATTGGTCTCTCGCCCTCGCTTTCATCGCCGCCGCATTCCTTGTCCTGATGGTGACCCCCTTGATCGATCGTTTTGACTCGGTCGATCTGTTCCAGAAATCCGGGGCCCTGCGTCAGCTCTCGCGGCTTTTCATCGGATTGCTCGTGATCGGCCCACCCGTCGTCTTCCTCGGGATCGCCCTCCCCACCCTCCTCGATGCAGCGCGCGGCCCCCGCGACTGGGCCCGGCTCTATGCGATCAATACGGTGGGTGCGGTCGTCGGCGCGAACCTCGCGGCCTGGATCCTCCTCCCCGCGATCGGCCCCTCTGCCACCACCGCCGTGGCCGCCGCTTTTCTCGCGATCGCGGCGATGAGGCAAATCCCCTCGTGGCGAAATCGTGCAACCCTCGCCTGCCTTTTGGCAGCCTTCTTGGGAATGATCCATCTCGTCGCCCGTCGCGACCCGCACGAGGTCGTGGGCGCGAGCCGAGCCATCAGGGGGCCGGTCGAAACGCTCGCGCTGCGACACGGGCCCGATGCCACGATCTCGGTAGTCGGATTCGAAGGAGGAAAGGCGCTCCTCATCAACGGATTTTTCACCACCGCCGAAGCCGCTGATCCACGCTCGCATTATCTCGATGCGATCGGACGGGTCCCCATGCTGTTGCATCCCGACCCGCGTCGCGCTCTCGTGATCTGTTTCGGCACCGGACAGACCGCCCATGCAGTGAGGGAGGAAGGACCGCTCAGCCTCGACCTCGCCGATCTCAACGAGGCGGTCTTCGACATGGCCGGATTCTTCGAAGCCAATCACCACGTCCTCGCCGATCCGCGGGTTTCCCGTCATGTCATGGACGGCCGTGCTTGGCTGCGCCGCACCTCGACCCGCTACGACGTCGTCACCCTCGAGCCGATGCCACCGTTTTTCAGCGGATCCAATTCGCTCTACTCGCGCGAATTCTACGAACTCGTCCGCGACCGACTCGAGCCCGGAGGAATCCTCGCACAATGGTTCCCGCTCCACCTCGTCTCCCCGGATCAGGCGAAATCGGTCGCGGCGACCTTCCGAGACGTTTTTCCCGACGCGATCCTCTGGTTTGATCCCGACAGCGTCAGTTTGAGCGGCCAGTTTGACCAGGGCATCCTCATTGGACGCCGCGAGGCCGGAGACGGAACGATCGCCTCGCCTCTCGGCCGGCAGTGGCCGGGATTGAGACGTATCCTGCCCTCGGGCACACGCCCACTCGCGGCGGAAACGGTCCGTCGCCAACTCACCCTCGATCCGGAGGGACTGGCCCGCTTCACATCGGGAGCCCGCGTCGTCACGGACGACAACCAACTGCTCGAATACGGCGTCTCCCCGTTCCGGAGCAAACGCCGTATCGCCGAAATGATCCAAGAGACCCACGCCCTCATCGAGGCCGCGAAATCTCCTCAATCACCCCGCTGATCGTCAGGCGATCCTCGCCACGATGGCGTCGCCCATCTCGACGGTGCCGACTTTCTTCTGTCCTTCGCAGCCGGTATAGATGTCGCCGGTGCGGTAGCCCTCGTCGATGACCGCTTTTACCGCAGCATCGATCGCCGCGGCGGCTTCGTGCTCGCCGAAAGAGAAACGCAACATCATCGCGGTGGAAAGGATCTGGGCGATCGGATTCGCGATGCCCTTGCCGGCGATATCGGGGGCGGTGCCGCCACTCGGCTCGTAAAGACCGAAGTAAAGACCATCGCCCTTGCTTTCGCCGAGGCTGGCGCTCGAGAGCATCCCGAGCGATCCGGCAATCATCGCCATTTCATCGCTGAGGATGTCGCCAAAGAGATTCTCGGCAAGGACGACGTCGAACTCGCGGGGACGCGCGATCAACTGCATCGCGGCATTGTCGACGTAAAGGTGGCTCAGTTTCACCGAGGGGAATTCCTTCGCCACTTCCTCGACGGTGCGACGCCAGAGCAGACCGTTCTGAAGCACGTTCGCCTTGTCGATCGAGCAGAGGCGCCCGCCGCGTTTCTCCGCCGCGGCAAAAGCGACGCGGGCGATGCGGACGATCTCGCTTTTCTTGTAAACCATCGTGTCGACCGCGACTTCCTCGCCATCACGCATCTCGATGACCTTTGGCTGGCCGAAATAGAGACCACCGGTGAGCTCGCGCACACAGAGCACGTCGAAGCCCCCCGCGATGCGGTCCTCCTTCACCGGCGAGGCATGGGTCAGCGCCGGGAAACAAACCGCCGGACGCAGGTTCGCAAAAAGACCGAAATGCTTGCGCAAAGGCAGCAGCGCACCGCGCTCGGGCTGGAGATCCGGCGGGAGCGTCTCCCATTTCGGACCACCGACCGAACCGAAGAGGATCGCATCGGCCGCCTCGCAGGCTTTCACCGTGTCTTCGGGCAGCGGATGTCCGCAATCATCGAGGGCCGCGCCGCCGACGAGCTTTTCCTCGAGCGTGAACTGGATCCCGAAACGCTCGGAAATTTTCCCGAGCACCTTGCGGGCTTCGGACATCACTTCGGGGCCGATGCCGTCTCCTGGCAGCACCGCGATTTGGTAGGCTTTACTCATGGGCCGAGACCAAAGACCGGATCGCCCCGCCCGCAAGCCGAAATGTGACCACCCCCGGGCTTCGCTTGGTCAATCAGGGGCTCCACTTGATCAATTGGCGACCCGCGGATCCTCGAGGGCCTTGATTTCGTCCCAGCTCATCGCCGAAATAGCGGCGCCGCCGGAATCCGACTCATGCAGCACCGCTCCATTGGCACCGAGCACCCTCATTTTGAGGCCGAGGAGTTCGTCCTGGCCGTAAAGTTCATTGCCACCGACGAAGACCTCATCAATGCGGACCGCATCCGTCTCAATGCTGCCTTCGCCATTGAACCGGAGCGACTCGAGCGTGGCTTCCCCAAAAATTCTCGCAGGAGGCCTCGGCAAGTCTCTTTCCCGGGAGCTGAACGTCCACTCCTGCCTGTCTCCATCTAAATAGATTCTCACCGAGTCTTTCCACACCATCGCGTATTCGAGTTTGGCACCCTCCAGCGTCTCGCGGGAGAGGTTCCGGACGTTGATGCGAAAAAGGTTATCCTTTTCCTCCATCGTATAAAGATCGGACCGGTGTTTCTCCGACTTGCCCGGTATCCGGGTGATTGCCACTTCAAGGCGGAATACGCCCGCGGCCATCACTCCGGAAGGAGAACTCGCCGACGCGCCGGATGCATTCGCCTTCATCCAGTCTTTCACATACTGCTGGTCATCGAGACTGAAAATCACGATCTCGGTGTCGAACTCCATCCCATCCTGACGCAGAATACGCATCTGGCGACGATCCGCAGAAACGGCCAGC
This sequence comes from Akkermansiaceae bacterium UBA5020, assembly GCA_002396885.1. Taxonomy (GTDB): domain Bacteria; phylum Verrucomicrobiota; class Verrucomicrobiia; order Verrucomicrobiales; family DEV007; genus Arctic95D-9. Next base: position 7,138 of record DGXY01000028.1, read on the forward strand.
ACCTTGGCGACGAGCTTTTGCCCCGACTTGCCGGTGAATTCGTGGGAATCGCCCCTCACCTGTGCTTTCAGCGGCATGACAAGAGCGACCGTAGCAAGTGCGGCCAAGGTCCAGAAGCGGGCGGCGATGGTTCCGATCATCCTTCCCAAGTTAAGGCCTTATCCGCCTCTCGCTCAGAAAAAAACACGCGGGTCGAACCAGACCCGAACGGGCCGGCACGATTCCGTCTTTTGCGCATACGCGTCCAGTTGCCGGGGATGCGTCCGGGCCTTATCGTTTTTTCCACCCCGATGACTCATCGTCCCATCCCCGTCACCTTCCATCATCGTGTCGCGTTCACCCACGGTGCCTTTGATCCCAAGAATCTGACCCTGCGCGACCTCGTCGCCGAGGCCTGCGACCTCGATGGCTCGGCGAAGGTGCTCGTCCTTCTCGATTCCGGCGTCGCCGCAGCCGATCCCAAACTCGCCGGACGCATCTCCCAATACTTTGCCGTCCATACCGACACCTTGAATCTCGTAACCGATCCGATCCTTCTTACCGGAGGCGAGGCCTGCAAAAACGACTGGGCGCTCGTCGAGAAGATCTGGAAGGCGATCGAATACTTCAAAATCTGCCGCCACTCCTACGTCATCGCGATCGGCGGCGGTGCGTTCCTCGACCTCGCTGGATTCGGCGCGGCGACAGCGCACCGCGGCATTCGCCTCATCCGCATGCCCACCACCACCCTGAGCCAGGGCGACGGGGGCGTCGGCGTGAAAAACGGCGTGAACTACTTCGGCAAAAAGAACTGGATTGGCACCTTCTCCGTTCCCTTTGCCGTCGTCAACGACCTCGACTTCCTCTCCGTCCTCCCGCCCCGCGCGTGCCGCGACGGAATCATCGAGGCGATCAAGGTCGCCCTCATCCGCGACCGGGCCTTCTACGACTTTCTCCTGGCGAATGGATCCGCCCTCGGCCGCCTCGAGAAAAAACCGCTCGAACTCGCGATCCGCCGAAGCGCTGAAAATCACGTCGATCACATCGCGACGAGCGGAGATCCTTTTGAATACGGATCCGCCCGCCCCCTCGATTTCGGCCACTGGGTCGCCCACAAGCTCGAACAGATCTCGAATTTCGCGGTGAGCCACGGCGAGGCCGTCGCCGTCGGCATGGCCGTCGATTTGCTCTATTCCGTGAAGATCGATCTGCTCCCCCGCGAGACCGCCGAAGAGATCCTCAATCTCATCGAAACCGTGGGATTCGAAGTCTGGTCGGCCGAACTCGACCGTGAAGAACGCGGACGCCCCGTCATTCTCGCCGGCTTGGAGGAATTCCGCGAGCACCTCGGCGGACGACTCACCATCACCCTCGTCCCCGGCATCGGCGAAAAGCTCGAAGTCCACGAGATGGACGAAAACGCCATCCTCGCAGCGATCTCGGAGTTGCGGACGCGGTGTGGCAGGCTGGCGAAGGTGACGAAGTGAGTGCCTGCGGTTTAGGGTCCACCGAGCCCGGTGGCCCGCCACTCAAGCAACAGCGACAAACACGAAAAAACCCGCAGACCGGAGTCGGCGGGTTTCGTCGGAGGTTGAGGGGAATCTCAGGGAAACCAAAGAGGGGCGGATCAGGGAATCACAAGACTTTGCCCGGGACGGATCACGTCACCGGAAAGGCCGTTGGCGCTTTTGATCGCGGCGACCGTGGTGCCGTGTTTCTGGCTGATGCGATAAAGGTTTTCTCCGCTCGCAACGGTGTGGGCCTTGCTGCCCGATCCGCTGTAGGACACCGGAGGAGCCGCGGGGGTCGAGGGCGCAGCCGGACCGCTGTAGGCAGGCTGGTTGTAGGTCGGGACCGAAGGCACGCTAGGCACCGAGGCCGGAGGCGTGTAGGTGTTTTCCGTGTATGATGGATACGAGCTGGTCGAAGGCGTGCTCGAGTAGTTCGTCGTGTTGCCCGATGAACTGTAATAGGGATTGTTCTTGTAGGCGTTGGTTGAGGCCGTCTTCGTGCTTTTGCAAGAAGTGGTCAGCATGGCAAGCCCGAGGAGCAGCAGGAGGATGCAAAAAGATCTCATGTCTAGAAGTGAAAGTTAAGTAATTTCTCTTAAATTCTAAGGTTTATCAACCAAATCGCAAGTCGCTTTTAAAAAATTCTGTCAATTTCTTTAAATTTTTCACTCCGCACAGCGTTTCGTGCGACCTGATTTCACCTTGCACGAGCCCGTGGGGCGGATCATGCTCCGCCATCTATGAGCATCACCCGCGCCCTCATCTCGGTCTCCGACAAGACCGGACTCGACGAGCTTGCCAAAGGTCTCCACCGACACGGGGTGGAGATCCTTTCCACCGGCGGCACCGCCAAATTCATCGCCGCCCTCGGCATTCCTGTGATTGAGGTTTCTGACTTCACCGGCTTCCCTGAAATGCTCGATGGCCGGGTCAAGACCCTGCATCCGAAAGTCCATGGCGGCCTCCTCTACCGCCGCGACCTCCCCGAGCATTGCCAACAGGCCGCCGATCACGGCATTCAGCCCATCGACCTCGTCGTCGTGAACCTCTATCCTTTCGAGGCGACCGTCGCCAAGGAAGGTGTCACCCACGAAGAAGCGATCGAGCAGATCGACATCGGCGGGCCCAGCATGCTGCGCTCGGCCTCGAAAAACCACGACGCCGTCACCGTCATCGTCGATCCCGCCGACTATGCCGTGGTCCTCTTGGAAATGGACGAGCACAAGGGCGCCACGACCTTGAAGACGCGCGAGCGTCTCGCCATCAAAGTCTTCCAGCGCACCGCCGCCTACGACGCCGCCATCGCCGCGCACCTCAACGACACCCAGGAGACCGAGGCCTCCTTCTCGATCAGCCTCCCCCTCTGCCAGGAGCTCCGCTACGGCGAAAACCCGCACCAGAAGGCCTCGCTCTACGGCAATTTCACCGACCACTTCAAGCAGATCCAAGGCAAGGAGCTCAGCTACACGAACGTGATCGACATCGCCGCGGCCGGTGAGTTGATCCTCGAATTCCGCCGTCCCGCCGTCGCGATTCTGAAACACACCAATCCCTGCGGTGTGGGAGCCGATGAGAACGACCTCCGCCTCGCCTGGGAAAAGGCCTTCGAGACCGATCGCCAGGCCCCCTTTGGCGGTGTCATCGTCTGCAACCGCCCGCTCGGCATCGGCTTGGCTCGGGTCATCTCGGAGATCTTCACCGATGTCATCATCGCGCCCGAGTTCGAGAGCGACGCCCGCGCCTTGTTGCAAAAAAAGAAGAACCTCCGTCTCATCCAGATGAACGAGTCCTTCCGCGACACCCTCGAGGACCCGGTGATCCACTCGGCCCCCGGAGGCATTCTCGTGATGGACCACGATGTCCGCGCCCTCGGACTCGAGGACATCGAGAAAAAAGTCGTTACCCAGCGTCCGCCCACCGCCGAGGAGATCGAGGCGATGCGATTCGGCTGGCGCATCGTGAAGCACGTGAAATCCAACGCAATCGTCTTCACCACGAGTGACCGAACCCTCGCGATCGGTGCGGGACAGATGTCACGCGTTGATTCCTGCCGCATCGCCACCTGGAAGGCCGAGCAGGCGGGCCTGAGCCTGAAGGGTTCCATCGTCGCGAGCGACGCCATGTTCCCCTTCCCCGACGGTCTCACCTACGCCCTCGAAGCTGGCGCCACCGCAGCGATCCAGCCCGGAGGCTCGATGCGCGACGAAGATGTCATCAAGGCCGCCGACGCACACGGCGCTGCGATGGTCTTCACGGGGCACCGGCACTTTTTGCACTGAGCGAGACGGCGGGGCCGGAACCGGCGGCGGGTTCGAGGAAGCCACGGCCCGGCGAGTGCGGCGGCTACGTCCCCATCACCTCTTTCTG
>DGXY01000080.1:0-31497 GCA_002396885.1 Akkermansiaceae bacterium UBA5020
AGCAAATCGGTCGGCGAGTCTGGAAAGGTCATGAGATTCAGAGCATTCTGGCACTCAAAAACAAAAACGCGAAAAAGCTGGATTCGCATCCCGGATTTGATTATGCGTTTGACATCAAGTGTGTTCCGAGTCCTTAATCAAGCTCGGAACTTTTTAAAAGTTATTCTTTTGTTGTATGAGTGATCAAGATCCGCCAAAGCCGTCTGTCAGCACCTCCACGGTGCCCCTGAAGAAGGAGACGGTCCGTATCAGTCTGCGGGCACAGACAGAAGACTCTGGTCCGGTGGCTCCGAAAGGTTCCACTGCCCCCGTTGTAGGCATCGCGGCGGCCAGTCCGGTCGTTGTTACCGCTCCTATTCCGGTCGGTGGACCGACGACGGCGCCCGTTGGTATTGCTTCGGCTGCGATCTCTCCGAATGCCCCTGCCCCTCCTCGGCCTCCCTCCGCCCCTTCCATTCCGGCTCCGGCCGGTGTGGCGGCCCCACCCTCGGCTCCAAGGCCGATGGCTCCGACGGCTCCCGGGATTCCCGTTCCTCCCTCTGCGCCGAGCGGACCTCCTCTCGCTCCTCCCGGTGCCAAAACCATTCCTCTCTCCAAGGCACCCGATCCGCTTGGTCCCACTCGTCCCGTCCCGACCGCTCCCGCCGCAATTCTCGCAGCGCCCGTGGCGGCAGTTCCGGCGGCCGCTTCGCCGATCGGAGCCAAGACGATCCCTTTGGCCAAGGCCCCCGGCAGCGCCGGCCCTGGCGCGATCGGTAAAGTCACCACCCCGCTGCAGCCCGGTGACGCCAAACCTCTTCCCCAAGCCACCGTCAAGATGGGACAAACCCAGCCCATGGGTATCCCCGGCGCACCGACGAAAACCATCCCCAAGTCTCCCAATATCCAGTCCACCGCCGAGGAGGTCGAGGAAGATTGGGAGGAAGAATACGAAGAATCCGGACTCATGCCCTTCGCCATCATCGTTCTTATCCTTGCCCTTGCCGTGCTGGCCATCGAGCTCGTCACGAAAATGGGTGCCGGGAGCTGAGACCCTTCCGGGCCTCACCTCGATTGCAAATCTTCCGGGGGCTCTCTCCGGTCGTTTTTGCTTGTCCGGATATCTCCTTCACCTTGAATGTCATGGCGGTTAAGATACGTTTTCATCGTCCCAGCCCGGTCCGATAACCAGGCGACACCACCCATCCTCCGTTCAATTCCGTCTCGTTCCCATTATGGCCCATCCTTCCATCGTCCATCTCACCGGTGAAAATTTCGCGAATGAAGCCGAGCAGTCGACCGTTCCGGTCGTGATCGACTTCTGGTCCGAGCATTGCGGCCCCTGCAAGATGCTCTCGCCCGTCCTCGACGAGGTCGCGGCGGAACTGGGGGATCAAGCCAAGGTGACCAAGGTCGATGTCATGGCCAACCGCGACTTGGCGATGAAATTCGGGATCCGTGCTGTTCCGACCCTCATTTTCATGAAGGGTGGGGAGGTCAAGGAAACCAAGACCGGCATCATGATGAAGGATGCGATCATCCAAAAGCTGACCTCGCTCGCGTGATCCGCGTTCACCCTCCCGATCCCGTGACTTCGCCCCGATCAGAGCAGAGCGGAACCCTCTCTTTCGCCTGGATTCTCGTCCTGCTTCTCCTCGGGGCCGGTTATCGTCTCGCCGTGCCCGTGTTCGACCTGCCGTGGAATTCGGCTCCGCTCATGGCCATGGCCTTCGGTGGATCGATGATGCTCGGAGTTCGTTTCTGGTGGCTGCCGGTGGCCGTTTTGCTTGTCGGCGACCTGCTCCTCGGATTGCGGAATCCGGCCGAGGGCGTCGCCGGATACACCCTCATGTCGGCCGTCGTTTACGGATTTGTCGCTTTCATCGGAGCCCGTGCGGCACGTTCGCTGAAAATCTGGCCGATGATGTGGTGTGGCACGCTCCTTTGCAGTGTCCTCTTCTACGGAGTCGGGAACACCTACACTTGGCTGGCATGGCCTGGCTATGAGAAGACCCTCGCCGGCTGGTGGCAGAGCCAGACGACCGGTCTTCCCGAGTATGCGCCGCAGGCCTGGGTCTTTTTGAAGAACTCCCTCATCGCTGACACGATCTGGTGTGCCCTTGCCGGGATCGTTTATGCGGTCTCCCGTCGTCCCCTTGCCGTTCCCGCCGCGGAGCCGGCGCGCTGAGGAAATTGCGCTCAAAACGTCGACGCGTCCTTTACGCGGACCGTCCCCGATTTACAGTCGGGCATGTCTGAATCGGCTCATCCCTTCCTCGAACACGATTTTCACCTGCGCTGGTCTCGCCTCGTTCCCGAGGCGATCGAGCCCGACATCCGCGAGGCGCTGGGCCGGGCGCAGAAGGCGATCGATGCTCTTTCGGGCGATTTTGATCCGTCGGCGCTGACCTTTGAAAACACTCTCCTCGAACTTGAACGCGCCACCGAGGATCTTTCGATGGCCTGGGGCCGGGTCGGGCACCTTGACTCCGTGCGCAACAGCGAGGCCCTGCGCGCTGCCCACAATGCGGTGCTGCCCGAGGTGACCCAGTTCTACTCCCGCATCCCGCTGAACGATGGATTGTGGAAGCGGATCAAGGCCTACGCCGATTCGCAGGACGCGGCGACCCTGACAGGCGTCCAAAAACGTTTCCTCGAGGAGACGGTGCGCGACTTCATCAGCAGCGGAGCCGACTTGCCCGAGGCCGAGAAACAGCGTCTCGAAGAGGTGCAGTCCGAGCTTGCCCGCATCACCCAGAAATTCTCCGAGAACGTGCTCGACTCGACCAATGCCTGGGAGCTCGTCCTCGAAGACGACTCGCGCCTCGCCGGGCTCCCGGAGACGGCCCGGGGCGTGCTGCGCGCCGAGGCGGCGGCGAAAGGTCTCGGCACCGACGAGGCGCCCGTCTACCGGATCACCCTCAAGGCTCCCGTTTATTTCCCCGTGCTCGAATACGCCGACGATGCGAGTCTGCGCGAGGAAGTCTGGCGCGGCAGCATCACCGTGGGGCATTCGGGCGAATACGACAACAGCAGCCTCATCTGGGAGATCCTCGCCCTTCGTCACGAGCGGGCCGAACTCCTCGGTCACGCCCATTTCGCCGACCAGGTTCTCGAGGAGCGCATGGCCGGCAGCGGGGAAGCCGCGCTGAAATTTGTGGAGGATCTCGCGACCCGCACCAAACCCTACTTCGCGCGTGACATCGATGAACTGACGAATTTCCGGCACCGTCACGAGCCCGCCTCGGGCGGCCTCTTCCAGCCCTGGGACGTGGCCTACTGGTCGGAGAAACTGCGCAAGGAAAACTACGATTTCGACGAGGAGGAAGTGCGCCCCTACTTCGCGATCGGTGAGGTCATCGAGGGCATGTTCCGCCTCACCGAACAGGTCTTCGGTTTCAAGATCACCGAGCGTCAGACCGCCTATGCCAAGCCCGGCGAGAAGCCGGAGGGCGACGGAGTCGAGGTCTGGCATCCCGAGGTGCGCTTCTACGACCTCCACGATGCCCGCTGCGGCGACTTGCTCGGCTCGTTCTACGCCGACTGGCATCCGCGCGAGGAGAAACGCGGCGGCGCCTGGATGAACTACCTGCGCACCGGACTTCCGCCCGTCGAGGAAAAGCCGCGCGAGCCGCACCTCGGCCTCATCTGTGGCAACCTCACGCCCTCATCGAAGGACAAACCGGCCCTCCTCACCCATCGCGAGGTCGAGACCGTCTTCCACGAGTTCGGGCATTTGCTCCACCACCTCCTCGGCGAGGTCGAGATCAAGTCGCTCAACGGCGTCAAGGTCGTGTGGGATTTCGTCGAGCTGCCTTCGCAGATCATGGAGAACTTCTGCTGGTCGCGCGTCAGCCTCGATTTCTTTGCGAAGCACTACGAGACCGGCGAGCCCATTCCCGAAAGCCTCTTTCAGAAAATGCTCGGAGCGCGCAACTTCCAGTCGGCCATGGCCCAGATGCGGCAGCTCGCCTTCGGCAAGATGGATCTCGACCTGCACATCCAGCATTACCAAAAGCCCGACGACGGCGACCTCGACCGCATCGTCCGCGAGATCCTCGACGGATACCTCATGCCCCTCGCGATCCATCCCCCGACGATGGCGCGGCGTTTCACTCACCTCTTCGCCAGCGCGACGGGGTATGCGGCGGGCTACTACTCCTACAAGTGGGCCGAGGTCCTCGATGCCGACGCCTTCACCCGCTTTGCCGGAGCCGGGGTCATCAGCCACGAAGTCGGACGCGAATTCCGCGACAAGATCCTCAGCCGCGGCAACTCCGCCCAGGCCGCCGAACTCTTCCGCGACTTCATGGGCCGCGATCCCGAGCTCAATGCCCTGCTCGAGCGGAATGGCATGGCGGTGGGGTGAGCGGGTTGGGCCACAAGAGTTGAACCGCCTGAATCTCCGCGCCAAGTGCCGGAGTAGCGATCACCCCTTCTCGCCGCGAATCGTGAGATTCCGGACTTCCACTACCTTGCCCGCAGCCAGCCAACTGCGTGCTTTCGCCGTGCCGAGAAACGGATGCTGCGCTTTCAGTTCGTGGCCATCCAGAGTGGCGGCCATTTCCTCGCCCTTCCATTCCACCCGCAGGTGATGCCATTCGCCTGGCTTTACCTGAAGCGGCAGCTTCGCGATCGTGTGCGACGGCTTCACGGAATCCTCCGCGATGCTCAAGCCGGCTGCATTCACGACGACGCGGCCGACATGTTTGTCCGAATCACAACCGACGAGAAAGGACCCCGGTCCATCGAAACGGAATTCGACCTCGATCGTCGCGGACGCGAGCCCGACCTTGTGATGCAGGACCGGGATGTGTTTTTCCTCGGGCAGATCCAGCACCGTCAGGACACCGTTCTCCGGAGTCCACCGGCCCTTGGCAATGCTGAAGGAATCAGCGAGCGGTTTTATGAAGTCCGGTGACGCGAGCAGGGGCAGCTCGTGATCGTGCAGCATTGGCCCGGCGTCGCGCGCGGAAGAAACGAACGCCAGGGCTGCAAAGGCCGAAAGGGAGATCCAGGGTTTCATGGGGTGAGCCTTCGCCAGAAACCCGGAAGCGCAACCCGCGCGACACCGGAACTCCCGACCCCGACCAAGGTCCCATGGCGGAATCGGATGAGGGGAGGCATGATGACACACGCTTCCAAGAGCGAAACATCCACCTCAATCACCCACCTCATCATGAACGCCCTCGAACTCGATCCCTCCAACCGTCTCCCCATCCGCATCGAAGCCGCGTCGGCCTTCGGCCAGGGCTCCATGCCCGTCGATGCCGGGAAGACTTTCGTCCTCCTCGCCCATCTCTTCCCAATCATCGTGTGGCCCCTGAAGAAGAACAGCAGCCCCGCCGTCGACGCCCACGGCAAGGAAGCGCTCAACATGGTCATCACTTTCTTCCTCGTGATGTTCCCCCTCGGGCTCATCAGCGGTCTCCTCGGCTCGGCATTGATCGCCACCGTCATCAGCATCCTCACCTCGCTGATGAGTTTCGCGATGCTGATGCTCGTTGTCATCGGAGCGATCAAGGCGCAGCAGGGCTGGCTCCTGCGTTATCCCGGGAACCTGCGTTTGATCAAGTGAGGCTTTGGTCTCTTCCACTTGCCACACGCCTTGGTCTCCCGGATACTGGTAGCGGTCTCCCATGAACGAACCGCTCACGCCGGAATACATCGAAACGCTCCGCCGGATGAGCGGTGAGCAAAAGCTGAAGACGGCGTTCCAGCTTTACTGGGGAGCCCGCAGGCTCAAGGCCGCCCGGCTCCGGCAGGAACATCCCGACTGGAGCGAGGAACAGGTGCAGGCGCGGGTGCGGGAGATTTTCATGTATGCACGAAGCTGATCCATATCTGCACTTCACCCGTCCCCTGGAGCAGCTCGGGCTTCGCTACATGATCAGCGGCAGTGTGGCGGCGATCTATTACGGCGAGCCGCGGATGACGAACGACGTGGACCTCATCCTCTTTCTGCGCGGTCAGGACGTCGATTCATTGGTCGCGGCATTTCCGGCGTCAGAATTCTACTGTCCTCCTTCAGAAGTGATTGAGTACGAGCGGATCCGCGAGTCGCGCGGCCATTTCAATCTGATCCACCTCGAATCCGGATTCCGGGCAGATGTGTATCTCTCCGGCCGGGACGAGCTCCACGCTTGGGGAATCCGGAATCTCGTCAGGGCGTCAATCGGCGACGAATCGGTCTCTTTCGCGCCGCCGGAATACGTCATCATCCGCAAGCTGCAATTCTTTCGCGAAGGCGGTTCCGGAAAGCATCTTCGCGACATCCATCGGATGCTGGTCGGCCTGGGAAGCGATTGGGATCGAACGACTCTGACCACGATGATCCGTGATCTCCAACTGGAATCCGAGTGGGCCCGGGCGTCGGAGCTCGCAGAGTGATCGGAGAAAGTCTCACGACTTTCTTTACCTGTGGCACAGCGCGGGACAGGAATGTCCCGCCTCCTTGCTCACAAGCGCCCCCCCTCACACCACCAACTCCGGAATCGGCTTGCCGTGATCGACGATGGGCGTGGGCCTTCCGTTGAAATCCTCAATTGTGATCTTCGAGGAATCGATGCCGAGATGGTGGTAGATCGTGGCGAGGAAATCGCCGGGGCCGCAGGGGCGCTCGATCACGTCTTCGCCGCGCTTGTCGCTCGCGCCGATGATGCCGCCGGTCTGGATGCCGCCGCCGGCCCAGACGTTGGAGAAGGCGCGGGGCCAGTGGTCGCGGCCGGGCTGGAGGGTCCCGGCGGGGGCGCTGGCGTCGCCGGCTCCGGTGCTGCGGTCGAAGCTGATCTTCGGTGTGCGACCGAACTCGCCGGTGACGACGACAAGAACGCGTTTGTCGAGGCCGCGGGCGTAGACGTCCTCGATCAGAGCGGAGACGGCGCGGTCGTAGTTCGGCATGCGGAAGCGGAGGGCCTCGAACTGGTGCTGGTTCACGGCGTGGTCGTCCCAGTTGCCAACGCGTCCGCAGAGGGGGCCGCTCAGGCTGCTCGTGACGATCTCGACTCCCGACTCGACGAGACGGCGGGCGAGGAGGAGCTGTTGTCCCCAGCGGTTGCGGCCATAGCGGTCGCGGGTCGCGGGATCTTCCTTGCTCAGGTCGAAGGCGTCGCGGGTCTGCGGATTGGTCAGCAGGGTCATGGCCTGGGCCTCGAACTCATCAAGGGCCCCGAGTTCGCCTTCCTTGTCGAAAGCGCGCTCGAGCTTGTCGAGATTCTGACGGAGGAGGATGCGGTCGCTGAGGCGGCGGGTCTCGGCGGCGTCGGACAGGCCGATGTTCGGCACCGTGAAATTGGGCCGGTTCGGATCATCGCTGACCGAGAAAGGCGCGAAGGCATCGCCAAGGTAGGCGGGACCATTGTATTCGAGCGGCGGATTCACCCCGATGTAATTCGGAAGCGGGTTGGAGCGCTTGCTGTCCTTGGCCCGCAGGTAATGGGCCACCGACATCCAGTCGGGAAGGCGTGGCTTCGGTTTGTCGCGCTCATCACTGTCGCCCGAGAGCATCTGCATCGATCCCGCGGGGTGACCGCCGGCCTTCTGGTTCATCGAGCGCACGATCGTGAACTTGTCGGCGATCTTCGCGTTCATCGGAAGCAACTCGGTGAGCTGCATGCCCGGCACCTTCGTGGAGATGGTCTTGAAGGGGCCGCGATATTCGCTGCCGATGTCTGGCTTCGGATCGTAGGTATCGACGTGGGACTGGCCACCCGGGAGCCAGACCATGATGATCGCCTTGCGCTCGGACTGCGGCAGGGCGGCGTTGGCGGCGCGCAGCTTGAGCAGCGAAGGCCAGGAAAGCGTCGCCATCCCGGTGAGACCGATCTGCATGAAACTGCGCCGATCGAGCGGACCGGAGCAGCGGAAGGGTGAGGTGGGCTGGGTCATGGCGGGTGGGGCGGTGATCGGTTGGGAAAGGAGTGGTGGAGTGGTGGAGTTTTGTTAGGACCACGAATGGAACGAATTTTTCGAATGGCTTTTAAGAAACTGGCGGAGGATGGGATTCGTCTGATTCGTGCAATTCGTGGTTCAATCCATTTTCGTTCTTACTTAGCGGCGAACGCGGCCAGTTCTTTGCCGTCGGTGCCGTTCCAGATTCTTAAAGTGCTGTCTTCGCCGCCGCCGACGAGGGTCGCGCCGTTGGCGGTGCTGGCGGCGGCTTGCATGAAGTCGGGGAGGCCGGTGATGGAGCGGACTTCGCCGCCCTCGTCGTTGACGATGCGGACACGGTTGTCACCCGCCGAGGTGACGATCTGGTTGGTCGCGCCGACGAACTGCACGGAGGTGACCTCCTTGGTCCAGCCCTCGATCTTTTTCTTCCGCTCGCCGAGGATCATGTCCCACGAGATCACGACGCTGTCAGCGCCGCCGGAGGCGAGGACGCGGCCGTCGGCGCGGAAGGCGACGCCCATCACGTAGTGGGTGTGACCCTCGAGCAGGTTCACCTGCTTGCCCGTGGCGATCTCGGTGACGCGGGCGATCTTGTCGGCGGCGCCGGAAGCGAGGCGTTTCCCATCGGGCGAGAAATCGAGGCTCATGACGATGTCGCTATGGCGCTCTTTCCAAGTGGCCGTGGCCTTGCCGGTGGCGGCGTCAAAAAGGGTCAGGTCTCCGCTGCGAGAGGGTTCACCCCCGCCCGTGGCGAGGAGTTTGCCATCGGGACTGAACTTCACGGCGTTGACGCGGTCGGCAAAAAGTTGTGGCTCTTTCTCGCCGCCGAGAGTGCGCTCGAGCACCCAGCGCACGCTGGCTCCGGCGACGCGGGCCTTGCCGTCGGGCGAGGTCGCGGTAAAGGCACCATCCTGACGCGCGGCGAGGGTGGCGTTCGGAGCGGCGGGCCCGGCCTGGTCCTCGACCGCAGTGCCCGTGGCGATGGCCCAAACGGTGAGGCGTCCGTCGTCGAAGACGGCGGCGGCGCGCCAGCCATCGGGGGAAAGGGCTACGGCGACGGGCTTCGTGGAGGGTTTGGTCAGGCTGGCCTTGGCCGCGGTGAGGGCGGTGGCGGCTTTGTCCTGCGATTGCTTCGCGGTGGTGATCGCGGCGTTGGCGGCAGCGACGGCCTGGGCGTTTTTCGCCTTGGAGTCGTTGATGCGTTTCACCTCGGCTTCGGCATCGACGATGTTGCTCTTCGTCGCGGAGACGGCGGCGAGGGCCGAGGTCTCGGTCATGGTGAGGGGCGCGAGTTTTTCCTGAGCGTCCTTGAGCGCTTTCTCGAGGGCGGCGTCGGGCCTGCCGCCGGGAGCGGCCTTGATCTTGGCGAGGACCTCGTCGATGGACTTTTGGCCCACGCCTTTCGCGTCCTGGGCGGGCTTCACGGCCTTTTCCTTTTCGGGCAGGACCTTCTGCATCGCGACGATGGCTTCCTGCGCCTTTTTCAGCAACTCATCGAGGGCCTTGTTCTGCGCCTCGATGCGGGCGATCTCGGCTTTCTGGAAGGCCTGCTCGAGGGTCTCGCGGGCGACGGTCCAGTCATGGGCGGCCATTTCCTTCGTCAGGGCGGCGCTGCCGCGGAGGTCCGCGAGCGACTTGGCGGAGGCGACGTCCCAGACGCGGACGGAGCCATCGGCGCAACCGGTGACAAGCACCTTGCCGTCGGCGGAGAGGAAGTGATTCACGATCGCGACCTTGCCGGTTTCGGCGATCTTCTTGAGCAGGGCATCATCGGCGGGCTTGGGCGCGGCGGCGGCGGGCGAGTCCGCGGTGACGACTTCGCGTTTCCAGAGTTTCACCTCGCGGAAGCTGCCGCTGGCGAGGCGCATGCCGTCGGGGCTGAGCGCGAGCGATTGGACCATGGCGCGGTGGGCACCGCCGCTCTTCTCTTCGGGATCGCTGATCTCGGCGACGAACTGCCGGCTCGCGAGGTCATAGAGGTAGAGGCGATGGCCGCGGCCGCAGATGGCGAAACGTCCGTCACGGGAAAGGGTCACGCTGTAGATCGGATCGATCCCGGGCGCGAGGGCCTTGAAGGTGACCTGGCGCTCGGCCTGCGCGCCCGCCTTGGCGCCCTGGTCGATCCAGGCCTTGAGCACGGCGATCTCGGCATCGGTCAGCTTCACCGCGCCGGACTTGTTGTTCGGCGGCGGCATCTCTAGATCGGGCGAATGGACCGAGGCCTCGACGACGAGGCTGTCGGCGCTCTTGCCAGGGACGATGGAGGGACCGGAATCGCCGCCCTTGATCATGAGCTCGGGTGTCTCCATGTTGAGCCCGGCCTTCGTGGTGGTCTTGTTATGGCAGGAAATGCAGTTCGCCTTGAGGAAGGGATAGACGTCCTGATAGAACTCGGGCTTTTCGACGGCAAAGGAAGACGTGACGCCGGCGGCAAGGATGAGGAGTCCTCCCTGAAAAACGCTCAAAACTCTGGCAAAACGGTTCGTCATTTTTGCGCGGTGGTGGCGGATGCTGCTGGAGCAGGAGCGGGCGCCGCCTTCGGCTTCACGGAGACGCGAATGGGGGCGGAGACGTAGATGTCGACGATGTCCTTCGGCGCGGCGGCGTCGCTCGCGGCTTTGACCTGGGCGGTGGCTTTGGCCATCATCGCCTCGGCTTCTTTTTGTTTGTCCGAGGCGGCCTTTGCGGCGGTGGCCATCTCGGTTTTCTTCTCGGCCGGGGCATTGGCGGCGTCGCCGGCGATCTTCTTGGCTTCCGCGGCCATCTTCGCGGCTTCGGTCTCGGCCTTTTTCTTCACCTCTTCCGCGGCTTTCACCGCCTGGGGATTGTAGGAATACTTGGCCACGGCGCTGCCGTAGAAGGCGATCGTGTAATCGCCCGGTGCGGTCTTCAGCGCGGCCAGGTCGATGACGGCCTCGGTTGCGGTGGCTTTCACGGGCAGGTCGAATTCCTTCACGCCTTCGAAGCCGTTGCCGTAGGCCTTCAGCTTCATCGAGGTGCCGGAGAACTCGCCGCGCCACTCGGCCCTGAGCGGGATCTTCAGCGTGGATCCCTCGACGGCTTCCCAGACCTTGTTCTCGGCCGATGTGATCGTGATGGGTGAAGGTTCGGCGTCGGAGACGGACACGGGCACGTCCGCAAAGAGGCGCGGGCTGGGGATTTCGCCCTTCGCATCCTTCACCGGCCAGGCCATCGAGGCGACGCGGCAGGGGCGGGTGACGTCCTTGCCATCGATCTTCGCGCGTCCGGTGATGGTGGCGAGGGAATGGCCGCGCTTGGCGGTGGCGTCGGCGCTGATGACGAGGTGTCCGACCGATTTGCCGGCGGGAATCTTCAGCCCGCCCGCGCTGACCCCGGAGGGGAGGCCGTCCATCGTCAGCTCGATCTCTCCGTCGAAACCGTCGCGGCGCACCGCGAGGACTTCGAAGACCATCGCGCCGCCGGCGCGCAGGGAGATCGGTTTGGAGAAGGCGGCGCGATCGCCGTTTCGCAGGGTCATGTGCACGGCCCAGGCGGCGATGGCAAAGTCGGGCTGCGCCTTGCGCACGAGGAGGCGGTAGGCATTTTGCGGATCGTTGCGGGTGCCGCCAAAGAGGTCGCGCAAGGAGAGGCGGTGGAGGCCGTCCTGCTTGATCTCGACCTTGCCGAGGACATCGGGCGAACCGACGTCGTAGGGCGGCCCATCGTAGGAGTAGCCGTTCGTCGAGACCTTCACGGGACTGACGATGTCATAGAGCTCGGCCACATCCGTGAGGGTTTCGACCTCGCCGTTTTTCGCGACATGCTGCACGAGGACGAAGGGATCGGTGGGACGTCCGATCCGCTCCGAGGCGACCTCGACCCACCAGACTTCACCCTTTTTCGCCTCGAACTCGTAGCTGTCGACATCGGCGGCGGGGAAGAAGCTGCCGGCGACATCGAGCGGGAGGGTGACCTTCTTCGCCTCCTTCGCCTTGTCATTCGGCTCGACCTCGTTGGCCGGGGCGTTCGCGGCGAGTGCTTGGGGTGGCCACGAGACGGCGCTGACGCGCGTGGTCGAGGGCTGCTGCGGGGCGGGGTCGTTGCCCTTCACTTCGCGGAGGGCGAGACGGTAGAAATGGCGTTCGCCACCCTGATAGGTGAGGTCGTTCACCTTGATGAGGTAGGTGCCGTCGGCGGGCGGGGTGAAATCGATGATCCCGCCGGTGCGGTTCACGAGGAGATCGGCGCCCTTGTCATTCGCCATGATGACCACGGGCGTCAGTCGCGAATCGATTCCGGTGGCGGCGCAGTCGACCGCGACGCGCTGGCCCTTTTTGCCCTCGAAGGCGTAGAAATCAACCGCTCGCTTTGTCATCGTGGCGTTGCAGATGGTGTTGAGCGGCAGCTTCATCGCCGTTTCGACGCTGTTGTTCGCGACGGTGCGGGTGATCTCGTCGACGGAGCTCACGGAAAAGGCGCGGGCCGAGGAAATGCCGAGCCGCGAGAGGACGCGGGCTTCGTGCACACCGACGGGCGCGTCGGGCGCGATGGTGACGAGGAACTTGTTCTCCACCGGTTTGCCGTCGGGTCCGGTGACGGGTTTGGCGGCGATTTTCGGGGTGGAAAATTGGAGCGCGGTGACCTCCTCGATGTTTTCCCCGGTGATCGTCACCTCGACGCTGCTGCCGGCCTTCCCGCCCATCGGCAGGGTCGTGAGGAGGCGCGGTGATGGCAGGACGACGAGCTGGGCCGCCGCTGGAACGGCGAGGGAAAACCCTAACAAAAAGGCAAAAAACGGGAAGCGGGACATGGTCTCAGTGGTTGTAGAGGAATTCCTTCGTGCTCATGATCGCCCAGAGGAGGTCCTCGTAGGCCATGCGCTTGGCGCGGGCGGGGTCGATCGGTTTGTCCTGCGCATCGGTGCGCGGTTTCACGAGGAAGTCTTCGGCGATGCTCAGTTCCTCGCCGCTTGGCTCGCGGTTGAAAGCGGTGAGGTAGATGTCGCGGATACCCTCGGTGACGGGCACCTCGGGTTTGGAGAGTTTTTCGGCACGACCGCCCGCGGCGGCGAGTTTTGCCTTCACCTCGGCCGAATTCATGAGGTGGAGGCTCTGGGCGAGGCTCGAGGATTGGACGCGCTCGCATTCGCAGACGCTCGCGCCCTCGGGACGACCGAAGACCTTGAGGAAGGGCGCGGCGCGGTTGTAGCTGTTGTCCGGCAGGGCGATGGCGCGGGTGCCGGGCGGCAGATCAGCGAAGTCGGTTTTCGCTCCGGTAAGCCCGTCGATCGCATCGAGGAGGACCTCGGCGGGGAGGCGCTTCGGATAGAAGTGCGAGAAATTTTGCCGGTCGATCGCGTTGTGTTCGTTCGGGATTTCGCTGAGCTGGTAGGTGTGGCTGCGGGCGATCGTGCGCACCACTTGCTTCAGGTCGAAGCCGCTTTCGATGAAATGCTTCGCGAGTGCGTCGAGCAGCTCGGGATTTGTCGCCGGATTGGTGTCGCGAAGATCGTCTTCGGGCTCGACGAGGCCGCGTTTGAAGAAGTGTTTCCAATAGCGGTTCACGAGCGCCTTCGCGAAGAAGGGATTCTCCTTTTCTCCCATCCAGTCGGCGAGGACGAGGCGCGGGTCGTCGTCGGGCGCGATCTCCGGCGGCATCTGGCCGAGCCCGGCGGGCTTCACCTTCGCCCCTGTCTTTTTGTTGTCGTATTGGGCGATGCCGCGCTTGTGGAAAATGAGGTCCTCGCCGGCGATGGCGGTGGGCTTGCGGCCGACCTGGGTAAAGAAGGCGGCCATCGCGTGGTAGTCCCCCTGGCTCCAGCGTTCGAAGGGATGGTGGTGGCACTGGGCGCAGTTCATCCGCACCCCGAGGAAGAGTTGGGCGACGTCCTCGAGCTGGGCGTTCGGCTCCTTGACGCGTTTGTACCAGGCGACCGGAGGATTCGAGACGATCGTGCCGGTCGCGCCGAGGACCTGGCGGACGATCTCGTCATAGGGCGTGTTGGCGAGGAGACTGTCGCGCATCCAGGCGTGGAAGGCGAAGTTCGCGGTGATGTCGGCGGCGTCCTCGCGTTTGTTCTTCAGGAGCGCGGTCCACTTGTTCGCGAAGTAATCGGCGTAGTCGGGCGTGGCGAGGAGGGCGTCGATGGCTTGGTCGCGCTTGTCCGGAGCGGTGTTGGCGAGGAAGGCCTTCGTCTCGTCGATCGTGGGGAGGCGTCCGGCGATGTCGAGGGAGACGCGGCGGAGGAAGGTCGCGTCGTCCGTCACCGGCGAGGGCGGGATGCCGATCCCCTTCAGATTCGCGAAGATGAGGTCGTCGATGAAGTTCTTCGACGGCGGCACAGCTTCGACCGGCGCACCCAGCGGGATGGAAATGCCCGTGACCGCGACCTTGCCGGAGTAACGCACCATCACCGCGACGTTCCCGGGCAGGTCGAGTGTTTTCACGAGCCCGTGGTGGTCGGCCTCGGCCATGCTGCGGTCGTTCGCCTCGAAAAGAGCCATGCCGGTGACATCGCGGGTGCTGCCGTCGCTGTAGCGGGCCGTGACCTTGATCTGCTGCGAGGTCTTGACCTTCATCGTGATGCGGGCCGGCTCGACCTCGATCCCGGTGAGGGTGGGATCTTTTTCGTCGCGAAAGGGCATGCCCTCGCTGATCCAGCGGACGAGGGTCTGGTAGCCCGGGTCACCGGGATCGAGCTTTTTGCCGCCACCATGCGGGACGATGTTCGCCGCCTTCAGGAGGAGCAGGCTCTGGTCCGGCGCCGGGGGGAAGACGCGGCGTCCCCTGCCTTCCTTCACGATGTGCTCGTAGTCCTCCTCCGGCTCGAATCCGAGCAGGGAAAGGCGGAAGCCACGCTGTCCGGTGATCGCCTTGGCGTGGCAACCGCCGGTATTGCAATCGGCCTTGGTCAGAATGGGGACGATGTCGTTGACGAAATTGAGCGGTTTGCCCGGCAAATCTTCGGCCCGCAGGGAAACGGCCATCGACAAAGCGAGGGCGAGGGAGATGCGGTAAAAACAAGCCATGGGAAAAAGTCCGGAAACGGTCCAAGGACAGTTTACGGTCGTATCCGCGAAGTCCCATGCGCTGAATCGCGCCATGAGCAGGCGCGCGTTTGCGCCAGAAGCCCGATGCCAAAAGATTGGCGGGTCCAGGGGCGAACTCCTAACATCCTCCGATCAGGGGTGCTCTCCTCCCGCGTCAACCCGCATGGATCGATCCAAAAAACTCACCCTGCTCGTCCTCCTCGTCGTGGCCGTCGGGATCAACTACATCGACCGCGGCACCCTCTCGGTGGCGAAGCCCGATCTCTCGAAAGAGTTCCAGCTCGACGACACACAGATGGGCTTCCTCTTTTCGGCCTTTTTTTGGAGCTACGCCCTTTTCCAGATCGTCGCGGGATGGCTCGTGGACCGCTATGACGTGAAATGGGTCTACGCGATCGGCTTTCTTGTCTGGTCGGTCTCGACGGCGGCGATGGGGATTTTCTCAGGCTTCTGGGTCTTCTTCGCCCTGCGCCTCCTCCTCGGCATCGGGGAAAGCGTCGCCTATCCCGCGACCTCGCGGCTCCTCGCGGCGAACTACGCCGAGGAACAACGCGGCTTCGCCAATGCCCTCATCGACGCCGGCACAAAGATCGGCCCGGCCCTCAGCACCCTCCTCGGCGGTCTCGTCGTGGCCCATTACGGATGGCGGGCGCTCTTTCTCTTTGTCGGGATCGGCAGCCTCCTCTGGCTCATCCCCTGGCTCTGGCTCGTACCTTCGGAAAAGCGCCGGAGGAGTGAAGGGGAAACGATCCCTTCCTCGTCCGATACGGCGGTGCCCTGGCGCGATCTCCTGAAACGTCGCGAAGTCTGGGTGACCTCGCTCGGGATGTTCTGCCTCGGTTATGCCTGGTATTTCCTCGTCTCGTGGCTGCCCGCCTACCTCGTCGAGGAGCGCGGCTTCTCGAAAGAGGACATGGCCGTCTTCGGATCGCTCCCCTTCTGGGCGATGGCGGTGACCTCGCTTCTCGGCGGGTGGTGCTCGGACCGCTGGATCCGCGGCGGCGGCACCCCGACCCGGGTGCGGAAGACCTTCCTCGTCACCGGCTTCCTCCTCTGCGCCGTCCTCATGGTGCTGGCGGTGCGCGCGACCGAGGCGGGACGCTGTGTCGCTCTTCTCACCGCCGCCTGCGCCGCGCTCGGCTTCTACAGCTCGAATGTCTGGGCCGTGACCCAGACCCTCGCCGGCACCGCGGCGGCAGGACGCTGGACCGGATTGCAGAACTGCATCGGCAATCTCGGCGGAGTCGTCTCGCCCATCGTCACCGGGATGATCGTGACCCGCACCGGATCCTTCACCCTCGCCTTCACCGCCTCGGCCGCGATGCTCCTCCTCGGGGCCGTGCTCTACGCCGTCCTTCTGGGACGCATCGTTCCGATCGAGTGGCCGCGCCGCGCCGCGGAAACGCCCTGACACATGCACACGGATCCTGTCATTCACACCCTCGCTGAGCTCGTCCGCATCCCGAGCATCAATCCCGCCTACGAGGGCGGCGTCTCCGAGGCGGGCGTGGTCGCCTGGTTGGGTGAGTTCTGCCGGGGCCGCGGCATCGAGACGTGGGAAACCGAGGTCTTTCCCGGTCGTCCGAATCTCATCGCCCGCTTGCCCGGCCGTGATCCGAAGCGCCGCATCATCCTCGAAGCCCACACCGACACCGTCTCGGTGAAGGGCATGACGATTCTGCCCTTCGACCCGGTCATCGAGGGCAATCTTCTCTACGGACGCGGTTCCTGCGACACCAAGGCCGGGCTCGCGGCGATGCTCCACGCCATGGCCTCGCTCAAGGAAGAGGGGATTGTCCCGCCCTGCGAAGTCTGGCTCGCTGCCGTCGTGGACGAGGAATACTCCTACCGTGGCGTCGTGAAACTCTGCGAGGGGCTCACCGCCCATGCCGCCATCGTCGCCGAGCCGACCGAACTCCGCCTCGTCGTCGCGAGCAAGGGGGTGCTGCGTTGGCGCATCCGGGTGCGGGGCAAGGCAGCCCACAGCTCGAAGCCGCATCTCGGGGTCAACGCGATCAACCACATGGCCCGTCTCATTCTGGCCCTCGAGAAAGACGAGGCCTCCCTCGCCACGAAGGTCCATCCGCTCGCAGGGGCCGCGACCTGCAACGTCGGGGTCATCGGCGGTGGCGTGCAGGTGAACTTCGTTCCCGACGAGTGTGTCATCGAGATCGACCGCCGTTTGCTTCCCGGCGAAAGGGCGATCGACGCCCTGACCAACTACCAAAGCCTCCTCGACGACCTCGCCCGACGGCATCCCGGATTCATCGCCGAAATGGAAGCCCCCATGCTCACCGACGAAGGGCTCGATACCCCCGTCGACGCTGCTCCCGCGCTTCTTGGCGGCGAGATCCTTCGCGAAATGGGGCTCGATGGCGCCCCCGCCGGTGTGCCCTTCGGCAGCGACGCCAGCAAACTCTCCCGACAAGGCGTGCCGAGTCTCGTCTTTGGCCCAGGCAGCATCGACCGCGCCCACGGGGCGGTCGAGTATGTCGAGATCGACGAGGTCTTGAAGGCGGAGGCCTTCTTCCGTGAATTCCTGAGAAGGTTCGAGTAGGAGAATCACGGGAAGCGGATCCCGCTCACTGCCCGTCCGAATCCTCGTCTTTCCCAAACAAGCTGCCGAAGCCCTTGGGGAAAAGCGGCTTCACCTTGCGTTCGGTCACTTCCGGCTCTGCCGCGGGGGCGGGGCGGGCCGCGTCCTTGAAGAGAATCGGGAGGAATTCGGCGTCACGGAAGCCCTGTGCCCCCTTTTTGCCCTGGTGCACGATGACGAGACCCATCGAAGGCACGATGTAGAGGCGTTGGAAGTTCGAACCGAGCGAGCAGATCAGATCAGGCGGGGCCTGCTTGCTGAGACAGGCGCGGCTCCAATCCTCCGGGAGAGGCTCGATCTCGAGGGTCTCCTCGACGTCCATTTCGCGGGCGTCGGGACGGGTGCAATAGGAGTTCACCCAGAAACAAAGTCCGAAGGCGGGATTGATCGCCGTGGGTTTGAAGCACTTCGACAATTCATCGGCGGGCACGATCTGCTTCCCGTTCCATTCGCCGCCGCGACAGACCATCTCGCCGAAGGTCATCCAGTGGCGGCCGCTCAGATACATCCCGGCCGAGGGGATGACATTGCCATGGCTGTCGGCCCGCCATTGCGAAATGCCGATGCCGAGCGGCTCGATGAGTTTGCGGTTCAGATAGGCCTCGTAGGTGAGTCCCTTGCGTTTCAGCTTGCGGCGCATCACCTCGCAGAAGACCTGGAGGTGGCTCGGGCCGTAGATGAAGGAATCGCCGGGATCGTTTTTGGCCTCGAGTCCGAGCGAAAGGGTGAGCTTGTCGGCGGTGGAGCGGCCGTAGATTTCCTCGAAGCCCGTTTCGAGACCCGAGGTGAAATCGAGCAGCTCGCGGATCGTGATGGTCGACTTTCTCGGATCGTCGCGCCACTCGGGAAGGGTCTCGGCGACTTTCTCGTCGAGCGAGAGGAAGCCCTCTTTCTCCGCGATGACGGCGAGGGCGCCGAAAAAGGACTTCGTCCCAGAGTAAATATGGATGGGCTCCTCGGCGGAATGGCCTTTGGCGTAGCGCTCGAAGCGGACCTGTCCGTCCTCGTTGACGATGAAGCCGATCCCGCCCCGTTTCGCCGAATAGGCCTGCGCGGCCTCGATCGAATCCTTCGAGAGCTGGGCGGAGGCGGACGTGGCTCCGAAATAGATCAGGCTCATGAGCAGGGGCACGAGGCGCGGGAACAACATTCCTAAAGATGCGCGAAGGAAGGGTCACGGTCAAAGGCGGGATCGCTCCGAAGCGAGCAACTGGACCGGTGCTTTCTCAATCACGTCGGGTGGCGGCAGGGGCCATGAGGTCGTCTCGGTCGAGTCCTTCTTCGCGGCGCCGGAGAAGCTGCTCGAGATCTTCGAGGTGGCTCCCTAACCTTTCCGCGAAGCGAGCCAGGCGACGAGGTCGGCGAGTTCCTGCGGGGAAAGGGCATCAACGAGGCCCTCGGGCATGGCCGAGAGCGGCTCGGGCTTGAGCTGGGCGACCTCGGCGGTGGCAAGGGATTGCTCGAGCCCCGGACCCGTGCGCAGGACGATCCGCGTGTCGTCGCGCGAAAGGAGAAACCCGCGCGGCGTCTCGCCCGACTTCATCTCCGCGGTCCAGAGGGCGTAGTCGGCGGCGACGGACTTGGCCGGAGCGAGGAGACTCTCGAGGATCTGGCGGGGATCGAGACGCGCGCCAATGCCATCGAGGGCAGGGCCAAAAGCGAGGCCGGATCCGCCGATCTGGTGACAGGCAAAACAGGCGGCGAGTTTCCCGGCGGGGTCGAGGAGTTTTTTGCCTTGGTCAGGATCACCGGTCAGACGCAGGATGGCCGTGGCATCGTGGCGATGGAGGCGTGGCCGCTCGGCGGGACCGCGGAAGCGCTCGAAAAGGGCGCGGATCTCGGGCCGGTCCGAGGCGAGGCCGGCGGCGATGGCGCTGCCCTTTTCGGGTTCGGTCAGGGTGCCGGAGGCGAGCGCCTGGGCGAGCGTCATGGCCGTGGAGGTCTCCTCGAGCATCGCGGGATCGAAACGCATCACAGGGTCGGAGGGCGCGACTTTTTCGCGCGGCATCGCCTTGACCCATTCCCAGAGCAGGGCCGCCCCGCGCTCGTCCACCTCACGGGCACCGAGAGGCGGCATGTGGCCGCTCCCGATCGAGGTGATGCGATAGTTCAGCACGGATTGCGAGGGCTCTCCGGGGGTGATGAGATGGGGGTTGGTCAGGGTGAAGTCGCCACGCGTCGGCTTTTGCCAGAGCAGGGCCGCCTCCGAGAGCGCCTGATCGAAGTTCACCTCGAGGGGCGCGCTGCCGCCGCCATGGCGACGATGACAATGGGCGCAGTTCGCGTGGAGCCACGAGCGGGCCCGCGTCTCAACCGGACCCCGTCCGCCGCTGGCGAGGAGGCGACCGCCCTTCTCCCGCTCGAACCAGGTCGCGTCGGTGATGCCTAGGGCCACCGCCGTCTCGCGGGCGGGTTGACCGGCGAAGGCGGGAAAATCGGCGAGCTGCAGGGGATGGAATCCGTTCGCGAAGCCGTTCCACGGGGTGTGACAGCGGAGGCATTCGGCCCGGCTCGCGAGACGGTAATGGGTGCCGCCCTTCCACGCTGCCGCCGGGACTTCGACCTCTCCGCCGCCCGGTCCGACGAGTCCGGCATCGCTGCCGTCGGGCTTCCACTGGTAGGAATAGCCGTTCCAAGTCTCGCCGTCGTAGTGCAGCACCTGGGTCTCGACGGGGCGAGGACCGAGCTTCACGGTGCGGGCGAGGACGGCGCCCGTCGGCCAGGTCACGGCGGTGGGTGCGGTTGCGAGGGTCGCGGTGATGGTGGTTTTGTCAGGAAGAGCGATCCAGCGGGTCGCGCTCGCGCCATCCTCCCAGAGCGGCTCGGCGACGCGGTATTCGTAAACTCCGCCGGCGGGCGTGCCCTTCGCGGTGTCGGAGAAGAGTCCGGTCTCGCTCAGGAGCCGGGGAAAGGACGAGGGTTTTCCCGCCCCGGGATGCGGGATGAGGCGATGCATCGTGCCGGGATTGCCATAGTGCAGGTAGTAGAGCTCGCCGTCGCTGCCGCGGCCGAAGGTGACGATCTTGTGGGCGGTGTCGGCGATTTCCTCGTGGCGGATGAGGCGCGTCCCGTCGTGCCGGATCGCCCAGATCTTGCCGGTTTCATAGTCGGCGTAGACATAAGCTCCCTTGAGGCCGGGGAGGCGCGCGCCTTCATAGAGGTAACCGCCGGTGATTGAGGCGGCCTCGCTGTGTTCGTGCGCGGCGACGGGAGCAGTGATCGGCGCGAGCGGGCTCGCGAGTTCCGGCAGGATGGGCTGGGAGGCCTCCATCGCGGCCCAGCCGTGATTGCCGCCCTTGCCGACGAGGTGGATCATTTCCCAAAGTTCCCAGCCGACATCGCCGACCCAGAGACGACCATCGGAGTGGAAACTCATTTTCCAGGGATTGCGGAAACCGAAGGCCCAGATCTCGGGGCGGACCTTCTCGATCCCGACCCAGGGGTTGTCGGTAGGAATGCCGTAATTCAATCCCGGATCGGCCGCGTCGACATCGATCCGCAGGATCGAGGAAAGCAGGTCGGAATTGTCCTGTCCCGTTTTCAGTCCATCGGGTGGCGACGGAGCGGTGGCGTCGCCGGTGGAAATGTAGAGCATCTTGTCAGGACCAAACTGGAGATGAGCTCCGTTGTGCCCGCCGCTGCGCCAAGTCAGGAGGATTTCCTCGGTCTCGGGCAAGAGCCGCGGCGGATCGGTCTCGGAGAGGCGGAAGCGCGAGAGTTTCGTGCCGTCCTCAAGGTCGTTCCCGATCGTGTAGGTGAGGAAAACGGTGCGGTTTTTTGCTGCGGCAGGATGGAAGGCGAGTCCGTAGGCGTTGGTGAAGCCTTTGCGATCGGGCTTCAGATCCGCAAAGAGATCCGCGCCCGAGCCGTCGCCCGCTTCCGCGAAAGACCAGATCTTTCCCCCGCGTTCGATCAGATAAAAGCGCCCGTCGAAGGCGACGAGCTCGAGTCCCTCCTGTATCGCGAGACTCGGATAGGCCGCCTCGGTCGTGTAGGGTTTCGCTGGCTCCGGAGATCCCTGGATCCGCGAGGTGGTCCAGGGAAGACGGACGGGTGCGGCGGCGGGAGCGAGGAAGAGCGACGCCGACGAGACGAGAGCGAAAAGAGGAAATGTGCGTCGCATGGGAAAACGGGCCCTGATTAGAGCCGGGGAACCCGGACCAGAGCAAGCTCGAAATGCGACACGACCATCGAACCGGAAACGGATTGCGGTGGACGCGCCATACACATTTGCGGCCCTCCCGGGGCTGGTCGTCTCCGCGCCGGGGCCGTAAAATGCTCTCCGAATCGGAATCGCCGCGATGTTCTCCGCCGGACCCAGAACCCTTTGCCTGGCTTTCGTCCTGATGCCGATCGCGTTGTCCCGTGCCGCGGTCTCGCCGGAGGGCGAGGCTTTCTTCGAAACGGAGATCCGGCCCGTCCTCGCAAGCCGCTGTGTCTCCTGCCACGGGCCGGAAAAGGCCGAGGGAGACCTGCGGCTCGATGCCCGCGCCCCCATTGCCGGACTGGTTGAGCAAGGTGGGTTTGTCAGGGTGATCCGTGGTCAAGCGACGGCTCCGGCCGCCTGCGTCCTCGAGCCTCGCCTCGTCGAGGCCTTCGAGCAATGGATCGCGCTGGGCCTGCCCTGGCCTGGGCGCGCCACCGTGACCTCCGCGGAGGACCGCGCCGCCGCCGCGAGACGTCACTGGGCCTTCCAGCCCGTCCGCGAACCGGCCGTTCCCGCTGGATCGGCAAACCCCATCGATGCCTTCATCGGGTCGCGCCTCGCGAAGGAAGGACTCGCGCCCTCCCCAGAAGCCGATTCCCGCACCCTGCTCCGCCGCCTTTCCTACACCCTCACCGGGCTGCCGCCGGGTTCGGTAAACGGTGATCGGTTATCGGTAATCAGTAACACGGAGAAACTGAATACCGATCACCGTTCACCGATTACCTCCGACGAATGGGCCGCGATCATTGATCAAACGCTCTCTTCGCCGCAATACGGAGAACACTGGGCGCGGCATTGGCTCGACGTGGCGCGTTATTCGGACACGAAGGGCTATGTCTATGCCCGCGAGGAAAAGAACTGGCCGCACGCCTGGGTCTATCGCGACTGGGTCGTCGCGGCGCTGAACGAAGACCTCCCCTACGACCGCTTTCTGATGCTCCAGCTCGCCGCCGACCAGCTCGAGGGAAAACGGCCGGGGGACGAGGCGGCGATGGGCTTTCTCACGATCGGACGCCGCTTCCTCGGGGTGAAACACGAGATCATCGACGACCGCATCGACGTGGTCTCGCGCGGCATGCTTGGGCTCACGGTCGGGTGCGCGCGCTGTCACGATCACAAATACGATCCCATTCCTGCGGCCGACTACTACGCGCTCCACGGCGTCTTCGACAGCAGCGTCGAAAAGCTCGTGCCCCTGCCGGGTGGTGGCGAGGTCTTCTGGAAAAGCCATGCCGAACGCGTTGCGACGCTCGAAGGGACCCTGACAAAACTGCGAAACGAGGCCGCCGACCGCGTCCGCGGGCGTCTCGCCGATTACCTCGCGGCCCAGACCGAACTCGACAAGTATCCCGCGGACGGATTCGACCAGATCTTTCAGAAGACCGACCTGCTCCCCGCGTTTGTCCACGCCTGGCGAGATTACCTCCGCGACGCGGGTGAGCGGAACGATCCGGTCTTCCGCCATTGGCATGCCTATCGGACCACGCCGCCGGATCAGTATTCGAAAGTGACGGTTTCCGGCGCTCACCCTGGGATCGCGGCCGCCTTTGCGACAACGCCCAAGGACTTCGCGGAGGTCATTGGGCGATATGCGGGTGTCCTGAAGGAAGCCGGCGACGATCCCTCGCTCCGCGCCGTCACCCATGGACCGGGATCGCCATGCGAGTTGCCCGAAGGGCCGATCGTGAACACGGAGACCTTCTTCGACACCGATTCGATCAATGCGCTGTGGAAGCTCGAAAACGGGATCGCGCAGGCCATCGTCGGCGCACCGCCGGGAGTGCGGGTGGCCCTCACCCTGACCGACCGCCAGCGACCGAGCGAGCCGCGCATCCTCCTTCGCGGCAATCCGCTCAATTTGGGCGAGCGCGTCCCGCGGCGGCTTTTGAGTGTTTTGTCAGGAGAGGATCGCCCGCCCTTCACGATCGGGAGCGGGCGTCTCGAGCTCGCCAAGGCGATCGCCGATCCGACAAATCCCCTTACCGCCCGCGTCATCGTCAACCGGGTCTGGGCGCAGCATTTCGGAGCCGGACTTGTCGCGACCCCGAGCGATTTCGGCACCCGCGCCGATCCGCCGTCGCACCCAGAGCTGCTCGACTGGCTCGCGACCTGGTTCGTGAGGGAAGGCTGGAGTTTGAAGAAACTGCACCGCCTCATCCTCACCTCGGAGACCTGGCGGCAATCTTCCCTGGGGCCCTCCGGGGCCGCGGCGCGGGCGAATGCCTTGGCGGTCGATCCGGGAAACCGGCTCCTCTGGCGCATGAACCCGCACCGGCTCGGTTACGAGGAATTCCGCGATGCGATGATGGCCGCCTCGGGTGAGCTCGATCTCACCCTCGGAGGGAAGCCGGTCGAGGCGCTAAAGCCGCCCTTTTCGAAACGGCGCGCGATTTATGGCCGCATCGACCGCCAGTTCGTGCCTGGGGTCCTGCGGCTCTTCGACTTCGCCAATCCCGATCTGCACATTCCGAAACGGAATGAGACGACGGTGCCGCAGCAGGCGCTCTTTTTCCTGAACCATCCCCTCGTCCTTGAGCGGGCGAGGGCGGTGGCCCAGGCGGGCGAAAGCCAGGCGAGCGATCCCGACCGCGTCCGGGCGCTTTTCCGCGCGACCTTGCAGCGCGATCCCTCGGATCCCGAGATCGCCGAAGCACTCGCTCTCGTCGATGCGGCCAAAGAGGTCGTCCGCCCGGAGGCGCCCCCGACCGCTTCCGACTGGAGCTATGGATTTGGCAGCTTCGACGAGGCGGCTCAGCGTGTCGCCGCCTTCACCGTTCTGCCGCATTTCAGTGGCACCGCGTGGCAGGGCGGAGAGGCTTGGCCCGATGCCAAGCTTGGCTGGGTGCATCTCACCGCGACCGGAGGCCATCCCGGCAACGATCGTGCGCACGCCGCGGTGCGTCGCTGGACCGCACCCCGGGCGATGACGATCGCGATCCAATCGAAGCTCGTCCACGAACCGAAGGACGGTGACGGCATCCGCGCCTTTGTCATCAGTTCGGAGATGGGTTTGTTAGGATCAGCGAAGCTGCACGCGCAAACGACCGATCTGAAGGTCGAGGCCATCGCCGTGGCCGCGGGTGAGACGGTCGATTTCCTCGTCGACATCGGCGAGGGCCTCAACAGCGATCAATTCCTCTGGAGCATCGCTCTGCGCGAACTCGGAGAAGGTGACGGTGAGAAACCGGCCCTGGCCTGGGAGGCGAAGCGCGATTTCCCGGCGGATACGACGACGGCGCTCACGGCCTGGGAACAGCTCGCGCAGGCGGTCTTGTGCTCGAATGAATTTCTGTTTGTGGATTAAACCCGAAGCCCATGCTCACCCGTCGCTCCCTCCTGCAACGCTCCTCCCTCGGGCTCGGTTCCCTCGCCCTGGGCGGCCTCCTCTGCGAGGACGGGCTGCTTGCCTCCGAGAATCCGCTCCTCTCGCGGGGAGGGCATTTCCCGGGGAAGGCGAAACGGGTCATCCATTTTTTTCTCAACGGAGGTCCCTCGCACGTCGATACCTTCGATCCCAAACCGGCTCTTGCAAAATACGCAGGGAAACCGCTCGCGAACACGCTCACGACCGAACGAAAGACCGGTGCGGCCTTTCCTTCACCCTTCCGCTTCGACCGCTACGGCGAGTCGGGCATCGAGGTGAGCGAGCTCTTCGCGAAGACAGCGCAACACGTCGACGACATCGCCGTGATCCGCTCGATGCACGCGCAGGTGCCGAATCATGAACCCTCGTTGATGCTGATGAACTGCGGCGACTCGGTCCAGGCGCGTCCGAGCTTCGGGGCTTGGGCGCTCTACGGACTCGGCACGGAGAATCAGAATCTGCCGGGCTTTGTCGCGATGTGTCCCGGCGGCATGCCGATCAAGGACAGCGAGAACTGGCAGTCCGCCTTTCTCCCCGGCGCCTTCCAGGGCACCTACATCGACTCGAAGCACGAGGAACTCGGCAAGCTCATCGAAAACATCGACCACCCGCAGATCGCCTCGGGCGACCAGCGGCGTCAGCTCGATCTCCTCGCGCGGTGGAACGCCCGTCACCGGGAAGCCCGTCTCGACGAGCGTCTCGATGCGCGCATCCACAGCTACGAACTCGCCTTCCGCATGCAGCACGAGGCGAGCGACGCCTTTGATCTGTCGAAGGAGCCCGCCGCGATCCGTGCGCTCTACGGTGACACCGTCCACGGACGCCAGACCCTGATCGCCCGTCGCCTCCTTGAGCGGGGTGTGCGCTACGTGCAGCTCTGGCACGGGGCCGGCCAGCCCTGGGACAATCACAACGACATCGAAAAGAACCACCGCAACCTCGCCGCGGACATCGACGGTCCCATCGCCGCCCTGCTCGCCGATTTGAAACAGCGCGGTCTTTTCGAGGAGACCCTTGTGCTCTGGGGCGGGGAATTCGGCCGCACCCCGACGGTGGAGTTGAGCGGCGCCGGCAAACCGCAGATGGGCCGCGATCACAACCACTACGGCTTCAGCGTCTGGATGGCAGGCGGCGGGATCAAGGGAGGCACCGTCCACGGCGCGACCGATGAATTCGGCTTCAAGGCGGAGAAGGATCCCGTGAGCGTGCACGATCTCCACGCGACGATGTTGCACCTGCTCGGCCTCGATCACGAGCGCCTCACCTACCGTTATGCGGGCCGCGATTTCCGGCTCACTGATGTGCACGGGAAGGTGATCCGGGAAGTGGTGGCGTGAGGACCAAAAGAAAGAGGGTCAGGCTTGCGGCCCGACCCTCTTGAAAATTCCGGGTTCTCTTCGACCCACGAAACTCAGCTCTTGCTGAGGGCGGCCTTGGCTTCGGCGAAGGTGGTCTTGAGCTTCGCGTAACCCGAACCTTGATAGCCGGCTTGCTTGACGGCGGCGAGGACGGCCTTTTCATTGGCAGCTTCGGCGGTATCAAAAGAGAAGATGGCGACCTTGGTCTTGGGATCGACGAAGACCTCGGTGACATGCTCGACCTTCTTCAGCTCTTCGGTGACGGACCACGCGCAGTTGGAGCACGTCATTTCCGGGACTTTCACCTGGAAGGAGGTGGCTTCGTCGGCGCGAAGGGAGGCCAAGGAGAGGGCGGAGGTGAGGACGAGACTGAGCAGGGTGATCGCTTTCATGTTCGGGGTGTGGGTGAGGTTTCGCTGGTTTTGGTGGAGGGAGATTCCTGAAGCATTTCGAAGACGAGCCGCGAGATCACCGAGACCGACTCGGGCTGGAGACCATCGACGTAGGCCTCTACGATACCCGAGCGATCGACGATGGCAAATCGATTGGTGTGGATGAGCTTCTGCGAGAGCAGCTTGCCGGCCTCCATGGGATCGCGGGTGATGGGGAGAAGAAAGCTGTTTTTGATGAGGGCGTCGAGCTTGCCGATGTCGCCGGTGAGGAAATACCAGCGCTCTGGGTCGGCGTGCCAGCGTTGGGCGAATTGCCCGAGGCGCTCTGGCGTGTCGGTCTGCGGATCGACGGAGAAGGAGACAAAGGCGACCCCCGGCTCGTCGGCGAAGAGGCGCTGCAGCTCGGCGAAGCGCGAGGAGAGGATGAGACACTCGGCGTTGCAGGAGGTGAAGACGAAATTCGCGATCCAGACGCGACCCTTGAGATCGGCGTTGGCGACGGGGCGGGACTGCTGGTCGGTGAGGTTGAAGGCCTCGACCTCGCGGAATTTGCCGGTGAGGACGGAATTCTGGGGAGTCTTCTTTTCGCAGGCGGCCAGCAGGGCCAGCGCCGCGATCAGGAGCATCGCGCTTCGTCGGATCGACTTGGTTGCTGGGAGGAGGGACATAGGGGGGGCAGTAAAGAGCTTACGCCCCGGGAGGCGCTTCCTGCATCCCCTCATTTGAAAAAGGCGGATGCGCGTTTCCATCAAGGCCGATTCTGGCGTAGGTGTCAGGGGGCGCTTTCGTTCCTTGTTTGATCATGTCCATCCGATTTCCGCTTCACGCCGCCGTGGCTTTGGCCGCGCTTGTTTTTTCATCCTGCGATCGGGCCGGTTCGGACGAAAAGGTCTTCCAGGTGCGCGGGGTCGTGCAGAAGCCGATGCCGGGCGATCCCGCGATGATGATCATCGATCACGAGGAAATCCCGGGCTACATGCCGCGCATGATCATGCCCTTCAAGGCGAAGGAGCCGGCCGAGTTCGCGAAACTCGAGCCGGGCATGGTCGTGACCTTTTCTTACCACGTGGTGGCGGATGAATCGTGGGTGACGGGCGTGACGGTGACGGGCGAGAAGGGCGAAATCACCCTCGACGAAGGCGAGTCCGATGCGAAAAAGCTCGTCAAACCGGGCGACCGGCTCCCTGAGGGGACCTATCTCGACGAGAACGGCAAGCCGGTGAAGCTTTCCGATTTCGAGGGCATGCCGGTAGCGTTGACCTTTGTCTTTTCACGTTGTCCCGTGCCAGAGTATTGCCCGCGGATGATGAACCAGTTCGCCGCGGTGATCGCCGCCCTCGCGAAGGAGCCGCAAGCACCGCAGACCTACCGGCTCCTCACCATTTCCTTTGATCACGAGCACGACCGTCCCGGGATCCTGAAGGCCTGGGCCGCGGCCTTCGGCTATCGCGAGGGGATGCCGTGGAGCCTACTTTCGAGCGAGGATCCGAGGCCCATCGAGAAGCTCGCCGAGGCAACCGGACTGCGTTACGGCGAAGTGAACGGGACGATCCAGCACAATCTCCGCACCCTCGTGCTGAATCCGGACGGGACGATCCGTCGGCTCTTCACCGACGAGAGCTGGAAGGTGGAGGAAATGGTCGCCGAGCTCGTTGCCGCCGGTTCCGAGCCTTGAACCCGGCAGTTTTTCAAATCACCCGACCTTCAGCAAATCCGAAGCAAAAAAGCCCCCGTATCGCTTGAAATGCGAGGTTCGTATGACAAAGAGCGCGAAACAGGAACGGTTTTTGCTCATTCGCCGGATTTGTTCCATTCCTTCGGCTGGATTTTCTCAACTTTTCGTCAATGTTCTCCCCCCGGCTCCCCCGGGATCCGTAAAACGGGTTTCTTAACACCTCATTCATCCTGAACTCCATGTCTGTTTCGAAGACCTCCCCGCTTGGCTGGCCCGAACCTCAGGGCCTCTGGCATCCTTCGCATGAGAAAGACGCCTGCGGCGTCGGCTTTATCGCCCATTTGAAGGGTAAACGGTCGCACGACATCGTCCTGAAAACGCTGACGATGAACGAGAATATGGACCACCGCGGCGCGAGCGGGGCGGATCCTCTCACCGGCGACGGCGCAGGCATGCTCGTGCAGATCCCTGACAAATTTCTCCGCAAGGAAATGGCGAAGAAGGGAATCGAGCTTCCTCCCGAGGGCGAATATGGGGCCGGTCTCGTCTTTCTTTCCCCCGAGCCGAGCGAGCGCGAGGCGGCGATGCAGGTCTTCGAGCACATCACCCGTGAAGAGGGCCAGAAGTTCATCGGCTGGCGCACCGTGCCGGTGAAGAGCGAGATCCTCGGCAAGACCTCGGGCCGCTACGAGCCCGCGATCCGCCAGATCTTCATCGGGAAGAATCCCGAGATCACCGATCCGAGGGATTTCGAGCGCAAGCTCTACATCATCCGCCGCCGCGTCGCCTACGCGATCCGCAACAACGAGCTGCCCAACGGTTACACCGACGTTCACGGCAACAAGTCGAATTCCTTTCCCGGAGCCGCTTATCTCTACGTCCCGAACCTGTCGTCGCAGACGATGGTCTACAAGGGCATGCTCACGCCCTGCCAGCTCGCGGATTATTTCCCCGATTTCCACGATCCGGATTTCGAGTCGGCGCTGGCGCTGATGCACACGCGTTTCTCGACGAACACCTTCCCGAGCTGGTCCCGCGCGCACCCCAACCGTTTCATCGCCCACAATGGCGAGATCAACACGGTGATGGGCAACGCGAACTTCATGAAGGCGCGCCAAGCCCTCTGCCAGAGCGAGAAATACGGCGACGGGATCAAGGACATCTTCCCCGTCATCAACGAGGATGGGTCGGACTCCGCCCGCTTTGACAACGCGCTGGAATTCATGCACTTCGGCGGATACGACCTCGTCCACGCGGTCATGATGATGATCCCCGAGCCGTGGGAGCGCCACACCTTCATGGAGGCCGAGAAAAAGGCCTTCTACGAATACCACGCCTGCCTCATGGAGCCGTGGGACGGCCCGGCCTCGATCACCTTCTCCGACGGACAGATGATCGGCGCGGTCCTCGACCGCAACGGTCTCCGCCCGAGCCGCTACTATGTAACCGAGGACGACCTCGTCATCATGGCCTCGGAGGTGGGTGTTGTCCCCGACATCGACCCGCTCACGGTCGTGCAGAAAGGGCGTCTCCGCCCCGGTCGTATGTTCCTCGTGGACATGAAGGAAGGCCGCATCGTCCCCGACGACGAGGTGAAAAAGCGCGTCTACTCCGCGAAGCCCTACCAGCAGTGGCTCGACGAGAACCGCGTTTTCCTCAAGGATCTCCCGGCCCCGAAGGCCCCGAAGACGGTCGAGGAAGAGCGCATCCTCGAGCGCCAGCTCGCCTTCGGCTACACCTACGAGGATCTGCGCATGCTCCTCGGGCCCACCGCGACCTCCGGCGTGCAGCCGATCGGCTCGATGGGCAATGACACGCCCCTCGCGGTGCTCTCGCAGAAGCCGAAACACCTCTACCAGTATTTCAAACAGATCTTCGCCCAGGTCACGAATCCGGCGCTCGATTGTATTCGTGAGGAGCTCGTCACCGCTACGGAGACCTTCCTCGGATCCGAGGGCAACCTCCTCGAGCCCGGACCGAAGAGCTGCCGCATGATCCGCATCGATCATCCGCTCCTCGACAACCAGCAGCTCGCGAAGTTGCGCGAGATCGAGCTCGATGGCTTCAAGTCGGCCACCCTCGACGCCCTTTTCCCCACCGACAACGGAGGCAAGGGACTGGAGGAAGCCTTCGATGCGCTCTGCCTCAAGGCCGACGCGGTGATCGCCGACGGGTGCAATCTCCTCATTCTCTCCGATCGCAACATCGACGCGAAGAACGCGGCCATGCCTACGCTTCTCGTCATGGGAGGCCTGCACCACTACCTCGTCAAGAAGGGCACCCGCACCAAGGTCTCGATCATTCTCGAAACCGGCGAGGCCCGCGAGGTGCACCACTTCTCGACCCTCATCGGCTACGGGGCCGACGCGATCAATCCCTACATGGCCTTCGACTCGATCCACCGGATGATCGAGGAAAACATGCTCGACATCGAGTTCGACAAGGCGGTCTACAACTTCCTCAAGGGTTCGATCAAGGGCGTCGTCAAGACCATGGCGAAGATGGGGATCTCCACCGTCGCCTCCTACCGCGGCGCGCAGATCTTTGAGACGATCGGCCTCAGCACCTCGCTTGTGGACAAATTCTTCACCGGCACCTCGAGCCGTTGCGAAGGCTCCGATCTCGAGCAGGTCGCCGAGGAGGCGCTCGTGCGTCATCGCGAGGCCTTCCCTGATCGTCACATCGATGCCGAAGAGCGTGCCCTCGACTCCGGCGGGGTCTACCAATGGCGCAGTGACGGGGAATACCACCTCTTCAACCCCGAGACCATCCACCTCCTCCAGAAGGCGGTGCGCACCGGCAGCTACGAGGTCTACAAGCAGTATGCCGCCAAGGTCAACGACCGCAGCCAGAATCTCTCGACCCTGCGCGGGTTGATGAAATTCCAGAAGAACCGCGCTCCCGTAGCGATCGAGGAAGTCGAGCCGGTCGAGGCAATCATGAAGCGTTTCAAGACCGGGGCGATGTCCTACGGCTCGATCTCGCAGGAGGCCCACGAGACCCTCGCCATCGCGATGAACCGCATC
>DGXY01000080.1:31681-31976 GCA_002396885.1 Akkermansiaceae bacterium UBA5020
ACCGCATCGGCGGCAAGTCGAACACGGGCGAAGGCGGCGAAGATCCTGAGCGTTTCAAGCCGATGGCCAACGGCGACAGCAAACGTTCCGCGATCAAGCAGGTCGCCTCGGGGCGATTCGGTGTCACCAGCGAATACCTCGTCAATTCCGACGAGATCCAGATCAAGATTTCCCAAGGCGCGAAGCCCGGTGAAGGCGGTGAGCTGCCCGGTTCCAAGGTCTATCCTTGGATCGCGAAGGTTCGTCACTCGACGCCTGGGGTGGGGCTCGTTTCCCCGCCGCCGCACCACGACAT
>DGXY01000080.1:32160-33452 GCA_002396885.1 Akkermansiaceae bacterium UBA5020
CATCTACTCGATCGAGGATCTCGCCGAGCTCATCCACGATCTCAAGAACGCCAACCCGCGGGCCCGCATCAATGTGAAGCTCGTCGCTGAAGTCGGCGTGGGTACGATCGCCTCAGGCGTGGCGAAGGCGCATGCCGACGTCATCCTCATCGCCGGTCACGACGGTGGCACGGGGGCTTCGCCGACCTCGTCGATCTACAACGCCGGTGCTCCCTGGGAGCTCGGACTCGCCGAGACGAATCAGATTCTTCTCCTCAACGACCTCCGCAGCCGCGTTGTCCTCGAGACCGACGGCCAGCTCAAGACCGGTCGCGATGTCGCCATCGCCGCCCTTCTCGGAGCCGAGGAGTATGGTTTCGCGACCGCACCTCTCGTCTCGGTGGGCTGTCTCATGATGCGCGTCTGCCAGAAGAACACCTGTCCCGTCGGCGTCGCCACCCAGAATCCGAAGCTGCGCAAGAACTTCACCGGCAAGCCCGAGCATGTCGTGAATTTCATGACCTTCATCGCCACGGAGCTGCGCGAACACATGGCCGAGCTCGGCTTCCGCACCATCAATGAGATGGTCGGCCACGTCGAGTGCCTCGACACCGAGGACGCCACCGAACACTGGAAGGCCAAGGGCGTCGATCTGACCTCGGTCTTCCACAAGCCCGACGTCGATCCCGAAGTGGGCACCTACTGCCAGAAGACGCAGGACCACGGTCTCGACAAGGCCCTCGACAACACGCATCTCCTCACCCTCTGCGAACCCGCGATCAAGCGAGGCGAGAAGGTGAAGCTCGAGCTGCCCATCATCAACATCAACCGCGTTGTCGGCACCATCACCGGCAGCGAGGTGACGCGCCACCATGGCGGCGCGGGCCTGCCCGAGGACACGATCCATCTCAAGTTCAAGGGTAGTGCGGGCCAGTCCCTCGGTGCCTTCTGTCCGAACGGCATGACCTTCGAACTCGAGGGTGACGCCAACGATTACGTCGGCAAGGGCCTCTCCGGCGGCAAGATCATCATCTACCCGCCCAAGGGATCGAAGTTCAAGGCCGAGGAGCAGATCATCGCCGGGAACGTCGCCTTCTACGGCGCCACCACCGGCGCCGCCTACATCAACGGCATCGCCGGGGAGCGTTTCTGCGTCCGCAATTCGGGCGTGAAGACCGTCGTCGAAGGCGTGGGCGACCACGGCTGTGAATACATGACGGGCGGGCAGGTCATCGTCCTCGGTGAGACCGGCCGCAACTTCGCCGCCGGCATGTCGGGCGGCGTGGCCTACGTGCTCGACGAGGCGGGCGACT
>DGXY01000080.1:33606-33841 GCA_002396885.1 Akkermansiaceae bacterium UBA5020
GGCGGCGTGGCCTACGTCTACGACGTCGACGGCCAGTTTGAGAAGCGCCTCAACCGCGAGATGGTGAATCTCTACCGTCTCATCGAGTGTGTTGACGCCGACATCGCCACCGTGAAGGGCGAGATCGAAACGCATGTCGCCTACACCGGCTCCGCGCGCGGCCAGTTCATCCTCGATAACTGGCAGGCCGAGTCCGCGAAATTCTTCAAGGTCTTCCCGCGCGACTACGAGCGCA
>DGXY01000080.1:34010-34168 GCA_002396885.1 Akkermansiaceae bacterium UBA5020
GTCTTCCCGCGCGACTACGAGCGCATGCTTGAATGCTTCCGCAAGGTGGAGGAACAGGGACTCTCCGGAGACGAAGCCGCCATGGCCGCCTTCGAGGAGAACCTCAAGGACCTCTCACGCGTCGGCGGCAACTGACCAAGCTAACGGCGATCATCGGT
>DGXY01000132.1:0-156 GCA_002396885.1 Akkermansiaceae bacterium UBA5020
AAGAGGCAGGACTTTCGCCCTGC
Source organism: Akkermansiaceae bacterium UBA5020 (assembly GCA_002396885.1). GTDB lineage: Bacteria > Verrucomicrobiota > Verrucomicrobiia > Verrucomicrobiales > DEV007 > Arctic95D-9. The sequence goes on from DGXY01000132.1 coordinate 24, forward strand.
CTCTGCCAAAGGATTGGATCCCCCTTCTCGAATCAGGCACCGAGCAGCATGCGCTCGGGACTTTCGATGCACTGTTTCACGCGGACGAGGAAAGTCACGGCCTCTTTCCCGTCGACGAGGCGGTGATCGTAGC
>DGXY01000132.1:324-31978 GCA_002396885.1 Akkermansiaceae bacterium UBA5020
CCGTCGACGAGGCGGTGATCGTAGCTCAGCGCGAGGTACATCATCGGACGAATCACGACCTGTCCATCAACCGCGACAGGGCGCTGCTGGATACTGTGCATCCCGAGAATCCCCGACTGCGGAGGATTGATGATCGGGGTGCTGAGGAGCGATCCGTAGATCCCGCCGTTCGTGATCGTAAAAACGCCACCCTGAAGATCTGGCAGACCGAGCTTGCCGTCGCGGGCCTTCGTTGCGTAATCGACGATGTCTTTCTCGATCTGGGCAAAACTCTTTTGATCACAGTCGCGGATCACGGGGACGATGAGGCCCTTCTCCGTGCCGACCGCGACACCGATGTCGTAGAAGTGGTTCTCGACGATCTCTTCCCCCTCGATCCGGCCATTCACCGCCGGGACGGACTTGAGCGCTTCGACGACGGCCTTGATGAAGAAGGACATGAAGCCGATTTTCACCCCGTTGCGGGCGGTGAAATCGTCCTGAAGGCGCTTGCGCAAGTCCATCACCGCGCTCATGTCGACCTCGTTGAAGGTCGTGAGAATGGCGGCCTCATGCTGGGCGTTGACGAGGTGGGTGGCGATCTTGCGGCGCAGCGGCGACATCTTCTTCCGCGAGGTGCGCTTGGCTCCACCCGCGGCTTCGACCACAGGAGCCGTTGGCTCGGTGGTTTTGACGCTGGCCGCATCGAGAACGTCGGCCTTGGTGATCTTGCCCCCGGTGCCGGTGCCACTGACACGATTGAGATCGACCCCCTCACCCTCCGCCACTTTGCGGGCGACGGGAGTGGCTTTCACTTTCGCAGCGTCACTTGCGGCGACAGTGGCGTTCGCGGGAGCCTCTTCCTTTGCAGCAGTCGAAGCGGCCGGGGCAGCATCCGCAGGAGCTGCCGCACTCTCGTCAATGCTCGCCACCGGCGCACCGATCGCGAGTTCATCACCGACCGCGGCGAGGTGATGGAGCGTTCCGGAACGATCGGACTCAAGTTCGGTGGTGATCTTGTCGGTCTCGATCGTGAGGATGACCTCACCGGCCCTGACGTAGGCCCCTTCGGCCTTGTGCCAGGCGCCGAGGGTGGCGGAGGTGATGGATTCACCGACGGAAGGAATCTTGATCTCGTGCAACATGACAAAAAGCAGGGGCTAAAGCGGAACTTGAAACAATGTTTGGGGGGGTGATCGAAGCGACGGAAATCACTTGCTGAAGGCTTCCTCGAGGAGACGATACTGCTCCTTCTTGTGGATCGCCTTCGACCCGCTCGAGGGGCTCGAGGCGGTGTCGCGGCCGGCGTAGCGGACCCGCAATTCCGAGATTTTCTGAAGTCGTGGGCCGACGAAGGTCCAAGCCCCCATGTTGAGAGGCTCCTCCTGACACCAGACCCACTTGGTCGCGTTCGGATAACGGGCCGCGATCTCAGCGACCCGATCGGCGTGGAAGGGATAGATCTGCTCGAGCCGGATGATGGCGGCATTGCCGATCTCGTGCTTGCGACGGTATTCGAGCAGGTCGTAGTAGACCTTGCCACTGCAGAAGATCAGTCGACTGATACGATCGGCCGCACCACGGTCCGCGGTCTCGTCGTCCATCACCTCCTGGAAATGGGTGCCCTCTCCGAATTCCTCAATGGAGGAAACACACTCGGCATGGGTCAAAAGACTCTTCGGCGTCATGATGACCAGGGGCTTGACGAAATCCCTCTTCATCTGCCGCCGCAGAACGTGGAAGTATTGGGCCGGCGTGGTGAGGTTGCAAACCTGCATGTTGCATCCGGCGCAGAGTTGGAGAAAGCGTTCGAGACGGGCACTGCTGTGCTCCGGCCCCTGCCCCTCGTAGCCGTGTGGCAGAAGCATCACGAGTTGGCTGGTGCGTCCCCACTTTGACTCGGAAGAAGCGATGAACTGGTCGATGATGACCTGGGCACCGTTCGCGAAGTCGCCAAACTGGGCCTCCCAAAGGACGAGCGCGTCGGGAGCGAGGAGAGAGTAGCCATATTCGAAACCCAAGACGGCGAACTCGGAGAGGTGGCTGTTGTAGACCCAGAGTTTGGCCTTCTGCCCGGGTTCGAGGTGGTTCAAGGGCGTGTAGCGCTGGCGGGTCTCGGGATCATAGAGCACCGCGTGACGGTGACTAAAGGTCCCGCGACGACAGTCCTGCCCCGAGAGGCGGACGGCGATGCCTTCCTTTAGGAGCGTGCCGAAGGCGAGCGCCTCGCCGAAAGCCCAGTTGATCCCCTTCCCCGACTCGATCGCTTCCTTGCGCGGTTTGAGGAAACGGGCCTCGAGTTTCTGGTTCACCTTCACGGATCCGCGCACTTCGGAGATCCGTCGTCCGATCGCGCGGACCGCATCGACCTCGAGGCCGGTCACACACGGCGTGTGGGAATACTCGGGTTGAGGCGGCTCGGCCGGCTCGGCGAGCGTGTGTCCCGTGCCAGACTCGTTCGCTGCCTCGAGTTCGGCCATCTCGCTGTCGAGCTTGGCCTGATATTCGTTTTCGATCGCATTCGCCTCCTCCCGCGTGATTTCGCCGGATTCAATCAACTCACTTCGGAAGAGCGCGAGCGGTGTGTCGTGCTGGTTGATCTCGCGGTAGGTCTTGGGAAGGGTGAAGGCGGGCTCGTCACCCTCGTTATGGCCGTGGCGGCGGTAGCAAACGATGTCGATGACGACGTCGCGTCCGAATTGCTGCCGGAAATCGAGAGCCAACTCCGTGGCGTAAAGCACGTCCATGGGCGAATCGCCGTTCACATGGAAAACGGGAGCCTCGATCATCTTCGCGACGTCGGTGCAATAGACCGAAGAGCGTGCGTCCTTCGGCGTCGTTGTGAAACCGATCTGGTTGTTCACGACGAGGTGAATCGTGCCACCGGTGCGGTAGCCGAGGAGCTGTGACAGGTTCAAGGTCTCGGCGACACTCCCTTGTCCGGCGAAAGCGGCGTCGCCATGAATCAAGACCGGCACGACCTCGTCGCGATCCACGAAGGAGTCGCGGCGTTGCGCATCGCGGGCTCGCTGACGGGCACGCGCCTTGCCCTCGACCACCGGACTCACCGCCTCGAGGTGACTCGGGTTAGCCGCAAGCTGGATCTTCACCCATTTGCCGTTGACCTCGTGGTTTGACTCGAAACCGAGGTGGTATTTCACGTCACCGTCCCCGGCGACGAGGTTGGGCACGAAATTGTCCGAGAACTCGTAAAAGAGCATCGTCAACGGCTTGCGCAGCAGGTTCGCGAGGACATTCAAGCGGCCCCGGTGAGCCATACCCGTGACCATCTCGGCGATGTCATACTCGGGAAACTTTTGCACGAGCCCGTTCAGGGCGACCATGAGAGAATCGCCACCTTCCAGCGAGAAGCGCTTTTGCCCGACATACTTGCGGTGAAGAAAGCGCTCGAAAAGCTCCGCCTCGGCAAGGCACTTCAAGGCAAACTTTTTTTTCTCGACCGAAGGGGCCGGGCGATCAATGCGTGCCTCGATCCTCTTGATGAGCCAGCTCCGCACTTCCGGGGTCTGGATGTGCATCACCTCGTAGCCGATCTTGCCGCAATAGGTCCTACGGAGACGGTCCACCATCTCCCGGAGCTTCATGCCCCGGCCTTTTTCGTAAAGCTCCGTGGAGACTTCATCCTCCATCTGGGAAGGATCGAGGCCAAGATGCTCAAAGCTGAGAAGAGGCTGGACCGGCGCCACGGCATCGAGGGGATCGAGCCATGCGGCGGTGTGTCCCAGGCTGCGAAAAGCATTCACGAGATTAATGACACGGGCATGGGTGGCCAGGTCAGATGCCGCCACCCCTTCCCGAGCCGTCGCCGCGGGCTGCCCCGATTTGGGGGGCGCCGGCTGGGCAAGTCCAAGTTCAAACCCCTCGAAAAACATGGCCCAATTCTGGTCCACGGAGAGAGGGTCGTTTTTCCATTCGGCGTACTTTTGGTCGATCAGATCGACATTCGCCCGGGAGGAAATGGTATGGCTCATCGAATTACGGGGGAGGTCTGGCGGCAAGAGGGAAAGAGTCGCTTCAAAAAGGCCTGCTTGCTAGGGAAAATTCCCCGATTTGCCGTGGAAATTGCGGCAAAAGCAGCCTGTCGAACGGATTACGGCTTCGAAGTTGTCACTGAACGATTGATTTGTGGCGATTCAAGCCGCATCTGCCCCCCTCTCTCACCTTCCCGCCTGCATCCGGCAGGCGCGGATCGTGTTGGCCATGAGCATGGCGATGGTCATCTTCCCGACGCCTCCAGGGACCGGCGTGATCGCCTCGCATTTCTCCGCGACCGCCTCGAAATCAACATCTCCGACGAGCCGACTGCCAGTCTTGGTGCTCGCATCTTCGATCCGGTTGATGCCCACGTCGATGACGACGGCCCCTTCCTTGACGTGATCGGCCCCGATGAAGCGCGGGATCCCGATCGCGGCGACGAGGATGTCGGCCTGCCGGGTGATCGAGGGCAGATCCTGCGTCCGGGAATGCGCCACGGTGACGGTGGCATTCGCGCCTTTCCCCTTCCCCATCATGAGGAGCGCGAGACTTTTGCCGACGAGGAGGCTGCGACCGACGATGACGACGTGCTTTCCGGCGGTCTCGATCCCGCTCTCGATGAGCATGCGCTGGCAACCGGCGGGAGTGCAGGGAGCGAAACCGGTCGAATCATCCATCGCCAGCTTGCCGAGGTTCACCGGGTGAAGACCATCGACGTCCTTCGCGGGATCGATGCGGCGGATGACCTCGTCGGTGTCGAGATGTCTCGGCAGGGGCATTTGCACGAGGATGCCGTGGATCTCCGGCTTGGCATTGAGCTCATCAATGACCGCGAGCAGCTCCGCCTGACTGATCGTCGCGGGCTTCTCGATCTTCTCGGAGTGCATCCCCAGCTCCTGGCACTTGCGGTCTTTCGACCCGACATAGGCTTTTGAGGCGGGATCTTCCCCGACGAGGACGACGGCGAGGCCCGGAAGATGGCCGGCGGCTTTGAGTTCTTCGAATGAGGCGAGGCACTCCGCGTAAACGGCCTCGGCAATGGGGTCTCCTTTAATCAACTTCATGGGCGGGATTCATCAGGGTTTCGAGGCGGATACGCTCGTTTTCAAAGGCCGTGTCGTCGAGTCCGGAAGCGACCTCGGCGCAGGGCCCCAAAAAGACCTCGACGGTGGTGAAGGGTTTCGGCACGCGGAACCGGTCCCAGCTTTTTTGGAAACACCAGTAACTCCCGTATTCAACGCGGACAGGCAGGACGAGCGCGCCGGTGACCTCGGCGAGTTTCGCGACTCCCGGCCCCATCCGGTAGCGCGGTCCCCTGGGTCCGTCGGGCACGATCGCGACATCGTAGCCGTCGCGGATCCAATCGATCAAACCGAGGAGGGCCGAGGTCCCCTTGCGCGAGGACGACCCCCGCACCGCCTCGCAGCCAAAGCGCGCCACGATCGCCGCGATCACCTCGCCGTCCTTGCTCGCGCTCGTCAGGACCGCCCCCTTGCGGATGCTGAGGTACTTTTGATAGAGCGTCGGCAGCACGAAGATCCGGTTGTGCCAGAAGGTCCAGATCATGGGGCGCGACGGAGGATTTTGGACGATTCCGTCAGGATCGTGGAGCCTCCATCGCAGCGTGAGCGAGAGCAGCCGGATCAGACACGCCCCGGCCCAGCCGATGCGGCGCGCCTTGGGCGGGAGCTTGCGGATCGATCCCTCTTTCTCAGGCAGCTCGGCCATCGTCGGTGGGGATCAGAGCCAACCCTTTTCGCGAAGCAGCATCGTGAGTTCGACCTGGCGATCGAGCTTTTCGCGGTAGAGTCCAACCCGGTCGGGTGCGGGAGTGCACCGGGTCGACTCATCGAGCGCCACGAGTCGGGTGGAAAGGGTTTCGTAGCTCCCCTGCCCGTCGGCATGCGCCGCCTGGATCGCCCCGCCGAGTCCCGCGCCCTCGGCCGTGGCGAGGGCGACGACGGGGACTCCAAAGACATCGGCCGAGATCTGCCGCCAGATCGCGCTTTTGCTACCGCCGCCGGTGAGGCGGATCTCACTGGGAGAAAGGCCGAGCTCGGCAAAACGCCGAAGTCCGTAGCCCAGCCCGAGGGTCGCGCCCTCCATCGCCGCGCGGGCGAGGTGAGCGGGACTGGCCGAAGTCGATCCGAGTCCATGGAGCACGCCCGAACCCTTGGGCAGGTTCGGGGTGCGTTCGCCGTTGAGATAGGGCAGGAAGGAAACGCCCTCGGCTCCGGCGGGAACCGAGGCGACCTGGCGCTCAAGTTCCGCCAGATCCCACCCGAACCACGAACGGACCTGCTCGGTCACGACCGTCACGTTCATCGTGCAGACGAGAGGCAGCCAGCGGTCGGTGCTGTCACAGAAGGCCGCGACCTCACCCGCGGGATCGATGATGGGCGATTCCGAACAGGCGTAGAGCGTTCCCGAGGTGCCGAAGCTCGCGGTGACGACACCGCCCCCGAGATTGCCCGTGCCGATCGCGCCCATCATGTTGTCGCCGCCACCGGCGCTAACGATGACGGCGGGAGAAAGGCCCCATTCGGAAGCGAGTTCGGGGAGGATCGTGCCATGGACCGAATTGGACGATCCCAGTTCCGGCAACATCGCCTCGACCGAGGGATCAACGAAGGCGGTCAGGTCCCAGTCCCATTCGCGGGTGCGCACGTTGAGAATGCCGGTGCCGGAAGCGTCGCCGTATTCCATCCGTTTTACCCCGGTGAGGCGGAAATTGAGGTAATCGTGCGGCAAAAGGATCGTCCGGGTGCGTCGAAAATGATCGGACTCGTTCTGCTTGAGCCAGAGAAGCTTCGGAATCGTGTAGCCCGGCAGCATCGTATTGCCCGCCTTGGCGATGAGCCCGGCGGTGCCGCCGAAGGCCGCCTCGAATTGGGCGCATTGTTCCGCCGTCGATGTGTCGCACCAAAGTTTCGCGGGGCGGATCACCGCGTCGTTTTCGTCGAGGACGACGAGCCCGTGCTGCTGTCCGCTCACACCGATGCCACGCACTTCACTGCGGCGATCGCCGAGCTGCGCCAGGCAAGCCGAGACAGTCGCCTTCGTCGCCGCAAACCAGTCTTCGGGATGTTGCTCGAGGTGGCCGGCGGGCAGACCGGAAATGAGATCGTAGGCCTGCGAGGCATGCGCCACGATTTCTCCCGTGGCGAGGTCAAGGACCACCGTTTTGGTGCTCTGGGTGCCGCTGTCGATTCCAAGGTAAAGCATGGGAATCGCTAGCGGTGAATCGATGCGGAATCAAGCGGGCAATGGACGCGAAAAAAGGGCACCGGTCGACCGGTGCCCTTGGTGGAGAAGCTTGGCGGAATTCCGTTCACTTCGCCACGACCTTCGCCTTCACTAGATCGATCGAGGCGGGTTCGAAACCGGAGAGGCCTCTCAGCTTGATCGTCCTCGTGGGGCGAGCCGTCGCGCTCTTGTAAGCGGTGCGCCCTTCGAAGCGGATGATTTCACCGGGCAGGACCTCATCGGCCACCACCGCGCCGGTTTTCACCTCCGCGGTGACGTTCGTTTTGCCACCGGTCGTGCGGAAGAAGGCCGTGTTGAGAGGCCCGGCGGTGCCAATTCCCTCCAAGCGGATTCCGTCGAGCGAATGTCCTGCATTCTCGGCGGCAAGGAAGAATTTGCGTTCCGTTGTTCCCGTCAGATTGAGCTTGATGCCCTGGCCCGCGCCATTGGCGTTTTGCACCCCGCGTCCTTTCAGCGTCGTGAAGGTCTTTTTCGTGCCGATGCTAAGATCGGGACCGAAGTCGGGGTCGGTGTCGTAGATGACAAAGACGTGGTCGTTATCTTGAAAGATGCCGGTGTTCTCACCAGCCGCTTGCGCGTCCGTGATCACCACTGAGACGCGGAGTGTGTTATCGTCCACGACGACCACCCCGGCATTCATGACCTCGTCATTAACACCAGAGGAGCGGACGAAGGCCTGCGCCACAAATCGCGAGTCGGCGGCACCGGCGAACGCACCTGGCGAAACGAGATCGTGCACAAAAATCCCAACCGCCGGATTCGAGGTAGTCAACGTTCCTTCGCCAAAGCGGATGGCCGCGCCGTCCAAGAGACCGGAACTTTCGACCGCCGCCGCTGCGAGGACAAGACGCGAAGCGGAGTCTCCCGCGGTTTCGGTCCCGGTCAATCGATAGATCGCAAAGGTGAACGGTTCGTTCGAGGGAACCGCAACATTGCCCGCGACGGCTTGCTGGACATCGTCGGAGAAGACTTTAAAGAGAACCGTGTCGTCGCTCACGACGGAATCGGGACCTCCCCGAACGGTTTCGTCATCAATTCCCTCGTTCCCGAAGGGGCAAAGAATGAGAACATAGTCGTCAGTCTCATCGCCCACGAAAGCATCGGCTTTTGTCAGGTTGATGGCATATTCGCCTGTGCCCGTTTGGGAAGTGGTGAGCACCACGCCATCAACACCGAATCCGGAATTCAAGACGCCCCCGGAGGAAACGTTGCCGACACCGACCAGGAAACGCGACTCGCCGTCCATCGCCACGTTTCCGGCAGGCACCTTGCGGATCAGAAAGTAAAAAGGAGTGTCCTGGACCACCGCCAGATTGGGACTCGTTTCATCCTCCGGATCGGTGGTCGTAATGCTCACCGTGAGAACGTCGTCACTCACGACGGTCGCCCGGCCATAAGCGAGGTTGTCATCGCTGACCAAGGACCGCACCGTCGCTTCAATGGTGAAATCATCGAGGACAGCGCCGGCAAAGGCTCCCGGAGCCGTGACCGTGACTTCGAACTTGCCTTGACCCGTCCGGGAAGTGGCCACGACTCCCGCAACCGAATTGGCGGATTTGACGAGAGCGCCGTTGGAGGCGACCACCCCGAGGGCGACGACCGAGTCATCGGCTCGGGCTGATGTGAGGGAAGCGATCGCGAGCAGGCTCGCAAACACGCCATGAATGAGGAGATGGTTTTTCATGATTTGTCAGTGTGGTTGATTTCCTTTCACGAAGCCGGTCCCGCGCGGAATTGGCTTTTTGAGGCTGACGCACCATCTCTGGGACGTATGCATTCAATCTGAAATCATCCCGCCAAGACACGAAAAAACCCGCGAGGACGAATCCATCGCGGGTCTTGCCATCAACCAATGTGATGAACCTCACGTCTTCGGCAACAGCCCTTCCTTAAGCGCCTTCGCCACCGCGCCCGTCATCGTGTTGACGTGCAGTTTGCTGTAGATGCCGCGGATGTGCTTGTCGACGGTGTGGAAGCTGAGATCGAGTTGGTCGGCGATCTCCTTCTTCGTGAGACCCTCGACCATCTGCTCGAGCACCTCTTTCTCCCGCTCGGTGAGACCGTAGTCGCGGCTCTGGGGAGCGAGTTCGCTGAACATGTCGAGAACGCGGCGGGCGATGAGCGCGTTAATCGGCGCACCACCGGCGAGGATCTCGCGGATCGCATCCGGGATCTCGCCCATGCTCGAAGTCTTGAGCAGGTAGCCGGACGCCCCGGCGCAGATCGCGTTGAAGACCTTTTCGTTGTCGTCGAAGACGGAGAAAACGAGAATCTCAATTTCGGGGAGCGCCGTCTTGATCCGGCGGATCCCTTCGATCCCGCTCATGCCGGGGAGGCCGATGTCAAAAAGCATCACATCGGGACGCTCGCCGGCGACGAGGGCCTCGATCGCATCCTCGCAGCGCTCGTATTGGTGGACACACCTCATGTCCTTCTGACGATCGAGGACGCGGGCAACGGTGCGACGCAGGGTTTCGTTGTCTTCCACCATCCAGACTCTCGTCGGGGCCTTGTTGGATGCCTCCTCGCTCTGCCGTTCCTCGCTCATAGTATGATATTGTCTTTAGTTTGACCGGGATAAACGTCTTTGCATCCGAAAATTCTGGCTCGATCAAGGCATCGGCACCATCAATTGAACAGTCGTCCCCTCGTTCAGGGCACTGCGCACCCGGAGACTGCCTCCGATCGCCTGGGCACGCATACGGAGGTTTCTCAGCCCGTTCCCCTCGCGGAACTCCTGATCAAGGTTGTTGAAACCCTTGCCGTTGTCGGCGATCCGCATCTGAAGGCGGGTGCGTTTGCAGTCGATCTCGATCTCGACCTTGGTCGCTCCGGCATGGCGGACGATGTTGTTGAGGACCTCCTTGTAGATGAGAAACAAATCGCGTTTGAACTCGAGCGGGAGGCGGTCGTCGTGCGCCTCGCCTTGCACCGCGAAGGTGTATTCGTGCGTCCGCAGCAACTTCGAGGCCGTCTCGCGAAAGCGGGTCAACATCTGCGCCCAGGTCTCCTCCCCCGGACGGATGAGCCAGACGATGTCGCGCATCGACTCGATCGTCTTGTCCGCCGTCGCCTTGATGTCGGTAAGTTCCTCGAGGACGAGTTCGGGCTCCTCGACCTCGGTCTTGCCCAACTCGGCGAGGAGGGCGATCGAGGAGAGGTTGCTGCCGATGTCGTCGTGCAGATCGCTCGCGATCCGCTGACGGAGCGCCTCAAGATCCTTGCGCCGTTTCACCCGTCCGCGCGAGAGGGCAACCAGGACAAAAGCGAGCACGCCCGTGACGCCGGTGCCGATCGAGGCGACTCCTCGGGTGACGGTGCGATCAACGAGTTCGAGACGCCGATCTTCCTTTGCGAGCCAGCTTCTCACGAGGCGGTTTCGCTTTACGATCTCGACGACCCACGCATCGTAGGAGACAAGATTGCGCCGACTGCTGAATCCATCGACGAGGAAATCAGGAGACCAAGACCGGATCGCGAGCGGATGCATCGCCGTGACCGGTTTGCCGGCGGCGACATTCTGGGTCCCCGAGTAGACGAGGAGTTCGGCGAGGTCGAAGGAGATCCGCGCCGGAGTTTTGCTGCCCTCCACCGAAACGCGGACGTAGCGACCGTAGGAGTCTTTGACGGGAACGATCAACGGATTCGCCCCGATCATACCGATCTGTGAGGGATTAAAATGCCCGATGAGCGTCGCCTGGAGCATGTCGGGAGTCTCCGACAGTTCGATCTTCATCGGGTAGGGAAAGCGTACCGTGGGATCGGGCACCGTTGCCGGAGGATCGGCGAGGATGATCTCGACCTGATCGACCTTCATTGATTCGCCGAGATCGACCTGAACCCAGCTCGAGGTGGCGGGCTGCTCCGAACGGGCGCGGAATCCGAGGGTCGGGCTCTCGGTCTCGCCGTGAGGAATCCCGAGGGTGGTGATCCCGTCGCAAACAAACTTGGTCGACCATTGGTCCGACCGTTCCTCGCTGTCTAGCGCACTGACCCCTTTTCCGACCGCAAGATTGCAACCGCCCTTCAAGACCATGATCTCGCTCAGGGCAAAGACTTCCTGCCCGGAGGTGGGAGATCGCCACAACGCGGTGGCCGTGACACGAAGGAATCGTCCCGAGTAGCCTTCCATCTGACGCAGGTAAGGCCAGCGCTTCAGTGCCGTGAGATCCTCAAGACGCCCCTCGACGATGGTCTCATAGTTTTTGAAATCGGCTTCGTTCGAAATGTCGATGCGGAAGCTACGCGGGAACCCATAGCCGTAGACCGTTTCGTCGTCGACTTCGGCCGTGACGGGAAAAAGGGCGATTCCATCAGGCGAGACGACCTCGCCCATGTCGATCTGGACCCATTTGGGCCGCTGTTTGGAGGCCCCGGAATGATAACCGAAACCGGTAACGCGCTGCATCTCCCGCGTCACCCGGGGCAGGGTGTCGAGTTGAGTGACGAGGTCGCCCTGGGCCTCCTCGATTTCGCGGAGATCGCGGTTGAAGAGACGAGCGATGCGGTCGGCGCTGCTGCGACGTGGATTGATGGTCAGGTCGGCGAGGTCCGGAGGAAGGTTCTCGCGCAGATCCTTGGAATCCCCGGCCTGGGGGGTCGTGTCGGGGAAAGGCGAGAGTTGGGCCGGACTTTCAGAAGGAGAAAGGGCCGCGACCAACAGGAAAAGACCTGCAAACAAGCAAGGGGGTCTGGAACGAATCAGGGACACGGAATTTTAAAGGAACGACTGGAGACTATCACACATTTCCCTTCACGACCAGCCCATGGAATCGATCCACTCCGACGCCATTGCGCCCCGAAACGAAAAAGGCGCTCCCGCATCGGGGAGCGCCTTTCGGAAAACTCTTCCGATTGATCACTGGGGCACGGGAGGCATCGACGCAACCAATCCTCCGGCCGCAATTCCCGCACCGATGAGGTAGAGAACGAAAGCGACGATGAATTTGATGCCGAGGCTTTTTTGACCGTTCATGAAGCACCAGATCGGGGCAAGGATGCCAAAGAAGATCGAGAGCACGCCCCAAAGAGTCTGACCCGACTTGAATTGTTTGATGAGAGTCATGATCCAGAAAACGAGCATTGCGATACCGCCGCCGAACATGAGGATGGATCCGATAATAGCCATAATTTATGTTGACATTACGAGTTTAAAACAAGCGCCCTTTTGAGGCTGAGAGGAAAGCGCATCTGGCGCCCCCCCTCCCAAACTAGACGAAGCGTTTCAAATCTCATGCAAAACGTCAATGCAGGAATTCGAACAAATCCCCGTCAAACCGGCCAAAACCCCGAACTCAGGGCCCCTAAGGCGATACGGCGCCCGAAAGGGGTGCCCTAGCCACTGCAACATCCTCCGCAATCTGCGCCTGCAAGGCCGGCAACCCTTCGAATTTCCGCTCATCGCGGATCTTCCTGACAAAGGTCACCTCCAGCTCCTCCCCGTAGATTTCGTGATCGAGTCCGAAGAGATGGACTTCGAGCCGCAATTCCCCCGTCTCCCCCTCCACGGTTGGTCGTATCCCAAGATTCGCGACCCCGTTCCAAGAATCGCCCGCCCCGGCCGCAGTCACGGCATAGACTCCGGCCGGCGGAAGTTGCTCCCGTGAAACAGCGAGGTTGGCCGTTGGAAATCCGATCGTGCGACCGAGCTGCCGGCCTCTCACCACCGCTCCGAAGACGCTGTAGCGTCGCCCCAAAAGCCGGGCCGCCGTTTCAAGATCCCCTGCCGCAACGGCCTCGCGGACGCGTGTGCTCGAGACCCGCTGACTGTCGATCTCGACCAGTCCGAGACCGCTCACGGCGAAGCCTCGCTCTTTCCCGATACGCTCGAGCAAGGCCACATCGCCCGAGCGTCCCTTCCCGAAGCGCCATTCCTCCCCCACGCAGATGCGAGCGATGCCCTCGGGAGGAGCCGCCTGGAGAAGGCGCTCGACAAAGGCCCCTCCAAGATGTGAGGCGAACTCGCGGTCAAATCGAACCAGCAGGACCAACCCAATCCCCGCTTCCCGCTCCAGCACTGCGAGCTTGTGGGGCGTGTTCGTCAAGAGGCGCGGGGAATTTTCAGGAGCGAGCACCTCGACCGGATGGGGGTCGAAGGTCACCACCACCGCTGATCCACCATCGCATGCCGCGGACTCCCGCGCCGCCTCGATCACGGCCCTATGGCCGAGATGCACGCCGTCGAAGACCCCGATGGCGAGGTGGAGAGGCCCCGTCAGATCCTTGAGCCCGGCGATGTCGGTGAGCACTTGCATCGTTCACGACCCCGTGGATACGCCGCCAAGGAGGCCTCAGGCACCCCGCAGACGCGAGACCTCGGGCAGGGAAAGCATTTTCGCCATCACCTCGCGGGAGTCGCCATGCTTCAGCTCTTCGAAGGTGACCGAGCGGGTCAGATCGAATTTTCCCGAGCGGGTCCGCCGCAACGACTTCAGGTGAGCGCCACATCCGAGAGTGCCACCGATGTCGTGCGCGTAAGTCCGCACGTAGAATCCCTTGCTGCACTTCACGGTGAAGTCCACCTCGGGCAGGCGGATGCCGTCGATGCGATAGCTGTAGACGTGCACAAAGCGGGGCTCGCGCTCCACTTCCTTGCCTTGGCGGGCGAGCTTGTAGAGCGGCACCCCGTCCTTCTTGATCGCCGAAACCATCGGAGGAGTCTGGTAAAAATCGCCTTTGTATTTCTCGAAGGCGGCCACGACCTCCTCGTCGGTGAGAGGCGGCACTTCGCGTTCTTCCGTCACCTCGCCTTCGGCGTCCTGGGTGTTCGTCGTTTTGCCGAGTGAGAGCGTGCCGGTGTATTCCTTATCTTCCGACATCAGAAGATCCTGGATCTTCGTCGCCTTGCCGATCACGAGAATGAGCAATCCCGTTGCCATCGGATCGAGCGTGCCACAGTGGCCGATCTTCTTCGTGTTGAGGGCGCGGCGGGCCACCGCTACGACATCGTGAGAGGTCATGTCGGGCCCCTTGTCGACCAGGAGGACGCCGTTGAGGGAGTCGGAATTCATCGTCTTTCGCTGCGAGCCTGCCGGTCTCTCGGCGGGAGCCCGAACAGTATCCCGCCCCTCCGGAAAGGAAACCTTTATTTACGAGCCCCTCTCCCGCCCCTTATCGAAGAGGGTTCGGAAGCGGACCGGCCCCTTCCGGCTCGGGCGCGGCCACGGAGAGATCGTAGCAATGCAGCTTCGTTCCCAGTTCGTTCTGCGTCACAAAAAGACGTCCGCCGCTGATCACCGGCGGCGCCCAGGTCTCGGGAGCGTAGAAGAGACGAGTCTTCGCGACGACCTCGAATCCACCCGGGTTCAGCTTCAGGCGCATCAGCACGCCATCCTCGCCGAGACAGAGAAAGGCCCCGTCGACGTGGACGAGGTGGGCGTGACCGAGGCTCACCGAGATCGGTCGGCCCTGCCAGGCGATCTTCGTTTCGTAAAAGGCCTCGTTCCAGAGCATGCGTCCCGAGCGCACATCGTAGGCGAGCATGAGACCGCCGTTGCCGCCCAGACCATAGAGCGTGCCCTCGTGATAGATTGGAGTCTGAAACTGGCAACCGAGCTCCGGCGAGGTCCAGCGCACCTGAGGTTGGAAGGCGGTATCATACTCCACCATCACGCCGCCGAGGCCGTAGTCTTCGCTGAGGAAGACGCGGTTTTCACCACAGACGACGGGACTCGTGCCATTGACGCTCGCGTAGTTGTCGGACCGCCACGGGAACTCGCTGTCGATCGCCCCGGTCTCGGGATTCAGGCAAAGGAGCCCGCCGGTCGGGGGTTTCACCATGCCGCCGGTGAAGACGAGCAACTTCTCCTGCCCGTGCAGGGTCGCGATGATAGGCGAAGCATAGCTACCATGCCAGGCGTGGTCGGCCTGCCAGATCGTCTTGCCATCCCGCTTGTTCACCGCCGCGACGCAGGCCGCCTCAGCACCGACGTTGACGATGAGCTTGTCTCCGTGGATCAACGGCGAAGAGCCGTAGCCGAAGAAGAAGGGACCGGCCCCGAAGACCTCCGGCACCGAGAGCTGCCAGACGATCTTGCCGTCGGCGAGTTGCAGGCAGATCAGGTCGCCGTCGTTGCCGAGGGTGTAGACAAAACCCGTCTCGACATCAATGACCGGGCTGGAGCGCGGCGCATCGACGACGCCAAAATTCTGATCGACTTCGACGGGATAAGAGTGCTCCCAGACTTCTCTTCCGGTAGCCGCCTCGAGGCAACGGATCTGCTCGTTTTGATCGACCTGGTGGAGGTAGACGAGCTTGTCCCCGACCACGACCGGCCCGGCATGACCACGCCCGCGCTCCACTTCCCAGAGTTTCTTGGGGCCGGATTCGGGAAAGTCGAGATGCAGGCCCGTCTCGGTGGAATGGAGATCATACTTCGGCCCGAGGAAATGAGGCCAATCGGCCGCCATCAGCGGAGAGCCAGCAAGAAGGAGGAGGAGCACGGTGCGGGGGAGGAACGTCATCGGATTGAATTTACAACGATTCGCGGAGAATGGCGCCCAATTCTTCGAATCCAATCGGCCAGGGCTACGCCTGCCACTTCACCGAACGGGTCGCCGCATACATCGGCATCCATCCCTGAAGCCGGGTCGATTCCTCGTCCCAGTCGTCCTCGTAGAAACCGGTGATGGCGAGGCCCGCGTCACACTGACCGCCGAGCTGGGTCTCCCAACTGTGGCTGTGCTCGAGGATCATCTGCGCCTCGAGCTGCTCCGAGAGCGCATCGTGATCCGCCGACTCGAGGTCCGAATACGGGAGCCGGTTGATCACGACGATCTCGCCGGTTTCCTCGAGGAGGGCGTGATCGAAGAGATAGAATGCCGGATTGGTGAAGCCGCAGAGGAGCCGCCCACCCGGTTTCAAGACGCGATGACACTCGCGCCAGATCGGCTCGAGCGACTCGGCGAAGGCATTGGAAACCGGATTGAAGATCAGATCAAAGGAGCCTGAAGCGAGCTCCGACAAGTCGGCCATGTCACCCTGGATCGCGGTGATACGGAGACCGTGGCGGGCGCAGGTCTCCTCGTCTTTCTCCAACTGCACGTCCGAAGCCTCGAACGAAGTCACCTCGGCACCCGCCGCCGCGAAGACCGGCACCTGCTGCCCTCCTCCACTGGCGAGAGCGAGAATCTTCAGTCCGCTCAAATCGGGATAGGCCGGAAACCAATCGCGCGGCACCGCACGGTTCGGCGTGAGAATGACCGACCAGTCGCCCCGCTTCGCGCGCTCGATCACCTCGTCGGGATAGGGCGTGCTCCAGCGACAGCCGTCGAGCGACTGGAGGTTCCACGCGTTGCGGTTGTATTCATGAACGTTCATGACGGGCTTATTCGAGCGACTGGTTCTTCGTGCTGTCGAGACGGAATTCTACCTCCTCCGTCCCCGGAAACAAGACGGTCAGTTCGTAGGTCTCGGCGAGGCTGTCGGTGCGATAGCGGAGCCAGTCGTCTTCGGAAGCAGAGGTGTAGGGCATCCCACTCCAAGGGTTGGCCGGAGGACTCTCAAGATGCCCGCCGTCGCTCAGGAGTTGGATCAGCTCACGACCCGTCATCATCCGCTTCGGATAGAGTTCCTCCTTCACATGATAGCGCTGCAGCCCCTCCTGCACGGCGAGCAGCAGAGTCCGCACCCGTCGTTCGGTGCGTTTTTCCATCAGCGGAGGCACGAGCAGAGCCGCCCCAATGGCGAGGACGAACAAAACCCCGGCCAACCTCGGAAACCAGCGACGTGGAGGAGACTTCATGCCTTTCAACCGAGGAACCATTCGAGGGGTGCCAGATAGAATCCGCCGGCGATGACGACCAATCCCAGCCCCATCCAGTCGCGATCGGAGAAGCGGTCCTTGCCCGTCCGTTTCCTGACAAATTCCAAAAGCCAGCCCGTGGGACAGCCGTATTTGCAGTAGGCCATCGGATACCAGAGCGAAATCGCGAGCCCTGACAAAGCCACCACGACCGTGGCGAGACCCGCGCCCTTCAGGAGATAGGCGTCGAAGGGCTCGATCCCGGCGAGGTCGAGATCGAGCTGGAGAAAGGAGACGCCGAGCACCACCGCCAGCAGCATCACCGGCACCCAGCGGGCGATCCATTTGCCGTCGTCGGGTAGCGGGCGTTTCCAGCGGGCGGGCAGGGCCTTCATCGTCCAGCGCTGGAGATTGCCATGGGGACAGATGAACTGGCAGTAGACCGGCTGTCCCGTGAACCAGGGCACGAAGAACGCCGCCCCGACCAGCAGCACCAGCCCCGGCGTCGCCTCCCAGGGCACCCGGCTTTCGGTCCATCCGACGAGCAGGGATTGGGCGATGAGATCTCCCAGCCAGAGCCCCAGACCCGCGATCGTCGCGATCGAGTAGATCCATCGCCAGCGTTGGAAGGATTTCGCCTTCCAAAAAGCGAAGAGACAGCCCAGACCCAGAAAGCCCGCCAGGGCGGCGTCCCGCCAGCCGAAGGAAATCATTCGCTCCACGCCGGCGCGCCCCTCTGCAACTGCAAGCCGATGGGTGATGCTCTTCGCGACCGCTTCGCTCGTGCGCGTCGCGCCCGAGACGCCATAGATCCCGGCCTCGCCGAGGTCGGTGATTTTCGCGATCTCCTCCCACGATCGCCCGTTCCACTTCTCCATGAAAAGAAAATCCATCCTCACATCCTCGACATGGCTCGGAGTGTCGTAGCTGTGCCGTATCGCAATGCCGAGGCCCTTTTCCTGCGCATCGAAGACGGTGAGCACATCCGTGGGACCCGAGTAGCCTGTGATCTCGCGCGACTCGGGCATCGTCCGTATCGCGTAGCCGATCCGGGTCCCCGCCACATCAATTACCTCGAGGCCCGCACGCGGCCCGGGATCGATGCGGAGCCGGTGCGCGTCCTTCAGGAAGACCTTCACCTCCGCCACCGTCACGGGCCAGTCGCCCTGCACCCTCAGACGGTCGTGATGGGCACGCACCAGCCAAGCGATGACGAGGAGAGTGCCTAGACGATAAAGCTGGAGGAGCGCTTTGATGGGCGGGACTTTACCCCGGGATTCCACGATGCCAAGGGACTCGATCACTCCGGCAGCGACTCCCGGAATTGCTCCAAGCGGAAGTAGTCGAGACCGGGAGGACGATGCTCAAGGAGCCAGTCGAGGTCCTCCTTCGCCCCCGCGACCTCGGAGGATTGCACCCTGAGAATGGCGCGTTGGAAGCGCTCGTAGGCGGCGTCCGGCTCGATCGCGAGGAGCAACTCGAGGTAGTCCTCCGCCTGCTCGGGCGTCTGGCGGCGGTTGATTTCGATGTCGACGAGATTTCGCAGCATGCGCACGGCGATGTCGCGGGGCGCGGCGGGTTCGAAACTCTCCGCCTCGGGCGCCGAGCCGGTCAGCTCGAACGCCACCCGCGTCGCCTCCTCTTCCGTGTGGCTTTTGCCTCCCTCGAAGACATCGAAGAGCACCGCCTCCTCAGTCTCGCCCTTCGCCGGCCGCCAGCCGACCATGAATTTGCCCGGCAGGGCCGCTCCGTAGATCCCCTCGATGCCAAGCCGCCGGGCCATTTCGACAAAGAGGACACTCAGCGTGATCGGCAATCCCTCGCGGTCGTCGAGCACGTGATTCACGTAGCTGTTGGCGTGATGGTAATAGTCTCCGCGGCTGCCGTGGAATCCGATCTCCTTAAAAAGAAAGTCCCGCAACGCCTCCGACTGCTCGCGGGGACTGCCCTCGGGGGCTGACTTGGCGAGATAGGTCTCGGCCTCCTTCACCATCTGCGAGAAGACCGATCGATAGTGCTCGAGATCCAGCTCGGGATCATCGATCCGGGCGATCTGCAGGCCCACTTCAAAGAGATCCACCTCCGAGTCCGGCCGGTCGAGCGCCATGATCAGTTCGCGACCCACCGCGGTGCGATGCACCAGTCCCTCGAGCGACTGAAGCGCCTCGATTTTCGATTTCAGGTCCTCGACCGTGTCGAGCAGGTAACGCCGACTCTTGTCGCTCTGGCGACCAAATTCATCCAGCACCGACTCGCTCGCCCCCTCGCTCTCGTGGCGCTTGAGGGTGTCGCTGAGGAGTTTCGAGTCCTCCTCGGAGAGCGGCTTGGCCGAGAGGTCTTTTCCGATCCGGAACTCGCGGAATTCCGCCTTCGTCTGGCGGAATTTGCAGAGCCCGGCCTTGCCGCCGCGCAGTTCCCCATCCGCGAGCGAGAGCACCTGCACCTCGTTGACCCAAGCGATGAGTTGATCCTTCTCCACCCGGACGCGGAGGCGGTTCCATTGGCCGGGCACGTAGGAAGGCGCTTCCACCTGATCGAGGATGGCCCAGCTGTAGACATCGGGCCCCTCGAATCGCGTCAGGCGCATCTTCCCGTCGCTCGGATAAAATCCGTAGTGCACCTGATCGCCGTCAGAGGCAAAGACCAGTCCCGCCGCCCCGGCCTCATCATCCAGCTTCACCTTCACTGCCACCTCGTAGGGCTCCTCCGGCACCGGGAGAGAGGAGACACAAAGAGCGCGCCCTCCGAAACCATCGCCCGGCGCCTGCGCCGTGATCACCCCGCCCCGCTGACTCCACTCCGCACCCATCACCGCTGTCCATTGACGCGGATCGAGCGTGCCGATTGTGCTCCAGCGCGCCATCGGCACCGGGTTCGGCTTCTCAAGAAGCGATTTCAGATCGTTCGACGGCACCGCAAATCCGAGATTCTCCGTCACCCGGTGCTTCAGCGTCACGATGCCGAGGACCTCGCCCTTCAGATTCACCACTGGTCCACCGCTGTTACCCTGCTCGATCGGCATCGCCAGTTGCAGCATAGGAAATTCCGGCGTCTCTCCTTCCCCGGCGAAGCCCGGCTCCAGCTTGCGGATTGCCGAGATCGCCCCCGGCACCACGCTGAAGCTCAGCCCCTGCGGGGCCCCGAATCCCAGCACCAGATCCCCCTGCTTCACCACCGCCGAATCGCCGACCTCGAGAAAGGGTAGCTCCTTGCCATCGGGAGCCAGCTTCAGCACCGCAAGATCGTAGTGGCGGTCCGAGGCGTGGACCTCGATCACCTCGCGCTTCGTGCCGTCGACGAATTCCACCTCCAGCGGCTGCCCCTCGCCAATCACGTGCAGGTTCGTCACCACCAGCCCCTCCTTCGAAATCACGAAGCCCGATCCCGTGCCCCGTTGCCCGCCATCGCGGCCTATCTGACGCACCGTCACCAGGGCCGGTTTCACCCGCTCCGTCAGGCTCGTCACCTGCTCCGGATTCAGGAAGTCCCGCGCCTTGGCACTGTCCGCCTTCGTCAGCGCCTCGAGCGCCTCCTGCGCCTCGCTCGAAAAGGGGTCGAATTCCTCCTTCGCCGGAGCGTCCTGCGATCGGGCCTGACAGAAGAACAAAAGGGTGAGGGCGATCACCAGAAGCGGGAGAGGGCGGCTCATACGGGAAAGGGCGGGAAAGGGTTCCGGCGGTATCGTAATCACTACGCCCCGAAATGAAAAGGCGACACTTCCGGAATCCCCAACTTGATTGCGGCATCGCGATCCTTCTCGCGAGATTTCCGGGCAAGCTCGCCTCGTCCTCCCGGGAGCGCCGGCATCCCTGCCGGCGTCAGTTCGCCTTGGAATACCCCATCGAGACCACCCGCACAAATTCCTCCGGCGACTCCGGCGACAGCACGAGGGTGCGGCCGGGAAAGCGCAAGACCACGGTGCGTTGGAGGTCCGTAACGAAGGCCCGATACGAACCGAGAAGCCGGCTCCAGTAGAGACCGGTCACCGAGAAAAAACCGCCGTTGCCGCAGGTCCGGATGCTGCCGCTCATGGCTCCTGGCAGATACTCGGCCGACTGCAGTTCCGCTAAAGACACCCGGGTCGACCACAGCAGACGATGAATCAGCAGCGTGTCCGGGGTCAAGGCGTAGCCGCGGATCGTGAACAAGGCGCATCCGATGACGAGGGCGAGCGGCAGGCAACCGAGCCAAAAAGCCGGCATGCCGAGCGGAGGACGCGTCACCTTCGACCACTCGAAAAACGTGAGACCGAGACACAGGACTGTCGCCAGAGCGGAAACAATGACGAGGGGCCTTCCCCACGGGGCTTGGTAATGTTTCATTTGTGCGGGGAGCAGCGCAGTATCGAACGATTGATCTCAGACGCAAGGGCCGGAGGCCCGAGTTGTCTGTATTGACTGGTTGGACTCTTTTGTCGTCACACGGAGAACTTTTGCAATATCGCCACCGAGCTGCCAAAACCGCGAAAGGGAGCGAGCTGCAGCAAGGCGGCATGACCCGTGCCCCGCGCCCCGCGACGAAAGTCGCAGCCACATTCATCCTCTGCGCGAAACCTTTCCGCCTCTCCCGGGTTTCACTCTTTGACACCCACGGTGCGACGACGGACATGAAGCGATTTTTCCTCCCCTGTTCCCTTCTCACGATCCTGGCGGCTCCCGCGGTCGCTCAGGAGATGGCGGCCACGTCCATGGCGGAACCCTCGGCTGAGCAGATCGAATTCTTTGAGAAGAAGATCCGCCCGGCCCTCGTGAAACACTGCTATGAATGCCACTCGACCGAGGGCGATAAGGTGAAGGGCGGGCTCCTCCTCGACACTCGCGAGGGGTCGCGGCTCGGCGGGGATTCGGGGGCGGCGGTGGTGCCGTTCAAACCAAAGGAAAGTCTCCTGCTCACGGCGATCCATTACGAGGATGGCGACCTCGAGATGCCACCCAAATACAAGCTCGATGATGCGGTAATCGCCGACCTCGAGGAATGGATCGCGATGGGGGCGCCTGATCCGCGCGAAAAGCAAACGGAGGGCAAGATGCCGCAGCTTTACACGAACACGATCGATCTGGAGAAGGGGCGCGAACACTGGTCCTACCAAAAACCCAAAAAACCGGCGGTGCCGGAGTTGGCGGATGCGTCGTGGACGCGGAATGCGATCGATGCCTTTGTGGCGGAGGGTCATGCCGCGAAGGGAGTGACGCCGGCACCGGACGCTGATCCGCGATCGCTCCTGCGGCGACTGAGCTTTGATCTCACGGGCCTGCCGCCCGCGCCGGAGGAGGTGGAGCGCTTTGTGACGGCCTACAAGGAGAACGCCGACTCGGCCATCGGCGAGACAGTGGCCCGGCTCCTGGCCTCGGAGCAATACGGAGAACGCTGGGGCCGCCACTGGCTCGATGTGGCCCGCTACGCGGAATCCTCGGGCAAGGAGGTGAACGCGACCTACCCGCACGCCTGGCGCTACCGCGATTATGTGATCGATGCCTTCAACGCCGACAAGCCCTTCGACCGCTTCCTCGTCGAGCAGATCGCGGGCGACCTGCTGCCGGCGGAAAACGACGCGGATCGCGCCGCGCAACTCGTGGCCACGGGCTTCCTCGCCCTCGGCACGAAGAGCCTGAACGAACAAAACTCACGCCAGTTCCGCTTCGACCTCGTCGACGAGCAGATCGACACGATGACGCAGGCCTTCCTCGGCACGACGGCGGCGTGCGCCCGTTGTCACGATCACAAATTCGACCCGATCCCGATGGCCGACTACTACGCTCTCGCCGGCATTTTCCTGAGCAGCGAGACGCTCTACGGCACCCCCAATGGCCAGCAGAGCCGGCGCGCCACGGATCTGATCGACCTGCCAGCCGCGGCGAAGTCCCTGCCTGGGCTGAGTCTCGGAGAACTGATCGACCTTGAGTATCAGCGCGACGTGCTGAACCAGACCGCAGAAGATCTCCAGTCCCAGGCCGCCGAAGCGCGGCGCAACGGCGACGACGACGCGCAGCGTTTCGTCGGACGCATCCTCGCCACGCGGACTCAGATCGGGCTCGTCGAAAGCAAGCTGCTCGATTACACGAAGGACGGCACCCCACGTCTCCTCGCGATGGGGGTGCTCGAGAGCGGCGAGCCTTTCGACTCGCAAATCCTCATCCGCGGTGAGGAGGAAAATGCGACCGACGGGCGCGTTCCCCGCGGCTTTCTCCAGGTGGTAAAGACGGGCGACGAGAAAGCGATCCCCGCGGAAGAGAGCGGCCGGCTCCAGCTTGCCGAATGGATGGCCTCGCCAGAGAATCCCCTCACCGCCCGCGTCCTCGCGAACCGGGTCTGGCTGTGGTTGTTCGGTGAGGGTCTCGTCTCCTCGGTCGACAACTTCGGCACGACGGGGGAACCACCATCGCATCCCGAGCTGCTCGATTACCTCGCGGTGCGCCTCGTGGCGCTCGACTGGTCGGTGAAGGATCTCATCCGCGAGATCACGGCGAGCCGCGCCTACCGCATGGCGAGCGCCTTCGACGAGGCCGACTACGAGAAGGATCCGGAGAACCGAAGCCTCTGGCGCGCCCGTCCACGACGTCTCGACGCCGAATCCCTGCGCGACGCGACCCTCGTGGTGAGCGGACAACTGGACCCTGCGCGCCCGGATGGATCGCCCGTGGCCAAGGTGGGGACAGGCTTCGTCGGCCGCAACCTCCCGGAGAGCACCTTCGAGACGGAGTCGGCGCACCGCTCGGTCTATCTGCCCATCGTGCGGGGGGCGGTGCCGGAATCACTCGCCCTTTTCGACTTCTCCGATCCGAGCCTGACCTCAGGTAAACGCGAGATCACGACAGTGCCCTCGCAGGCGCTCTACCTGATGAATTCGCCCTTCCTGATGAGTGCGTCGGAGCAGTTCGCGAAGCTGCTCTACGCCGATCGCGGCCTGCGCGGTGCCGACCTCGCCCGCGAGGCCTTTTACCGGGCCTTCTCACGCCCTCCGACCGAAGCCGAGGCAGCCGAGGCGAAGACCTTCATCGAGGCCTTCCTCGCCATGGCAAAAGCCCAGGGCATGCCCGACGCCGAGGCCCGCCTCCTCGCCCTGACAAGCTTCTGCCAATCGCTCCTCGCCAGCGCCGAATTCCGCTACCTGAACTGACCCTCTTTGCTTCCTGACACCACCCTGTCACGCCTACAAAGATCTGAACCATGAATGGAACGAATGAAACGAATTCCCTGGCTCCGTGGCTTCGCTTTTCCAATTCGTCCGATTCGTTCCATTCGTGGTTGAAACTCCCAGCTCCTCTTCTGTCATGAACACCGATTCCTTCCGCCATCCCGAATCCGCAATCCTCCCTGGCATGACGCGTCGTCAATCCCTCCAGACTCTTTCGAGCGGATTCGGCTACCTCGCCTTTTCGGCTCTCAGCACAATGGCGGCGGAGAAGGCCGCCGGTCCGCTCGCCCCGCGCCAGCCGCATTTCGCGCCCCGGGCGAAACGCGTCATCTTCCTCGCGATGCAGGGCGCGCCCTCGCACGTCGATACCTTCGACCACAAACCGCTCCTGACCCGCGACCACGGAAAACCCTCTTCGCGCGGCAACGCGACGCTGCTGGGATCACCCTTCGACTTCGCGCCGCACGGGCAAAGCGGGCTGATGATCTCGTCGCTCTTTCCCCAGCTCGCCGCCCATGCCGACGACCTGTGCCTGATCAACTCGATGCACACGGACCTACCGAACCACCCGCAGGCGACGACGCAGATGCACACGGGGAATTTCCAATTCGTCCGTCCCTCGCTCGGGGCGTGGACACTCTACGGGCTCGGCACGGAGAACGATAGCCTGCCCGGCTTCATCACCCTCGCTCCGCCGAGCGGGGCGCAGAACTACGGCAGCGCCTTCCTTCCCGCGATCTACCAAGGCACTCCGGTCGGACGCGAGGTGCGCAACCGCTTCGCCCGCGGCGCAGACCAGAGCCCGGTGAGCAATCTTTCCAACGCCAAACTCAGTCCCGAACTCCAGCGCGTGCAGCTCGACTTCGTGAATGGCCTGAATCGCGCGAAGCTCGCTCAGGACCTGCATCATCCGGAGGTTGAGGGAGTGATCGAGTCTTTCGAACTCGCCTTCCGCATGCAGGATGAGGTGCCACAGGTGCTCGATCTCTCCGCCGAACCGGAATCGGTGAAGAAGCTCTACGGGATCGACGAGGAAAACACGGGGGCCTTCGCCCGCCAATGCCTCAGTGCCCGCCGCCTCGCGGAAGCTGGGGTGCGTTTCATCCAGGTGAATCATGGCAACTGGGACCACCACAGCAATCTCAAGGACGGCCTCGAGCAGAACTGCGGCGAGATCGATAAGCCCATCGCCGGATTGATCGCGGATCTGAAGCAGCGCGATCTGCTGAAGGACACGCTCATTGTCTGGGCGGGGGAGTTTGGCCGCACCCCGCATGGCCAGGGGGGCAACGGCCGCGACCACAACAACAAGGGTTATTCGATCTGGATGGCCGGGGGCGGCGTGAAGGGAGGCCTGCGCTACGGATCGACCGATGACCACGGCTACCAAGCGGTGGAAGACAAGATGCACATCCACGACTGGCACGCAACGATGCTGCACCTGCTGGGCCTCGACCACGAACGGCTCACCTACCGCTACGCGGGCCGCGATTTCCGCCTCACCGATGTGCACGGCTCGGTGGCGAAGGGCATCCTCGCTTGACCCTCCCAGGTTTCGCTCGGGTGATGGGATGACCGCTTTGCGCCGGTGCGTCGGAACATTCCTTGGAATCCGCCGGAGAAAACCTTATCCTTTTGAGATGAAGCAACCGCCGATCGGCGAGCGCATCCTCCGCAACGAGGATGTTGTCGCGCGGTTCAAGCCCGCCTCGCAGAACCACAAGAAGGTCGTCGTCGACCACTCAATCTCCGAATACCTCGCCGAGTTCAGCGCCCACGCGGGAGCCTCGTGGGCCGTCCCCTCGAAGTGAGCGAAACAAACACCGATCCCGCCGTTTATCAGGCAAATCTCGCGAAACCCCTTGGCTAATCCACCATGAAACTAATCGATCCGACCCTTGGCCTGAAACTCGTCGTCGTCGGAGGCTGGACTCTCGCCGCCATCGGCGCCCTGAAACTCGTCATCTACCTCATCGGCGAGATCGCTCCCGGCAGCTACGACAGGATCCGGTCCGAGACCTTCCGCAAATTCCTCACCGGCAAGGGCAATCGGCTCGTCTTCGGACTCGGTGGCATTCTCACCGTGTTCGTCGGTCTCGTTTTTGTCCTCCTCGGACTGCTCCTCTCCCGGCTCGACCGCTTCTACTGAAACGGCGATCTCGGCGGCGCGGCGCTCTTCCTCGGCGAGCAGATCGGAGACCTCGCGCTGCACCGACTCGATCTCGTCGAGCCGCAGCCCAGGGTCCGCGACGATGAAAACGTCGCCGTTGTCGGCATGCTCGTAAAAGAGCAGAGTCCTCGTCTCGGTGTCCTTCGAGTCGGTGTGGATCAGGGTCTTGTTCCGCTCCAGCATCAGGGCGAGGATGTAGCGGGCGTTCTCGGTCCGCGGATCGTCCTCATCGACGAAGCGTCGCAACATCCCCTCGATCGAGGCCTCGGCGTCGGCGTCGTTTCCCGCTTCTTTCACCGGGGCCTTGTAAATCGATTTCCAGAAGGAATAGGGCGCCGGATCAAGCTTTTTCCGGATCTCCTTCCATGCCGGGGCCGAGTAGTCACGCCGGATGAATCCATCCGTAGCCGGATCCTCGAAGATGCAGGTGTAGAACACCTGTCCATCCGAGAAAGGCTCGCCGCTGAGCTCACAACGGGCGTGGGTCGAACGGATTTTCCAGTCCTGAATGATGGCCATGAGGGAGGGAACGAAAAGGGAAAGCTTCGGGAGTTCGGAGGTCAGAACGCGGCCGGCTGTGTTGGCGCGGCGCTCACCGTCGTGCCCCGGCGGGTGAACCGCTGAAACGGCATCCGCAACAGGGTCTTCAGCTTCGGAAGCTCGCGATTTTGGGCACGGAACCAGAGCAAGACCAGCCCAATCGCGGAGATGAGCACATTCGTGAGCCAGGCGGCGACAAAGGGCGACATCCGATCGCTGTGGCCCATCGCGAGGAACGTGCCCCGCATCACATACATCATCGCAAAGAGGCAGATGGCTCCCGTCACCCCACCCATCACCCCGCGCCGTGAGTAGACGATGCCAAGGGGAGCCGCCACCAGAATCATGGCGAAACACGCGAGGGGCTCGGCGAAGATATACCACCAGTTGGTCCGGAACGAGGCGAGGCTGCGGGCGTCCCGGTCCCGATTGGCGTTGAGATACATGGTCAACCCGGGGATGCCGAGATGCTCCGGATTCTGCGAAGAACTCAGCACCTTCCAGGGCGTCTCCGACCAGTCCAAGATCTCGAGGCGCGGATGGGTCTCGATCCGCGGAATATGATTCTTGTCGTATTCGTAGACACGCACGTTGGTGAGGATCCATTTCGGCGGGTTCGCATCCCAGACCCACTTGGCGCGGCGCGCAATCCAGAGGCGCCGGGGCTGCCCGCCTTCGTCGATTTGCGAGACGATCACGTCGGCCATCTCATCGTCGAGTTTCAAGGGAACCCGGCCAACGAACCAGCTCCGCCGGTCGACGTCGTTCATATGCATCCACCCGCGCTCGGCCCAGATCTCGTCGCGGAGATTACCGCCATGCTCTTTTACCCACTGCTCGCGCTTGGCGGTTTGAATGATGGCCTCGGTATAGCCGACGGAGGCGGGCGCCCATTGATATTTGAAGGCGAGGCCGATGAGGGAGACGTAGGCACCGGCGATGAAGAGCGGTGCGAGAATGCGGGGAACACTCCGCCCCGCACCGATCATGCTGATGAACTCGTTCGACTTCGACATCTTGCTCATCGAGAAAAGTCCGGAGAGCAGCGTCGCGATGGGTATCACGAAAAGGATCATGAAGGGCACCTGCACGACATAGAAAGTGAGGACCTGGCTAAAACTGAGGGTCGCGAGCGTCTCCCCCTTGTCCGTCAGGCTGGCGAGGATCCAGATCGCCATGAAGGAAAGGAGGCAGAAAAAGAAGGGCGAAAGAAAGTTGTGGACGACGTAGCGGTCCATCAGATCGAGACGAAAATACAAAAGTGCCGCCACCGGAACACTGAGGATGAGGATCGAGATCAGGAAGAGCATCCCGAGATACGCGACAATGGAGGGAGTTTCCCCGGCCGGTGCCTTACCCCGGATCGCCGAGAGCGTCGCGCTCACATCGGTCGGCAACCACGCAGCAAGCCCGGCGACCGCAGCGATGGCGAGCGTGATGACGATGAGCCCTCGACGTCGCTCCGGCGAATGGTCGCCCCGCACCCAGAGACTGACAAGAAACGCGACCATCGAGAGAAGCATACCGAGCCCCTGGAAGAGGATCGGGACGAGGCTGGGGAGCCCCCCGAGGCCTTCGTCGGAAATGCCTTCCCCCACCTTCGCCGCCGCATCACGATAGTCGAGCACGGTCCCGGCGAAGAGCAGCCCGAGGCCGAGGAGGAATCCGCCCATGATGACACGGAGGGCGACACCTCCCTTGTCCGTCACCTTCTTGGCCCGATCCACGAGCTCACCCGCCGCCCGAAGAAACCGGGCGACGAAGCGAGAGAGAGGGTTCCTTGTCAGGATCTCGATCATGAGGCATGTTGGACGACGGCGAATGGATCGGATCCCTTGAAAATCCGCTGTCCCGAACGAGGCACGTTCGCCACATCCTATGGAACGGTCAAGGTCCAGCTTTGCTTGGGAAAACCCGGGATTTTCCCCGGAAAATGACGAAGTCACCCCCGAAGGTGCCGGGGAGACTCCTTCCGATCTCGCCCGTCGGGTGCTTTTCTCGACCGATCTGACCGGGAAACTGCGTCCCTTGCCGTTGCTGGAAGTGGAAATCGAGTCCGCTCCGCGGGAAAGGAGCCCCTCCTGGCAAGGCTTCGCCCCGGCCCGGCCCGAGATCCTGCGTTTCGCCCGAAGCGACGACACCCGGCCCGCCCTGCCGAGCCGACCAGGCCTCGTCGACGAGGAAAACCGGGGGGTCCTCCTCCACTTTTTCGCCAATCACGAATTGCTTGCGGCCGAGCTGATGGCTCTCGCCTTGCTCAAATTCCCGGATGCTCCAGAGGCATTCCGTCGCGGACTCGCCGCGACCCTGCGCGAGGAGCAGCGCCACACCCGCTGGTATCTCGCCCGAATGCGGGAATGCGGGGTCGAGTTCGGACAATATCCGCTGAGCCCCTATTTCTGGGATGCGGTCTCGCCGATGGAGAGTCCGCTCGACTACGTTTCCCGGCTCAGCCTTACCTTCGAGCAGGCCAATCTCGACTACGCTCGTCATTACTCCGGGCTCCTCGCCGAGGCGGGCGACTCCAAGAGCGCCTCCATCCTCCGCCGCGTCTACGAAGACGAGATCTCCCACGTCGGCTACGGACTCCACTGGTTCCGGCAGTGGAAGAGTCCCTGCGAAAGCGACTGGCAGGCCCTCGAAAAGCGGCTCCCCTTCCCCCTCTCACCGAGCCGGGCCAAAGGCAACCGCACCGGTTTCAACGAGGAGGGCCGACGCGCCGCCGGTTTCGACGAGGATTACATCCGCCGCCTCGCCCTCTTCGAACGTTCGAAGGGCCGCACCCCGAACGTCTTCCTCTTCAATCCCGAGGCGGAGCACCGCGCGGCCCGGTGGCCGGATGTCTATCATCCTGACAAAGCCAGAATCGCGATCGCTGAGAGCCTCGAACTGCTCGCCGGATTTCTCGCCCGGCGCGACGACGTCCTTCTCGTGCGACGGGCACCCTCCGAGTCGCATCTCGCCAAGCTCGCCCGCTGCGGTCTCGGAATGCCCGAGATCGAAGTGCTGGCTCCGAACGGAGCGATCGATCCCGCCGGGCTCCTCGTAGCGAGAAAAATCAATGCTCTTCGACCTTGGTCGATCGCTCCGGATCTGGCGTCGCGACTCGCCGCCCTCCGCCCGGGTCTTGCCGACGATCATACTCTCGCGCCATGGACCGCGGAGACGCGCGGACTTTTCTCCAAGGTCGAACAGGTGCGCTCACTCGCGCGCTGGATGGGCCCGAGCCATCCCTGCACGACGACGGAAGAACTGCGCCATGCCCTCGACCAACTCCGCGCTCAGGGCCATCGCGAATTTCTTCTGAAACGCGCCTTTTCCACGGCTGGTTCGGGGCTGACCCCGTTGCGAAATGAGGATCTCCCCGACCTCCTCGCCCGTCCTCTCGCTCCGGCCATTGTCGAGGAAGGTGGCATCCTCCTCGAGCCACACCACAACCGTGTTTTCGACTTCTCCGTGCAATATCGCTTCGAAGGCGGATCCATTCGGTTCGTGGGCTTCGTCGAACAGGTCATCCACGGGATCGGAGGTTATCGCGGCAGCATCTGTCGTTCAAAGTTCTGCCGGGCGCTGGATCCGGAATTGGCCCAATTTCTGATGGACGAGTGCCTCCCACGCTACGACGCCACAGGCGAACTTGCCGCCGATCTCGCGAGGTGGGCCACCGCCCACGGTTATGAAGGCCCCCTCGGGATCGATGCCTACGTGAATCGCACCGACGGCGGCCGGCTCGTTCTCCGCCCCGTTTGCGAGGTCAATCCGCGCCACACCATGGGGCTCGTCGCGCTCGAATTGAAACGACGGATCGCGCCAGGCCGCGACCTTTCCTTCGCCATCGTCAAGGCTGCGGATCTGAACGAGGACGACGACGCGGCGGAAATCGGAGCGGACGGAAAGCTCGTGAAAGGCTCCATCGTCCTTACCGAGAGCGATGCAAAGAACCGTTTCGCCGCCGTCGCGCGAGTGCTCTGATTCCGTTCAGGACTCGGTTGTTCCCCGCAGGTAATCCTCGATGGCGAACTGGGCACGGACCTTCTTGCCACCCTTTTTTGCGACCCGATACCCGTTCGTCAGGTTCCGGTCGAGGAGACGGGCCTTGGTGTTGTCGCTCCACTGGATGTCGAAATAATCGATCAACTGCTTCCGGAGTTCCGGATCGTAGACCGGAAAGATCGTCTCCACCCGGGTATCGAAATTGCGGGGCATGAAGTCGGCCGAGGAAAGATAGACTTCGGGTTCGCCTCCGTTGGTGAAGATGAGCATGCGGGAATGCTCGAGATACTTGTCGACGATGCTGATGGCCTCGATCGGCCCGCCATCCTCGACCACGAGCGAATACATGCTGCGCACGATCAATCGAACGGGCACGCCGGCGCCGGAGGCCTGATGGAAAAGCGCGTTGGTCGCGGGGTCGGAGAAGTTGTTGAGCTTCACCGAGATCCCGGACGGCCGGCCGGCGGCCTGGTGGGCGATTTCACGCTCCACCTTGTCGCGCAGGAATCCACGAAGGTCGAAGGGCGCGATGTTGAGATGCTTCAGTCTGGGTTTCTGATAGGATTGACGGAAAAAGCGGAAGATCTCCACCGCGTCGTCCCCGATCTCCTGATCGTAGGTGAAGAGCATGTGATCGGCGAAAATCGAAGCCGTATCCTCGTTGAAATTCCCGGTCCCGAGGACCGTATAGCTGCGGTCGCGCCCCGACTCGCGACGCACGATATGGACGAGCTTGCTGTGGACCTTCAGCCCCTGCACCCCGAGCTGCACCTGCACGCCCGCATCGCGGTAGCGCCCCGCCCACTTGATGTTCGCTTCCTCGTCGAAGCG
>DGXY01000132.1:32153-32678 GCA_002396885.1 Akkermansiaceae bacterium UBA5020
TTCGCTTCCTCGTCGAAGCGGGCCTGTGGCTCGACGAGCACGAAAACACGCTTCCCATTCCGCGCGGCTGCCTGCAGGGACCTGGCGATGCACGAGCCCTTCGCGAGGCGATACTGCGTCATTGAAATGCTCTGCACGAGAGGATCGATCGAGGCCTCCTGCAACAGGGTGATGAGATGACGGAAGGACTGGTAGGGCACGTGCACAAGGACATCGCGCTTGCGGATCGCGGCGAACATCCCCGCCTGACGCTTCGAGAAAGCCGTTACCGTCACTGCGGCCGATTTCGCATATTTCAGTTCCGACTTGCCGAAGTCGGGAAAGGTGAGGAGATCCCGCCGGTTGTGGTAGCGGGCCCCCGGATAGAGGCTGTCGGCCCCGGCGAGATCGAGTTTCCGGAGGATGAGATTGAGAAAATGCTTGGGGAAATGCTCGTCGAAATTCGCCCGCACCGGGAGACCTTCCTCCCGCGCCTTGATGCTGTCGGAGAGCTTTTCGTAGAAGCTTTCCGTGAAGTCGTCGTCG
>DGXY01000132.1:32842-41996 GCA_002396885.1 Akkermansiaceae bacterium UBA5020
CCTTTCCGTGAAGTCGTCGTCGAGGGCGAGCTCCGAATCGCGGGTGAATTTGATCGCGTAGGACTCGTAGCGATCGTAGGGAAACGTCGCGAAAACTTCATCGAGCCCGAAACGGATGATGTCGTCGAGATACATCACCAGCTGCGTCTCGCCCTTTTTGGGCAGGGGGATGAAACGAGGGAGATGCTGCGGGATCTCGATGAGGGCGTGCATCGGACGCCCCGCTCCGTTCGCCTTGCTCGCCTTCACCGCGAGATACATGGGAAGGTCCTTCAACTTCGGCAGCTTCGCCGTCGCTTTGAGAATGATGGGGAAAATGTGGGGACTCACCTCGCGCCGGAAGTAATCGCGGAGATAATCGCGCAGCATCGCCGGCACCTCCGTCTCGCGGATGAGACGGATCCCGTTCCTTTCGAGGTCGGCGCGGACCCGCTCATAGGCGAGGTTGAAATGCTCTCCCTGTTCCGAGACGAGGTGGCGTATCGTCTTCAGGGTGAGGTTCGGATCAGGAATATCGAGGCGTTTCCACCCATCGCCCAGCGACGCGATCCTTTTCAGGGTCGCAACCCGCACGCGGAAGAACTCGTCGAGATTCGAGCTATAGATTCCGAGGAACTTGATGCGCTCGAAAAGCGGGACGGAGGGATCCGCTGCCTCCTGCAACACTCGCGCATTGAACGACAGCCAACTCGTCTCTTTGCTCCGGAACTCAGTCTCCATAAAAGGTCGCAAATCCTAACCGTGACGCCTCGGAAAGCGAGCCGTTCTTTGTGATTTTATGGGCCTTCACCGGAGACCCAGCCCAGCCTCCCGCGAAATCCCTCGCCTAGCTCGATCCGGTAAAACGCACCCCCCGGGGACTTTGCCTCCGACGGCACCGGACCGGAAATCCGGGCGTCGCCCGCCGGCGTCACCGCAAAGACCTGCCCGCCGGATGCCACTTCGACCGATCCCTCCCCCGAGACCAGCTCGATGACAGGGCGTTCCTCCGTCGGTGCCGCAACGATCCTGACCCGGGCCGCTCCGGTGTCGAGCTTGAGACGGCGGACCCTCGCCCAAGGCACCTCGACCCGCACCGAGGCATTCACCTCGTTGAGCCAGCCGCTGATCCTCTCGGTGTAATCGATCGCCGCTCCGTCCTTCACCCGGGTCTCAAGATAGTTTCGTCCGATTTTCGAAGTGGGAATGCCGTGCCCCTTGGCGTCTGCAAGAATCCGGAATCCCTCTCCCGGCACGATCTCCACCTCCCCTACTTCGAGAATGAGGCGGACCGTGAGCGGGCCCTCCTTCGCGAAGTCGTTCGTCAGGGTGTAGGTCCGCTTCTCCGAATACGGGGTCGCGAGAAGCACTCCGGCGAGCACCCCGATTCCCACCAACGAAAAGGCGACCTTCAGGAGCACGGGCATGGGACGGGACTCGGAGTTCGTGATCGAAAGAAGCGAACGATCGAGACGGAAAACCTTCGCGAGAACCAAGGGCGTGTACCAACACACCAACGCCGCCCAGACCACATCGGAAAAGAAATGGGCCCCCTGCGTCATCCTCGCGATGCCCATGAGGCCGCCGAGCGCAAGGCTGGAAAAGAGGATGACCCGGGCGAGGTCCGGACGTCGTCCCCGCACGAGGAAATAGAAAGCGAGAAAGTAGAATCCCATCGTCGCATGACCACAGGGAAACGAGAGGCCCTCGCTCGCGGCATCATAGGAAAGGACGGGCTCGAACTCGGAGCGCCCGCCGAAATTCACCAGCTCGCGCGGACGCGGACGGCCCCAATACTCTTTCAGCACCGCATTCGTGATCACTCCCGGGCCGATGATCCCGGAGAGGATGAGAAAACCCATCACCTTCCGCCAAGGACGCAGGGCCACCTTTCGCCAACTCCAGGCGAGCAGACCGATCGCCCCAAAAACGATCATCGCCGCCGGGAGGGTGCCTCCGTAATAGAGCGCCTTCCAGAAGGGATGCTCGCCCAACTGCCAGCCGCCTCCCCCGATCCGGTAGATCCAATCCTGCGCCGCCAGATCGAATCCCGACCATCGCACCCAGAACGTGATCGTCGAAGCGAGCGCGAGAGGCGCAAGCCACTCCAGAATCGTTCTGAGCCTTGAAGGAGAAGCCGGCCGATCCGCCAAGTCCACAAAAAAGCGACGGACGCCCCGGAGTTTCGCGGCAGATCCGTCGCTCATGCGCGTTGGGACAAAAGGGTCGGTCCAGTGACGAGACCCTCTCGTATCCCGGAAATCAAAGCCCCACGATAGGATAGAGGTTTTCCTTGCACCACTGGCCGTTCTGGATCGTGATACCGTCGGGGTCCTCGACCGCGCCATGGGCCTCGTCCTCACAGATGATCCAGCCCTTGTAATCGCGGGCCACGAGCCATTCGGTGATGCGGTGGAAGTCGAGCTTGCCGGTGCCCATCTGCGACCAAGGCTCGGGTCCGTTGCCGGAGTAATCCTTGTAATGGATGTGGTTGACGAGGTGCTGCCACTTGTTGAGCGTCGCGATCACATCCATGCCGCCGCGGATGATGTGCCCGACGTCGGGGGTCCAGCCCGTCACGGAGGGATCGAGGCTGCTGAGGACGACGTCGTAGTCCTCTTGGGTGCGCACGAGCGAGGCCGGCGGGCTGTTCGGATGGTAAGAGCAGACCAAACCCGCGTCGGCGGCACGCTTCGAGACGGCGTTCACGTTCTTGGCGATGTTGAGACGGCGGCGCTGCAGGTCGTGATTCCGACCACTAGGCAAAGTGACGGTGCCGAGCATGGCCCCGGGGAAATTCTGGAGGAACTTGATCGTGAAATCGGCCGCGGCCTTCTCGGCGGGCGTCTCTTTTTCACCGTCCCAAGCACAGACGAGGGCGAGACCCGCCAGCTTCATCTTGTGCTTGGCGAGCGACTCCTTCATTTTGACCGGGTCGATCTCTGGCCCGAGCCAGTATTTGGAACAGCCGAGGGCGCTCTTGGAGATCTCGAGGACCATAGGCTCGATCCCGGTGAAGCCCGCCTTGGCGGCCACCTTGATCATGTGCTCGAGTTTGTTGTCGTAGCCCTTGCCGGTGCCCTGCATGAACCAGGTGTAGACCTGGGAACCGAATCGAATGTTGCTCATACGTCGCAGTTAAAAGGAAAAAGTGAAAAGTAAAAGGTTTTGTGAGGCGCTCAATGTTTTCGCAGCCATTTCCGCACGCGGGGATTGAAGTCGTCCATCACTTCCCAGTGGAAGGCATGGCCGGCTCCGCTGTAGAAATGGGTGTCGCAGTTGGGGATACCGGCAGCGACTTCCTTCGCCATCCAGAGCGGGGTGAAGATGTCATCCTTCCCGCCGATGACCAGACAGGGAGCCTTGATCTTGCCAAGCTTGGCATGAGTGTCGTGACCGACGCAAGCCGCCGCCTGACCGCGGAGGCCGTGGAGCGGCTGGGGACGCGGATTGGTGTCGAAGTCCTTCCTTCCCGCGAGCATTCCCTTGTAAGCCTCGGCATTGTCCCAGAACGGCTTTGTGAAGATGAGAAGCTGGATCCACTCGAGGAACTGCTCGTTGTCGAGGTGCGCCTTGCAGACCTTCATGTGATTGAAAATGCCGCGGGCGTAGTTGTCGACCTTCGCCCAGGGGCACATGAGGACGGCGCTGCGCACCTTCTTCGGATGCCGCAGGCAGAGCTGCTGAGCGATGATGGAACCCATCGAAACGCCGACGATGCGGGCGGACTGGATGCCGAGCGCGTCCATGAGACCGGCGTAGTCATCGGCCATCATCGCGCTGGTGTAGTCGCCGGCGGGCTTGTCCGTCTGGCCCACTCCGCGATTGTCCGGCATGATGCAGCGGAATTCCTGGCTCCAATCGTCCGCGTGCGCCTGCCAGACATCTCCGGTGGCGGTGATTCCCATGATCAGGATGACGGGATCTCCGCTCCCTTTCTCCTCATAATACATCTGGATTCCGTTGGTGGTGACGTGGGGCATGACAGGGGTGGGGCTTTCGGTTGATATCTAAGGGCGTGAAGGTTGCGCCTTCGTCGGAATCGTGTCCAGCAGAAAGCGTAAAAAGGATCACGCGACAAGCGACGATTCCGGTTTCACCTGACTCCACAAGTAGTATCTTCCCTAAACTCTGGAATTTCAAAAAGTAGCAGCTTCGGCACCTTGCGATGGACCCAAGTGACAATTCCGAAACTTTCGAGTCGAAATTTTTCCCGTTTCACTCGGAAATTGGCGTTCAAATGTCCGTTCTGAGTTTTTTATGTTTCATTTCCGTCACTTTTGGCGCATACAGACGTTCGCAACCGCTTCCGATTCACCATGCCCTCTAACACCCTCTCACCCCTATCTCTTGCAGCGTCTCTCTTGCTCGTCTCCGGATGGTCCCATGCCGGCGACACCGACAAAGTCGTGATTGACGACAAAATGCCGATCGAATCCGCCAGTTTTTGCGACCTTTTCGACGCGGGAACGCTCTATGAAGGGGACGGCTTCATCAAGGAGATCGCGCTCCACAGCCGCTATCACGGGCAGTTCATCTCCCAGCAGGAGGAAGTCGAGGGATCTCCCAACAATGGTTTTCACGAATACCAGCATCGTCGTTTCCGTCTCGGCTTCAATATCGAGATGGCGAACGACCTCTCTTTCGTGGTCGAGGCCAACGTCGCCGACTTGAGCGGACTGACCCGTGAAGCTTTCATCGACGACTTCCAGGAGTTCTATTTCAAATGGAAGCCCTCCGATGAATTCTTCATCGCCGTCGGGAAGCAGAAGCACCCTTTTAGCCGGGAAGACATCGAGTCCTCCAAGCGGATCAAGACCATCGAACGTTCTGCGATCGTGAACGAAGTCGGCGGCGGACGCCCCTGGGGAGCGGTGGTGGGTTTCGCCACCGGCGAATTCCAACACGCGGTGGGCGGCTGGCTCTACGGTGGTCACCTCGAGGCACCTTCGTGGGTTGATTTCGAGTCCCATGGCGGACTCTCCTACAACCTCTCTCGCGAAATCTCGAAGTCGACCACGCTCTACTTCGACTACGCCTACACCGCCAACGACGGCGGGAACTCCTCTTCCCAGGGCCCGGCCGCGCAGGATTTCGGCCTTTCTTACGAGCACTCCCTCGCCGTGGGCGCCTCATACGAGAAGGATCGGTTCGAACTCATCACCGACCTCGTCGGCGGCTTCAACCGCGAGGCAAGCGGAACCATTCCCGTCGGAGAAGACACCTGGGGCTTCTACATCGTGCCTTCTTACGATCTCACCGATAATCTGGAAGCGGTGTTCCAATACGCCTACCTCGACTCAGGGCGCGAGCAACGGCCCCAGCGGTCGGATGTCCGTCAGAACGTGGAGAACTACCACACCTTCTACCTCGGGCTCCAGTATTTCCTCTGCGGCGAGAATCTGAAGCTGACGGGAGGCTACGAAATCGCCACCGGGGACGTCTTCGGCACCTCGACGGGCATCGAAACAGGCACGTGGATGGTCGGTGTGCGCAGCTACTTCTGAAAGCAACGGCTTTGAGCCGAACCTTCACAAACCCGGTTCCTGATCCAGAGGGGGACTGGTCTTTTTTGTGTAGTATAATCAATCCACCGTCGCCTTGATCTGCATCCGGGTGCTCGAGGTGACGGTGCCGCCGGTGAGGCCGGTGACGGACTCGATGCGCATCTCGTCGACCATCCAGACATCGCCGAACTTCTTGCCGCTGAGCACTTCGAAACGACGGATGGGGCGACCGCCATGGTCGTTGCCGATCATCTTCAGCATCCCGCCGCTCAATTTGTCGATCCAGACGTCGACGCTGGAGTAAGCCCCGGCCCCGTCGGGATTGCGGATTGAGAGGAGGATGCAATCGCGGCCCTTATGTTTCTCCTGACGGACAATGCGGGCACTGGGCCAGTAAAGGAAACGCATGGAGAGGTCGTCGTAGGTGATGTCGGTGCCCCGGACCTTTTCGCCGAATTTCGCGGGCGGCACCGGCTGCATTTCCGCCCCGCCCACCCCCTCGAATAGGCCGAAGCGTTGGTCCCGCGTATCGAGGTAAACGATTTGAGCCGGATTGTCGAAAATGAAGCGGATCGATTCGGGCTTCAGACTGAGGATGAAGGGCACCTTTTTCGTGATTCCCATCAACAGATTCCCGGTGAAGTCGCGGTTGAAGAGCGTGTAGCTGAAGCGCACGAGCTTGAGGACCTCGTCGGCCGTCATCTGATCAATGGACTTTCCGGCGAATTCCGGAGCCTCTCCGACTGGCGGAACCTCTTTCGCCTCTTCCTGGGCATGCCCCGGGGCGGCAAGGGCGACGACGAAAGCCAAAACGAGGGTTGAGAAACGAGGGATCATGTCGGGGAAAAGAGGGATTGGTGCGTTGCCCGCCCGAGAGACGGACCGATCGGAACATACATGCAAAAATCTGTTTAGGAAACCAAAGCATTTCTCTTGGCGTCCGGGTGCCCGCGCTGTCATCTTGTCGGAATGGAAAACCACCGCCTCGCCTTGCCCGAGCACATGAACCAATACGGCTTCCTTTTCGGGGGCTACCTCCTCGCCTGGGTCGATGAATTGGCCTGGATGGCGGCGAGCCGGGATTTTCCGGGATGCCAGCTCGTGACCGTCGGGATGAAGGAGGTGGCATTCAAAAAGAGCGTCCGCAAAGGGGCCATTCTCACGCTGCGCGCCAGCCGGACCCGGATCGGCGATACCTCCGTGTCCTATGCGGTGAGCGCCTGGAAGGACGACCTGGAGATCTTCTCGACCGAGGTCACCCTCGTCCGAGTCGACGGGGAGGGACGCAAACAATCCCTTCCCAAGGGCTGAGGATTTGCTAGCGTTTCAGGCCTCGTCTCCGAGCCCATGAAAAAAGCCACCCGATCCAAGACCAAGACCTCGTGCCAGGTCGTCGTCGTGGGCTCCCTGAACCTCGACTATATCACCCGGGTCGAACACCTTCCGCGTCCGGGCGAAACCATCGTCGCAGACAAGATGGCCCGATTCCGGGGCGGAAAAGGGGCGAATCAAGCCATCGCCGCCGCCCGACAAGGCTGCGAAGTCACCTTGGTGGGGGCCGTCGGCTTCGACGAGGGCGGAGATGTCTACCGAAGGGTTCTCGAAGACGAGGGAATCCACACCGACTACCTTCGCACCGCCCCCACTGAAACGGGCTCGGCCTTCATCACCGTCGATCATCAGGGCGAGAACGTGATTGTGATCGCCCCGGGAGCGAATGCCGACCTCAGAAGGAGCGATATCGCCCGCTCGGCTCCTGCGATCGAGTCCTGTGCTGTTCTGTTAGGACAATTTGAGGTTCCCACCGATACTCTGATCGAAGCGGCTCGCATCGCCAATCGAAACAAGACTCTCGTCGTGATCAATCCCTCGCCATACCTGTGGACCTTTCCGTGGGAAGAGATCCGCACCGATGTGATCGTGGTGAATGAAACGGAGGCGGAGGCCTTGCTTGGGTTCCGCCCCGAGCCGTCGGCAGCGTCAGAGGTCCGCAAACGTCTCCACGAATTGCACGCCGAGTCTCTCGTCGTGACCCGCGGAGGGGATGAAACCCTTGCCTTCACCCGCGAGGGAGAGAGTTTCTCGATACCGGTTCTATCGGTCCTGCCCGTCGACACGGTCGGAGCTGGAGACGCCTTCTCCGGCTGCCTCGCGGCACGTCTCGCCCAAGGCGAAACGCTCAGAACGGCACTTCGGGCGGCGAACTGCGCGGGAGCCCTCACTACCCTCGGAGCCGGCGCTCAGGATCCCATTCCGAACCGCG
Organism: Akkermansiaceae bacterium UBA5020; assembly: GCA_002396885.1. Classification (GTDB taxonomy): domain Bacteria; phylum Verrucomicrobiota; class Verrucomicrobiia; order Verrucomicrobiales; family DEV007; genus Arctic95D-9. The sequence continues at coordinate 40,592 of DGXY01000132.1, forward strand.
CGCAAGTCGATCGACACCTGCAATTCCTAGATCTGTAACCCATTCGTCTTCATGAACGCAAATCTTGTTGTCACGCTCATCGCAGCCTGTTCCACCACCCTCTCCGCAGCGCCGTGGCCCCAGTTCCGCGGCCCCAGAGGCGACGGCGTCTCCACCGCCGAGAATGTGCCGGTGACCTTTGGAGAGAAGGATTCCCTGAAATGGAAAACAGAGCTACCGGGCCGCGGCTGGTCGTCCCCCGTCTTCGATGGAAAAACCCTCTGGGTGACGACCGCGGAAGAAATCTTCCCGGACGAAGAGGAAAAGACACGCATTCTCAAGCAAGCAGGCGAAGAGGCGAAGGTGTTCGCGTCGCGACAGGTCGCCACAAGGATTGAGCTGTCCGCCCTCGCCATCGACTACGAAAACGGCAAGATCACGAAGACGATTGCCCTCGCCACGATCGACAACCCCCAAACCATCCACACTCTCAACAGCTTTGCCTCCCCTACCCCGGTGATCGAGGGAAACCGGCTTTACGCCCATTTCGGAGCCTTCGGAACCTTTGCGATCGACACCGAGCAGGGTGCGATCGTCTGGCAGAAAAAGATCGACCTCGAGCACGGAGTGGGCCCAGGGAGTTCGCCGCTGCTCCACGGTGGCCGCCTGGTCCTGATCTGCGACGGCGTGGACCGGCAGTTCGTCACGGCCCTCGACGCCGCCTCGGGCGAGGAAGTCTGGACGACGGATCGACCCTCCATGCGCGCCGCGACCGGCGATCAGAAAAAATCCTACAACACGCCGATCGTCGTTGTCGGCAGGGACGGCAAGGAGCAGCTCGTTTGCATGGGGGCCCAATGGCTCGTCAGTTATGATCCCGCCACGGGCAAGGAGTTCTGGCGGCTCGACCACGGAGACGGCTTCTCCGTCGTGCCCCGACCGGTTTATAGTCCCAAGACCGGGCTCCTTTACCTCAGCACGGGATATGGGAAACCCGAGCTCCTCGCGGTGCGGATCGACGGGGAAGGCGACATCACCGGATCCGACAAAATCGCCTGGCGCGAGGCAAAACGGATCCCCGCCCGGCCCTCACCGATTCTCGTCGGAGACGAACTCTACGTCATTGCTGACGGGGGCGTGGCGAGCTGCTTCGACGCCGGCACGGGCACGCTTCATTGGACGGAACGGATCGACGGCAACTACTCCTCCTCCCCGCTCTTCGCCGACGGCCATCTCTTTTTCGCCAATCACGAAGGGGTCGTCACCGTCGTCAAACCCGGCCGGAGCCTTGAAGTCGTCTCGAGAAACCCCCTCGAAGGAACGATCATGGCGTCACCTCTCGCTCTCGATGGTAACCTCATTCTTCGGAGCGGCACGGCCCTTTACCGCTTCTCCAAATGAACCGCCGGGAGGCTGGGAAACATCC
>DGXY01000026.1:0-3467 GCA_002396885.1 Akkermansiaceae bacterium UBA5020
ACGCCGATCACATCCCCACTGGCAATTTCAAGGTAGGTCGGGATCATCCCCGTTGCGGAATCATCCTGAGTCAGGAAGAGGACCTCGAAGTCGTCCGTGGTCGCGTCGAAGATGGGAGGCTCGGCCGTGAACCGCACGACGGCGATCGATTGATTTCCTTCGCTGGCGTCGGTGGGGACCTCAACCCCCGTGATCGCGAAATCCTTCGGAGCAGTGAACCAGTAGCCCCGGACACTGATAGGAGAGGAGAAAGGTCCGGTGTGCGCAGGCAGATCAATCTGCTTTTGAGCCATGGCAGGCATCGAAGCCATGGCGACGCCCAATGCGACGGCCAGAAAATGAACCACGCTCAAGGAGCGAGTGGTAATCGAACGAAACGTCAGGCGGTTGAGGAATGGCAGATTCATACAGATAGGTGTAATCCGGACTGAATTAAAAACAACAGATATTAAAATTTACAGGTTTTCCACCAAAGAAAAAACTCACGAGCGATCCTACGCGAAGATGCGCCTCCGGCGAGCTGCAGCCCGCCGTAGCGACAGCACGCTACACCTCCAGCGTCCCCTCGACCACGCCGAGTCGCGATTCGGCCTTCAACTTCGAAAAGAGCGCCGTGCCCTCGTTCTCGCCACGGAGGAGTCCTTGATAGATGCGGATCGTCTCGACGGCCTCGTCCTGACCTTCATCCAACAGCTCGACCCGGAAACGCCGCAGCCCCGCGTCGCGGAGCGCGTTGAAAAAGCGGGCCCCGCTCTGGGAACGGCCGTTGAAGAGGGTGTTGCGGCAACCGACATCGGCGGTGAGGCGGTGCAGTTGCCCGACCCGGTCGCGGAGATGGACGACGTGAGTGTCGCAGGGTCGTCCGCAGTCGTTGAAGTCCTTGCCCTTCGAGAGAAAAGAGCAGAAAACGCAATGCTCCATGTGAAACATCGGCATGTGCTGGTGCAAGGTCAGCTCGAACCACTCCGGCGGTGCCATCGCGAGAAGGTCGAGCACCTGCGAGATGTTGAGGTCGTAGGAGATCGTGAGGCTTTCCAGTCCCTGCTCGATGAGAAGCCGCGCCGTGATCGGATTGGCGACGTTGAGCGAGAAATCTCCTGCCATCGCAAGATCGCCGCCGCCCTTGAAATGCCCGATGCCGCCAAGATTTCTGACAAGCACACCATCGGGCTTCGCATTTTCGACGACGCGAAAGAGGCCTTTTTCCCCCGCCTTCTGGATGCGCGGCGTGGCGAGGTAAAGGCGGGTCGCAGACGAAGTCTCGCGGACGCGGGCGACGAGGTCGCGGTAGCGGCGGACGTCCTCGAAATCAGCGTAAATCGTCTCGATCCCGCAGGCGAGCGCGGCGTCGATCTGGGCTTCGGTGCGGCAGAGGACACGGAGCGAGGGAGTTGCCACCGAGGGGCACGGAAAATCTTGAAGGAGATCGGAGACGGTGACATCGCTCTTGCGTCGACGTGCATACCCGTCGAGGCGCGCCTGTTCGAGGCGCTCGACGAGGGCGCGGCGGAGACGGTTCAGTTCGCTCACGGGCAGGATGACCTCATCTAACAAAACCACCTCGAGCTCGGCGAGTTCGTAGACGGTGCCCCCGAGGCGGCCGAGCTGGTCGCGCAGTCCCGCTTCGGTGAGGGGACGATTCATCGCGACCTCCAGCGGGATCGAGGACACCACCGCCACCCCATGTGCGGGATCGGCGAGCACGAGCGGCTCGCCCGCGGCACCGCGCACCGTCCAGCGGACCTTTGTCTTCCGCGTCGGCAACTGCTCGCGCTGGTAGCTGCTCTGAAGCGTCGCGTTCAAGGCGGGATCATCCGTTTTCCAGACGCGATCGCCCGTCTTCAGCTTCGCAAAATCGATCTTGCCACGCTGGAGCAGCAGCCTTGGCCCTTTCACTTCGTAGACGCGCCCGCCCTGCTCGCGGTCGGTGTTGCCGCCGGTGTCGAAGACGATCCCGTCGCCCGGCTTCACCGATGTGCCACCACTCACCTCGACCCAATCGTGACCGACCTTGTCGATGCGACCCACGAAAGCGCCGCGTTTTTTCCCGAAGCGCGCGTGGACGAGTTTCTGGTTGTCGATGCCCTCGAGCCAGCCCGTCGAAAGGCCCCGGGAAAAGGCCATTTCGAGCTGGTAGCGATCTTCTTCCGTGGCCACTTCCTCCACGCCGGACTCGGCCGCATCAATCGCCTTGCGATAGGCACGCGTCACTGCGGAGACGTATTCGGGCGTCTTGAGCCGGCCCTCGATTTTGAAACTCGTCACCCCGATGCGGATCAGTTCGGGGATCTGATCGATCCCCGCGAGGTCCTGAGGCGAAAGGAGATACCGCTGGTCGCCGAGGTCGCGCGTTTCCCCATCGACGACGAGTTCGTAGGGCATGCGGCAGGCCTGGGCGCATTCGCCGCGATTGGCGCTGCGCTGCCCGAGCGACTCACTCGTCAGGCATTGTCCCGAATAGGCGACGCAGAGAGCGCCGTGGACGAAAGTCTCGAGCTCCACCGCGCCGGGCGAATCGGGATGAAAGAGCCGGATCTCGCGCATCGAGTTCTCACGGGCGATCACGGCGCGGTCGAGATGCAGCAGCCCGTGGGCAAAGGCGAGCGCCTCCGGCGAGGTGATTGTCATCTGCGTCGAGGCGTGGAGATGCAGGTCGGGCACCATGGCCCGGGCCATCGCGGCGAGGCCGAGGTCCTGCACGATGATCGCGTCGACCCCCGCGTCACTGAGGAGCCGGAGTTGCTCCGCCGCGTCCGAGAGTTCGCGGGGAAAAATGAGCGTGTTGAAAGCCACGAAACCCCGCACCCCGTGGGCGTGGAGGAAGTCCATCAGCTTCGGCAGGTCCTCCGGCGTGAAGTTGTCCGCCCGGATCCGTGCGTTAAAGCGGGGCATCCCGAAATAGATCGCGTCCGCCCCGTTCGCCACGGCGGCGCGCGCGCAGTCCCAGTTGCCCGCGGGGGCGAGCAGTTCGGTGGAGGATTCCGGCATCGGGGAAGGTAGCACCCTACGACTATTCCGCCCTCCAAAATCGAAAGGTTTCCCGCGACAACCGCACTCCTTCCTGCTACTTCGTCTGCCGCATGAAGGATATCGACATCGCCCGCGCCGCCACGCTGCGTCCCATTCAGGAAGTCGCCGCCACTTTGGGTATCGGCGCGGACCAACTCATCCCCTACGGACGTGCCAAGGCGAAGCTCGACCTCGCGGCGCTGCGCGATCTGCCCAAGCGCCCCGACGGCAAGCTCATCCTCGTCACCGCGATCTCCCCGAGCCCTCCAGGCGAGGGCAAGACGACCACCACGGTCGGACTCGGCGACGGGCTGAGCCGTCTCGGGAAAAAAGCGATAATCTGCCTGCGCGAGCCGAGCCTCGGCCCCTCCTTCGGGATGAAAGGCGGAGCGACCGGCGGAGGTTATGCCCAGGTCGTGCCGATGGACGAGATCAATCTCCACTTCACCGGCGACTTC
>DGXY01000026.1:3640-4997 GCA_002396885.1 Akkermansiaceae bacterium UBA5020
ACCGGCGACTTCCACGCGATCGGCGCGGCGAACAACCTCCTCGCGGCGATGATCGAAAATCATCTCTACTGGGGCAACGGGATCGACCTCGATCCCCGCCGCATCTCCTGGAAGCGGGCCATGGATTTGAACGATCGCTCGCTCCGGCGCATCATCACAGGCCTCCAGGACGAGCGCGACTTCACCCACGAGACCGGTTTCAACATTACCGTGGCCTCGGAGGTGATGGCGATCTTCTGCCTCGCCGAAAACCTCGCCGACCTCCGCGACCGCCTCGGACGCATCGTCGTCGGAAAAAGCCGTAGCGGACGCGATGTCACCGCCGCTGATCTGAAAGCGCACGGATCGATGGCCGCCCTGCTGAAGGACGCGCTCGCCCCGAACCTGGTCCAGTCGCTCGAACACACTCCGGCTCTCGTCCACGGGGGCCCCTTCGCCAACATCGCCCACGGCTGTAATTCGGTGATCGCCACGAAGACCGCCCTGCAGCTCGCCGACTACGTCGTGACCGAAGCGGGCTTCGGGGCCGATCTCGGGGCGGAGAAGTTTTTCGACATCAAGTGCCGCGAGGCCGGACTGACCCCGGCCGCCTCGGTAGTCGTGGCCACGGTGCGGGCGCTGAAATATCACGGCGGTGTCTCCCTGAAGAATCTGCCAAAGGAAAACCCCGATGCGGTTGAGCGCGGCTTCGCGAACCTGCGGCGCCACCTCGAGAATCTCGCGAAGTTCGGCGTGCCCACCGTCGTGGCGGTAAACGCCTTCGCCTCCGACTTCCCCTCGGAGCGCGAGCGCCTTTTCTCGCTTTGTCAGGGTTTTGGTGTGCCTTGCGTCCTCGCGACCCATTGGGCCGAGGGAGGCAAGGGTGCGACCGATCTCGCCACGAAGGTGCTCGAGACGATCGCAGCGGAAACGACGAGCCGTTTTGCGCCGCTTTATCCGCTCGAGATGCCGCTGCTCGAAAAACTCCGCACGATCGCCCGCGAGATCTACCGCGCCGACGACCTCGAGATCGATTCCTCGCTAGTGAAGGAACTCGCCGCCCTCGATGCGACCCCGGTGGGACGGTTCCCGGTGTGTATCGCGAAGACGCCCTACAGTTTCAGTGCCGATCCGGAGAATCGCGGTGCGGCGACCGATTTCACCCTGCCCGTGCGCGAGATCCGCGTTTCGGCGGGCGCGGGATTCGTCGTCGCCATCACCGGCGATCTCATGACCATGCCCGGCCTCCCCAAACATCCCGCCGCCGAGACGATCGATGTCGATGCGGAGGGGAACATTGTGGGCCTGAGTTGAGCAGCAAGCCGGTTTCGACTTTGGGTGAGAGTAAGGGGTGCCCACGGAATTCAGGCATGTAGTC
>DGXY01000015.1 GCA_002396885.1 Akkermansiaceae bacterium UBA5020
CTCGGGTCCCGGAGCGGCCGTGGGCGAGGCGGGGGCGGCACGGACCAGTCGGGGGCGGCGCGAGAGCCATCGTGAAAAATCGAGTCGCGGCAGTCGCCACCCGGTGCGGGTGATGAGGGCCTCGAGCAAAAAGAGGACAAGAGCGGCGGCGACGAGGGGGAGGAAAATGGGCTCGAGTCCGGGATTGCTGGGGCGACGCCAGGCCTTGGCGAGATCGACGAGTTCGCCCCCGCCGCTCGCGGTCGCGGTCTCGCGGAGTTCGGCGAGACGCTCTTTCTCAAAACGCCATTCCGCGCCCGAACCGACCACGACCGGTCCGATCGGCAGGGCGACGCCACCGATCTGGAGCGCGGCCCGGATCGGCTTGCTTTCCTCGAGGGCGGTGGTCACGGAGTAGTGGCCGGGGGCGACTCGCTCCCAGGTCAGCTCGCGTCTTTTTCCATCGCGGTAGCCAGATTGGAGGACGACGCGCGGCGGTGTCGTGGAAAGACGCGACTCCCAGGGATCGGCGTCGTAGTAGAGATCGAGCGTCCATTGCGATCCATCGAGATGATGGCGCACGCCCAGTCCGGGCGGCACCTCGTCGCCCATGAGCCAGCGGGTGAGGGTTTGGAGAAAATCGCCGTATTGATCCCAGTCCCGCGTCTTTTCCGAGAAGTCCCCGCCGAGAGGGAAGGAGACCGCTGCGGTCCGGCCGATGCCGCGGCGCCCGAAGGCGACGAGAGGGGCGGCGTAGGAGTCGGTCGAGAGGAGGGCGGCCTGATCGCCTTCGCGCAGGTAGCTGAGATTGTAGCCGTCGACTTCGGGAAGCCACGCGGCGTCGCGGCGCGCGATTTCCTGCCAGCGTCCGGTCGATTTCGCTCCCGTGGGGTCTTCGATGAAGGACGACCGGGCTACCGTGACGGTCTCTTGTGCGAAGATATTGGGAAGTTCTCCCGGCACCTCGGTGAAGAAGATCCGGCCCTCTCCCCGCTTCGCGATGTCCTCGAGAAGGGCGGCGTCGGGGTCGCTCCGCGTGCCCATTCCGATGACGCTCAGGGTCGCACCGTTCGCACGCATTTCCTCGATCAACTTCGCGTAGTCGCCGGGTTCCTCGGAATCGGCCGCGTCGCTGAAGAGGATGACATGGCGCTGACCGAAGGGGGCACTTTTGAGGACGTCCCAAGCGGCTTTGAGTCCTTCGTAGACGAAAATCCCGCCGCCCATCGACTCGATCCGGCGGATGCGGTCGTTCAGCTCGCCTCGGCTTTGTCCGACATTGAGAAGGGGGGCGATTTGATGGGCCTGGCTATCGACGGCGAAGACGGTGACGGCATCCATCGTGCCGAGGAGCTCGACGGCGCGCGCCGCGCCTTCGTTGGCGAGCTGCATTTTGGTGTGTCCGCTCGAGGTCGTCGCGGCCATCGAGCCCGAGCGGTCCATCACGATGGCCATGGCTACGCCGAGCTTGCGGTGTTCGCTTTTCAATTCCATCGAGACGGGCAGGAGCGGATCGACCGCCGACTCGTAGTAGCCGCCCGAGCCGAAGCTGCGGTGACCGCCCGCCATGAGCAGCCCACCGCCCTGATCACTGACGTAAAAGGGGAGGGCACCGAGAAAATCGCCGGGCAGCTCGTAGGCGGGGACGTTGTTGAGGATCACCGCTTTCACTCCGGTGAGAGCTCCGGGATTCAGTGAAAGGGGATTCTCGACCACAGCGACTTCGAAACCCTGCGCGCGCAGCACCGGGGCGACGGGGTCGTTCTGATAGGACGTGATGAGGAGCAAACGCGGGCCTGCGGCGACTTCGGTCCAGCGCTCGTGCGAGTTGTTCCCGGCATGGGCATCATCCGGCGGAGAGATCGCGACCCGGTAACGATGACCGCCCGGCTCGGCGACTCGGTCGGAGAAACGAAAACGCCCCGTCCCGTTCTTGATCTCCAGGTCTCCCTGATAAAGACGTGAGTCGCCCCGGAAAATCGCGAGGGGGACGGTGCCATCGTGCGTGCCCACGATCAGGACATCGACGAGGAAGGGCTCGCCCACTTGGACGCGCTCGGGCATCGTGAGCCCCGCGACCTGATAGTCGGTCTTCTCGGGAGCCCGCACGAGCCGGTAGTCGAGAGGCACGGCCGATTCGATGAGCTTGGCGGTGGCTCCGGTGAGCGGTTCGGTGCTGTAGCCGTCGGTGAAGAGGAGCACCCTGTTGTGGCGGGTGGGATCCATGCGCGCGAGCGTCTCGAGGAGGGCGAGATCGGTGCGGGTCTGATCGCGATTACCGGGATAGATGGCGCTCTCCGCATTTCCGAGAGGGATCACCTCGGAAGCATAGTCGAGGAGGTGGAGTCGGTAATTCTCGCCGGGACGCGAGCGTTCGAGCAGGGTCCTCCACTCTGTTTCCGAGGCATCGACGAGATCCTGCGCCGAGCGTGACCGATCAAAGAGCACCCAGAGATCGATCCCACCCGATTTCAGGACGATCCGTGGATCGCAGAGCAGCAGGGTGAGGAGGAGAAGGAAGAGCGCCCGCAGCGGACGCCAGAGTTCGAGGCGGCGGAATCGCCAAGCAAGCAATCCCCAGATCGGCAGCAAAAAAAGAAACTGGGGCGCGGCGAGGGTCATGCCAAAAGTCTGGACGCAGTCTAGGAGAGGACTGCGCCGGGGAAAGCTGAAAGTAGCGGTTCCTCAGGCGATCAGGAGTCGCCCGTTAATTCAAACATCCTCTTTACTTTAGGGAGATTTCGAAAATTTGAACGAATAAGGAGATTTAATTGCATCCGCCATAAATAAATAGAATTATTTGAAGGCTCTTCTGGTCTTCTTGGTTGGGTCCGACTCCACCGCTAGGCCGGAACCCTCAGTTCTTCCCTGAAAGCGATCGAGGGATCTGACTCCGGACTTGAAGAGGGGATACAATTCGCGTTGCGGGGCGGGCTGATCCGGTTCACGATTGCGCCCATGTCCTCTCTAGCGAACCAAGTCGCCGTGATCACCGGCGGCGGATCCGGCATCGGCCGGGCCATCAGTGAAGCCTTTGCAGGTGCCGGTGCCGCCGTCGCCATTTTTGATCTCGACGAAAACGCCGCCGGCGAGACCGTCAACGCGATCGAAGCGGCCGGCGGACGCGCGAAGTTTTTCCGCTGTGATGTCTCCGATGCCGCGTCGGTCGAGTCCGCGGTCACCGGTGCCCGCGAAGCCTTCGGCGGGATCGGCATCCTCGTAAACAACGCCGGTATTGCCAACATCGGCACGGCGACGAACACCGGCGAAAGTGATTTCGACCGCGTCATGCGTGTGAACGTGAAGGGCGTCTACCTTTGTCTCCAGGCCGTCCTGCCTATCATGGTTGAGGGCGGTGGCGGGGTTGTCCTCAATCTGTCGAGCATCGCCGCGATCACCGGGTTGAAAGACCGCTTCGCCTATTCCGCAAGCAAGGGGGCCGTCCATACCATGACCCTCTCCGTCGCGGCCGATTACCTGCAGCACGGCATCCGTTGCAATGCGATTTGTCCGGCCCGCGTCCACACGCCCTTTGTCGATGGTTATCTCGCGAAAAACTATCCCGACAACCGCGACGAGATGTTCGAGAAGCTCTCGAAAGTCCAGCCCATCGGGCGCATGGCCCTCCCTGCGGAGGTCGCGAAACTCGCTCTCTACCTTTGCAGCGACGATGCCTCCTACATCACCGCCCAGACTTTCAACATCGACGGTGGTTACCTGAACCTCCGCAACTGATCCTCCCGCCCGAGCGTAAACCCAACGATTTCCGAAACCCAACCCAACCAACCATCCGATCATGAAAAAACTCCTCATTGCCGCCCTCGCCCTCGCCGCGTTGCCCCTCGTCGCCAAGGATTCCGTTTACGATTTCAAGGTGAAGAACATCAAGGGCGAAGAAGTCGATCTCTCCGGCTACAAGGGCAAGGTCCTCCTCATCGTCAACGTCGCCTCGAAGTGCGGAGCGACGCCACAGTATGATCCGCTTCAATCGATCTACGGCAAATACGCCGACAAGGGCCTCGTCGTGATGGGTTTCCCCGCGAACAACTTCGGTGGACAAGAGCCCGGGACCGAGGAAGAGATCGCCGAATTCTGCACCTCGAAGTATTCCGTCGCCTTCCCCATGTTCTCGAAGGTCTCCGTGAAGGGCGATGACAAGGCACCGCTCTTCACCTACCTCACCTCCGCCGAGAACCCCGACAAGCAGGGCGACATCAGCTGGAACTTCGAAAAGTTCCTCATCGGTAAGGACGGCAAACTCATCCGTCGTTTCGCGACGGGGACCAAGCCCGATGACGCCGAAGTCGTCGCCGCGATCGAGAAGGCGCTCGCCGAGTGACCCTTCTCACTTCTTGCGCCAGATCTTCCCGTCATCGAGGACCGCAAAACGCGTCAACGGGACGCGTTTTGTTTCGTCGGTGAGGGGCGTCGGCGCCTACCGGGCGGCGAAGGGGGCGACTGTTTCATTACTCCCCGAACTCCCGGATCGCCTCGAGGAAAGGGGCGAGGTAGCGCTCCGCCTTGACCTTGCCGACCCCGTGGATCTTCATGGCCTGGGCTTCGCTGGTGGGGCGGAGGCGGGTGAAACACTCGAGCACGGTGTTCCCGAAGATCACGTAGGGCGGCACGTTGCCGGCCTCTTCGGCGAGGCGTTTGCGCACTTCCTTGAGCCGTTCGAACAGATCTTCGTCGAAGGCGAGTTCATCGAGACCGTGGATCGCTTCCTTGGTCGAGCCCTTCTTCGCCGCTTGGGCCCGGTCGGGCCAGCCCATGCGGAAATGGTTGTCGCCCTTCATCACTGCGGTGCCGCGCCGCGTCAGGCCGAGGAGAGGGTAGGGGGTCTTGCGCACGGCGACGAGCCCGGCCTTTTCCATTTCCGTGAGCAGGGCAAAGACGTAGGCCGAACCCTCCGACTTGAGAATGCCGTAGGTGCTCAGCGTATCGAGGCGCGAGGAGGAAAGGTCGGCCGATTTGGCCCCGGTCAGCATCTGCACAATCTTGCCCTTGCCAAAGCGGCCCTCCCAATCGCCCACGGGCGTCTTTGCACAGGTCCGGGCGATGCCGCTGAGAGCCTTCTGCACGATCAGGAATTCCTCGCCGGTGGGGGCGCGTTGGTCGGTCCAGCGATCTTCGGAACAGAGGTCGCAGGTGCCGCAGGGGGTCGACTCGCTCTCGCCGAAGTATTCGAGGATCCATTGCTGGCGGCAGGTCTGCTGGTCGTAGGAGAACTTGATCATCGCATCGAGTTTGGAACGGTCGCGCCTGTCCTTTTCCTCGAGCGCCTCCTCGTCGATGGGCAGATCATCGGGTTTGATCGAAGGATCGACGAGCCGGGTGCCGCGGGCGCGCTCACCGGGCACGTCGTAGCGTTCGAGCTGACCGCTCCGCACGAGGTGGGAAATGGCGCTGCTCACCTGCATGCTGTTTTTCAAATTCAGCGTCTCGGTGAGTTCGTTGATGGTGAGGAGGACTCCCTCGTTCCCCGATCCGGAAAGCCTCCGCACCACCGCATAGAGACTGCGGATGACGTCGGCGCCGGGGTTGTTGCCGTCGATGAAAAATTCCTGAGTGCGGGTGTCGGCGAAGTTGAACATCAGTTCGCACTCCGAGGGTTCACCGTCGCGCCCGGCGCGTCCCGCCTCCTGGTAATAGGCCTCGATGCTGCCGGGCACGTCGAAGTGGGCGACAAAGCGCACGTCGGAGCGGTCGATCCCCATGCCGAAGGCGTTCGTCGCCACGACGACGTCGTAGCTGCGGTCGAGAAAGACATTCTGCGCCCATTCGCGGTCCTTGTCCTCCATCCCGCCGTGGTAGGCGACGAGCTTCACGCCCATGCCGGAAAGGGTGGCGCTGACTTCCTCGACCTTCTTCCGCGTCGAGCAATAGACGATGCCGGTGCGGTGCGTCTCGACGAGGTCCTTGAGCCGCGCGTATTTCTCGCGGTGGCCTTCGCAATGGGTCACCCTGAGGCTGAGGTTCGGTCGCTCGAAGCCGCTGATCGAGACGTAGGGATCGCGCAGCTTCAGCACCTTGAGAATGTCATCGCGCACCTCGGGCGTGGCCGTGGCGGTGAAGGCGGCGGTCTGGGGATGATCGAGCACCTCAAGGGCCTCGGAGAGGCGCAGGTAGTCCGGCCTGAAATCGTGACCCCACTGGCTGAGACAGTGCGCCTCATCGACCGCGACGAGGGCGATGGGCACGCCCTTGAGGGCGCGGATGAAGGCGCTGCTGCGGAATCGCTCCGGCGCGATGTAGACGAGCTTGAATTTCCCTGCGCTCATCTCGCGGAGCCGCTCGGTCTGCTCGGCGGGCGAGAGGGTGCTGTTGATCATCGTCGCGGGCACCCCTTTGCGGACGAGCCCGTCCACCTGGTCTTTCATCAGGGCGATGAGCGGGCTGACGACGAGGGTGACGCCCTCCATCACCATCGCGGGCAATTGATAACAGAGCGACTTCCCGCCGCCTGTCGGCATCACCGCGAGGGTGTCCCGTCCGGCGAGGAGGGAGGAGACGACAGGCTCCTGCCCGGGGAGGAATTCACGAAAACCAAAATGCCGCTCCAGCGCCGCGACGGGATCACGGAGGAGTTGCTGGTCGGCGGCGAAGGAGGACATGGGATCGGTCGGTCAATGTGGGAATGTGGCATGGGCTTCCAGCCCATGCGTTCGGTGGCTGTAACGCGGAGCTTTCCAATTTGCTCCATCGATTCTCGAAGGCCAAAGACGAGAGTCCGCAAAGCGGAGAATGGGGGGCATCCCGCTCGATCGTTGCATCCGGCCGCATGGGCTGGAAGCCCATGCCACAATTGGAATAACGGGGTTCATGACGGCTCAGCCGCCAACAGCCACCCTTCAATCGCCTCGTGCAAATTGGCCTCGAGTTCCGAAAGGCTTTGAATGATCGCTTTGAGTGTCATGGTGTGAGATTAGCTCCGCTACCGTCGAGCCGCAAGAGTATAATATTGATCAGATGAACGCTATTTCCAGTGCGTGCCTGTAGTGAGTTTCGTCATCCCTCGCCGACAAAATCGCTTTCATCAACCCGCAGGACGCGCTATCGCCTGCGGCGTATGAAGGAACTCCGTATCGCCATCGTCGGCCACCGATTCATGGGCCGCGCCCATTCGAATGCCTGGAACCAGGTCGCGAAGTTTTTTGATCCCGCCGCCCGACCTGTCATGCAGGTCGCCTGTGGCCGGGACGAGGCCGGTTTGCGCGCCTTTGCCGACCGCTGGGGCTGGCGTGAAATTGCGACCGACTGGCGCGAGGTCTTGAAACGCGACGACATCGACGCGATCGACATCGCCACCCCGACCTACCTCCATGCCGAGATGGCGATCGCCGCAGCCGAGGCCGGCAAACACGTCTTTTGCGAAAAGCCTTTCGCCAACAGTCTCGCCGAGGGCGAGGCCATGCTCGCCGCTGCCGAAAGAGCGGGCGTGGTGCACTATCTGAACCACAATTACCGTCGCTGTCCCGCGGTCCTCCTTGCGAAACGGATGATCGACGAGGGCGAGATCGGCGAGATCTACCACTGGCGCGGGGCCTATCAGCAGAGTTGGCTCTTGAATCCCCAGCATCCCCTCGACTGGAAGCTGCGCAAAGCCTCCGCCGCGGCCGGTCCGCTCTGGGACCTCGGTTCGCACGCGATCGATCTCGCCCACTTTCTCGTCGGCGACTTCTCCGAGATCGATTGCCGGGGCAAACAATTCACGAAGGAGCGCCCTCTCGCCGAAGATCCTTCCAAGACCGGCGAGGTCGAGGTCGAGTGCGCCGCGCTCATGACCGGTGAATTTGCCAACGGTGCCCTCGCCACGATCGAGACGACCCGCTATGCCACCGGGCGCCGCAACCGTCACACCTTCGAGATCTACGGCAGCAAGGGCGCGATCACCTGGGACATGGAGGACATGAACCGGCTCCAGTTTTACTCTGAGGGCGATCCGGAGGACCGACGCGGCTTCCGCGATATCCTCGTCACCGAGAGCTGCCACGACTACGTCGGCAAGTGGTGGCCTCCGGGGCACATCATCGGCTACGAGCACGCCTTCGTGCACGCCGCGATCGACTTCCTCGACGCCTGTGCCAAGGGCGGATCGGTGGAACCCAATTTCCGCGACGGGGTGAAGAGCCTGAAAGTCCTCGAAGCCGCCGCTGCCTCGATGGAGAGCGGGCGGCGCGTGAAGATTGGGTGAACGGGGCTTGCCTCAGGATTCCGCACGCCGGAAGTATCGCAGCACCCAAATCAGGAAACCGAAGGTCGGCAGCATCGCCCCGATCATCAGCACCACCATGCGCGACGGAGTGTAGATTTCTTTCGACATCGTGACCAGATCCCCGAGATCCTTCTCGGGAATGCCCATTTGTTTGAAAAACATCTCCCAATCGATCCCGCTCATGGCGCTGAAGCCGAACCAAACCCCCGCCACGAGCGCGAGAACGGCGAGGATCCAGGCGGCGATTTGACGGCGATAGCTGCCCCACGCGACGTAGGCCCAAACGAAGGGGATGAGGAGCCAAGCATACTTGAGCGGCCCGTCGGGAAGAAAGGCTTTCATCAAAGGGGACTGCATCAGGAAAAGGTAAGGCAATGAGCATGCGGCAAAGAGGGCGGCGGCGATCGTCATGCCAATGAGCGGGGCAGGTTGGCGGTCGGTCCAGCGCACCTTGCGGTCGCGGGATTCGTAGGTGCGGCGGACATCGTCCCCCCATTGCAGCCAAAGGATCACGGTGGGGAGCGCGATCAGAAAGATGAGGATCATCACGAAGTAGATCACCATGATGACCGTGAAGATCCCGTCCATTTCCGGCATCGCCGCCTCACTGGGCGAGGACTTCGCGGCCTTTTCCATCGTCCGCCCCATCATGTCCTTGATGCCGCCCATCATCACCGAGAGCGAGATCAACATCGTGATGCCCATGAAAACCCATCCCCACCCGAGGGTCAGGGCGAAGGGGCGAGCCCAACGGCGATAGGTGATGCAGCCGTAAGCGACGGCGAGGAAAAGGAGCCCGAGGCCCCCGTAAAAGACGAGATTGATGAGCGAGGCGGTCCACATCATGTCCTGCATCCCCGCCAGTTCGCTCATGGCCTTGGGATCGGCTTTGGCGATCTGTTGCATCGCGAAGGTTTGGAAGAGGGTGAGGAATCCCGCGCCCACCATCATCAATCCGGTAAGCCCGAGAAGAATCCCAGTGGCGAGAATGGCTCCATTCTTCGGACGGAACTCGGCCTTGGGGGCGGGGGAAAGTTCATTCATGACTTTGGAGACTAGGGAGTGGCTTTTGCCTTGTAAAGAGATTCGGCACGAAGGATTGCCAGATCTTTCCGGATCTGTCACGCTCCGTCGTTATGTCGCTCGCCACTGTTCTTGCCTCCCGCTTTGATCGATCCTTCGCCCTTTATCGGGACTTTGCCGAATCTCTGGAGGAGTCCAGCCTCACTGAAAAACTCCCCGGTCTGCCCTCGAATCCGATCGGTCTGCAACTTTGGTGCGTCGTGGGGGCACGGGAGAGCTACGCGAGGGCGATCCGGGCCGGGAGTTGGGCGGGATTCGCCTGTTCTCTCGCTTCACCGATGGAAAAGGTCCCGGTGACCGATGCCCTGGCTCGTTCCGCCGACGAAGTGCGGCTCGTCCTCGACGGGATCGACGCTTGCTCCGAAACGCAGGGGGACCTGCTCCTCGGTCTTCTCGAACATGAATCAGCCCATCAGGGGCAACTGATCCGCTACCTCTATGGACTGAGGTTCGCGATCCCGGAGAGCTGGCGGGCGCGTTACGGCCTCAGCGATTCGAGCTGACCCTCTCGGGTGCGGTTTTCAACCTTACCTCACACAGCGATAGACGAAGGCGGGCGGGAGATTGCGCCAAGCCGTGTGCGTGCGATCAAGGGAGGTGAATCGTTCGCGGAGGAGTTGGCGGAAGCGGCGGCTCCCTGGCAGGAGAAGTCCCTGCCAGTAGGCGAAGGTCGCGAATTGCCCCCCTTCGGGAAGCACCTCGAAGGTTGCGGCGAGGATCTCTTCAGTCAGCGAGGGCGGGAAGGAGGCCCAAGGCAGCCCGCTGAGGATCGCATCAACTTTTTCGATGCCACGCTCGCGACAGAGTTCGGGGACGCGGGTGACACAGTCTTCGATCACCTCGACGCTCGGGCAACGGCGGCGGGCGATCGCGGCGAGGGCGGGATCACGTTCGATCGCAAAAAAGCGCGTGTGGCCTTTGAGCCGGCGGGCGATTTCCTCGGTGACGACGCCGGTGCCGGGGCCGTATTCGATGACGCACTGGACCTGGTCCCAGTCGAGGGTGTCGGCGAGGATGGCGGACAGCTCCCCCGAGCTCGGGGCGATCGCGCCGACGTGGGCGGAGCTGCGGAAAAAGGCCTTGAGGAACTGGGCGTGATGCGACAGCGCGTTGTCGGCGGGCGCGGTTTCGGAAGTGGAATCCATGAACTAGCTGGCGGAGAAATCGGTTCGGAGTGGCGTGGCTCCGAGGGGCGGAACTCGGGGTAGCTTGCCTCAAGTGTTGGTTTTTGCCAGTGAAACGTCGAGGTTCATGCGGACGAGCTGGCCCATCGTTTCGCAGCCGGCGAAAGCGGAGGTCTCGTGGTAGAGATTGAGACCGTCGCGCAGGCGCAAAACATGCTCCTCGGGGGCGATCTCGTCGCGGCACATCGGCTCCCAGAGGGCGGCGAGGCGATTGTGGGCGATCTGGCAACGCCGCTCGATGAGGGTGCGCTCCTCGTCCTGGTATTGCCGCATCGTCAGGTAGTTAAGCCGGGTCGTGCAGAGTTCCACGACGGGCTGGTTTTCGGGAAAGGTCTGGGGCAGATACATTTCCTTGGACCCTTCGTAACACTGCTGGTCGAAGTCGATCGCCCGCACTCGGTATTGGGCATCCTCGAAGTCGGGTGTGATGTCGACGACGTAGTTGTAGGCCCTCATATCGCCGAGGAGGCGGATGAAACTGCGCTCGTTGAATTTCACGAACTCCTTCGCGACCCGGACGCGGTTCGTCTCGGGACGATCAAAATACTGGTGGATGAAGACATCGCCGGGCACGCCGGCGATGTGCTCCTCGATGAGGGTGTTGCCGTTGACGAGGTAGTTGATGCGGTTCGGCGAGAGGACGTGCTCGAGCTCGAGTCCGTAGATGCGCGAGGCGTCCGCGATCTTCACGTAGAAGTGATCGTAGTTGTCGTTGAACTGGTTGACGATGCGGATCCGGAAGGGCCGCGAATTCCCGAAGTCGCAGAAGTCGACCCGCTCGAGGACGAGGTGTTCGCGCGAGCGGAGCTCGTTCGTTTTCAGCAGGGAATAGATCTGGATGAGATGTCGCGAGAGTTCTTTTCGAATGCCCGGCTCGTAGAAAGCCGTCTTCCACAAGGTGTCCTGGCCCTCGCGGTCGTAGAGGGGAAAGAGCTGCGAAAAGCGGTGCAGTTCCTCATAGATCGGGGGGACCTGGAGGAGGCGTCCGTATTCCTGCAGATAGGGCAACAGGGTGACTCCGACCGGGTAGAACTTTTTCTTTTTGAGCTCGAAATTCACGACGTGTCCTCGACGGGAGTATCGCCCCGAGCGCGCCGATGGAAAGAGGGAATTACCTCTCCGGTCAATCGCTTCTCCGGCGATCTCCCGAGCCTCCCGTCCATCCGCTTGCAGAGCAGCCGGAGCTGGATTCCCATCGGAAGAGAGCGTTTTGTCTTGTTGGCAAAAGCGCCGGTTCGGAACCCTTCAAAGCTCGTTGTATTTCGCCGCGCTGCCGCGGGCCTTTTCGACCGGATATTTGGCGGCGTTTTTCGCGAGTTTGGCTTCCATCGCGTCAGCGAGGTCGATGCCGAGATTGTCGGCGAGTTCGGTCAGGTAAATCGCGATGTCGGCGATTTCCTCGCTGATCGCTTCCCGATGCGATTCCACCCGGGCCGTGACTTCCTCGGGATTCTTCCAGAGAAAATGCTCGAGGAGTTCACTGGCTTCAAGGGAGATGGCGATGGCCATGTCCTTGGGATTGTGAAACGGGGCCCAGTCGCGCTCGTCGCGAAAGGCGCGGATCTTTTCGAGGAGGGCGTCGGGGAGAGCGCTCATGAGCCGGTCGCGTGTGAGCCACTCAGAACTGGTCTCCGTCTCCGGGTTCCTCGTAGTCATCGTCGGCGGCGAGATCGATCACCGTTTCGGACGGCGCGCACTCGAAGTATTCGAAGAAGTCGTTAAGGCTGCGGATGGATGGCCAATCCTGCTCGTCCGTCCACCACGATCCGAATTCGCTCGTGGCGATGTCGAGGTAGTAGGCTTCGAGGAGATCAGTCGTGGTGTGCGCGTCGAGGCGCTCGTTGAAATCGACGAGATAGACCGTCTGGATAAAGATCTGGTTTTCATCTTCGACCGGATCGCTGTCGAGTTGATTGAGCCAGGCCGCGAATTTCCAGGTCGGCCGCACGATGAAGGCGCAGCGATCGATGTAGACGAAATCTTCCTCGTAGAGTTCAGACATGAGAAGGATGGTCGGTCTGTTAGGGTCTGGCCGAAGCGCCGGGCGGAAGAGGGCGGGCGATGGGATGACAGCCAATACGCCCGGAAGAGAGGGGGCGCAAGGAGCGGGCTGCAATGCCACGGCCCGGGGCAACGGCGGCGAGGTTGGCACCGAGCGAGGCGCGCCGTCCCGCGAGAGACCGGGGTGCAGAGGCGCGAAGGGCCGGTTTGAGCGCCGCTGTCGGCGGGGGTGCGGCGACGATGGAAACGGGCGGCGACTTGACTAAAGAGCGTTGCATCCGCGACCGCAACCGGTCGAGTCGGGCGGGCGGTTGGGGACGGGAAAGCAAGGTCCGGCCTGCGGGAGAGCGCTCCGCGCCCGCCTGATGGAGTCTGGTCTTGTCGATGGCGCGCTCAGCGGCGGTGAGGACACGGCCGCGTCGGGCGAGCAAGGGAATCCTCGAGGACTCCCCTGTTGGCGTGGGTCTTTCGCTCGCTTTGGCTACGACAGGTGCCGGTGTCGCGTGGAGGCGATGGGGCAGGGCACGCGTTTTGCCGAGGAGGAATTCGGCCGCGCCGAGGGCCCCGCGATCGCTGGCGCGGACCCGCTGGCGCTCGGGGCGTTCGTGGAAACTGGCGGTGAGGGGCAGGATCGCCGAGGGAGCCTCTTCGCAGGCGGAATAAATGGCGGCTTCGACCTCGATCCCGGGTGCGATTTCCGCCGCGGCTGGAAGGACTGATTCCACGGATTCGGGGGCAGTGCCGGTGGCGACCACCTCGGCGGTCTCGATCGTTTCGGGAGCGGTATCGGTCGCAAGGGGTTCGAGCGGTGCGGTGTGAGCCCCGACCGGGCGGTGCGGCTGGGTCATGGCCCCGCGGCGGAGATCATTGAGGGCCGAAAGCATCGCGAGACCGGGAGCTCCGGCGGGCAGCGGGGTGGCCGTGGCGGAACGATGGAGGACGCGGGTTTTCGATTTCGAATCGATCTGGTAACGCACTCCCGCCCAGGTGAGACGATTTTGGGTCCAGGTGCTGGCGAGGAGGATCCAATGGAGCGTCATCCAGAAAGGCGTGAGCATGTGCTCGAGCCAGCCCGCTGCAACGAGCTTCTGGCGAATGCCATTTTCCTTGAAGAGCGAGAGATAGACCTGCTGCCGCGCGAGGGTGCGGAACTGGTCGATGACATAGGCTGCGGCGACGGGGATCCAGGCATAGAAATACCCGTAGACGAGCGCGGCGACGATGGTGGCGGCCCCGAGCACGTAAAAGCCGAGGACGAAGTTCACCCCGGTGTAGAGGATGGGGCTGAAGAATTTCACCTGCGTGTATTGGCGACGCACGAATTCAAAGAAGGTGCTCCAGGTGAAGTCGATCGGTGTCGGGAGGATGAGCGAGCGGACAAAGGCGATCTTTCGCCCCGTCGCCCGAGCCGCCTTCGAGAGGCGTAAGTCGTCATTGAGCGAACCGGCGAGGAGATGGGGCACGTCGAGTTCATCAAAAAGCTCGCGGGTCAGGGCCATCGAGCCGCCCCAGAGAACAGTCGACCACTCCGCCCCGCCCTGGGTCGTTATCGAGGCGTTGATGATGCACGCGAGCTGATTCGGCAGGGTGGGGCGCTTCGGAACGAGCCAGCGGTAGGTCGTGGAGAGTTCGTGGGTGGCGCGATTGATCGGAGCGGCGAGCCGGGCGAGCCAGTCGGGTCCACAGAGAATGTCCGCGTCGGCAAAGGCGATGATGGCATCGCGCGGGGTAAGATCCGCGAAAGCGGCGCGCTGATTGTGGACTTTCTGTCCTTCCGTCTCGGCGATGCCTCCACAAACGAGGGTGATCCCGCGGAGGCCGCTCGTCGGGTCGGGATGGGTCCAGACAGGATGGCGGGCGCTGAGTTCGAGATGCTCGCAGAGCCACCGCGCGACAGGGTCGTCCCAGCTCTCGAAGCAGACGATGACGCGGTAATCCTTGTAGGTCTGACCAAAGATGGCGTCGAAAAAGCGGGGGGTCGATTGGGGGTCGAAACCCTTCACCGGCACAATGAGAGCGACCGGCTTCTGCGGGCCGACGCCGTTCTTCCAACGACGATCCTGGGCACGCCGGGCCATTGAAAATCCGAGAACGCGTGAGGCCGCGATCAGGATCACGAGGAGCCAGACTCCCCAGAATGCCAGCAAGTAAGGTTCAATCATGGAAAACCCGTGCAAAATGGGCCGGGGCGTCTAGACTGCAAGCGCTAATGCCCCGTCGACCTCATGAAAGTTGCGGAGACCCGGAATCTCAGAAAAACCTACCATTTTGGCGACACGGAAGTGTCGGCCTTGCGGGATATCAGTCTCGGAATCGAGGAGCGCGAATTCATCGCGGTCTGGGGGCCCTCGGGCTCGGGCAAGTCGACTCTCTGCAACCTGATCGGGTTGCTTGATACCCCCACCTCGGGAGAAGTCCTCGTCTCGGGCACGCCCGCCGCCGGTCTCACCGATGCTCTCCGCAGCGAGCTGCGCAATGCCTCGATCGGATTCGTCTTTCAGAACTTCAATCTCATTCCTGTGCTCACCGCGCTCGAGAACGTGATGCTACCCCTGCAGATCCACGGGGTCTCCAAGGCCGATGCCAGGGCGAGGGCCGAAAAGCTGCTGGGCGAGGTCGAACTCTCCGACCGCATGCACCACCGTCCCCAGAAAATGAGCGGCGGCCAGCAGCAGCGTGTCGCGATCGCCCGGGCTCTCGTGACCGATCCCGCACTCGTCATCGCCGATGAACCGACCGCGAATCTCGATACCCACAACGCGAACCTGATCATCGATCTGATGCGCCGCATCAATCAGGAGCGGGGCGCGGCTTTTGTTTTCTCCACGCATGATGACCGGCTCCTCGACCGCGTCGATCGTAAGATCCATTTGCGGGATGGACAGATTGTTGAGGATGCTCGCTTGTGATCACCTGCCTCCTACTTCTATTCTTTACTCCTACTCCTACTCATACTCCTACTCATACTCCTACTCAGCGAGCGTCAATGGCCGTCCGGTTTTGAGTATGAGTATGAGGTAAGAGTATGAGTATGAGGCTAAGGAAGGTTGAAGGAGCCCCCGCGAATCTCTAAGTTCCGTCCCCCCCGTTTCACCCTTTCCTTCATGAAAATCGCCAAAGACGGCATCCGTTCCATCGTCAAGGTCGGCTACGACGGCCGTGTTCATAAAACCTTCCGTGGCACGGGAAAGGAAGAGCGTTTTGAAAACGAGGTGAAAGTGCTGAAGGCGCTCGAAGCCCGCGGCTGCGAGATCGTGCCCCGGCTCCTCGACAACGATCCCGAAACCCTCACCATCGTCACGACCAATTGCGGGGCCCCCGCCGAGGCCAGCATCAGCGAGGAGCGGGCCGCCGAGCTCTTCAAGTTGCTCGAGGACGAATTCGGCATCGTTCACGACGATCCTTTTCCGCGGAACATCACCTACCACTCGCGCATGGGGCAGTTCTGCGTGATCGATTTCGAGCTCGCCCAGATCCTCGAGGATCCCAAACACCGCAGTGATGCCGACGAGGCCCATCGCATCCTCGAGTGGTGCGGTATCTCCCGCGATGGGATAAGGCGCCTGGGGAATCAGGATTCGCTCGCGGTGTTCTCCTCCGCAATGGGTTGGGCTGACAGCACCGAGCTCTCCGGCACTCAGTCGATTGATGGCAGCGGGCTCATCTTTGCGGTCAGCGACGGCATGGGTGGTCCCGCCGCCGGCGAGGTCGCGAGTTCGCTCGTGGTGCGCGAGCTGCGGCGTTTCCTCCCGGCGATGATGGGGGACTTCCACGGTGCCGCTGATCCCGAGGCGCTCCTCGAGCGCGCCGTGAAATCGCTGCACGATTATGTCACCCGCGTCGGCAACCGCGATCCCAAGCTGACGGGCATGGGCGCGACCGTCGTCTGCGGTCTTTTCTATCGCACCCGCGTCACCTTCGCCCACGTCGGCGACAGCCGCTTCTACCAATACCGCAACGGTGTCCTGACCCAGCTCACCTACGATCACACTTACGTCGGGGCACAGTTCCGGGCGGGTAAGTTCAACGAGCGCGAGGCCCGTATGCATCCGCGGAAGAACGTCCTCCAGCAGGCCATCGGAGGCGGATGCCAGATCGTCCATCCCCAGGTCGCCTCGGCCTCGATCGAGCCGGGCGACTGGTTCCTGATCTGTTCCGACGGCGTCGTCGACGGACTCTGGAACAAAAACATCGCCGAGTGTTTCGCCGATGCCGGGAGGCTGAATCAATCCGCGGAGGAAGTCGCCAAACGCCTCATCGACTGGGCCACGGAAGAGGCGGGTCGGGATGATACGACTTTATTTGTGGTGCGGGCGGAGGGGGCGGAGGGGAGTTGAAGCAATCGCGGACAGGTCTTCGATTATCGAACCGACGGAGAAGCCTTTGAGGTCGAATCCAAAGGGGTGCTCGGATACGAGCGTGACTACGCGTGACTAGTCCCCGATTCAGGTGAGGGCTCACCCTAACCGACGAACCAAGAGCACCGCGTTGCGTCCGTTCTTCGCCCACTTCTCGCGGCGTTCCTCGGGGAGCAGGCCGAGATCGTGGGTGCGGGAGAACCCCTCGCGCTCGAGGTAGCCGGCGGCCTGGGTTGAAAGGGCGTAGATCTGGCCGCAGCCGAGTTGGCGAGCCCGCTCGACCGCGGCGGTGACGAGGGTGCTGCCGTAGCCCTGGCCGGTGTGGCCGCGCTTCACGTAGAGACAGGCGAGCTCGGCACGGTCGCCGGCGGGATGGGGGTGCACGGCGACGCAACCGACAATGTTGCCGTCGATCTCGATGACGATGTAATCGTGGATCGCCGACTGGATCTCGGCGCGGCTCCGTTCGATCAATTCCTCGTCCTCGACGGCGCGGTGGATCAAGAGGTAGAGTTCGTCGACGTCGGCATGGGTGGCCGCGCGGATTTTCTGATAGGCGTCGGAGTAGACCATCACCCCGACGCCTTCGTTGCTGAAGAGTTCGGCGAGGAGGGCGTCCTGGTTGCGGCTGCCGATGAGGTGGACGCGCGGCACGCCGTCGCGGGTGGCGCGGGCGGCCTGGCGCATTTTCGAGAGCATGCCGGGGGCGAGCGCGTCCTTGGTTTCGACGAAATGGAGGGCGTCTTCGGCGGTCCACTGTTTTTCACGGCCGCCAGTTTGGTCGCGGGGATCCTCGCTCGAGACGAAGAGGATCTTCGTGGCGCCGAGAGCGGTGGCGACCTCGCGGGCGACGGCGTCGGAATTCACCCGGAGGGTCTGGCCGTCGGCGTCGAAGCCGACCGGAGGAACGACGGGGAGGATGTCCTGGTCGAGGAAACTCTGCAGGACGCTCGCATCGATCTTCTCGACCGTGCCGGTGAACCCGTGATCGATCCCCTTGATGATCCCTGCCGGGTGAGCGTGGATCGCGTTGGCCGTGGCCGCCTTGATCTTCACGGTGGTGAGGCTCTGCATCACTGCATTCGAAAGGCGCGAGATTGCGTCCATGCTCACCTCCAGGGTGAGTTCGTCGGTCACGCCGGTCCCATCGACATTGGAAAGGACGACACCGCGTTTTTTTCCGAGGGCCTCGATCTGGGCGGCGGCTCCGTGGACGAGGACGACTTTCACGTTCAGCGAACGGAGCACGGCGAGATCGAGGAGGATGTTCGAAAAGTCCGTTGATTCGATCACGGCCCCATCCAGCGCGACCACGAAGGTACAGCCGCGGAATTGCGGCACATACTGGAGGATCGCGCGGAGGTCGCTGAAGTTCATGAAAGGGGTCAATGTGGACCTTTCCATTGGATTATCAAGAGGGCGCTGGGGCCTTCGGGAGCGACGCTTTCCTGACCGCGGATTCGCGACGGCTGTCAACGCTGGGTGCCGGGGAATGCCTCGATGCCGGAGAAGGCCTCCGACCCCCTGCCGTCCCGATTTCCGCCCTTGATCGCGGGCCTTCCCCTCGTTAGGATCGCGCCCATGTCTCCCCGATTGATTTGCCTGATTCCCTTTTTCGCCCTCGCCGCCTCGGCGCAGCAGGTGAAACCGGTTTTTGAAACCCCCGTCCTCGACGCCAAGAGCCAGCCTCGCCTCGTGCCGGTCTCGGCCAACATTCCCGATGCGAAGGAACTCTATCTCGTCGTCTCCGACGAAGGCGGTCTCGCCTGTGACTGGGCCAACTGGATCGCGCCGAAGCTGGTGATGAAAGACGGTTCGGTCCGCGAACTGACCGGGTTGGATTGGAAAGAGGCCAAGAGCGGTTGGGGGAAGACGCTCAAGGATCTCAATCAGGATGGCAAGCCCCTCACCGTCGAGGGCAAGATCCATACCAAGGGGATCGGCACGCACGGACCCTCCACGATCGCCTTTGCCCTGCCCGAAGGCGTGGCGAAATTCGAGGCGATCGCCGCGATCGACGACGGCGGCATGATCCGCGACGGCAAGCCGAGTTCGGCCAGCATGCGCTTCCGCGTTTACACCCAAAAGCCCCCGGCGGCCTCTGCGGGTGGCTACGATCCCGATGCGCCGAAGGTGGTGCCGACCGATCTCTTCACCGTGCCCGAGGGACTCGAGGTCACGATCTGGGCGACCACGCCGATGCTGCACAATCCGACCAACATCGACTTCGATGCCGCCGGCCGCCTCTACGTCGCCGAAGGCGTGAACTATCGCGGCAAGGGAGGGCGTCGTCCCGAGGGCGATCGCATCGTCATTCTCGAAGACTCGGACGGCTCCGGTTCGGCGGACAAGGTCTCCCTCTTCGTGCAGGAACCCGCGCTCGCCTCGCCCCTCGGCGTCGCTGTGCTCGATGATCGCATTCTCGTCTCGCAGCCGCCGGATCTGCTCGTTTATACCGACAAGAACCGCGACGGCAAAATCGAAGCGGGGGTCGACGGACGCGAGGTCTTGCTCACCGGATTTGCCGGCAAACAGCATGACCACAGCCTCCACAGCGTCACCGCCGGACCGAATGGCCAGTGGTATTTCAACCAGGGCAACACCGGGGCGAAGTTCACGGATCGCTCCGGCAAGAACTTCTTCATGGGCAGTCCCTATATGTTGCAGGAAATCGCGGGCCAACGGAGCGACGACGGCCAGGTATGGGTAGGCGGCTTTCTCGCCCGCATGAATCCCGATGGCACGAACGTGACCATCCTCGGGCACAACTTCCGCAACAGCTACGAGCAGGCCGTGACCTCCTTCGGTGACGTCTTCCAGAGCGACAACGACGACCCGCCCGCCTGCCGCGTCACGCGAGTGCTCGAAGGGGGCAACGCCGGCTTCGCTTCGGCCGACGGACAACGCTCGTGGGGCGCCGACAAACGTCCCGGCCAGGATACTCCGACCGCCGAATGGCGTCAGGAAGATCCCGGCACCATGCCCGCCGGCGATGTCTACGGTGGCGGTTCGCCCACCGGGGTGGCCTACTACGAGAACGGCGCGCTCGATCCGAAATGGAACGGCCTCCTTCTCGCCTGCGAGGCCGGGAAGAATGTTGTTTTCGGCTATCTGCCCGTGCCCGATGGCGCCGGCTACAAGCTGGAGCGTTTCGATTTCATGACCTCGAACGAGGCGAAGGAATGGGCCGGCTCCGATTTCCTTGGCGGCAAAGCTTCGGGAGATCTGAAGACGATGTTCCGACCCAGCGATGTCACCGTCGGACCGGACGGCGCGATCTACGTGGCCGATTGGTTCGACGGCCGCGTTGGCGGACATGGCACCCTCGACGAAGGCATCGCCGGCACGATCTATCGCATTGCTCCGAAGGGTTTCAAGGCCTCCGTGCCGAAGCTCGATCTCGCCACCAGCGAGGGACAAATCGCCGCCTTGAAAAGTCCCGCGCCGAATGTGCGTTACAGTGGTTTTGTCAGGCTGCGCGAGGCCGGTGTCTCCGCCGTGCCGGCGGTTGCGGCCCTGCTTGCCCATGAGAATCCGCATCTCTCGGCCCGCGCCATTTGGTTGCTCGCGCAGATGGGGAGCGAAGGCGTGGCCCAAGTCGCTGCTCTCCTCGAGTCGGACGTTGCCATGACCCGGCTCGTTGCTTATCGCTCGCTTCGCTTCATTGGTCACGAGCCTGCAGCGATGGCGAAGGCCATGGCCGCTGACGAATCGTCCATGATCCGCGCCGAAGCTGCCCTGATGATGCGCGATTTGCCGCTCGAGCAGAGTCTTGAGGTCCTCCTCGCCGTGGCGAAGGGCTTCGATGGCAAGGATCGCAGTTATCTCGAAGCTTTCGGGACCGGGAGCAGGGGTAAGGAAGGCGAAGTCTACGCTGCGCTCGCGAAGGAACTTGGCGGCGCTGCCGACGCCTGGAGCGATTCTTTCGCTTGGCTCGCCTGGCGACTCCATCCGGCCGCTGCGGCAGGTGATTTCAAAGCCCGCGCCCTGCAGTCATCGCTCTCCGAGGACGAACGCAAGCGCATGCTCACGGCCCTCGCCTTTGTGAAAAGTCCCGAGGCCGTCGGTCACATGATCGAACTCGCCAATGCCAAGGATTTTCCGATGAAGGACCTCGCCCAGTGGTGGCTGATGAACCGCAAGGGCAATCTCTGGAAGAGCTACGGCGTCGACGAGGCGATGAAGGCGCGCGGCCTCTATGATCCTGACAAAGTCACCATCACCGCTGTCGAGATGCCGCCTGCCGTGGCTGGTGCCGCGGCCATGCCCGCGACCGCCGAGCTGATGAAGTTGTCCGGCGACAAAGCGAAAGGCCAGGCGGCCGTCGCGGTGTGTTACACCTGCCACAAGGTCGGCGAGGCGGGGATGGACTTTGGTCCCGACCTCACCACCTTTGGCCGCCAGCAGCCGATCGAGGTCCTCCTCGACGCGATCGCCCATCCCTCGGCGGACATCTCGCACGGCTACGAGGGCAGCAAGATTGTCACCAGCGATGGCACCGTTGTCACCGGCATGGTCCTCTCGAACGGCGATCCGTTCATCGTGAAATGCATGGGCGGTGTCGTGCAGACGATCCCGAAAGGCCGGGTCAAGTCGGTCGAACCGCTCGGGCGTTCCCTGATGTATGATCCCGCGAACCTCGGGCTCGCTCCACAAACTGTCGCCGATATCGCGGCGTTTTTGAAGAGCTTGTGACGGTTTCTCAGGGAGCCGCCTGTGACGCGGGAGAAATTCTCACGAATTTCTTTACACCGTGCACGGGCGGGTAAAGAAACTCGTGAGAGGTTCTCCTTGGCTGGGGCGGCTTCAGGCAAGGTCGTGCGGGAGGGGCCTCACAGCCCTGCCCGGCGGAAGAGCTCGTCGAGCGGGAGCTGGAGTCCAATGTAGAAATCACCGAATTCCGCGTAGATCGCGCTGACTTCGTCGAAACGCATTTCGTAGACGATCTCCTTAATGTCCTGGGTGTTGTGGGAAAAGAGGGTCACGCCCCATTCCCATTCCTCGAGGCCGGTCGATCCGGTGATGAGCTGACGGACGCGTCCCGCGAAGGTACGTCCGACCCGGGCGTGACCGGCCATCAGCTTGCGGCGAGCCTCGTAGTCGAGGTGATACCAGTTTTGGTTCTCGTTGCGGCGCTTCGACATCGGATAGAAACAGAGAACCGGCCAGTCGGGCATGTTCGGGTAGAGGCGATCGCTGTTGTATTTCGCCATCCGCTTGCGAAACTCCTCGAGCTTGGTCTCCATCTCGGGACTGCCGGCGGCGATACCCTCGTCGCGGGTGAGGTCGGCGGCATACTGCTCCTCCGTCGTGGTGTATTCGCTGAGTTCAGTCAAGCTGAGGTAGCTGTAGACCGGCGTCAGCACATCGGGACCGAGGGCGCGATAGAGTTGCTTCTCAAAACGGTTCGCCTTGTGGAGGTCGTCCGTCAGAAGCATGAAGCCGATGTCGGCCTTGGGCGTCACCATCGAAAAGGTGAGGAGCTGGGACGAGTCCGTCGAGCGGATCTCCTGAACGAGTTCGGCGAGGTTCGTTTTCGCCTCGAGCTTTTCCTCGTCGGAAAAGAGCGACCACTGCGCCTGTTCGACGTGGAAAAACAAGTGGATCACATGCCAGCCCTCGCGGGGGATGACACGGTCGGGATCAATGGCGGCGGGGGAGGAAGGGTGGGGATTCATGA
>DGXY01000068.1:0-39198 GCA_002396885.1 Akkermansiaceae bacterium UBA5020
TGTTCAGCCCGAGATTTAGTTCGACCGCGATCTCCTTCAAGTTATCGGACTTCGGGTTCCAGTTTGCCTTGAACGCGACGAGGTCGCTTTCGCGCAGGACCATCTCCGGATGTTTTAAAAAGGGTTCGAGGGCTTTCTCGTGATCGTTCTTGCTGCAAACCGCCAGCAGGACGCCACGCTCGCGCAAGGAGCGAAGATGTCGTTGAAAGGCCTTGAAGGCTTCGCCGGTCCCGTTGGTATCGCCGAGCACGATCCCATCGAGACCGTCATCGCCGATGACACCGCCCCAGATCGTGTTGTCGAGATCGAGGACGAGCACCTTCTTTGCCGGTCGGCGCAAATCGCAAACAATCGCGGCGGTCTCACGCGCGATCTGGACGGTGGTATCCGGAGAAGCCGGCTGCTTGGTCGCAAACCAGGAACGCCGATCCTGCGAAGCGATCCCGCCCGCGCGCAGGCCGATCAGTTCCACGTCGCAGAGGTGGACGAATGCCGGGGCGGCAAGACCCAGTTCAAGGTTCACCAGCTTCCGAAAGCTCCAGTCCGACGTGAGTGTGCGCGTCCGGATTTCACCGGGGTCGAAAGCGTTCGGGAGGAAGAAGTTTGCGAGGATGATCTCGCTCCCGGAAATCTCATTGAGACGTTCCGCAAGGCCGAGGAGGTCGGCGACCAAAGCAAGGGCGGCGGACTCCGTCTCTTGGCGGCCGGCCGTGATCGGAAGCTGGTGGGCGCATCGCTGCTGATTCGGAAACAGAAAGGTGTATTCCGGAGCGAAGCGGTGGAGTTCGCTCGTGACATCGAGAATCTCGGCCACATAATTGTCGAACTCCCCGACCCAGAATTCGACTTCGAACGCCTTCGCCTCGAGATAGTGAACGGTCAATTCATGCAACGGATAGAGATTGCATCCTCCGATGAAAGCAATCCGGAGCGGTGTGGCCGTCGATCGCAACGGTGCACCGGGCATGGTCTTGGCCTTTCGCCGGATGGCCGAAAGAGTCACGAGATCGGTGAAGTTGCCAGCCCGGTTCGTCGCCTCCCCCATCACTTCCCAGAATCGCGAATCACCTTCGGAAAGCAGCCGCTTGAGCCCCTGGAGGGGGCTCTCACCCGAATGCGAATGTATCCGTGAGGAGTCGAGATTGCTCATGTTCGAGGAGTTCGTCGGGGCCATCGCCAAGGGAAATCGGGCGACACCTTCAACCAATCATTCACAAGGGGGAAAAACGGTAAAACGCTCGAGGAATCGGATGCCCGAACCCATGAAACGCTTCCGGGCGCATTCAAAACCAACGCTTCAATTTTCCTCGCAAAGCCATCACCGTCTTCACCAACCCGATTTGATACCCGAGGAAGGTCGATTTCGAAATCGGTCCGGCCCCAGCCGAAAGATTCATCCAAGCCGGAAAAACTGATGCCATGTCATACTGGGCGGCTCTTTCGCGCATGCTCAGGCTGAGCGATTCACGGCCGGAAGCGTCCATTTCAAGCAATTCGGCGATCTTCTCCTCGAAGGAGACGAGCGTTAAACCCGCCACAGGATCACCGAGATCCACCTCACGGCACTCCGAGAAAAATCCCGGAGTCCGGCCACTGGAGTCATGGGCCAAGGCCACGATCGAGGGAACCCCTGATGCGGCCGCTTCGACGAGTGAGGTGCCCATCCCCACGAATGCGCAGGCACTGGAGAAGACTTCGGGCAGGGTTCCATATTCTACGGATCCCCTCAAAAACACCCAATCGGAGGCCCCCAGGGAACGGATCGATTCCTCGATCATCACGCGAAGTTCGCCGTCCCCGAAGATCTCCAGCGTCATCTCATGGCCGCGCTCGCGAAGTCTTCCGATCGCCTCGACAAGGGGGATGAGGTAGGCCTTCATCGGATCGAGGCGACACAAGGTCACAAGGTTTTTGGCAGACCGGTTCGGGCCAACATTCCGGTATCTCCGCAAATCCACGGGCAAGGGAATCACGCGGCCATCAATCGCCTCTCCGAAAGCGGACTTCAGGTTTTCCAACTGCGGCTTCGACATGAACATTCGCTGCGAAGGATCGAGCGCCTCGGAGTAGTAACGGACGAACCGGCGCCACATGATTCCGGAGAGGCGGTGCGAGTCCGAGAAGTCAAAATGCGGCATGAAGTTGCCTACCACGGCGCGCGGCGGCTCTTCCTCCCGCCCGAACAGACAGTAGGAAATCATCGCCGTATGAAATTCAAAATGAAAGACGGCATCAGGCTTGGAGAGCCCGAGACGCCTTCGCACGCTCGCGCCGCGCCACGGAATGTAGGCCAGATCGAGGAGCTCGCCCGATTCGACCAGCTTCGCACCGACGGGAAGCATTCCGCCCCAGGTGGAAGCGGATCGCACCAGGACGACGGGCTCGTGATCTGATTCGACGAGCCATTCACAGAAACGGACGATTAGAGTCTGAATGCCCCCAAGGGCATCCGGACCGTCCTGGATGATGAGAAGGTTCACAGCCGTCTTGCGAGGAATGGAATCTTGCGGAGGAATTCGGCCGGGGTCCGATGGAGGAGTCCGCGAAGACAAAAGACACCGACGAAACAGGTGAGCAACGCACCGGCCACGAGGTAGATCGGTCCCGAAAGAAAGAAATTGGATACGAAGACGACCAAAACCGCGAGAACGGCCCAAGCGAGGATCTTCAGACTGCCGCCATTCCAGCGGAACCCGGTGTCCATCGCCGCAACTCCGAAGATCATCACGGTGTACAACCCATACATGGCGGTAAAGCCGATGCCGGTTCCGGGAAGGCCCGCGACTTTGATTCCGATGAAAACGAACGTGAAATGCGACAGGTTCGCGATCACTTCCGTGACGAGAAAACTAATGTTCCTTCCCCTTGCGAGCTGGATGAAGGCCATCGGCCAGGAGATGATTTTAAAAAGCAGCCCGATCACTTGCCACCGCAGGATTTCACCAGCGGCATCAAACTCGCCGGAGTAGAAGATACTGATGACCCAAGGCGAAAAGACCAAGGTCGCCAGCAGACCTGGCGTTGCGAGAAGCAGCGCCACCTCGGTCTGCTCGTTCACGAGCCGGTTCACGGCGGCCGGATCCGCGGCGAACGACGTCAGTCGCGGGAAGAAGTCAGCCCCCATCGCTTGAAGGATGAAGCTGGAGTAAATCCCCGAGATCGCGAAAGCTGCGGAATAATAACCCGCGGCCTCGATCCCCAGCGATCGGATGATGAGCATCCGGACGAGATACGCGACGGCTGCCGTCATGATCGCCGACGCCATGAAGACGGATCCGAGATGGAGGAGCGATCTCGCCTCCCGCGTGAACTCTTTCCGCGGAAGGGCTCCATCCGAACCCCCAACTTGTTTTGCGAATTTCCGCGCCAGAAAGAACGTGAACGCCGGCACGAGAATGAGCATGGGAACAACCCCGTCCAGACCGAACCAATAAACCAGCGGCACGCCAAGGAGCGTGCTGACCGCGGCACTGACGATGGTCAGTTTCGAGAGATCCCGGATTCTCCGTGCTCCCTGGATAATGGAGGCATGGCCCTCGGAGGCGATCCCGAAAAGGACTGCAAAGGAGAGCAGGGCGATGGCCGTTGCGTGTTCGGCGTTGCCGAAGGTCAACTTCGATACGAAGGGGCTCGCGCAGGCCAAAGCGATGGCGCCAGCCGCGCCGAGGAGGAGCGAGAATCTCCGGATCGTCCATACCGATTGAGCCAGTTTTTCAGGGGATTCTTCCGATTCGGCACTCGCGATTCGTCGCACTCCGCTGCCGCCAATGCCGAGCCCGAAGATCGTAACGGAAAGTCCGATGAGCGTTGTGAAGGTTCCGAGGATTCCAACTCCCGCAGGCCCCAGAGCAAGTGCCACGACCTTGGTCCGAACGACACTGAAGGCAAGTGAGATGAGGGAAGCGCCGCCCGTGAATGCCGTTGAACGGAGGATCTGTCCGTAGGAGGAAACCGGCTTGCCGGAATCTTCTTGGGAATTTGGAGAGTCGTTTGTCACGTGAAGAATCTAATTCACAAACTCGCGAACCGCGTCGCACACGACCGAGAGTTGCTCTTCCCGAAGATGCGGACCGATCGGCAGACTCAAGATTTCCTCGGCGAGGGACTCGGCGATGGGGAGATCCGGCCAAGAATGGTTTCCAGACTCCACGGAATACGCCCCCGAGCGGTGAGGTGGAATCGGATAGTGGATCAAGGTCGCGACCCCTCGTTCGGTGAGGTGCTGCTGCAAGGCATCCCGCCTCGGATGCCGGATGACAAACAAATGCCAGACCGGATCAGCCCAATCCGGAACGCGCGGTAGGATGAGTGATTCGTTGTCAGCCAACCCCTCGAGATATGTCCCGGCAACTCTCGCCCTGCGTGAGTTCCATTCGTCGAGGTGACGCAACTTCACCCGGAGAAACGCGGCTTGGAGTTCGTCGATGCGAGAGTTGAATCCGACCACTTCGTTGTGGTAGCGGACACGGGAGCCGTAGTTCCGCAGGACTTTTATCTTTTCGGCGAGGTCCGGATCGTTCGTGGTGACGGCTCCGGCTTCACCGTAGGCCCCGAGATTCTTGCTGGGATAGAAACTGTGGCACTCGATGTCGGCGAGACCACCCACACTCCTGCCCTTGTAGCGCGCCCCTTGCGCCTGCGCATTGTCGATCGCGAAGTGGAGTCCGTGATCATCGGCCATCTTCCGGATTTGATCATAGTCGCAGGGTTGGCCATAGAGATTCACCGCGAGAATTGCCTTGGTCCGGCGGGAAATGGCGGTCTCAATCTTTTCGGGATCGATGTTGAAGGTCCCGGGATCCGGCTCGACTGGAACCGGTTTCGCACCGGCCTGAGTCACTGCCAGCCAGGTGGCGATGTAGGTGTTCGAGGGGACGATGACTTCGTCCCCAGGTTTCACCCCCAGGGCCAGGAGAGCGAGATGCAGGGCCTCGAGGCCGTTGGCAACACCCACGGCATGCGCCGCTCCGCAGAACGCCGCGTATTCCTCCTCGAACGCTGCCGTCTCCCCGCCGAGCACGAACCAGCCCGATTCCATGAAGCGGAGGTAGGCGGCATCGAGTTCCTCCTTTAGCTCTGCGTAGGGCTGGTGAAAATCTTGGAAGGGGACCTTCATGCAAGGGGAGGATTCGGGGACACCTATTTTCCCGCCTCGACCGCGGACAGAAACTGATCGTGATCTCGGAAGTAGTCGTCTTCGCTGTAGCATTCGGAGGCGAGCACGAGGCACACCGCGCCGGACGAGAAATTGTCCATCTCGCGCCAGATCATGGGAGGAAGATGGAGCCCGTAATAGGAGCGGTTGAGATGGAAGCGACGTGATTCGGAGCCGGCTTCGACGACCACATCGAAGCTTCCCGAGATCGCGATCAGAAATTGGTGGCATCGCCGGAGGGCGTGGCCGCCACGATCCGCACCGCCGGGCACGTCATAGAGGTAGAAGACCCTTTTGATCGGAAACGGAACATGATGCCCGCCCTCGATAAACGTAAGGTTCCCCCTCGGATCGGAAATCTTGGGGAGGTCGATGAGTTGGCAGGATTGGAGGGACATAGGGCGAAGAGGCAAGGGCGGTTGATTTCGAATCCGGAATCTCCGGCGCCAACGCGCGGGGCTCGGCAGGTTGATCAAGACGTAACGCCCCCGTCGACGGCGATGGTTTGTCCGGTGATGTTCGTGTCAGTGAAGAGGAGCAGATCGACCACCGGCAGCAACTGGGCATCGGTCGTCAATTGCCGGGTCGGCGTCCGTCGCTTGATGGTGTCGAGTTGGTCGGGGGAAAGCACCGAGGACATCTCCGATTCGAAGAACCCGGGAGCCACCGCATTGACGAGAATTCCCCGGCCGCTGGTTTCGTGGGCGAGGGAACGGGTGAAGGCGTCCATCGCCCCCTTGGTGGCGGAGTAAACCGTGAGTCCGTTGTAGCCCTTCAGCCCGCAGATCGAAGTGATGTTCAGGACCCGTCCGCCTTCGCTCTGGAGGAGCATCCGCTTGAGAACGAGGCGCGTCAGCAAAATGGGAGCGGTGACGTTCGTGGCGATGATTCTTTCGATCATGTCAGGCGGGGTGTGGACGAGGAGGTGGTCCTGCCCGATCGCCGCGTTGTTGACGAGCGCGTGGATGACGCCATGACGCTCGATGAGCCGGTCCACGAAAGGGGTCAGGCTCGGGAGGTCTCCGGCATCGGCGGCGAAAAACTCGAACCGCCCCGGGAAGCGCTCCGCCAGTTCATCCATCAACGGGGTCTTGCTGCGGGCGAACGTGCCGACCGCGTGTCCGCTTTCGAGGAAATGAGTGACGAGGTGGGCGCCCAAACCGCGGGAGCCTCCACTGACGAGAACCAGTTTTGGGTTCATGGGAAGTTACAGGGAACTCTTGAGCGTTGATTCCACCGGGATGCTCTCGAGAAGGTTCCAGAAACGGGGCACGGCGTATTCGGGAAGGCGTTCAGAGGCGTGCCGGGTCAGTGCGACCTCGTCGAACGTGGCCCCGCCGACCAGGACCAGATCGACCTCGGGAAGAAAACCGACCAACGGCGATCGGACCGCCCGCACCCGGCACCAAGACACCTCCGGGTGGTCGAGGATCGCGGACTCGATGTCTGCCGGAAACGCCTTGTTGCCCCCGACATTGATCAGTTTTGCGTTCACCCGACCAAGGAAACAAACGCGCTTTCCCCGGATTTCGACGAGGTCTCCGGTGTCGATCCATTCCTCGTGCCGTCCGTTCGCGGCAAGCGTCGAATAGGGGGAGCGCACGAGAAGATTCCCATCGACAAGCTTCAGCGCCGGCCGTCCGGGTGTCTCGAGATCCAGCAGGTCTGCCGGGAAGCCGGCGAGTCCGTCTTTGACGACGATGCAAGCGCCCGCCTCGGTCGACGCATAAACATGACTGATCTCCACGTTCGGGAAGGTTTCCCGCAGTCGGTCGAGAATGGGTTGGTCCGCCATCTCTCCGCCGAGGGATAGGGTCTTCAAGGCAAGATCCCGGAGACCGGACGCTCCCGCGCGCAGGAGGGCGAGCCGCCAGAAGGTCGGGGTTGCTGAAATGCTGTCGACGCCGTCCCTCGCCGCGATCGCCAAGAGGTCCTGCGGATCATCCACCTCCGCCACCACGAGCGACTGGCCCGGCATGAAAAGACCGAGGCAAATCAATTGGTACCAGGCATAGGTGCCGGCGAGGTATGGCACTAACCAACGTCGTTGGCTCGAGTCCGAGGCCGTTCGCCGGGTGTAGAGGGTTTCCCACCGGTGTGAAACCAGCTTGGGAGTTCCGGTCGTTCCCGAAGTGAGCAGCCAGACCCGCCCCGGAACGGATTCGACCATGACGGGCGGAGGCGTCATGGAGCCGGAATCCACCTCGACGATTGCAAAACCTTCTCTTCCCAGCAGATCCCGGATTGCTTCCGAGTAGCGATCCCGGCCGATGACGAGAAAATCGATGTTTGCCACCACCGCAAATGCCACCGCCTCGAGGGCCGCCCGCAAATCGGGAACCACGATCGCCACGGGGACGCCCGGGGAAGTGAGCGAGCGTGATCCGGGACGGTTCGAAAAGGCCACGCCAAGCGCTTCCCAGGTGCTTGGTGCGCCATCTGCGACGACGAGGTTTTCCAAGATCGGTTCAGGCATCCTGCGTCGCGTGCTCGAAGAAATTCAGGACGTCGGCAACGGTATCGATGGATCGCATCAAGGCCGCATCGAAATTGAGTTCACGACCTGCGGCACGCTCGACCCGGAGGGCGAGTTCCGAAAAGTCGAGGCTGCGGAAACCGACATCGCGAAGAAGCATCGCGTCTTCATCGACGGTCGCTTTCCCCTGGCGGGAAAGAATACCGTTCATCAATTCTTTGATTTCTGGGCGTGTCATGGGCTTCAAGGGTGGGAGAGAACCAGGTCGTTCCGTGTCGCGAGGACTTCATCCTTTAGTTGCTGGAGGCGGACAAGGGCTTCCGGTGGATAACCCCGGTCGAAGTGTCGCATCCAAGGATGCCGGGTACCCGATTCAAAATGGATCAGGCCACTGACATGGCTGACGATCTTTCCTTCATGACCGGCAACGACCGCGCCGGGAGGAATGATTCCGCACGCCTGCGCTCCCGCCGAGACAAAGGCGCCCTTTCCGATGGAGGTCCCGGGCATCATGGTGACGCCGACGCAGACGACCGCGCCATCGCCGATTTTGACCGGCGCGGATATCATCGAAGGGGGGAGCGGATCGTTCGTCGCGGTGGTGAGGGAGAAGAGCCACACGAAATGACCGATCTCCGTACCCTTGCCGACGTGGGCATAGCCGTGGAGACGACAGTAGTCGCCAAAGGAGGAATCGCCCTCGATGTCGCAGAAATTCCCGACGCGGAGATTCGCACCGGCGACGGTTCGTTCGCGAATCACAACATGATGTCCGGTTTCCAACCGGTCGCCGAACTCGCTCGATGAATAGAGCACCGAGTGCGATCGAATGATCGAGTTTCTCCCGATCTTCAGCTTCGAGGAAGGCCCGGGGCCCTCGTGGCCGAGGACGCAGAATTCGCCGATCTTGGTTCCGTCACCGATCGAGACATTGTCGTAGACGACCGATCCGGGGCCGATCGAAACGGATTCTCCGATCTCCGCGTTCATGGACACGCGGGCTTCCGGGAAGCCCGAGTCCCATCGTGGATCTGTAGGGGAGGCTGTCATGCGTTCGTTACTGCCGCGATTTGATGAGAAGCTCCAGATACGCCGCATAGTGGCTCTTGCCCATCGTGGCGACGGCTTTCCGGATTTCCGCCTCGCCGATCCATCCATTCTCCAGCGCGATCTCTTCGAGACAACCGACCTTCAAGCCCTGACGTTCCTCGATCGCCTCGATGAAGGTCGAGGCCTCGATGAAACTGCGATGCGTACCGGTGTCGAGCCAGGCAAAGCCGCGCCCGAGTTTTTCGACCTGGAGCAAACCGCGTTCGAGATAGATCCGGTTCAGGTCGGTGATTTCCAATTCGCCGCGCGGGCTCGGGCTCAGCGATGCGGCATGATCACAGACGTGGCGGTCGTAGAAATAAAGGCCGGGAACTGCGTAATGGCTGCGCGGAGCGGAGGGTTTTTCCTCAAGGCTGAGGGCACGGCCGGTGGACTCATCGAACTCAATGACCCCGAAACGCTGCGGATCGCGGACGGGATAAGCGAAGATCCCGGCACCTTCGGTCAGCTCGGCGAAACGGCGGAGACGGGGCGAGAACCCCTGGCCATAGAAAAGGTTGTCCCCGAGGATGAGGCACGCCGGCGAACCGTCGAGGAATTCGCGTCCGATCAGGAAGGCCTGAGCGAGCCCGTCGGGACTGGGTTGCTCGGCGTAGTCGAAGCGCATTCCCAGAGCCGATCCGTCGCCGAAGAGCCTCCGGAAGCTCGGCAGATCATGGGGCGTGGAAATGATCAGCACTTCCCGGATCCCGGCGAGCATGAGCACGCTCATCGGGTAATAGATCATGGGCTTGTCATAGATCGGCAGGAGTTGCTTGCTGACCGCTAGGGTACAGGGATGCAACCGGGTTCCCGATCCGCCCGCGAGGATAATGCCTTTCATCTGATATTTGTTTCGATGCCTGTGTTGTTTCGAAAGCCCCCTCCCCTACCTCACGCGGTAGTAGACCCACTTCACGACCTCGTTCTGGAAATCGATGAGTCCTTTTTCGTGCCGCCACCAGTCCGTGGCGGTATAGCCGAGAGCGGGAAGAGCGACGACGTGAATTTCGATGGGGAGGTCGCCGAGCCCCTTCTCATAAGCGTAGCGGACGCGGCGGCTCGGGAAAAGTTCGGTGACGATGGCGACGGATCGAGGCTGATGTTCGAGACACCATTCCCGCGTCACGGCGACTTCATCCCAGGTACTGGTGACGCCGTCACCGAGGGTGAGGATGGCTTCACGCGGAACTTTCAGCCGATCGAGGACGGCGAGACAGATTTCGTGATCATCGGGCCGAAGCCCCATTTCGACGGTGGGCATCTTCTCGGTTTTGAAGACACCAAGGCGTTCCGCACGACCCGCGAGAAAGAGGTCCGCCGCGCCGAAAGGGCGTGTGTCAAAACTGCCTCCGGGGATGAGGACAAGATCAACGCGTTCGAAGTCTGACGAATCGACGATCCAGAGCGAAGCGGCGGCGGAGAGGAGGGGGCGGTGGAAGAGAACAAGGAGGACCAAGACGACTCCAAAGACCACAAGAGCGGGAGCCGAGCGCCGGAGACGGGGTGGAAGAGTCATGGAAGAGGAGGCACGGTCACGGCACTGGTCACCCATGCTTGCCCCGCCCGCACCGGGTCACGCTACCGCCACTGGTCGTTCCCGCCGGAGATACCGGAAAGAGACCACTGGGAAGGGGAAGTTTTTTGAGGAACGTCGCGATGGCGCGGGCGTTCAGGAGGTTTTAGAATCGGGCTCCGAGGCGGAGTCCGATTTGACGAGATTGAAAGGCAGAAAGGGAGCCAGCAGCGGGGAGAGCATATCAAGCAGGGGGAGCAGGGCGAGCGCCTTTTCGTTCCAGACTCGGAGCGAGTGGGCCCGGGAACGGTAATGGCCGGCGGCAGGCCCGAGCGCAGCGGCATTCTCCTCGATCGTCTCCTCAAGCAGTCCGATGTGACGGCTGTTGCCCTCGAGATGGGGGCGCAGGGACTCCTGCAAGGCCTTGCTGAAGAGTTGCCGCATCCGGGTCTCAGCGAGGTAAAAGGTGCGGCGATCGCCACGGACGTAGACCTGCGAGACGGCCCCGATCTGGGTGAGAAGCCGGAGGCCCTGGCTCGCGGAACCCTTGCTGATCCCGAGACGGGCCACCACTTCGTCGAAGGAGACCGGGGCCATGGAGGCAAAAAGGAGCCCGAAGATCTCGCCCACCGAGCGCGGCAGCCCCACGGTGGTGGCCAGGTGCACAAAAAAACGCACGAAACCGGTCTCCACGGGGTGGAGGCTCTCGGCCAAGGGCGGCTTGGAGACGGATTCGGGCATCAGTTCCGAATGAGATTAATCAAACAAGGGGGTTAAGTTCAATCTTTTTTGAACCATTTGCACAAAGACAGTCACCTAGGTGGCGAGGGGATCAGCCGGGCAGGTGCCTTTTCGTGCTTCGGGCGGGGCTTTCCTTTTGGCGTGAGAAGCTTCCGGTGCGATTGGTTCGCTTTCCCCTGTTTTTACGACTGCGATGCCGTCAGAGCCAAAATCGAGGATTCCCGGAACGAGAGCGCCGGGCGGGGAACGCGTGCTCTTTCTGAACCAGTTCGTGCCGCCCGATCCGGCGCCGACGGCACGCCTCCTCGGCGAAGTGGCGGCCGAGCTCGCGCGGCGCGGCTTCGAGGTGGTTCCAGTCGGGGATGCGCTCGACTACCGCGGCGGCAAAACCATTCTGGGAAGCCGGGCGCTACGCGAGGGGCTCTCGTTGCTGCGCCTGCTGGGCCGAGCCCTCCTTGCTCCCCGGGCAGAGGCGATCGTGGTGATGACCTCGCCGCCAATGGTGCCGGTGGTGGCCTGGCTCGCCCGGATCCGCCATCGCCGCGCCCGCCTCATTCATTGGGCGATGGACTTGTATCCGGAGGTGGCGGTGGCGCTCGGCGAGGTGAGAAAAGACTCGCTCCTGCACCGGATCACGGCCGCACTGATGCGCCGAGTCTACGCGTCCTGCGACCTCGTGGTGGTCCTCGACCGCGAAATGGCGCAGCGGATCGGTCCCTCGCCCCGCCGGTTCGAGACCGAGCCCCCTTGGCCACCGGAACCGACCCACTTGACTCCGCCGACCGTGACGAAGGCGGGGGCGGAGGCGAACGGGGGATTCGTCTGGCTTTATTCAGGAAATCTGGGTCGGGCGCACGATTGGCGGACCTTGCTGGCGGCGCAAGCCCTCCTCGAGGCACGCGGACTCGCGGTCGATCTCGTGTTCCAAGGAGGCGGCGCGGAGCGGGCTGCTGCCATGGCGGAGGCGGCGCGGATGGGCTTGCAGCGGTGTCATTGGCGCGACTATGCGCCGGAGGCGGACCTGGTCCCCTCACTCCTGCTCGCGGATGCGCTCGTGGCGACGCAGCGTCCGGAGACGGCCGGCTGCCTCTGGCCGAGCAAACTGGCACTCGCGGTGCTGGTGGGGCGGCCGGTCCTTTGGGTCGGGAGCAAGGACGGAGGGGTCGCGGATTGGCTGCGGCGACGTGGCCATTTCGCGGTTTCGCCGGATGAGCCGGAAGGTCTCGCCGGCGAGATCGCGCGTTTGGCGGAGGCAGCACCCCGGGAGAGGGAGATCCCCTGCCCCGACGAGTTGGCGGCTCGGATCACGCAAGCCAGGAGCGAGGGTATCGCTCGGCT
Source organism: Akkermansiaceae bacterium UBA5020 (assembly GCA_002396885.1). Lineage (GTDB taxonomy): Bacteria > Verrucomicrobiota > Verrucomicrobiia > Verrucomicrobiales > DEV007 > Arctic95D-9. Next base: position 12,316 of record DGXY01000068.1, read on the forward strand.
GGCGGGCTGGATCGAGGAGGTCGCGCGCCAGGGCGGATGAGACGGGGAACGAGCAAAGGAGTCGGGCACGCCGGAGCCACCGCGCGCGATGAGTCGATCAACGATCGATTCGGACTTGATGACCGGGGGATTGAAAGCGGATACTAGGAGTCGTCCGCCAGCGGCGCAAGCCCGATGAATCCCTCCCCTCCCCCCGCTCCCACCACCGCCCCGCGAAACGACTGGCGCGCTCTCGCCGGGACGAGGCCCTTCGCTTTCTGGGCCTTTCTCGCGCTCCTGTATCTCCAGCTCGCCCTCTCGCTGATGCCCACCTGGTCCGACGGGACCTACTACGACTACGGGTGGCTTGCTCTCTTCGTGGTGCCCTTCTTTTTCCTGACGCGGTGGCGCGAGACTGGTCCCAGTGGGGCCGAACTGGAAGAACGCCTGCGCCGCCTCGCGATCTCGCTTCCGATAATGGGCCTCGTGGTGGGGTGCCTCCTCCTCATCACCCTGCTGCGGATGACGCAATGGGCCGACTCGAGTTGGCGTCCGCCGCTGGTGTTCCACGGTCTCATCGTTCTGGGACTCACCGCCGTGCTTCTCTTCCGGATCCAAGGGCGCTCAATCGCCGCCTACTGGGGATGCACGATCGTGGTCCTGCTCGTGATCCCCCTGCCAATGGGTTTCGAGTCTTCCCTGATCCACTGGCTGACGAAGGGAGTGATGGAGTTCGCCCTTTTCGTGAACCGCATGCTCGGGTTACCTCTGGCGAGTCAGGGCGAAACGATCTTCGCCAATGGCATCCCCCTTCAGGTGAGTGATGGATGCAGCGGGATCCGATCCTTCCAGAGCGGGATCTTCGCGGGCTTCGTGTTGGGTGAATTTCTCCGGCTTCCCCTGCTCTCGCGGCTCGTGCTGCTGGCGTCGGGATTCGGTCTGGCCTTCCTCATGAACGGGTGCCGGGTGATCTACCTCGTCCGCCACGCGGTCGCCCATCCAGATGCCGACCTGGAAAAAGTTCACGACATGAGTGGCTATGTCTCCTTGACGACGACCTTCCTCCTCATCGCGGGGGTGGGCTGGCTCCTCGCACGGCTCGAGGAGCGGATGAAAGACCGGGGCGTCGATCAGGCCAACCCGGCCTGATGTTATCCTTGCGCTCCCTCCGCCTCCCGCCGCTCCCCGTTCTGGTGGCCGTAGTAATCGCTCCATCCGAGGGCGAGGTAAGCCACGAAAAGCCACTGCAACGAGGCAATCTGCAGGGGAAAATCCAACATGGCATGGACGATGACCATGAAAATTGCGAGAAGGCCGGCGCTGCAGGAAAGCTCGACCCGTTCCCTCGCGGCGGCTTCGCGACAGTGCCGCCAGAGCCTGACGAACGCACCACCGATGAGGAAGGCCCATGCGGCAAAGCCAGCCCACCCCCACTCGATGACGGTCTGGAGCCAGTCGCTGTGGGCATAATACCAGAAACCGGGGATCCGGTCCTCTAAATGGAGCGTGTGATAGGGAAAGACAAACCGGAAGGTCCCGGCACCAGCGCCGAGAAAGCCATATTCCTGGATCGCTCCGAAACAGGCGCCGTAGGCGAGGAGACGCCCGGTGAGGGTGGAGCCGTCTTCACCGAATGAGTTCCAGTTCGCCAAGATATTGAGGAGGCCGGGCAACACGAACACCGCCCCGAAACCGAGAAGAAAAAAGGTGAGGACCACCATGCCGATCCGGTTGGTGCCGGCGTTCGCGAATTCCCCCCTGAAGCGCCAGAGAGCAAGAAGAAACCCCAGCAGCCCGAGGATCTGGCCGGCCTTGGACGAATTCACGAAGACGGCGGCGAAGATCAGGAAGAGCACGGAAAAGTCGAGCGACACGGCGATCGACCCAGGCTCCTTGAGGCGGCTCCTCAGCCAGACGGCGAGCGCGGCGGGCCAACTGAGATTCAGAAAGGCGGCGGCGTTGCCGTGGTAACGGTAGGCGGCGAAGAATTTGGTGCCCTCATCCGGGCGCAGCTCGCTCCAAAGCATCGCCTCGGCCCCGGAGGCCTTCTGGTAGATCCCGATGATCGCGATGATGAAACCGGCAAGGGAAATGGTGCCAAAAAGGAGCCAGCGCGCCCTCGCCTGAGCGAAGGCATCGCGCAGGACGAGCCCCCCGAGGGCGAGCGCGCCTAGATTCAGCAGGACGGGACGGGTCGCCGAGGCATCGACGGTGCCCGGCAGGAAGGAGACGGCACCGGGGAGCGGCCGGATTTCTCCGAAGACCGAATCGACCACGGATTTCGGATTCCAGATCTGGAGTAGGCCAAGGACTACCAGAACCAACAAAGGCACCGCGAGCGCCCACGGAAGACGGGGGAAGCGGCGCTCTACCACCAGCACACACAGCCAGAGGAGAAACCCGTGGAAGAGCAGCCAATCCAACACCGCCACGGTGTCGGGCGTCGAGCCACCGAAGGCGAGCGGCGCATAAAAAAACGCCACAAGGAGAGGCGCCAGCGCCGCCAGCCAGCGCAGGGGGGGCAAATGTTCGTGGGTCCACCTCATCCTTTGGCAAGGGCGCGCCAGCATGGCACCGAGGAACCACCGTGGCACAAAACCGGGATCTCGCGAAGGAAAATCGGGCAAGTAGTGCTTTTCGGAACGCTGGACCCTGACACTGTGCCAATCCTTGCCACCCGCCCCTAGCTCTCCTTGCTACTGTAACCCGAATAGCTGCCGCTACCCGAGTAAGAGTAGTAGTAGCCGTGCGCCCCTGAGGTGCGGGTCTGGGGAAGGCCGTTGGCAACAATCCCGACCGGGTGCGAGCCGTTATCGGAAAGGACACGGATGGCCCGCTTGATCGCCCCCTTGGGAGTGCTTCCAACCCGCACCACCAGGACGACGGACTGGACAAGCTTGGCGATGGGGATCGAATCGCTGACCGGCACAAGGGGGGCCGAATCGATGACGATGCGGTCGAAATACTCGCTGAGCTTATCAAGGAGAGGCTGGAGCGACTTGCCGGAGAGGAGTTCGGCGGGGTTGGCCGACCAACTGCCCGCCGGGATCAAAAACAGATCCTCGGAGACCTCGGAGCGGAGGATCACTTCCTTGAGCGGCGTGCCGAGGGAGAGGACATCGGCGAGCCCTTTCGGTTCGCGACCATATCCGAAGACCTCACCCTGGACGGGTCGGCGCATGTCGGCGTCGATCAGAAGGGTCCGGTCGCCCTGCAAGGCGAAAGAATGGGCAAGGTTCGAGGCGACCCAGCTTTTGCCTTCGCCGGGGACAGAACTGGCGACGAGAAAGGTACAACGTTCCTCAGCGGTGCCTAGAAAGGTCAGCCCGGTCCGCAACGAACGAATGGCCTCTGACGCCTTCGACTGGGCATCGCGGGCCAGTTCGAGCGAATCGGCACGGCTCTCGCGCTTCTTGAAGGCGGGCAAGCCTGCGACGACGGGAAGGCCGCAAAATTGTTCGATCTCGGAGACGGTGCGCAAGGTCGGATCGAGGAAGCCGAGGAGCATGATGATGGCAAGTCCGAGCGCGGCCCCGCCTCCGGCGAACTGGATGAGCATCCGGCTCTTGATGGGGGCAACGGGTGCCGCCGGCATCGTGGGCGGCTGCACCACCTCGAACTGGCGGCTCGCGAAGCCACGGGTGACGTTGCCTTCCTTGAGTTGGAGGATGAGATTGTCGTAGACCGCTTTCTCGGCTTCAAGCTCACGCTCGAGCACGTTCGAGCGGGTCGAAACGACCTGGCGTTTGGCGTTGGCGAGAGCATCCAAGGAAGCCCCCTGGAGACTGGCGAGACTGGTCTCCCAATACTTCCGCTCCTCCTCCGAGAGGTTCATGACCTGGTTGAACTCCTGCAAAAAACGATCCTGGAGAATTTTGAGGAGTTCCTTGGCTTCGACGAGGGCAGGCCATTTGGGCAGATAGCGTTTCTCCATTTCGGCTACCTGACGCTCGGCCTCATCGATCTCCTTGCTCAATTGAAGACATCGCTGATAAAGCTGGAGGGTGCTTTCAAGACCGAGGAGGCGCTCCTTGATCTCGGAGGAACTGTCGAGGATGTATTCGAGAACGTATTCGGAGGATCCCTCGACCCGGCTTTCGCTGAGCTGTTCGTAAGCGGCAAGAACGGCGGCAAGCGAATCCCGCGCGATCGCCGGATCCGTGTGAGTGGCGTAGAGGTCGAGCAGGGTCGTATCGGTGCGCCAACGCACCGTGACCCACCCCTTGAGCATCGCGCCGAGCATCTCGGGGCTGAGTTCCTCCCCGGAGAAACGCATCTGTTTCGTCCAGGGAAAACGCTTTTTGGCGGGGATGATGTTTTCCCGGTTGGCCAAGGTCTGACCCTTCGCCGCTTCGATGTAGATCTGGGGCAGACGGATTCGCTCAGAGGCGGAGAGCATCTCGGCGGCCCCGGTCATGCGGATTTTCTCCTCCTCGGCGATATCGGCGGCATCGCGCTTGACCCGCAGAATCTCGATGGTGGCCGTGGACTGGAAGGTCGGAGGGGTCACCGAGTAGAGGTAGAGCCCGAGGAAGTATCCGCCGGCCAAGGCGATGAGAAAAATCCAGAAACGCCGCAGGAACCAGCGCAGGTAATCCTGAAAACCGCGCGACTGGCCGGTATCGTTCGCATCGGTTTCGGGGGCATGGGATCGGCTCATACAGGAGTCGTAGGATCGAAAGACGCGAAGGCGTCAGAAAACGCTCTGAGGCACCGTGACGGTGTCGTTCGGCTGGAGGAGGAAGGGCTGCGAGTTGTCCTTCTGGATCTTCGAGACGTTGACCTCGATGTTTTGGACTCCGGTTTCGGTGTTACGGCGCACCATCACCTTCGAAGGCCTCGCGACATCGGTGAATCCCCCCGACATGGCGATGGCGGTGATGATGTCGAGCGGCAGATCGTCCTTCAGGGGAACCTGCCCGGGAGTCCTCACCTCACCGATCACCGTAACGGTCTGGATGATTTTTTCGGCGACGATCTTTTCGGGCAGGGCATGGACGATGATGGTGTCCTTGTCCCTCAGTTTGACAACCCGGTCGCCGTCGAGGGTCAGATTCTGGGTGCGCAGATCGTCGTTTTCACGGCGCTTCAGCTCGATGCGATGGCGGTCGCCCCGCTCCGTGATCCCACCGGCGGTCGAAATCGCGGTGAAGAGATCCATGGGGATATCTTTCTCGAAGGCCACCTGTCCCGGGCGCATCACCTGCCCGATAACGGTGATCGTGTTCGGTGCCAGCTTCGCCTCTTCGGCAATGGCCACCGCCACCTGAGCGCTGCGGATGTAGTCGGCTTCGAGGAGCTCCTTGATCTTTTGTCCCAATGCCACGGCGGTGATGCCAGCGGCCGGGATGCTCCCGAGGAGCGGGAACACGATGTCCCCTCCGGGCCCAACCGTGAAAGCGCCAGTGAGTGACGCCTCACCGAAAATGTTGACAGAGACGATGTCTCCCGTCTTCAGTTGAAGGTTCTCGCGCACTTCGCCGGGGCTCGTCCGACGCACCGCGACGGCATCCCCGAGAGGCTCGGCCGGAGTTGCCTGCAGTGGAGGTGCATCCTGCGCCAAGGCCAACGAGATCCCGCCGCCACTCAACAGACCCATGGCGACCATCAGTAGGACGATTCGGCAACGCGGCCCCGGGGTGAACCATTCAGTCATGAGGAAATTCAAGGTCGCTTGGAAAGGGCGACAGTCTAACACGATTCCCAACTTTTGAAAACCGGTTCCCGAGGTCTTTTCTCACGAAACCGGAAGGCCAGCCGCGAAAGGCCGGCGACTGCGAAAGCAGCCTCCCAAATCAGGGTGCGGCCGGCGAAACGGTATTCGAGCCGTCTTCGTCGAGATTGTTCGGGTTCGGCGTCGAAGTCAGTTTCGGATACTTGTTGACGGTGGCCGGGGTCACGAAGGGAAGGTTCGCGTTGTAGGGGGCGTTGCTGTTTCCGCCAATATTGAAGGGGTTGGTGCGCACGGCGAATCGGTTGGAATCGTAACGCACCGAGATGAAGTATCTCCCGCTGGGGACATTTTTAAAGGTGTAGTTCCCAGCTTGGTCTGTAGAGACTTTTCCGACCTTGCGCTTGTTTCCGTTGGGGAGCACGTGGTAGAGCCAGATGGTGGCGGATTGGCCGCCTTTTTCGTTTTTGTCGAACCGATTGTTACCGTTGGGATCGTTGAAAATAGTACCCGTGACATCCCGTTTCGCCGCTTGAAGATCGGACGGAACCACCAAGAGGAACGCAAGGAAGATGACGAGCAAGGCTGGGAGTTTTTTCATGACGACTTTTTTTTCGGGGGGCAACTGAAGTTGGAGAACGGAAAAATCAATAAACGAGACTGAAGCGAACGCCGGTGATACTCTGGTCGAATTCGTAAATCGGCAAGGTCGAATCGTTCTGGTTGAAGTTGTAGAAGACGGCCCACTGCCCCCGGATGCGGTCGGTGATCACGAGCGGATGGCTCAGTTCGAGGGAAAGGCGCACGAATTTGTCATCCCGGTCGACCGCGACCGGGCCAGGCACTCCGGTCGTGGAGTATAAGGCATCCTCGTAGCCGAGCCGTGAGACCATTTCGAAACGGCCGGGGAGGTCGTTCCGCATCTGCAGGGTGATCCCCGTATTGGTGGAATCCTCCCCATTGAGAATGTAGGAGGGGCGCACGTTGCGATAAAAGCCGAGATTGAAGCCGGTCTTCGAGGTGGCGGCCCAGTCGATGCCGCCATTGTAGACGAGGGCTTCGGATTCCACCGCACCGGGCGAGTCGATCGAACGGAATTCATAACCGACCGAGCTGTTGATAGCGGTCTTTCCGGAGAGACGGTAACTCCAACGGAACGAAGGGGTGGTGAAGTCCTGGGCCTGACTCCCGTCATACTGATCGGATCCGAGACGGACACCGAGACCGACACCGGACTTCGGGGCGAAGGAAGGCGAGGTCATCCACGAAACGTCTCCATAGGTGTTTTCACCATCGCCAAAGCCGGTGCCCGGATCGAAATCGCGAAGGGAGTAGCCGAACGCGAAGTTGAGGTCGCCACGGAAGAGATCCCTTGTCACTCCGAGGGTGAACCCGTAGTCGTGACTGGCCGCACGCCGGGTCTCGCGTTCGATGCGGTCCCACTGGATCGAGTTGCCGTTGTTGCGATGGTAGTTGGCATCAACCCGAACGCGGGTCTTCCCCCCGTTGACGCCAACGTTCCCACTGAAAAAATGTTCGTAGGGATCACGACCGAAATCATCGGAGGAGTCGGCATAAAGATAAGCCTGACCGTTATAATCGAGGCCGTAGTAGGCCCCCCGGTCCGTTGATTTGCCCGACTTCGTGGTCGCGCCGAAGCCAAAAGCGAAGAGCGAGGCGCTCTCGGCCACGGGACTCTGCGTCGTGTTCGAATCGTAGATGAAGGAGGTGGAACTGAGGAGATCCACCTTCAGAGCCGGAAACAGCGAGAAGCCGCCCGGGGAGTCCTCTAGGCCCGTGGGGAGGCCGTCTTCCAAAAGGGGCTGATCGCCCCCTTCCAACTCACTGACACCTTCCAATTCCTCGCCTGCCGCGGTGGCGAGGGCCTCTGAAGCGGCCGCGGGGTCGATCAGTCCCGCATCGCCCTCTTGGGCATAAGACGAGAGAAGGGGCGCGAGCAGAAGGGCCGCCGCAAGAATCCGCGATGTCGTGAAGGTAAGCATAAACGGGGGTTCGCAATTAAAACAACATTGGCGCGGCCTCGTCAAGATTTGGTAGCAAAAAATAAAAATCATTTCGCAGAAGCGAGAAATCAGACTTTTTCCGGGAGAAATTCGCCGGGGGAGGGCGCGCCCCCCGTGGAAGCCGTGGATCCGCCCTCGCTTTTGAGGGCGGATTCCATCGCCAGCAACTCCGCCTCGTCTCCGCATTCGATGAAGCCCAGTGAGGCCGGGAGGGCACTGCCCCAGTTCGCCCTTGCTCCCATGATCGCGGAAAGAAAGCAACGGGCGACCCGCTCCCAGCGACGGCTCATTCCCTCGGGTCGTGGGCAGTGCAGCACCCAGAGAGTGCGCTCGTCGATCCGGAGGGTGACGATCTTCCTCGATTCTTCGGGAGACAAGGGATCACCGAGGACGACTGGAGTGATCTCGAGACGGTCGAGAAAGACGCGGAGATTCTCCCAAAAGCTCTCGGCCGATCGAACCCTTTCGAGGTCGTGCTCGAGGACGAGGGACATCGCATAGGCGTAGCGAATGTCTTTGCGGGCGGTGATGATTTCACGCAGGACCCGCTTCACCTCGCGCACGTTGTGCGGCAGACCGACAAAACGCATCATCTGGATCACGGCGATGGTCGCGATCATCCCGACGATGGGCAGGGAGTATCCGGCCGAGAGAAACACGCTCAGCCCGAGAAGGGAGAGACCGGCGAAAACCCCGTAGAGAATAAAGAGGATGTTCCTTTTGGAAAATCCGAGGGTGAGGAGGCGGTGATGGAGGTGGAGGGCGTCGGGTCGCATCAACGGCAGCCCAGTGAGTCCCCGGCGCAGCATCGCCAGGGCCGTGTCGAGGATGGGAAAACCGAGGGCGATGATGACCACGAGGAGCGCCCCAAAAATCGACCCCTTATTCGAGGTCAGGAGGGAGGAACCGGCGATGATGAACCCGAGGAGGTAGGCACCCCCGTCGCCCATGTAGATCTTCGCCGGCGGAAGGTTGAACATGAGGAAGGCGACAATCCCCCCCATCAGGGCGACATTGAGGAGAAGCAACTCCTCGTGACCCGAGAACGCCCCGAGCGTGGCGAGCGTGAGCGAGAGAAAGAGGGCGATCCCGCCGGCGAGACCATCCATGCCATCGACGAGGTTGATGAGGTTCGGGATCGAGACGAACCAGATCACCGTGAGGATCAAGCCGAAGGCACCGGTTTCGATCTCCCCGGCCCCGAGCGGGTGGCTGACCATATCGATCCGCATCTCGCAGAGATAGGCCGCGACGCCGACCCCGATCTGCACGAAAAGACGAACCAAGGCAGGCAGGCCGAAAAGATCGTCGAGAAATCCGAGGAGGAACATCGTGGTTCCCAAAAGAAAGAAAGGCCAGCCGAGCAGGGGTGCCTTTTCCGGGTGCGCCCCGCTGATCGCGACGAGGCAGGCGAAAAGAAACACGGCGAATAGGGCCAGACCACCGACGCGGAGGATGGGTTCGGTCTGGAGCTTGCGGACGCCGTCGCCGGCATCGCGGCCCCGATCCCAGACCCAGAAGCGGCGAAGGAGGACGATGCTGATCAACCCGATCACGATCGCGAGGATAAAGACGGCGGCTCCGCGGAAGGCGCCGAACGACTGGAGGATGGAAGTCATGAATTCCAACAAATCGGGACGGGTGTCGGAGAAAAGGGTTCAGGGCCGACCGGAAGGAGTGGGCGAGAGACGACGGTCAAGCTCGGCGACTTGGGCAGCGGTGAGGGCACCACGGAGTTTTGTGGAGAGCGCGGCAGCTCCCTGCACGCCACCCCTTTCGGCCAGGGCCGCCCAGTAGGCCGCTTCGAGCGGATCGCGAGCGGCGACGTCCGCCCCTTCGCTGAAGAGCCGGGCGAGCCGCTCCTGCGCGACCCCTTGCCCCGCCTCGGCGGCGGCCTGGAAAAGTCGGCGGGCCTCTTTCGGATCGGCGGTGACGCCGATTCCGTTTTCTAGGAGCAGGGCGAGATTGACCTGTCCGTCGGCCAATCCTTGGGCTGCGGCTTTGGTAAACCACCGCGCCGCTTCGGCCGCGTCCGAAGCGACCCCGTAACCGTTCACGAGACGCAGCCCATAGGCATTTTCAGCGGGTCCGTAGCCGATCGACGCGGCGATGCGGATCCAGGCGGTCGAGGCCACCGGATCCTGGGGAAAAATCTCGCCCTTCTCATAAAACGCGGCGAGGCGCAAACAGGCTTCGCCATCACCGAACCCGGCCGCCTCGCGGAGCAGACGCGTTCCTTCAGTGGCATCGATCCGGCCGAGACGCCCCTCGAAGGCATAGTCGGCGAGCCGGAGAGCAGCCGGCCCGTATCCCTTCTCCACCCCTTTTTTCAGCCACTCGGCGGCGCGCGACCAATTCGGCGCCCCCTCGACGTGAAGCTCGTAAAAGATCCCCATCTCGTGAGCCGCTTCGGCACTTCCCGCCTCGGCCGCGGCGCGGCCCTGACGCTCCGCGGCGATGAGATCGTGGGCACCGCCGTCCTTGTCTCGGTAGAGACGGTGGATCGCGAGACGACATTCGACCGACCCCGCCTCAATGCCACGAAGGTAGTATTCCACGGCGAGAGCGGTATCCTTCGGCATCCCCTCTCCTTTCAAGGCCAGATCCCCGAGGAGGCGATGCGCCGTTTTCGCCCCGGGCATCTGACGGGCTCGGCGCAGCAAGGCTACCGCACGGTCGGGATCGAGCGCCTGGCCATGGCGCCCTTCGAGCAAGATCAGGGCGAGGCCCTCGGTGGCCGCAACCGAAGACGCCTCGACCGCTTTCTCCAACAAAGCCATGCCTTCTTGCCGGAAATCGGCAACCTCCGAGCGGAGGATGATCATGGCGAGGAGCCTCGCCGCCTCAGCCGCCCCCGCCGACTCGACCTCGGCGACAAAGGCCGGATCGACCCGGGCCGGCATCGCGGAAAGAAGCCTCTCGGTGAGTGCCTTGGCGGCGTCCTCGTTCCCGTCGTTCGCTTTCAAGGCGAGGGCACGGAGCAGCGCGCCCGGATCCTCCTGGCCACGGAGAGGGGCTCCCGGAAGAACCAGCGCGAACCACCCGCACAGGATCAGGAAGGCCCCGGTAGGCGACCTTCGCAAAGACTTCGGACGGTAGGGACCAGACAAATTCATGAGTTCGACGCACCTGGTTGCAGACCGAGAATCTTTTCCATGGTTGCCCGTCGCAACGGACCGATTCCAGCCCAGTTCAATCCCGACTTCAAGGCCGCCGCCTCGGCAGCGGAGCCATTCCGCTCAAGCGCCAAGGCGTAGGTCGCCCGGGCGATCGAGTCCGTCTCATTCCAGTTCAAATCCGCTTCCCGGAGAAGGGTGAGGGCCTCCTCGTTCCGACCAACCCGCATCAACCAAAGGGCGTGAGTGGCACGGAAGCGGGGTGCCCCGGGGAAGCGGCGCACAATCTGCTGAGTCCGCTCGAGGTGTCCCGCGCTATCGACCTCTCCTTCGAGCCCCAGTTCGAGAAACGCCACCTGATCAATGGCGAAAGCGTCGCCATTGCGGGTTCGAGCGATCCCTCGCCAGAAATCCAGCCACTCCTTTTGACGGGTGGCGAAGCGGGGCTCGAGAAACTCGAGCATCTCACTGGGCGGGAGCCGGTTGGGGGGAAAGGAGACGATCGCCGCGACGACATCCCGAACCGCCTCCTCCTCGCCGAATTTCTCGGCCACCTTCAGGACGGAAAGGCAATCCCCATAGATCTGCAGCGAGGCAGCCCGGTCGATGACACGACGCCAGGCGGAGAGGGCCTCACTGTCACGCCCCGCGCGTCGCGCGAAGACGGCACCGAGACTGCCCGAAATGCTCTCTGGGAATCCCTCGGGAGCCTTTTCCAGCCAAGCCTTCGCCTCATCAAACCGTTGCAGATCCAGAAGCACCTGAAGACGGGAGCTGAAGATCGACACCTCACCGAGGAACGATTCCTCGGGAAGATCGAGGAGTTTCTCCCCTGCGCCGGATTCGAGATACCAGCGCACCACCGCAGGCACGGCGCCCTCCAAGGCGACCAGATCCCGGGCGGCTCGTTCCATTGCAGGAATCCGGTCCGCTTGGGGTAGGCGCCCCACCTCGATCCGCCGACCGATCACGTGATCCTCCCCGATGGCCGAGGGGCGCGCCGCCAGCCAGGCCGATGGCGAAAAGGCGGAACCGGGATCGCGCTGCTCCGCCGGGAGCAGGACCAGGCTGCGCCAGGCCAGGAGCGAGATCTTCTCATCCGGGTTTTCCAAGGCTGCGTGGATCCGCTCGCGAGCCTGCTGCCGGGCGGCGGGATTCGCGCTGAGGCGGGCAAGCATGGTCGCCAGAAAAAGGGAAACTTCGGGACCCAGTTTTTCATCTCCCTCCAGATCGCGGGCCACTTCGACGGCATCGAGGATACGCCCCTGCATTCCCAGTTTCCTCGCATGGAGAAGACGGATCTCGGGATCGAGCGCCTGTTCCCCTTCGATGTTGGGAAAGAGCTGGTCGAAAAAGGCGGTATCCCCGCGCCCGAGCGACCACTCGAGGATCTCTTTCCGGTCCTCGAGGGCATGTTCTTCGTGGAAGAAAACCAGCAGGGTGACGGCGGGCAACTCGGACATGCCAACGGCCCGGCCGTGTTTCATGAGCCTCCGGAGGGTATCCAGCCGTCTAGGCTCGAGCTGCGACGCCGCGGTCGCCAACTGCACCGCTTCGCGGCCCAGCTTTTCCGCGGCTGCTTCCTCAGCCTGAGTCACGAGAGAGCCGGCCCGCCATTCCTTCGCCGCATTGATGATGGGACGGCGCACGAACCAGAGTCCTCCCAGGAGAAGGACCGCCACTCCAGCGAAGATGAGGAGGCGTAGGCGCACGGCAGCGTTGAAGTTCGGAATCTGGGGAAAGGACGGCGGAGTTTGAAAAAGTTGGATGGAGTGAACCACCGAAAAGGCCCGCCACCTCGGGGGCAGCGGGCCTTCTTCAGATTCTACACAGTTCTGCGAAAATCGGGAGTCGTTTTTTGCGGCAAACGCGTCGAACTACTCCTTGACGGCCGCCGCGTTGCGGCGCTTGCGGAGGCGACGGAAGAAGAATCCTCCAAGCGCCATACCAAGAAGCCCGAGCGTGCCCGGTTCGGGCACGGCGGTGAGCGTGATGGCCGTGGTGCCATAGTCGATCTGATAACCGGAAATGATGTCCCCTTGACCAATTCCGTTAAAGGTGGACCCACCGATCAACGAGCTATAGGTGGCGATGGTGTATGAGTTACCCGCCGTGAAGTTGGTCACGGCAAGGCTGAGGATCGCATTGTTGAGATCAAGCGCGCCGGTTCCAAGATTGATCAGATCGGACGATCCCGAAACGTCCCCGACGAGATCAATCAGCCAGGTCGCACCCGTGGTGTTGGTGAGAGTGCCGTTGAAGTTGATCGTGCCCACGGTGCCATCGGTGCCGCCGGTGAGGATGGCGCCATTGCCGATCGTGGTGTTGCCCGAAATCGTCCCCGTGCCGCCGAAAGTACCGTCGGTGATGTTCACGGTACCGGAGCCGGTGGTCGTGCTGTTGATGTAGAGGGCGCCGTCTCCCGTTTTGGTGAGATTGCCGGTGAGGACGATCGGACTGGTCGAGGCGACGGTCAAAGCGGTGGACGCCGCCGTCTCGATCGTGCCGCCCGTCGCCCCCACGGTGACCCCGCGGTTGGCGTCGTCGATCGTGAAGGAGGCGGTCGTGAGGAGGGTGCCTCCGTCGATCTCGAGCTGGGCGGCATTGAAGGCGAGGGGGTTGTTCCCGAGATTGTCTTCGGAGGAGACCGAGAGGATGCCTGCGTTCACCACGGTGCGACCGGTGTGGTTGTTGTCACCGGCCAACACGAGGGTGCCCGCGGTGGTCTTGACGAGGTTCCCTCCCCCGTTGAGTTCTCCGAGATTCCGGAGGGTCCCCGACTGGGCGCTGAACACGATCTGGTTCGTGGCGCTTCCGATGTTGTTCCCGCCCATGTCGAGGGTGGCGCCGTTGAGGTTCACCGTGCCGGTGGCGGTGCCGCCTCCGGCTGCGTCGGCCCCTCGGTTGATGGCACCCGAGAAGGTGACATTGCCCCCGGTGAGGTTGGCAGTGGCCACGGCGTTGCCCGCCCCGCTGGCAGTAGCGAGCGTCCATGCCCCGGTCGTGACGGTGCCGCCGCCGAGATTGATCGTCGTGGTTGTCGTGCTGGCATTCGCCCCCTTGGTGGAGGCAGTGAGGCTGCCGATGTCAAGAGTGCCGGTATCAAAGCTGAAGACATTGACCAGATCGGCGTTCCGGTTCTGTGTGCCGATCGACACGGTTGAGAACTTGAGATCGGCATTGTGCCCGGTGACATCGAAAGTGTTCTGGTTGCCGGCGAGGGCGACCGAGGTGTTGGCGGCACCCGTGCCCATGTTGAAGGCCGCCGCGGAGCTACCGTCCGCCGCGCGCACCGTCACGCTCCCGCTGCCGTCGAGGAAGGTGATCGAACCGAGGTCACGCGCTCCGGTGCCGATATTGACCGTGTTGACGTTGAGGGTATTCGAGACGGAGCCCAGTTTCAGCAAATTCACCTGATCCACGTTGCCGTTGAAGGTGCCCCCGCCCCCAACAGTGATGGCGCTGCCAGAGACCACACTGGTATCCGCCAATCTCAGTTCCGCCTTCCCGGTGGCATTGGTCCCACTGTTGCTGCTGACGAGGAGGACCCCGGAAGTCGTGTTCAGGGCGACGTTCATCGTCGAAAGGGCGCTGAAATCGGCCAGCGTCGTGTTCGCGGTGCCCGTGCCCCCGACGAGGAAGGTGTTCCCAGTGTTCGTGAGGTTGTTCACGGTGAAATCGCCTCCTCCGGTGACGGCGAAGTTGGTGACGGACGAGGCGGCCGCACTGCCAATGGTGACGTTTCCATTGATCGTGACCTCCTTGGTCGGATCAACGACGAGGCTGGCCGATCCATTGGGCTGGACCAGAAGCGAGCCAAAGGCAGCGTCTTCCTTCGCCTCGACCGTCCCGGTGGTGGTGATGGTGTTCGTGCTGCCGTATTGAAGAGCTCCAGTGAGATTTTGCGCCGCTTTGAGCCGCAGGATTCCGTTGTCGACCGTGGTGGTGCCGGTGTAGGACTGGGATTGGGCATAGGCCCAAGTGTTCGCGTCGGCTTTCAACACGGAGAGAACGGCACCGACTTCCTGGATCTGCCCGGAAGAGTTTTCCAGAATCGCTGCCGAACTACCGCGCAGCGTGAGCGTCTTCGCTCCCGCATTTTCGGCACGCACACCGCCAAGAACGAGGGCTCCGGTGCCATCGGCGTCGATCGTGACCCCACCAGTTGTCCCCTGCATCCCGATAAGGCGGTTGCTGGTGTGCCCGCTACCTGTGTAAATCAGGGTGGTGGCGGCAGTGGTCAATCCCATGCGGATGATACCATCCTCCGTGTTCGCAGGTGCTCCGAGCGAACTGGCCCCACCGCCGACGTTGCCGATGCTGTTGAGGCTGAGGCTACCGGCCTGGATCTCGGTAGCACCGGTATAGGTGCTGAGGCCCGTGAGGGTCACGGTGTTGGCCTGCGCCTTGAGGAGGCCGCCGGCACCTGCGAGGATGGCGTCGATCGTTGTATCGCCGGTGTGGTTGAGGAAGACACCAGAGGAGGTGTTGATCGTACCAGTGCCGGTGATCGCGGGCGACGCCCCGGAAGTGGTGACGAGGCCGTGCCGGATCGAGTTCGATCCCAGGGCCAGAGTCGTGCCGCCGGAAAGCGTCAAGTTCCCTCCGTTGCCGAGGGCATTCGCGGCTCCGATCGTGATCGTCCCGGCGGACAGCGTCGTCGCCCCGGTATAGGAGGCGGTGGCGTTGAGAGTGAGGTTGCCGAGACCGGCCTTCGTGAATCCACCCGTGCCCGAGCCGAGGCTGCCCGCGAAGACGGGATCGTTCCCGTTGGTATCGATCGTGCCACCCCCTTCGCGGAAGAGGATCGAGCGGCCGGAAAGGTCGTCGGTCAACTCGTCGAACAAGCTTCCCAGGCGGAGGGTGCCGCCGGCAAAGACGAGGGAGCCGGTGGCACCGCCGATGTGGTCGAGGTCGGCGATTTCGAGGGTGCCTTCGTTGATCGTCGTTTTCCTCGCGCCTCCACCAGCCGTGTTCACTTGGTTGAGGATGAGGGTGCCCCGACCGGATTTGGTGATGTCAGCGCTGGAGGTGAGCGGGGAGGCAAGAGTGACCGTAAGAGTCGAGGTGTTCGCGGCCGAAGAGGGATTCACCACGTGGATCACGTATTCGTTCGTCCCTCCAACGGTGATTCCAGAATCAAATCCACCTAGAGTGGTGTCGTAAGCGGTGCTCGCCACGCCACCGGTGATCGTGAAAAGCATGGCGCCACTGGTGATCCCCAAAGTCTGTCCGACCCCGGTCCCGGTGAAATCCAGTCCCGCAACGGCGGCATTGTTCACGATCAGGGAGTTGATCGTGGCTCCGGGGACGCCGGTAAGATCGCCACTGAGCGACTCGCGGACGTTGTCACCCGAGGCGAAGGCGGCGAAGGTGGAGAATTCGTTGGTGAGATTGAGAGGGACAAAACCCCGGTTGTCCACATACGTGAGGAACGTGTTCCCCATATTTCCATCCACGAGGCCGGCAGTGAGGTTTTCTCCGATCGCCCAAGGAACAATGCTCACGTTTTTGGCGGTGCCGCCAATGGTGCCGCCACCGCCGACATTGGCCGCGATCATGGCCGCGTCATTGGCATCCGTCACCTTGAACTGGGTGCGACCCGCGGCGTCCGCGGTGGCCCCAAGATTGCGTCCACGGACGTTCACGGTGGCACCATTGAGCCGGGTCCATCCCGCAGAGATAAAACGGGACTGCGCGGAGGTGCCTCCGCTCGCCTCGAGGCTGAGGTAGTTCGCTCCACTGTTGAAAGTGGTGCTACCGATCGTTTCGTTCGAGTCGTCGTTGTCGTCGTTCCGGATCGAGAGGCCGCGCGGGATGGTTTCACCGCTGAACGGGCCGGAAGCGGAATTCAGAGTGAAGGTGGCGGTGTCACTGATGCGGTCTGTCACATTCGTGGTCGCATTGTTGTCGAGCAGCAAGCTACCGCGCCCGTTGATGGTGAAAGCGGCGGCGGAACCGAGGCGGGCCGTGTCGCCGCTGAGTTGGAACAAACCACCATTGACGGTGACCGAACCGGTGAACAGGCTGGTGCTGGTTTGCCCATTGTAATTGAAGTTACCGGTGCTGCCGGTGTTCATGACGATTTGGCCGGATCCGGTTAAACGGCCGGAATATGTCGTGCCGGCGCTCTGATTAAAAGTCAGGGTATGGCTACCCACATCCACCAGGCCGTTGTCGGAATCAGTCTGGCGCTGACCACCCGTAAGACGACCGATGGTTTCATTCGCAAGCAGTTGCAGCGTCGAGTTGGTGTAGGTGGCAAGAGTGACCAACGAAGTGTCACCGATGGCGTTGCCCCCGGAAACCTGAAGAACCCCGTCCTGAATCTCCGTGCCACCGGAGTAGACGTTGTTCCCGCTGAGCAGAAGGGTGCCGGATCCGGACTTGGTCAAAGCTGAGTTCGTGCGGAGGTCAGCCCCCAACTGGAAGACGGCGGCGCTATCCTGGGTAATGATGAGTTCCGGGACGTTGGAAGCCTGGGCGCCCGAAAAGATCGTGCCGTTCATGAGGCTGGGTGTGCCGCCGACGTTGTCGGTCACGAGAAGTCCGCCGCTGGCGATGCCGAGAACGCCGCCCGATGCTAGGACGAGATCGGAACCGGACGCGGCGTTGAAGCGAAGGCTGTTGAGATAGGCAGTGCCGAGAGTTCCGGTGAAGCCCGCCGAGTCACTGATGTTCTCTCCGGTGAGCCACGATCCAACGGCATCCTGCGAGGTGGTGGTGGCGGCGACGATGTTTCCGTCGGCGGCGTTGGTGAGGTTGCGGGCGAAAAAGACGCCGGTGCCGTCGTTCACGGTGGCCCAGCCCCCGAGGATGGCATTTGCACCAGACCCCAAGGTGTTGAGAGTATCCGTGGTGATGCCGTTGGTGGCACTCTGGCTACCGCCGGGCAGGGCGAAGCGGACGGTGCCGTCCTGGGCATTGATGGCACGGGTAATTGCATTCAGATTGAGGACGAGACTCTGGCCGCTACCGGGGTTCAGCGTGATGGCGTTGGTGCCGCCGCTACCGATGGTGAAGCTGGCCACCGTCTGCGCGCTGGAGGCGGAAGCATTGCCGGTGAGCACCAGATTCGAACCGCGCATGTCGAGGGCGGACGCGGCGCGGAGTTTGGTGGTGTTGCTGGCCGTGTAATCCAGCACCAGCGTCCCTTCGTAGAGCAAGGAGGAGCCCGTCGAGGCCATGCCGCTGTTGTCGCCCTTGAGGGTGACCGTGCCCGTGCTGAATTTTTCAAGAGAGGTGGACCCGTCGCTGCCCAGATTGGCATTCACCGTGCCACGGAAAAGATCGATCGCCCCACCCCGGGTGAACACAGTGCCCGTGCCATCGATCTGGCCCTCGAAACCGATCGTCCGTTGCCCGAGATCGAGCCGCGGCGTTTCAATGTTGAATGTGTTGGTGTTCAGGGTCCCGCCTCCAAGCGAGTTATCACCCAGAACAATCAAATCCAATCCACCACTGTTCAGCGGTCCAAAGACATCGCTGGAGAGAAGGTTGATCGTCGCACCGGTCCGGGCGTAAAGTCCGTTGCTGGCGCCGGCGGTGAAGGAGATGAGGCTGGATCCGGTCAGGTTTAGCACGGCGGAGGCATTGGTCACGATGATGTCATCGGACAGGACGCTGGGAGCACCACTCAGACTCCAGTTGCCGGAGTTCACCAAAAGGTCAGCAGCGACGCCGACCTGCGTGATGCCGCCCGTGATGAAGCCGGCGGCGGTGCTGTCAGTGCCCAAGAGGGTCAACCCGTTATCCAAGGCCTGAGTGATCGCCCCGGTGTAAGTGATGGTGGCTCCTCCGGTTCCGTGCGCCGAAAGGGTCGAGGACGCTGTCGTGGCGATGGGCCGATTGGTAGACTGGCTGGTGCCGCCGATGAAGCGCAGGTTACCGCCTCCGAGGGAGATGGTATTGCCCTGACCAAGGCTGCTCGCCGCCCCGCCGGCATTCGTGACAGTGTTGAACTCGCCGACGCCCTCACCCAAAGTGAAATTTCCGGAGAAGGTATTCAGGCCTGTGAGCCGAGCGGTGGCGTTGGTCTGCGCCCAGGCACCCGCGTCGTCATTGATGGCCAACGAGTAGCCGCTGCCGCCGTCGCTGATCACGCTGTTGATGGTGAGGAGATGGGCGGCGTTGTTGGCCACCGAAATGCTGCTGTTGCCTCCGAGGGTGACGCCGCCACTAAGGTTCAGCTTGCTGAAGGCATCCGCGAGGAAGAATCGGACAGTGGCGCCTGTTCCTGCGGCGCCAAGGGTGACCGCTCCAGTCTGATCCACGAGAAAATCGGCAGAAAGAGTGCCGCTGGTGTTGTCCACCGAGAACTCGCCCACCGCACCCGCTCCATAGCTCAAGGTTCCGGTGCGCGTCAGCGTCTGACCATTCACGCCCTGAAGTTGGAGACGGCCGAAGCTGCTGAAGGTGACGTCGTTGGTGGTGAAGCTGGGAGTCACTGCGGAGGTCAGCAGGACGGAACCGCGGTTCAAGAGGAGATCGCCGTTCCAGGTGTTGGCCGCGTTGTTCAACGTCAGGAGTCCACCGACTTGATTGCCTGCCGAAACCGTGTTGTTGCCATCGATGGTGAGGTTGCCAGAGCCGCTGAGGATGCCGGAAAGCGTGATGTTCCGGGCGGTTCCGGTGAGCGCCGTGTTGGAATCCGCCAGGTTGGTGGTGGAGGCGGCGGAGACGTTGATCGCGCCGCTGTAGGTCTGGTTGTTTCCGCCAGCCGACAGAGTGCCGCCACCGAGCGTGAGTGCATTGGTCACGGTGCCAGACGCGGCATTATTGTAGAAGAAAGCAGCACCGGTATTCACAGCGACGTTGGCCCGCTTACCTACGACACCCAATGCGTCGATGGTCAGGATTTCCAAGGTGCCGCCATCAACCGTGAAGTCGGTGGTGTTGGTGCTGTTGAAACCATTGTCAGCGGCGATGGAGACGGTCACTTTACCACTACCCGTTTTGATCACGTCCTTTTCTCCCTGCAATCCGCCGGAAAGGGTGAGCACGGAAGATGCATCGGCGACATTCCAAGTTTGTGAGGAAACAGTCCCACCAAGGCGAAGCGGGGCCGAAATGGTAACAGCAGCAGGGCCACCAGCGGTGATCCTGATTCCGTCAGTGGAGACCTGCGGAGCGACTTCAAGACGGTTGGTGCTCACCGCCCCAGGAGCGATGGTGACGGAGGTTGGCGTGGTGGTGCCAGCTTCGAAGGTCAGGGAGTTGATCTTGATGTTTTGCTCCAACGTCGTGGTGAGAGGAGCAGCGGCGAGGCCATCGTAGGCAAAGACGACGTCCGTGCCGCTACCGGGAATAGAAGCCGCTGGAATGGTGCCCGCCTTATCGGTGGACCAGTTGTTGGCGTTGGCATTCCAAGTGTTGTCCGTCAAACCTCTCCAATAAGAATTACCTGTGATGAGATTGCCAGTGGTGAGTTGAACGAGATTGTTCGTCACAGTCCAAGTGAAGCCGGAGAAGCCGCCAGGAGTGGCTCCCTGAATGATGTTGCTGGTACCAAAGGCTGTGAGGCCCCCATCCGCTAGGTTCAGCAGGGTGTAAGTCGTCAACGGATTGAGACCCGCATCCGTCATGTTGAAGGTGATCGTGTTCGCCAGAGTCGCCGAGTTACCGGTGAGCAAAGTCAGCGTGTCCGTGTTTAGGAAGTCTCCCACGGCGAGTGAATCACCCACGTTCAGATTCAAGGTGGTGGTACCTGATCCAGCGCCCAGATTAAGGCTGGTCAAATTCGAGATCGCACTGCCCGTGCCATCCAAAAGACTGAGAATAGATCCGCCACCGACTTCAATGCTGGTGATGGTTCCTGGGGTGGTCAAACCACCAGGGAGAGCCAAGGTGCTGTTGCCCGTAGCGATCAACCCAGTGGTGCCATTCAGCGCCGAGTTGATGGTAAAAGATCCACCCCCCGTGCTGCTGGTGCTGCCTTGGTAGGTCAGTGTCATGCCCGTTGGAAGGGTGAGAGCCGTGTTGCCCGTCTTGACAATGGAGAGCGCGCCTGCGCCAGAATCGGTGATGGTGCGTGCGCCCGTGTTGGTGATACTAACCGCCGAGTTGTTCGCCCCGAAAGTGAAGGTGGCTGGCGTGCCCGAGGTATTGTCAATGACGACCGCCCCGGTGGTTGTCGCGGTCAACCCCGTAACCGTCTGGCTCGTGCCGTTGAGGTCCACGGTGCTGGTGTCCAGCGTTTCGACTTCCGGACTCAAGGTCAGGCCGCCGCTGCCAAAGAACGTCAAACTGGCTCCTGACGCAATCGCCGTAGTCGGCGCAAGACTGGTCGTGAAGGTCGTCGATGACGTGATCGCCGTGATGACAGAACCCACGGGCACGTTGGTACCGCTGAACCGCTGTCCCACCTGCAAGCCAGCCGTCGATGCCACCGTGATCGTCGTTCCCGCGATCGGCGTTCCCGCCGTCGTCGGCGCCGCAGGCGCGGCGGTGAATGTCGTCGGAATCGCATTGTTCGCCGTGAACTTCAGCGCACCACGATCCACATCCACCGCGTTGTTGGCGATGTTCCAGTTCGACGTCGCCCCATTGGTCCCCAGCGTCAAAGTCCCATTCCCTGTCTTGGTGATGCCCACTCCATTGCCCGTGGTGGAGGTGAATGCCCCGTTGATCACCGTTTCACCCTGCCCGTCAATCGTCCACGTCCGGTTGTCGGTCAGTCCGTTCGCGGTGATGCCATTCATCGTCAGCGTCTTGCCCGCCGCGATGCTGTTATTCGTGGTCACGTTGTTGGCGGAGGCCGCCAAATTGGTCGGATTGCTGAAGGTCAAGGTGTAGTCTCCGAACCACCCGTTGGTGGCATTGTTCGAGAGCGTCAAGACGTTCGCCAAGGTTCTGTCCGCTCCATAAGCGAACACGTTCCCGTTGTTATTGACCAAACCACCGACGGTCCCCAAGGCGCCGTTGTTCCCAATCCCCAGTGCGCCACCACTCGCTGTCGTGCTCCCGGTGTAGGTGTTGGCGCCAGTCAGGATCCAGGTCGCGCCCCCGTCCACACCAATGGTAAGAACGCCCAGTCCGTTGTCTGAAAGCACGCTGGTGATCATGTTTCCTGCGGTGTTCGTTCCCCGCAGCGAAAGCGTCTTGCTCCCCGTCTCAGTCGTGTCATGAGCGACGTTGGTGAGGATCAACGGGCCGGAGCCATCCGCATGGATCTGGTTCCCTGCCGTCGTCCCGCGCAGACGAATCTTCCGGTCGCTGGTTTCACCGGCACCCACATACTGCAGAAGGCCGCCAGTCGTGGTCGCATTCCCCAGAACAATCGCATTGCTATTGTCCATCGCTACCGCCCCCGCTCCAACACTCGACGTCGCCCCACCCGTGCTGCTGCCCAGCGAGGACACCACCAGCGTGCCTGCCTCAACCGCCGTGGTTCCCGTGTAGCTGTTCGCTCCCGTCAGGCGCAGGATGCCTGTTCCATTCTTCAGGAACGTTCCGCCGGTGCCGCTGATCACCCCGCTCATGGTGGCGTAGTCCGCCCCAGTGTTGCCATTGTCGTTCACGGTGACCGCGCGAGCCGCCAGACCAATGTTGGCGGTTCCGGTCCCGGCTCCAAGTGCCGTCGTAGCGTTGGCGCTGATCACAAAAGTAGTGGCATTGGTGATGCTCAGGATCACTGCTCCCGCAGGGATCCCTGGACCCGTGATCGGCTGCCCAGGCAGCAGTCCCGCCGTTGATCCCGTCGTCACGTTCGCGGTCGCATCAGTCGTCGTCACCGTTGGTGTGGATACCGTGCCTGTGTTCAGTGCAATTGGGTTGGTAAATTCGACGTTCGACAACGAACTCGTGGAATTCAGGTTGAGTGCTCCCGCACCCACAAACCCGCCACTGGCCCACGTCAATCCCGCACCTGAGTTAAGCGTGACCGTCAGGGGCGTGGAGTGAGCCGCAAAACCGCCACCACCCGAAGTGCCACCCCAAGTGATCGTCCCAGTTCCAGCCGTCGGCGTGGTGCTCAGATCGCGCGCAAAAGTCCCCGACATCTGCAAAATCCCCGTCGCCGTCGCGCTTCCAAGAACCAGCGGACTGGCGCTCGGAAGAGCCGCATTGTTGTTCAATCCCAAGGTGCCCTCGTTCACCCGCGTCGCTCCCGTGTAAGTGTTACCGCTGTTCCCCAGATTCCACTGCCCAGCTCCAGTCTTCGTCACCCCCAGGTTGATCCCGCTCACGGTGCTGTCTCCAAGCAGCGGGTTAAACGTGTTGTCACCAAGACCAAGCCCGGTGCCAGTACCAGCAAACGTCAGGACTGCATTCGCACTCGTGTTGTTGACAATGGCACCCGTGTTGCTCCAGATAATCGCGTTATTGTTGGAGACGGAACTCGTCAAGTTCGCCCCCGTCGCAGTTGCCGCAAGCGTGAAGAGACGATCCGTGCTGGCCGAACGACTTCCCAAGGTAAGCGCGTTGTCAATAATGCTCCCGCGATAGTCAATCCCCGCGGTGGTTCCAGTGAAGACAAGATTGGAGGCCGCATTCGATGAGGCACCAATTCCGCTGTTCGCACCGCCATCGGCCAGCGTGTCCACCGTGACCAAACCAGTGCCACCAATGGTTGTTACCCCCGTGTAGGTGCTGACGCCGCTCCAAGTGGCCGCAGCGCCCCCTTTGGTGATGTTAAGCCCGGCTCCCGAGAACACACCATTCCACGTGCCTCCGCCATTTTGCGTAAACGTCTGGCCAGAGAGCCCGCTGATCGTGCCCGCACCATCCAGCGCGTTGACCACCGCGTTGGCTGCCGTCACTCCCGAGAGCAGTTCAAGCGTCGCATCCTGCCGGACCACCAATGATGCAGTGGTCGCAGACAGGCGGGCCGCAGCGCCATCGAGGCTCACCTTCCCCTCGTTGATCGTGGTCGTTCCAGTCTGGGCATTGGTGCCAAAAACCACCAGCGTTCCTGCCCCATTCTTCGTCAACCCAGCGGTCGTCACGCTGGAAATGTTCACCGGATTCGTCGCACTGCCCAGATTCAACACATCAGAAGCTCCGTTCACGCGAATGGCCACGTTCGTGCCTGCCGCGCCACCTTGGATCAAACGAGCCGTGGTGTTATTGCTGAGGATGGAAGCCGTGCCGCCGGATTGAAGGATACCGCCAGTAGAGACCACAAGGTTACCGCTCATGGTAAGGGTCTGACTGTTGGTGAGTAGCGACGAAATCGTGGTACCCGCGGCCATGGCGGTGGCTCCCGTCAAACGGTTGTGTGTCGCAGCGACCAAGGCGGCTCCAGCGTCACGGAAGTTACCAGCACCTCCATACGTGGGCGCGGTCACCACCCCGGCCACGATATCCGCGAAATTCGATCCGTTCAGATAAAGGTGCCCCTGGAAGTTGGCCGTTCCTGGCAGTGTGGTCGCCGTGGCGGCCGCCGGTGCAACGCCGGTGAATGAAATCGTGCCACCATTCGCGCCGGTGGTATCGAAGTTTAAGCTCGTGGCCGCGGCTGTTGCACCGAGAGCGGCAGTGGCATTGTTGAACACAAGATTCGCTGCAAATCCACCCTGGCCGAGAAGACGGACGGTACTCGAACCGGCCGTCGGTGTGAGTGCTCCGAGAGTTTCGGTCGTCGCCCCGGTCGCAACGCCCCGGAACTCCAGAACGCCACCTGCAGCGCCAGTGACGCCCTGACTGTTGAATACCACCGTGTTGGTGGCCGACTCCTTGATGACATCCGAAGCCGTGCCCGTCGCACGGAGTTTCAGAACGCCTCCCTGAATAGTGGTCGCACCCAAATAGGTGTTCGCCGCATTCAGCACCCAAGTTCCCGATCCCAACTTCGTCACACCACCCGTGCTCGGTGTCGTTTCCACCGGAATCACCACATTGATGATGTTGTCCTGCTGACTCGATCCTCCCAAAATCAATGCCCCCGTGGTTGCCGCCGCAATCTTCGTGATCGCCCCATTGAGAATCACCGGTGCCGCAAAACTCTGATTCGCATAAATCGAGTTCGCACCAGAGGTCGTGTTCAAAATGATCGGCTTTGCAGAGGTCAGACCCAAAGCTGTGGCGGTGCCAACGCCCGTTCCACCTATAATGAGGTTGCCGCCTGTGGTCGTCGCGTTTCCAAGCGAAATCGACGCCGTCCCCACGTTGTTGATCGAACGAAAGTCCGTGATCCGCACCGCCCCCCCTTCGATCGAAGTGTTCCCGGTAAAGGTTCCACCGATGCCGTTGAGGATCAACTCTCCCGTGCCCTGTTTGATCACCTGTTTGTTCGTCCCTGTCGCCGTGATGTTGCCAATGATTCTGGTGTTGCCGTTGCCGGAAAACGTCAAATTGCGCGCACTGCCGTCCGCGTTGTTCCACGCATCCCCAGCGAAGGTCAGCGTGCCCCCCATCGCGTTGGCAATCCCCGTATTGGCATTGCTGCTTTCCTGCGTCCACGCTTGCAAGGTCATTCCATAGCCATTTCGGCTGTTGAACGTTTGCGTTTGGTTTGCAGCGACCCGGAAGGTGCCCAGCGTCGTCAGCCCATTGATCGCCGCGCCACCCGCTGCCGGGCCCGTGTAAAGGGTGCCCGAAGCCCGAAAATAAACATTCTTCCCAGAACTCAGGGCGTTAAAATCCAAGTTTCCGTCATTGCGAAACTCCAGGACCCCACCGTTCAAGTCGATCGCACCACTCGCGTTGCCCGCTGTGTTCGCCCCGAAAATGCTCGTCCCTCCTACTGTCAGTTGCGTCACCCGCACGCTGCTCTGCTGCCCCGTCGAGGAACCACTCACGCGCACCGTCCCAGTGAATCCAGAGGTGCTCGATGGATTGAGATACAAAATCCCAGACCCCGATTTCTCGATGCTGCCGGAGCCAGCCAAAATGCCCGTCAGATTGAAGTCACCCACCCCCGCGCTGTTGTTTCCGCCCAGGGAGGTAAAGGTGGTCCCAGCCACACCTCCTGCGTTTAACCTACCCGCAATGGTTAAGGTGCCATTGACACTGTTGATCCGACTGTTCCGAAACGTCGCCGTCGGTGACAAGGGCAGTGGACTCACTGCCGAAGACAGGATCCCGGAAAGCGTGTTGCTGCCCAGGCTCAAGATCGCCGACCCACGGTCGCCGACCGGGCCCCGGCCTTCAAAGTTCACATCACGCGTGAAGGTCATTGCTCCTGCCGTCCCATCCAACACCAGCGACCCACCCCCAAATCCAATCAGACTCACATTCAACGGGGTCGTGTTGGTGGTGAGGATCGACACCGTCCCAGTTCCTCCCAGGGCCGCTGGGTCGCTGATAATGAGCGATCCGTCGGCAATTGTCGTCGTCCCGGTGTAGTCATTCAAGGCGTTGGCCAACCGAATCGAGCCCCCTCCACTCTTCACCAAGCCCGCCGTCCCAGAAATTTGACTGTCAATCTTGGCCGACTCGCCGAGTTTCGCCTGAAGACCCGCTCCAGTCCCCGCCAAGGTAAGTGCCCCACCAGACACCGTGTAGCCGCTGCGAACGAAAGTTAGCCGGTTCGCGGTGACACCTCCGGCGTCCACATTGACAGCAGTCGTCACTGGGACGGCATAGGGCAGCGTCGGGAATGCGGAAGTAAAGATAGCGTTGTCTGCATTCGTGTTCGGCCAAGCCACCATACTCGCACCGTCCCACCAATTCAGAAGAGAGGTGTCCCAAGTGCCCGCTCCCCCGAGCCCTGTCCCGTCGAGGTTGTTACCTGCCGAAGTGGCATCCGCGTCCCAATAGAAATCGAGAGCCGCCGCCGGCCCCGAAGAAAATCCGATCAAAAGAATCGCAAAGGAGACAAAGACCTTGCGACGAAGAAAACGGGAGAAACGGGCGTAGGTGGACATGATTCTATAACTTTCACAGACCCAAGGACCTGTGGTTGGGGGTTAGAAGGGGGATTTCTAGGAGCGGAGGCCTGCTCCAAGAGGAAATGAAACCATTGGATCGCTTCAAGCGCGGGCCAAGGTCCATTTCGAATTAAAATCCTCCAATTGGGTGCGTTTTAGAAAAAACAGCTCGATTCGTCAATAAAACTTCGCAGGTGCGAAGAAAAAAATGGGAACGCGGGGGACGTGCGACCAAAAACACCCTCCTCTGCTCGAGAAAGGAATCGAAACACAAAAAAGGCCAC
>DGXY01000068.1:39411-39598 GCA_002396885.1 Akkermansiaceae bacterium UBA5020
CTGATTCGTTCAGGGAGAGAGTGGAGAAGCTCCACCTATCCTCAAGGCGTCGGTTTCAACGACCGAAGAGCGGGAGACGGAAACCTGGCTTCTTCTCACCTTCCGCCCCGGAGGCCGGAGCCGAAGCGGGTGCCGTCGCGGGCATGTTCGCCGGAGCCGCAGCCCCGACATTCGCTGCCGTCGCCGG
>DGXY01000051.1 GCA_002396885.1 Akkermansiaceae bacterium UBA5020
TCAAGTTCTTCGCCTCGCAGGTTCGAGGCGATGATCTTGCCCCCCTTGCCTATGAGGAAGGTGGCGGGGATGCCGCTGATTCCGAACTGCTGGGCGAGTTCATTCTCCCAGCCTTTGCCGTCGAAATACTGAGACCAGGTCATTTTGTTGTCGACGACGAATTTCTCGAGGGCGGCTTTGTCCTCGTCGAGAGAGACGCCGATGACCTCGAAACCCTTCGCCTTGTATTTGTCGTAGGCGGCGATGACGTTGGGCATCTCGGCGACGCAAGGGCCGCACCAGGTCGCCCAGAAGTCAACGAGGACGACCTTGTCGGTCATCTTCGCAAGATTGACCTCCTTACCGGCGAGGTCGGTGAAGGCGATCTCCATTTCATCGCCGACGCCGGGGAGAAAGAGCTCGGCCCCGATTTGGTCCACGACTTGTAAGATCTGGTCAGCGGCCGGATGAGAGGCGAAGTCTGCTTTGAATTTCGTGATGAAGGCCTTCGCCTTGTCGCGCTGCTTCGAGACGATGCTCGATTCGACCATGGGCTGGAGGATTTCGCCGATGATGAGGTCGAGATCCGCCTCGGTGCCCTTTTCCCGGGCTTCGTATCGCTGCGTCAAAAGATCCGGCACGGGAGCAAAATCGCCCATGCCGAGGTGCGCGGTGACGATCATGGAAAGAGCCCGGTCCTTGTCCGCGGCAGTCGGATTCTTTTCGAGGTAGGCTTTGAGCGCGGTGATCTTCTGCTGATCAAAACCGGTCGCGATCTCGAGCGAGGTTTCGGCGAGGGCCGAGCCGGAAAGGGTGGCAAGGAGGGAGAGGGAGAGCAGGGTGCGTTTCATACGGATGGGTGGTGGGATGGAAAATGCGTTGGCTTCTTGGACGATTCCAAAGCAAAAGCTTGCAGTTTTTTCTTCAGAACGAGTTGCCCTCGGCCTCGCTGTAGACCGGAGGCGTCACCGGTGCTGGGGCGGTAGCGCTCTGGCCCGGAAGAGGCGTCAGGGCCATTCCTGGCACAGCCTCTTCGATTGGAATGAACTCGTCGACAAGGGTGACGGTGGCAGGATGCGCCGCAGGCGAACTCCCGAGGGCGAGCAGGGCCTGGTGTGACGGGACCTCGAAACTCGTTGCGATGCCATTCACATACAAGAGGCAAGGACCGGGTTCGAGCCCTAGGATCTCGATCGGCACACCGGTCTCGAACGGTGGCGCGGCGCTGAGAGTCTGGAGCAGGTTCGCTCTCCGGGGCGTTTGTTCGAGCACTTCAATGATGAGGGAACGCTCGACCCTCGACTGCCTCGGTTCCACGAGCTGCGCGGCGCTGGTGGAGAGGTGACCTTTGACAATGGCGTAGGCCACCGGACGACCCTCGACGCACCTTAGCTCGACTTCGATGCTTTCCACACTCGCCTGTTGGGGTAGGGGAGCGTAGGAACTCACCTGACAAGAAATCATCAGGATCGGCGAAAGGAGCAGGAAGAGTCGGTGCATCGACGGGTGATGATTTATTACCAGAATTTAAACATTAGGAAAGCTGAAATTTATGGAAATTTCAGATCAGGCTGCCAGATTCACGGAATTGCGCGCTTTCGTGAATTGATTTCCTGAGGCGAACCTCTAGCTTGCCTTGTCGAGACGCCGCCGGTTCGGCCCGATTCGCCAAGACCGCCCCCGCCCATGGACTTCGACTGGATTGACTGCCATTTCGACCTCAAGAAAATCACCCCGAGGGAGGTGGAGGAGGTCTTTGAAGATCCTTTTTCCATCCGGCTTCTCCCGGAAAACGATGGCGTCGCCCCCGAGGCGCGCTACTTCAATCTAGGAAAAACGATCAACAATCGCTTTCTCTTTTCGGTCTTCTGGACTGACGGAAAACGCTATCGTGTGATTCTCTGTCGTGAAATGAGCGAGGATGAGATTACATTCTATGAGCGTAAAAATGCGCAGTGGCTTTGAACTCTCTTTCCCCCTCGATTTAACCCTCTTTGCCCCGTGAACATCGTCGAACGCTGGAACCAGATCCCTGATTTTGAGGATGAGAAGGATGAGGCCGTCTTTTGGTCGACCCATGCGCTCGATCCTCGCCTGATGAATGCATCGATCCAGCGGCAAACGGTGCGCGAGTCGACGACGATTACGCTTCGGTTCGATCCCCAGATGCTGAGCCGGATCAAGCGCCTCGCTCGACATCGTTATTTGAATTATCAGAGCATGATCAAGCAGTGGCTCGCCGAGCGGCTCGAGGAGGAGGTCGCCAAGCAGGTCGATCGATCGCCCGAACGGAGCGTCGACCGGAACCAGGATTGAGCTTTATCCGTGACGTCGCATGAGTCCCGACGACCCTCAGGCCGAGATCGCCCGTCTCATTGCCGAGATCGAGCATCACAACCGGCTCTATTACGATCAGGCCGAGCCAGAGGTCTCCGACGCCGAATACGACGCACTCTACCGGCGCCTCGAGACCCTCGAGGCGGATTTCCCTCTCTTTGCCGATCCGAACAGCCCCACCCGTCGCGTGGGTGGGCGTCCCAGCGAGGGCTTCGAGCAGATCCGGCATCCGATGCCCATGCTGAGCATCGATGATTTGTTTGAGATTCCGGCCGAGGAACTCGACAAGATCGAGGCCAAAGCGGGCGCGCGGCCACCCAAAGAGCAGGAGCTGGTCGATTTCTACCGGCGTCTCCAGAAGGGGCTCGGCGTCGAGCGCATCCCCGTGACGATCGAGCCAAAGATCGACGGCGTCGCCGTATCCCTCCTCTACCGGGGTGGAAGGCTCGACTACGCGGCGACGCGCGGCGACGGCACGACCGGGGACGTCATCACCGCGAACGTGCGGACGATCAAGTCCATCCCGATGACACTGCCCGAAGCGGCCGGGGCTCCGGCGATCTTGGAGGTGCGTGGCGAGATCTTCATGCCGGGCAAAGCCTTTGCGAAGATGAACGAGGAGCGCGATGAGGCTGGACTCCCGACCTTCGCCAATCCCCGCAACGCCACCGCCGGGACCCTGAAGCTGCTCGACCCACGCGAGGTGGCGGCGCGTCCGCTCGATTTCATCGCCCACGGGATCGGTGTCGTCGAGGGCGGGGAGATCGGCACGATCACCGACTTTCACGCCCTCCTCGATCGGGTCGGAATCAGGAAAAACGAGCCGCTCTGGACCGCCGAGACTCTCGAGGACGTGCTCGCAGCGGTGCGACGTCTTGACGAGGAGCGCCACGCGCTGCCCTACGGCACGGATGGAGCGGTCATCAAGGTGATCGACCGCGATGCCCAGCAACAGCTCGGCTTCACGAGCCGGGCTCCGCGTTGGGCCGCCGCCTACAAATACCCGCCCGAGCAAAAAGAGACTGACCTGCTCGCCATTACCGTGCAGGTGGGACGGACTGGAAAACTGACGCCGGTTGCGGAATTGGCCCCGGTTCTCGTCTCGGGCACGACGGTGCGACGGGCGACGCTGCATAACGAATCCTTTATCCAGGAACGGGGCATCGGCATTGGCGACACGGTCTTGATTCAAAAGGCTGGCGAGATCATTCCCGAGGTCATCAAGGTGGTCGTCAAACGCGGCGATGGGATACCCTTTCTGATGCAGGCGCATCTCGGCGGCGTCTGCCCGGTGTGTTCAGGACCGATCGAAAGGCGCGAGACAGAGTCGGGATCGAAGGTGGAAAAACGCGTCGTCGTGACCCATTTCTGCGTGAATTTCGAATGTCCCGCCCAAGTCGCGAGCCGGATGCGCCAGTTCGTGAGCCGCAAGGCCCTCGATATCGAGGGAATCGGCACTACCGTGGCGGAGAAGCTCGTGGAGCGGGGCTTGATCCAATCACCTCTCGAACTTTTCGAAATCCCCGAAACGATCCTCGCGACCCTGAACCTCGGCACCGAGGAGAGCCCGCGGATTTTCGGGGAAAAGAACGCCGCAAAGATCTTGCAGGCCCGTGAGCGGGCCGTGAAAGAGATGCCTTTGGCCCGCTGGCTTTTTGCGATGGGGATTTCGCAGGTCGGTGAATCCTCGGCCCGGGAGCTGTCGCGGCTCCACCGGAGCTTTGGAGAACTCTCCCGTTCGCCGATTCTGGCGGAACTCCGCACCCTCAAGACTGGGGAGAGCAAGGAGAAGAACCCGTTTCTCGCTCCCTATGAGATTGCCTCCGAGGTTGGGCCCATTGTCGCGGCGAGTGTTCTCGATTTCTTCCAATCCGCGGCCGGGGCGGCCGTGTTGGGGCGTCTGGCGGAACTCGGGATCGATCCGCAGAGCGACAATTTCGGTCCGAAACCGTCTGAAGACCTCGGAGGAGCCGACAAGCCGCTCGTCGGAAAAACCTTCGTCATCACCGGGACGCTCTCGGCTCCGCGGGACGACATCGCTGCACGGATTCTTTCAGCCGGGGGCAAGGTCTCGGGGTCGGTCAGCAAGAACACGCATTACCTCCTCGCCGGAGAGGGTGGCGGGTCGAAGCTCGACAAGGCCCTGACCCTGGGCGTCGCCGTCATTGGTGAAGCGGAGCTCGAAGGCCTCCTCGCGGGCGGATCAGCGGCGGAAGAGGCGTGAGATCCACGAGCGTTTCCCCACCTTCGAGCGGCACTCGCGTTGCTGGTTGAGAAGAAAGAGGGTGTGGTCGTCGGTGAGGGTCGCGGTTGAATGATGCCCGCGGCGGGGTCCCTCGGGAGTGGAGGGGAGAAACTTTTTCTCCCTGATGGCGGTGCTGCGTTCCGAAAACATGGCGGTTCGGTAGGAAGGGGTTGGACTTCCGTGGCTTAAACAATCACGCATTCACCGCTTTCGCAACCCCCTTCCCACGCCGCACCCGCGCCAAGGAGGGGGCCTGAAAGGCCGAAGAAGGATTCGGCGTTGTGTGAGGTGGTGATGGTCATTTCTTCCGTGGTCACCCCATGAACCTCGGCAAGGCGCTGGCAGGTGTGGCGGATCATGGCCGGCTCGCAGGGTTTTCCGCGGAAAGGGACCGGGGCGAGGTAGGGGGCGTCGGTTTCAATCATGATCCGGTCGAGGGGTACGACCGCCGCCGTGGCTCTGACGTCGTCGGCCTTGGGATAGGTGATCACCCCGGTGAAGGAAAGGAAATGGCCGGCCTCGAGGGCCTGCTCCGCCTCGGCCGGGGTGCCCGTGAAACAATGGAGGACGGCCCTCACTGCCGGGAAGCGGGCGAGGACCGCCAAGACCGCCGGGGTGCTCTCGCGCGAGTGGATCACGGCTGGCAGCCTGAGATTCTCAGCCAATTGCAGCATCTCTTCAAAGATCGACTCCTGGAGCAGACGCCAGGCGGTCGTCTCGCTGCCGTCTTCCGGGGGATGGTAATAATCGAGCCCGATCTCGCCGATCGCGACGATTTCGGGGCGGTTCGCGAGATTCCGGAGGCGCTCCCGCCAGTCCGCGGGGCCTGGTTCGTGGACGTAGCAGGGGTGAATCCCCGCTGTGGCAAAGACCCCGGGATGGGTGGCGGCGAGCCCTAGATTGGCTTCAACGTCGTCGAGATCGCAGGAAATCGAGACGATCCGCCCGACGCCAGCTTCGCGGGAACGGGCGAGCACTCCCGGCACTTCCCCGGCAAACCGGGCCGAGGCGAGGTGGGCATGGGTGTCGGTCAAAAAAACTTCAGATTTTCCTTTCATCGCGTCGCAGTCCCCCTGTAGCATCCGCTCGAGTGCCAGACACCCGAAAAAAATCTGAAAAAAGCGTTTTCAACCCTTTTAACGTGTGTTAAGCGATTGATTTGTGGAGCGGTGTCAATGGGCCGCGACTGTTTGAATCTGATGAGAATCCAACTTCTTACGACCGGTATCAGTGCCCTTTTGGCGGTTAGTTCGGTGAGCGTTTCGCTCGCCCAGCAGACCGTTACCGACCAGTATGGCACCGAGATCCTTCTCGACGTCCTCCCTCCGACCACCCAGATGAAGGTAGAGGAGACGCGATCCGTCCTCGACTCGGGCGGAGGGGAAGGCCCCCTCAAGGTGGACAAGTTAGGTCGTTTTCACATCGATCATGGAGCCGGTAAAGGGGTCGGAGGAAGTTCGGGCGATGATGAGTTTCTCGTGAACCAGCTCCTCGGGATCGTGCTGCTCCCGCGCCCCGGCGATGTTCGTCCCGATGGTTGGCCGGGTGTCGAAGGAATCTGGCACGATTTTGAGAATTTCCCCCGCCAAGTGGGCCTCGTCCTCCAGAGTTACATCGGCAAACCTGTTTCGCTTGGATCTCTTGATCAGTTGGTGAAAGACGTCATCGTCGCCTACCGCGAGGGCGACCGTCCCGTCGTTGACGTTTTGATCCCCGAGCAAGACATCACTTCCGGCGTCGTCCAGCTCGTCGTGATCGAGTCCGAGCTCGCCCGCATCCGTGTCGAAGGCGTCGATGCCAACACCGAAGAGTTCATCCGCAACCAAATGCGTGTGAAGAAAGGCGAGGTCATCCGGGCCTCGGAAGTCCTCCGCGATCTTTCTTGGGTGAACCGCAGCCCTTACCGGAAGGTCGACATGGTCTACGCGCCTGGTTATGAGTTCGGGACCACCGACGTGATTCTGAAGAGCTACCAGACCCGAGCGAACTGGTTCTACACCGGCTACGAAGACTCCGGAGTGGACTATCTCGGAGAAGACCGCTTCATCGTCGGCTTCAACATGGGGGATGCCTTCGGTCCGAACCGCAGCCTCAGCTACCAGTTCACGAGTGACCTTGATTTCGAGCACGTCCGTTCGAACTCGCTCGTCTACACTCAATCGCTTCCATGGCGCCACTGGTTCACGGTGCTTGCCTCGTATGTGGACATCGATTCCGATCCGATTCCGGTGGGCGGTGGCAACTCCCTCGACTCGGATGGTGACAACATCCAGCTGAGTGGTCGTTACAGCATTCCTCTCGACGGCACCGCCAACCGCCAGCGCGAGATGGATTTTGGATTCGACTGGAAGTCGAACGGGAACAACCTCGAGTTCGTCGATTTCAGCAACTTGAACAACACCCAGCTCTTCGGTTCCCGGGTGGAGATCTTCCAGTTCAGCTTGGGTTACAACGAGACGATTCAGCACCAGCGTGGCGTGTCTCAGTTTGACATCCGTGGAGTTTGGTCGCCCGGCGGCTTCAACAACCACAACTCAGATGCGGCTTTCGAGTCTTCCCGTGCCGGTTCAACCGCCGATTACTTCTACTTTGTGGGGAGCTTCGAGCATCAGCGCCGCCTCCATGATGACTGGTCGATGCGCTTCAAGGTGCAGGGCCAAGACGCCAACGGCAACCTGCAGGCCTCTGAGCAGCTCGGCGCCGGTGGGTATGACACGGTCCGCGGCTTTGACCAGCGGGTCGCCCGTGGCGATCACGGTGCTTGGGGAACCTTTGAACTTTACGCCCCCGAACTCTCCCTTGGCCGGATCGGTGATTGGGAGAACGAGACCGACAGCCTTCGCTTCCTTGGTTTCTTCGACGCGGCCAACCTCGGCAACGAGGATCTTCTTCCGCTTGAGCCGAGCAACTACCAGATCGGATCGGTCGGGGTCGG
The DNA here is from genome assembly GCA_002396885.1 of Akkermansiaceae bacterium UBA5020. Classification (GTDB taxonomy): domain Bacteria; phylum Verrucomicrobiota; class Verrucomicrobiia; order Verrucomicrobiales; family DEV007; genus Arctic95D-9. The sequence goes on from DGXY01000051.1 coordinate 7,497, forward strand.
TCTTCGCTGGAACTACAGCGACTGGTTCAAGTTCCGCCTCGATTACGGTTACCCTGTCTTCACCGAGAATGTCGTGACCGACGAGTCGGGACGCTTCCACATCGGTGCCACGGCGACCTTCTGATCGCTTTTGTGATTGAACGTGATTTTCGAGGGCTCCTTCCAACGAGGGAGCCCTTCTTTTTTTCCGGATGAAAACGGCTGCCTGTTCGCTCTTCATCGCCATCTTCGGCTGCATCGGATCCACCGGATCGGAGCCGCCCGTGGAGGAGGGGTTTATCGCGCTATCCGATGCCAAGGGTTTTTCCGGATGGGAGCAGTCGGGGAATTGGGTGATCGAAGAGGGCGCTTTTTATCGGAAAGCCAAGGGTGGGCCGCTCACCTACACGGCGGCGGCGGTCCCGGCTGATTTTGAGTTGCGGTTCGAGTGGAAGGTGTCGAAGGGCTGCAACTCCGGAGTTTACTACCGACCGGGACAAGTCGAATACCAGGTGCTCGACAATGCCGGAAGTCCCTACGGAGAGAACGCCCGGCAATCCGCCGCTGCCCTCTTTTTCTGCATGGCTCCGGCCAAGGAGGCGACGAAGCCGGTCGGGGAGTGGAACACCGCCAGGGTCATTTGTCAGGGCACGGTGATCGAGCACTGGCTCAATGAAGAGCGGGTGCTCTCGTTCGACTACGCCGATCCGAAGTGGCGCTGGTATGTCGAACTCCTCGGGATCCGCGGCGGCGACCTGACCCGGCGCGGAGGTCAACTCTGGCTGCAGGATCATGGGCAGGACGTCTGGTTCCGTCGCTTGCGATGGCGCGAGATCCCGGTCTCGGAATCGATCAATCCTGATCCGTCTTTCGAACCGATGCCCGTCACCGGAGCTGCCCTCGAAAAGGAACAAGCCCGCGTGAAGGCGATGCTGGAAGCGAAAGCGGAGTGATTGCCTCCCTTCCAGTGGGATTGAGCCCATCCCCAAGTCCGCGATCCACCGGGTGGCCTCAGTGTTTGGGCTCACTCACAGGACGGGCGAGTCTCATTCGCTCCCGACACGCCAGAGCGCTTCGTGGGTGCGAAGGATGAGGGATTTTCCAGCGGGGACGGGAGACGAATTCGTGTGTTCTCCGAGGTCGCTTTGGGCGATCACTTCCAGTTTTTCCGGATTGGCGCGGAAAACGGCGGTGCTGCCCTTTTGGCTCAGGGCATAAATGCGATCCCCGGCGAGGAGGTAAGACCCCCACGAACCGCCGGCGTCGGGGAGGCGGGCTTTCCAAACTTCTTTGCCGGTCTTGATCTCCATGCAGCTGACGACGCTGCCACCGTAGTAATAGTAGTCGCCGTGGACCACGCCGGTGCCGATGCCGCCGTCGTGGCGAACCTCGTGCCAGAGCCGGTGGGTGGTGGTGACGTCGCCCGATCCACCCGTCTTCACGGCGATGGAATTGCCGTAGTAGCCGCCCATGGCGAGGACCATCTCGCCCGCCGCAACAGGCGAGGCGTAGACGAGCGGATTGAGACCCGCACAGGTCCACAGAATCTCACCGCTCTTGGGATCGAAGGCCTTCATCTCCATCGGAAAACTCATCACGAGTTCCTCACTGTCGCCATTTTTGACAAGGATGGGGGTGCTGAAGGAACCGATGATGCCGTCGTCTTTCCCGGCAAAACCATCGGTGCGCGGCCCGGTCACCCACTTCGGCTCCTCCCATTTCCAAGTGATTTCGCCCGTGTTTTTGTTGAGGGCATAAAGGGCGGCGCCATCGCCCGGGCCGTGGTAAACGATCGCGAGATCGCCGTGGAGAACCGGTGAGCTGGAGGTGCCCCATTCGTGGGCCACCGGTCCGAGATCGCGATGCCAGAGCTGCTTTCCGTCGAAATCGTAGGCAGCGACCCCGGCGGAACCATAGGCGGCCACGACGATCTTCCCGTCGGTGGCGGGAGAGGGTGAGCAGTAGGGATTGGTGTTGTGGGTCGTTTCGGGCTTGTCGTAGACGAGGCCGTTTTTCCAAAGGAGCTTCCCGTCCTTCAGGTCAAAACACATCAGGCCGCGCCATTTTTCGGGGCTGACGGGCTGGGTCACGAAGATGCGATCTCCATGCACGATGGGGGTGGAGTTTCCGGCTTCAGGCAGCGCGACCCGCCAGAGGACGTTCTTTTCCTTGCCCCATTCGAGGGGGAGCTCGGCGGCCGTGGTGACGCCTGATCCCCCGACGTCGCCGCGCCAGGCAGGCCAGGAGTTCGCTTTCAAGATCTGGGCCGGGATAATGGCGGCAAGGAGGAGAAGCGAGAGCGATTTCATTGTTCAAGAATACGGCTCCGACCGTATGCGTGCCAGAGTTTCAAGGTGGAATGGCGTCATCCCGGATCGGAAGTGCGAAGTGGGTTCTAAGTCACTCGATGAGGCACCTGATGGCTTCGGCCTGTGCGGCAGCGGGTCTCTTTCCGCCGAGACTGGCGTCGAGGGCATCGCGCAGGTAGAACTCGGTCACGCTGCCCTAGCGGACACCAAGCTCGGAGTAGCGGTTGTCGATGCGACCTTGGTCAAGGACCACTCCCTACGGGGCGAAGACGACGGCCTCGGCATCGTTGGGCAGCGGGAAGCGCGCCTCTCGCTGGGACGGTGGCAGCCGGCGCAGGTCGCATAGAAGATCGGGACGATGTCGCGGTGATCGGTGACGGTCGTTTCCTCGGTCGCGCGGGCGAGGGGAAGGACTTCTTTCTCCATTTGGTCTGTCGGAGGAGACGCAGGCATCGGGAGATTGTTTACGCGTTCGCGCAAAGAGTGAAGAAAAGCGTTTCCCGCCTTCACCGGGCGTTGGATACTGGCCGCCTACGATGAAACCGATCCTTTGCCTTTCCTTGCTCTTGGCCACCCTCGCAATCCGTGCTGAAGAAGTGCCGGTGATCGAGGCCGGTCGGGGTGTTCCGAACTTCCTCTCCAAGATCGCGAGCGAGAAGAAGGCGCATGTCGCCTTCTTCGGCGGGTCGATCACCCAGAACAAAACCGGCCACACCAAACGGGTCCCAGACTGGCTTCGGGCGAAGTGGCCCGAGGTCGCTTTTACCTTCACGAACGCGGGCCTTGGCTCAACCTGTTCGGTCACGGGAGCGTTTCGCGCGGAGCGGGACGTCTTTTCCAAGGGCCCCGTCGATCTCCTCATCGTCGAGTTTGCGGTGAACGACGACCAGGACGCCCAACATGATCGCAAGACCGCGATCCGCGGGCTCGAGGGGATCCTGCGACAGTATTTTGAGGCAAATCCCGGCGGAGAAGTGATTTCCGTGCAGTTTGTGAATCCGGGAATTCTCGCGAAACACGAAGCCGGCGAGGAGGCTGTCAGCGTCGCCGCGCACAAGGCGGTGGCTCGTCACTACGGCATCGCCAGTGTCGATATCGGGCTGGCGCTCGCCCGCGAGATCCAGGCCGGAAAGAAGACCTGGGAGAAGGACTATGGCGAGACCCATCCGAATCCCGCTGGCTACCAGTTCGCCTCCGATCTCATCTCTTCCGTGATCGCCGCTTCACCGGTGGCGGAGACCATCATTCCGGTGCCGGTGCCCGAGCCGCTCGATCCGGGCTGCTACGACGGCGCGGTCATGGTCGATCCCCAGGCCCTCAGTTGGCTCGGTGGCTGGAATTTCGGCCCTGTCGCCAAGGAACTCATCCCCAAGGGGGCGATCCGGGGCGACTACACCGTCTTTCATGCCCTCCGCAGCGACGAGGCCGGGGATTACCTCTATCACACCTTCGCGGGATCAGCCCTGACCGCCTTTGTCCTCGCCGGACCCGATTCCGGAGCCCTCGAGGTGAGCGTCGATGGGAGTGACTGGCGGCGCGTCGAACTCTATCATTCCTTCAGCAAGGGGTTGAATTACCCCCGCACCGTCATCCTTGCCGACGATCTCGCAGGCAGTTATCACACCGCCGCCATCCGCACCGCGGCGGAAAAGCCGGCCGGCAGCGAAGGAAATTCCGCCACGATCCTCTTTTTTGGAGTCAATGAGTGAAAAGTCCGGATGGCTGGCGCCAAGATGCCGCTGTAAGTCCCTTTTCCCGCAAAATTCGTGCGAAGTCCGGATCGCTGGTTGCCTAGCGGCCCGGATGCTGCCATAGCCTTCCGCAACATGAAGGTCAAAGCAGGAGTCGTCGGGGTCGGAGCCATCGGGAGGAACCACGCCCGCGTTTACGCGGAACTCGCCTCGGCCGAGCTCGTCGCGATTTATGATGCGAATCACGATCACGCGCGCGCCCTCGCCGCCGAATTCGGCACCGAGGCCGTTGCCACGCTGGAGGAACTCGTCGAGCGGGTCGATGCCGCCTCCGTCGCCACCCCGACCGTGACTCATCGGGAGGTCGCGACCAAGCTCCTTTCAGCCCGGAAGCACGTCCTCGTCGAAAAGCCGATCTCCGACTCGGTCGACGACGCCAAGGCCATGATCGATCTCGCCGCCGAGATGGGATGTGTCCTCCAGGTCGGGCACATCGAGCGCTTCAATCCGGTGATGAGCCGGCTCGAGGCCGTCCTTGATTCGCCGAAATTCATCGAGTGCCACCGTCTCTCGCCCTTTCCCCAGCGCAGCCTCGATATCGGCGTGGTCCTCGATCTGATGATCCACGACCTCGAGATCGTGCTGCACCTCGTCAGTTCGCCCATCGCCACGATTGATGCGGTCGGCATCCCCGTGTTGACCCGCCGCGAGGACATCGCCAACGCCCGTATCCGCTTCGAGAACGGCTGTGTTGCCAACATCACCGCGAGCCGTATCAGCCCCGAAAAGATGCGCAAGATCCGAGTATTTCAGGGCGATGCCTATCTTTCCCTCGACTACCAAGATCAAAGCGGTTGGATCTATCGGAAGGATGGCATGGCGATCGCCCGGGAGGAGGTGCAGGTCGAAAAGGACGAGCCGCTGAAGTGCGAACTCGCCGCTTTCATCGACTGCGCCGCCAAAGGCGAGCAACCCAAGGTGAGTGGGCTCCAAGGGGCCGCCGCCCTCGACGTCGCCCTCGAGATCACCCGCATGATCGAACGCGAGGCCGGCGGCGCTTGACCCCTCCCGCAGTCTGGATGGCTTGGCCGTGGAGAAGTGGCCACGGTGGAGGGTTTTCGCAAATCTAAGAGTAAATTTTAATAAATTTTTAAAATTTGATTGTCATTTAGTTAAATTTGTTTAAAGTTTCGGAGTTGCTTATGAAAAACTC
>DGXY01000049.1 GCA_002396885.1 Akkermansiaceae bacterium UBA5020
GACAGGAATGTCGCCCCTCCTTGGTTATGCTATCATCACCACGAACGCCCCCTCCGCCAACCTCGCACCATTCACCTGCACTTCGACACGGTGATTGCCCGGGTAATGTTTCCGGGTCGTGAAATCGCGGATCGTCTGGCGTTTTTCGAGTGAAACCGTTTCGCCCGGGCCGAGGTCGATTTCCTTCCATTTGAAAACCTTCTCCGAGCAGCGGCCTGATTGCTTCACGTAGTGCACGATATAATCGACGAGGAGGCGCTGCGATTTCCCCGCGGTCGAGGTCAGCCCGAGGGAAAAGCGAACTTCTCCTCCGAGCGCGACGCGTTTCGGCGCCACATCGAACGAGTCCACCCGCACCTTCGCCGCTTCCCCGGCACCCAACAGGGCCAGGGCTCCGGCGTGACCCTCTTTCACGAGGGTGCGCAAGGCCCTTTTCGCGATCCAGGCGGTGTGCGGGTGGCGGCGGTCCCACGATTGGAGCATGTCTAGGGTTTTGTCAGGATGATCCTTGGCGATGTCGTTGAGGTGGTTCGCGACGGACTTGCGCACGTAGAGGCTCGGATCGGCCCTGAGATTTTCGAGGATGGGCATGGCGGGCGAAGGATCGGCGACGAGTTCGACAAGGCGGAAGGACCAAGGCAAACGCGGGCGGCAGCCCTCGCTGGCGAGGCGGCGGACATGCTCGTTCGAGTCCTCCGACCAGCCGCGCATGACGCGCAGGGTGCGTCCGAGATCTCGTTTCAGAAATTCGCGGATGGCAAATTCCGACGAGCCGAAGGGCGTGAAGTATTTCAGCGCTTCCATCGATGCCTCAAAATCGTCGTGGCCATGGAGGCTCACGAAATCGGGCAGGAAGAGCGTGACGAAGCTGTGGTCGATCTTCGGGGCGAGTTCGCGGAGGACCTCGAGCGACTCTTCGTAGCCGAGCGGCAGGGCCTCGCGGGTCGCTTCGGAGGTGCGCCGGAGCCTCTGCATGAGGCTGCGATCCTCGAGTCCGTCGAGGGTGAGGCGGAGGAATTTTTTCCGGTCAAAGCGAGGGTGCAGCGTCGCAAGCTGATCCGCGAGGGCTTGGTAACGGGCCTTGTCGAACCAGTCTTTCAGGCTTGGGGCGGGAGTGGAGTCGAGGGACATGGGCCCTAGTTGAGGCTGGAAGAGCGGGGTTTCAAGCGGATCCGGCCGGGTCGGGGCCGCGACGCCGGAAAAATGCTTGTGAATCTGGAGCTTTCCCTTAAAATTCCTCCCCCCGACCGCCGCAGGTGCTCCAAGGGCGGGCGGGTTTTTGAAACGGAGCGATGTCGGCAGGCCTAACCCAACCGAACAACCAACCCAAACCCGAAAATCATGCTACCTACCCTCACCAAAGAAGGTCAAGACCTCATGGCCTTGATCGATCAAAAATTCCACACCCACCGCGAGAACTCCATCGTGCGGGGAACCCTCATCGAAATCCGCCCGCAGGTCGTGGTGGTGGATATCGGTGCCAAGTCCGAGGGGATCATCCCGATCTCCGAATTTGAGGACGAAGAATTTGCCGTCGGCGACGAGATCGAGGTGCTCCTCGAGAAACTCGAGAACGACGAAGGCATGGTGGTGCTTTCCAAGGAGAAGGCCGCCCACAAGCAAAACTGGGACAAGATCGTCAAAGTCTTCGAAGACGGCGGTCTCGTCAAAGGCAAGGTCAAGTCGGTCGTCAAGGGCGGCCTCATGGTCAACGTCGGCGTGGAGGCTTTCCTCCCCGGCTCCCAGATCGACATCATCCCGCCGAAGGATCTCAATGAATACGTGGGCAACGTTTACGAATTCAAGATCGTCAAGGTCAACGACATCCGGAAGAACATCGTCCTCAGCCGCCGCGAGGTCATCGAAGCCGAGCGTGCCGAGCAGCGTGCCGAGTTCCTCGATTCCGTCAAGATCGGCGACCGCGTCGAAGGGATCGTCAAGAACATCACCGACTTCGGTGCGTTCATCGATCTCCAGGGCATGGACGGTCTCCTTCACATCACCGACATGAGCTGGGGCCGCATCAACCACCCCAGCGAGATGCTTTCCATCGGCCAGAAGGTCGATGTCGTCATCCTCGACGTCGACAAGGAGAAGGAGCGCGTTTCCCTTGGTTCCAAGCAGCTCCAGGACAACCCTTGGGAAGCGATCGAAGCCAAGTTCCCCATCGGCATGGAAGTCGGCGGAAAGGTCACGAAACTCGTGCCTTACGGTGCCTTCGTCGAGCTCGAGAAGGGTGTCGAAGGTCTCATTCACGTCTCGGAACTTTCCTGGACCAAGCGCATTACGCGCCCCAGCGACGTGCTTTCCATCGATCAGGAGGTCAAGGCCGTCGTCCTCGCGATCAGCAAGGAAGAGCAGAAGATCTCCCTCGGCGTGCGCCAGCTCGAAACCAATCCTTGGGACGAAGTCGAGGCCCGCTACCCGATCGGCTCCACCATCAAGGGCGAAATCCGCAATCTTACCCCCTACGGCGCCTTCGTGGAGCTCGAGGATGGCATTGACGGCATGATCCACGTCTCCGACCTCAGCTGGACCCGCAAGATCAACCACCCGAGCGAGGTGGTGAAGAAGGGCGAAGTGGTCGAGGCCTGCGTCCTTGAAATCGACAAGACGAACCAGCGCATCAGCCTGGGCGTCAAGCAGCTCGAGAGCGATCCGTGGAGCATCATCGACGGTCGCTTCAAGGTCGGCGACCTCGTCAAGGGCACGGTCGCGAAGATCGCCAGCTTCGGGGCCTTCATCCAGCTCGAAGACGACATCGATGGTCTCGTCCACATCTCGCAGCTCAGCGAAGACCACGTGGCCAAGGTCAAGGATGTCATCAAGGTCGGCGACGAAGTCGAGGCCCGCGTCATCAAAGTCGACAAAGTCGAGCGCCGCATCGGTCTCTCGATCAAGGCCGCCGAATACTCCGAGGAGCAACTCAAGAAGGAAACGGCGGCATTCGACGCCCTTCGTCCCAGTTCCGACCTCGTCGGGTTGGAGCAGGCCTTCAATCTCGCCACCGAAGAGTGGCGTCCGAGCGAGAACAAATAAGAACGGACTCCGTTCTCAGCGCCCGGGATTGGAAGATTCCGGGAAAGCCTTTCAGGAAAGGGTGGGGAGGTTTCCCCGCCCTTTTTTGCGTCCGGGCCCAAAAATGTGTCACGCGGCGAAGGCTCGCGAAAAGAAACTGGAACACTTTGCCGCGAAGAGGGGTTAGATTTTCACACCCACTTGTCCCGTTCCGGATTATTGAAAGAATCGACGCGCCGATCTCACCCGATTGACCGCCCCACATGAACCCGGAGACCACCAGGATTACCCTCCCGCCTCCGCAATCGCACCGTCCGCGCGGGACCCGCGCGCCGCGCTGGGTTTGGGGGGGCGTCGTGATCCTCGCCCTCGCCGCGGGAGCCTGGGGAGGGTGGCGTGCCGGCACCGCACGGTCCGGGGGAATTCAGTCCGGAGGAGTGGTTACCAGTGAACGCCAACCTGTGGGAATCGCGGCGGCAAGCGAGGCGGTTGCCCAAAAGATCGCCGAAGCTCGGGAGGCGGTCGCGTCCGGGGATTGGTTTGCGGCGCGCCGGGTCTTTGAGCAAGTGCTGGATCTTGATCCCGGCAATCCTGATGCCCTTGCCTCACTGCCGCTCATTGATCGACGGCTCGAGGAGGCGCGGGGCACGGTGCGGGTCGATGCCAATCCGCCCGGGTCCGTTGTGCGGCTCGGTTCGATGAAGGAGCAGCCCGCTCCCGCGATTTTCACCGGAGTGCCCTTCGGAGAACACGAACTGACCGTTTCCTTGGAGGGGCACGATCCCATGACGAAGCAGGTGGTCGTAGAGAGCGAGGAGCCCATCGTGCTTTCCGGCATCACCTTGGCGCGTAGCTCCGGCCAGATCGAGGTGGTCAGCGAGCCCCGGGGAGCCGAATTCAAGGTCGTGCGCACCAGTGAACGTGAACCGGAGGAACTGGTCGAGGTCGGCACGACGCCGGCGAAGATCGAGCGCCTTGATCCCGGAGAATACCAGGTTTTCATGTCCGTGGCGGGCTTTCCCGAGCAATCGCAGATGGTCCGGGTCGAACACAACCGCAATACCTCGGTGTCGGCCGTCTTTGCCAAAGGCGGGATCAATCTCACGAGTGATCCGGCTGGTGCCGAGGTCTGGATCGCTCCGGTCGACGAAGCTGCAGCCAAACCCCGCAAAGTCGGCGTCACTCCGGTGAGCCTCGCCGATCTCGCCGCGGGCCGTCACCGACTTGAGCTGCGCTACGGGGACTGGGCCCCGATCCGCCGCACCGTCGAGGTTACCGCCGGATCGACGCAGGACCTTGAGTTTGCCTGGGAGCGGTCCCTCGTTTCTTTCGTGAGCGATCCGCCGGGGGCCGAGGTTTATCTCGAGGATCGGCGTCTCGGTCGCGAGGTCACTCCCTTCCGGATGGAGCTGCCAGAAGGCGATTACCGCTTCCGTGCCGTTCATTCCAAGCTCGGTCAGGTCGATGAAACGATCTACCTCGGCTTTGATTCTGACGGGTTTTCCGAGGCGAAGACGGTGGATTTCCGCTTCCCCTTTGGATCGGTCACGCTCGATAGCAAGCCTCCCGGTGCGGCGGTCGTTTCGGCGGGCATGCCCTTGGGCCGCACTCCGCTGACTCTCGCCGTCGTGCCGCCGGGTGACTACACGTTTGAGTTGAGCAAAGAGCAGCATCGCGCTGCGACCGTCTCCGGCAAGGTCGAGCCCGGCGGGGCTCTGCAGTTTGATGCCACCCTTACCTACGAGCCAGCTCCCGTGACGACCCGGAACTTCAAAAACGGACTTGGGCGCGACATGGTCTGGATCGGCGATCTCGGCGGCTGGGCCGGAGCCTACGAGGTGACGCAGGAGGAATACGAGCGCCTCGGCGGCACCAATCCGAGCTATTTCAAAGCGCCCGATCACCCCGTCGACAGCGTCAATTGGTTCGAGGCGATGAAATTCTGCGAATCGCTCAACGCCCATGAAAAGGCCCTCGGCACCCTGCCAGCCGGCTACCGCTACCGGCTTCCCACTGATGAGGAATGGGGTAAGCTAGTCGGCGGTCAGAAGCTCGACGGTGCGATCTCGAGCCTCTTTGAACGACAGAAATCGACCGCGCCGGTGGGTTCGCTCGCGCCGAACGATTACGGACTCTACGATGTGCGTGGCAACGTCTGGGAGTGGGTCAACGACTGGTATTCCCAGACGATCGTCAATCGCATCCAGAAAGAGGGGGCCACCCCGAATCCCGAGTGGGTCGGGACCGATCGCAAGGTCCTCCGAGGCGGTGCTTGGAATCGCTCCGGCCAGTTCGATCTTGCCGTCGGCAACCGCATGGGCGCGAGCCCCTCGTCGAAGGATCGGTATGACGTCGGCTTCCGCGTCGTGTTGATACGGGATTGAGTCACTCCACCACAAACGTCTCTGTCGCCACAGGCGCCACGATGGCTCCGGGTTTGAAGTGAAAGACGCGCAGCGCCTGACCGGTGGGATCCACGGCGGCGTAGATGGCGACCTCGACTTTCGGAGTTCCTCCGCCGCTCGCCTCCGCGAGGGCTTTGCTTTCGATGCGGATCTGGTTGCTGCCACGCTTCGCTCCGCCCATGACCAGTTCGCTCGTCTTCACGTTCGTGAACGTGCCGGTGGGGTGCCCGTTCACGGTGATCTTCACCTCGTAGCCGGTCGCGTCGATCCAGGCTTCGGCAACCAAGGCTGGAGCGGCGACGGGTTGGGGCACGGGAGGTAGGAAGGGGGCCGGCTGGAATTCCTCTCCGCGGAGAAAGGAGAAGTCGCTGTTGCGGATCTGCAGGAGGATCTCCCCGTCGTTGCCGATCTTGACGATGCGGAGGTTGTCGAACTTCCATTTCCCGTCCTCGCGCAGGAAGTGGAGGACGAGGAGGTTGTCCGAGACGGCCGTGCCGGGTTCGTCGCCGAAATTCGCCTTGCCGAAGTAGGTCGAGGTGGCCGTGTCGCCGGTCGAGAGAACGCCGAGGGGAACCAGTCCGCTCAGGAGGGGGGCGGCGACGGGATCCTCGAAAAGCGCCTGAGGGAAGGTCAGCTTCTGTGAGACGATGCGGTTCCGGGTTTCGATCTGCCGGGAAAAGGCGGTGGTCTGCTCCCAGAGGCCGAGGTCGCCGCTGTCCATGGCGCGGCGCCAGGCCTCGTAAGCCGACTCGAGAGAGACGCGGATGCTGTTGTCGGGCTGCGCCGCCGGCATGTTTTCGGTTTGGGCCTTGGCGGAATCGGAAAACAACAGAATGACGGCGGCCGCCAGAGTGAGGAAACGTGGGAATTGCATCGGACCAAGATACCACGTCGGAGTTCGACTGCCCAAGCGGAGATTCCGCCTCCCGCGTGATGCCTCATTGAAAAAGGAC
>DGXY01000023.1:0-4302 GCA_002396885.1 Akkermansiaceae bacterium UBA5020
CCTTTTTTCATGGAAACTCTTGCAAAGTGTATGGGGTAAAATTTCACGCTTGTAATAATTACAGGGAGTATTACCATCATGGCGGTATGGTATTAAAAAGCTCACCAGGATTCGCCAAAACTCAGGAGTTCGGGCCCCGATCGGAGTCGACAAATAATCACTTTCCAGAGAGGCTTACCAAGAAAGAAGCCGCTTTTCGCCTGGAGATCGTTCGAATCTCACCCTCGGGCGAGGAACTCGATTGCGATGACCAGCCCTCGGCGATCTCACAGTTCCCTTTCTTGATCGGGCGCCATTCCCGGGAAAACCGGCATCTCGGCACCAGTGCTACCTACCTTGTGGAAGATCCGTCGCCCTACAACGTGTCCCGCAAACATTGCTCCGTTGGGATTTTCGGTGACCAATTGGAGGTGATCGATCACGGCAGCACGCTGGGCACCAGGGTGAACGGTTGTCGCATCGGCACCGCGGCCGGTCAGATGCAGGCACCTCTGCGACTGGGGGACAATGAGATCGTGCTCGGGAGCTCCGATCGTGGCCGACACTTTCGGATCACGGTTAGCCGGAAGGCGGACTGAACGATGCCCCTCCCATTGGACGGGTTCGATCTATCCATTTTCCATGAAGACGAAACCGAAAAGGAAAAACCCCGCCGGTGCCATCCTCACCGGAGAATCTTGAAGTCGACGGCACCGGGTGGGTCAGCGGCAGGGGCACCCCTCTTAAAATCCGGTAAAATTGACTGGCCCATCACGAACGTCATGCTAGCGATACCCCGTCGCATCGCGACCCGGTTTCAGAAAGCTGTGCTCAGGTGGGGTTGCCCGCTCGAATCTTGACTTGGGCGCCTCGTGGCGGGAGAACGAAGCGGAATCGTCCATCGCCGGAAGCCATGAACCCAATCCCCGAATGCCCTCACTGCGGCCTCCAGGTCGAGTCCCTCGGGCGGCTCGACTGCCCGAAGTGCGGGATGGCGCTCCGCTCCCGGAGCAATGGCCGAGTGCATCAGGTCGACGTTGTCCACGCCGGGGAGGATCGCGACACCGCCCTGCGCAAGCTCGAACGGGCCATCGACGAGGCTCTGCAGGGCAACTATCGCGGCCTGAAGGTGATCCACGGCCGCGGGTCCACCAAGGGAATCGCCCTCCTCAAGCCTCAAATCGTGGCGGCGATGAAGCGGGCGGCAGCCCGCCACGGTGGCAAGGTCGTGCCTGACCGCGACAATCTGGGAGCGTCGCTTCTGTGGTTGGAATGAAGGCACAGGCTTGCCTTCGCTGCGGCGAGCAGGGTCATTCCGCCGGCCCCCCACGATTCGTGCAACGCATCCGGCGTCTTCCTCCTCCGTGATGGGCCTCTCCCAACCGGCAAAGGGATGGGCTTATGACACGATTTTGAGTTGGAATGCCAGGCGGAGGCACGATGTCCTGTGGAGCGCGCCTGATTCCTCCGTGTGATGCGAACGCTCACGTCCCAAAAACACGAGCGGTCACCCCACGGCTGTCCTACCTCGTGATCCATTTTGTGACATTTCGAACTCCACCATGAAACGCCGACACTTCCTCTCCCTGTCCGGACTGGTCTCCGGAGCCTGTTTGATTCCAGCCGGCATCGCCCGCCGCATCCATGCCGCCGCCCTGCAACCGGCCGGACCGCTCATCCTCGCGCCAGAGGACGCGCTCACGGAAATCTTTGCCCAAGATACCGGATACGGCTTTCATCTCTATCTGGGCAATCCCGATGCGGAGCCCGACTACCCGACCTTGCGCGAATTCATCGAGTCCAAGGGATTTGACCCCTACGACGATGCTGACCTGCGCCGGTATGCGATCGAATGGCGCGGTTACGAAGAGGATTTTATTGAGGAGGAAGAGGGTGCCATCGAGGAATTGAATGGGGAACTGGACGATCCGATCGACGGCGGGGAGCGCGACCACTGGATGGACTGGGATTTTGAGTCGCGTCAAAGCCCGATGGCTCAGGCCTATCACTACCTGACGGACCTGCCGCTACACAATCTGGACGACGATGTGGGAACCGGTCAGGGTCTGGGGGACTTGAGCTTCATCGAGGGAGACCGCCCCGGCTCCAACCTCACCTACTGCAGCGCCGACAGCCTGCAAGCACTCGCCAGCCTCCAGCACCGGCTCAATGAACTCAAGGAAGGCGTCCGCATCCGCATCGTCTGACCGATCATTTCCACCGGGCCTGATTTGGTCGTTTCTAACCCGGGGACCAAGAAGTCGAGATAATTGACCGCGCAGATCGAGAAGGTTCTCGGGAAAAAATCACCGACGAAAATGATGAACAAAGAAACGAACGCACCCGACCCTGGCTCCAAGAACTCGCCGCCGAAGAGCGGGCCAAGTTCGACACGTTCCTCCTCTCCCTCGGAGAACGAAGAGCACCCGCTCCTCACTCTCTCGAGGATGAACCTGCCGATGGCACCAGACGTCGATCGGGCGACGGTTCCGCTGATACCAGTTTCTCGGTCATTGCTGGACGAGTATCACAACCGACCGGAGACGGAAGAAGACGGGATTCGAGCGGAGGCAATCAGGCGAGAGCGGATTCGCCGCTTGACGGTGCCCCTCGTACCGACGGAGCAAACGGACCCGACCTCCGACTTGTAGACGTTGCCCGCAGCTTCGCGAAGAGCATCGGTCTGCGCTACGGGCATCAGCAAGTCTACGCGCAGTTAGCGGTATTTTAGGAACGGGACCTAGGGCCTCTGCCCCGTAGATTTGAGTTCAGAGGAGCTCCAAGCCTGGCCCGTTATCGTCTGCCCCATGGAGGGGTGAGTGAAGGCCATGACCCCGAGGAGAAAGAGTAGCCAGAGGCTGGAGGATCGGACTGAAGTGACAAACACGCGGAACCTTCCACCGACAGAAGTTTCGTGCAGATGACGATTTTGGGCAAAGTGACTACTCCGCCGGAGTTGGCGGCACGGTTATGTCTGGACTATTTGAGGGCTTCGGGCTTGTCGTGCGCAAAGCGTTTGAAGCGGCTTTCGTGATTTTTTTTCTCGCTTCGTCTGCCTTTTCGCCCTCCATCACATCGCGCTTAATCACTTCCGCTGCGAGGACCGCGCGAATCTGATCTGTCTCAATCTTCACATCTGGTGAGACCCGCCTAAGCTCACGGCGGATGACGTCAAGAACTGGTTGCGTCAAGAGCATCGACCCAAGGAAAAATCGACTCAGCGCCTGCTTTTGGGTGTGGAAATCACCTAGGACAGAACGTTGCCACCCTTCCTTGCACCAGAGGTAAGGAAGCTCCAAGTCTTCGGCCGAACGGGCGTTGAGCGCGCCAAAGTCCATGTCGATGACAAGCTCGTGATCGATCGGCTTCGCAAAAACGATATGGTAGACCCGCCAAGTCATTCCGTTCGTCAGCAGCACCCAGTCGACGCCTTGATTCGCAGCATAATCGACGGCTTGCTTGACGTGGGAATCTTTCAAATCCAGGCCGATGGCTTTAACCTCAATCAGCGTTTGGAGCACCCCATCGAGCTTAATCGCGAGATCACAGTAGGTTCCACGGATCGCAAATTCAGAAGTGACTTCAGAGTATTTGTCGTAGCCGAAGATCTCTGAAAGCATGTCCTTAATGATCGTCACGGTATCGGATTCCCCGACATCCCGCGCCTTCGCTGATGCGAGAATCGGCTGGAATTTCTTAAGACCTGCCGCAAGGCGGTCGGCAACTTTTTTGGGGACGGTGGCCATCGAATGATATTTCGTAAAATTTCTACTCGGCGACGCGAAATGCTCTGTGGCGGCGGATCAAGCCCTGAAACCGGAGCATGAACGCAAGTTTCGGATCTCGTGCTGGAGCCCTAAATGGTTGCGTTAGCACCTTGAATACCGTGACCGCGAATAGATCGCCTCCGCTGCAGACGGCTGATGAAGCGGCTGCGAATTGCTCTGCACTGGTCCGCTTCTCCCGCCACGCCGGTTACGGTTGCAGCTCGCGAATCAACGGTGCAAGCTTCGGCGGGGTAAGTTCGGTCACGAGGAAATGGGCCTCATCCGCCTTCTCTAAAACCTCCCCCCACCCCTCCGTTCCCGGGCCTTCGGCGGGATGGGAGCCGAGGGGACCTCGTGCTGGTGTCCCTTATGGGAACCCTTGCGCCTGCCGTTTTGAAAAACGTCGAACCTGAGGGGGGCAAAACCTGCTAGGGGGAACCGGAACCCGCCAATGACGCCACCATTTCCTCTCTAACGACCGATCACGGCCCCGGCCATCGTAAACCGCCAGAAGGTAGTCGGCGCGCTGCAGCCGAAGGCCCGGGGTCGGTGGGGG
>DGXY01000023.1:4491-4775 GCA_002396885.1 Akkermansiaceae bacterium UBA5020
GAAGGCCCGGGGTCGGTGGGGGTTCTAAGAACAGATCTTCGCTCGAAAGATAACCGGCGATACCGGGTGAAGACTGCCGTAGAAAAGAAAACGCGAATGGAAGAATCAGAAAGGGAATTCCTTAGATTCAAATCTTTAGGCCCATTCGCGCCGTCTGATCGACTATTGCGCGGCAATAAAGGCGAAAATCTGGTCGAGGGTAATCGAACCGGTTTTCTGGGTGTCGATTTTAGAAAATACGCGAGCGATCTTGGGCATTCCAGCGTCAGCTTCGGCATGGGTTA
>DGXY01000060.1:0-6424 GCA_002396885.1 Akkermansiaceae bacterium UBA5020
GGCGGGCGCGGCGGGCGCGGCGGGCAAGGAGCCCTTCGGGACGGGGATGACGACGGCTCCGGCGCGGATTTTCTGGAGGTGGCTGACGATGAGCCGGTCCGTGGCCGTCAGACCCGAGCCAAGGACCTGGTCCGATCCGTCGCGGTAGCCGGTCATCTCGACGGCACGGCGCTCGACGCGGCCGCCTTCGCCGGCGACGAGGACGTAGCTGCCCCCGAGATCGCGCTGGACGACCTGGGCGGGGACGCGGATGGCCTGGGCATCGGCCGCGGCGTAGCGCGGAACGGGGATGCCAACCCTGACAAACAACCCAGAAGCGAGGGAGCCCTCGGGGTTTTCAAAAACGGCCCTGGCCCGGAGCGTTCCGGTATTGGGATCGACGGCGTTGTCGAGGAAATCAAGATATCCCTCGACCGGGTAGACGCTGCCGTCGGAAAGGGTGAGGCGGACGAGGATCTTGTCCTTCGAAGGTCCGGCGCCTTCGTCCATCAGTTTGCGTTTCGGCAGCTCCTTCAGGATATCGCGCTCGTTCACCTCGAACTCGACGTAGAGGGGATGATCCTTCACCACGGTGGTGAGGAGGGTGGCGCCATCGGCCCCGACGAGGTTGCCGACATCGACCTCGGACTTGGAAACTCGGCCGTCCATCGGCGAAGTGATCGCGGTGTAGCTGAGATCGCGCTCGGCATCGCGCACGGCGGCCTCGGCGATCTTCACGGCGGCGGCGGCGGCCTTTCTCTCGGCATCCGCAGCGGCGACATCGATCTGCGAAACCGCGCCCGAGGCGGACGCCTGCTTGCGTTTCTCGTAGTTCGTCGTGGCGATCTCGAGATCAGCGCGAGCCTTGGACTCCTGCCCCTTGGCGGTTTCGAGGCCGGCGAGAAATTGCTCGGGCTCAATCGAGAAGAGCGCCTCGCCCGCCTTCACCGCGCTGCCGGGACGGAATTTCACCTCCTTGAGGAAACCCTTTACCCGCGCCCGCACCTCGGCCCGGGCGAAGGAGACGGTGCGTCCGGGCATCTCGAGATAGACCGTGACGGGTCCGATCTGCGGCGTGATGACCTCGACCTGGAGCGGTGGCGGCGGGACGAAGGTGTTTTTCTCGCCGCAGCCGGTGGCGAGGGCGGTAACGATTCCGGCGAGCAGGAGAGGAAGGAGAGAACGGGACATGGCTGCCGTTATGGAACGCGAAACCGGCGGGATGGAAAGCAAATTCGGCAGGGAATTTGACTGCCAAGGTAGCGGCGACTTTCGTCGCAGGTTCCAGGAATACCGCATTCGACTAAAGTCGAAACCACCTTTAACACTCCAGCCCAAGAACCCAGGAGGGAACGGTTCATCGCGGCCGGAAACTGTCTGCCTCAATCAAACACGCTGTCGACCCAAGCCTCGTAGCGATCGTCCCGCTCATAGGCTTTCATCCGGCGCTTGTCCTGTTTCTCGTAGTAGGAGGCCTGACTCTTGCGGGCGCGTTGTTTGATCTCCTCCTCACTGAAACACGAGACAAAAATCGGCGCGAGGGCGACGAGGAGCAGGCAATGAGCGAACGCACGCATGGAGACCTCAGCCCTCTTTTTTCACCACCGCCGCTTCGGGCTGCGCCGGCGCGCTGACTTTCTTTTCACGCAGGGGTTTGCGGGGAAAATAGGGCCGCACCTCGCCGCCGGTCGGAGGGAGGTATTCGCACTCCGTCCCGCCGCCGAGGGCCTTGTAGAGACTGATGTAGAAGCGTGAGACCTGGCCGCGGCTGTAGGTCTCGGTATCCTCGGCATCGAACTTGGTGCGCTCGGCGTCGAGCACGTTCTGGAAGCTGACGAGGCCGTTCTCGTAGTTGTCCTTGATCAGGCTGACGGTCTCGCGCGAGGAGGCGACGGCCTGATTGAGATCAGAGAGGCGCTCGCGCTCATTGAGGATGGCGGACATGCTCGTCTCGACGTCCTCGACGGCACCGAGGACGGCGGACTCGTAGGCGGCGAGGGCGGCGAGAGCGCGGCTCTCTTCGGCGGCGATCTCATTGCGGATGCGTCCGGCGCTGAAGATGGCCCAGCGGAAGGAGGGGCCGAAACTGTAGGAGCGGCTCGCGCTGTCAAAGAGGTCGCCACTGCTGGTAGACTGGAGGTGAAAGTCACCGAAGAGGGTGAGGCGCGGATACAGATCGGCCTCGGCCACGCCGATGCGGGCGGTTTGGGCGGCGAGTTCGCGCTCGGCGCGGCGGATGTCGGGACGGGCGCGGAGGAGATCGGAGGGCAATCCGGCGGAGTATCCGGCCGAAGGCAGGGGGATGCCGCGGCCACGGGCGAGGATGCCCTCGACGGAGGCAGGGAAACCGCCGGTAAGGGTGGCGAGCCGATTTTTCGACGCATCAAGCTGCGCCCGGAGGAGCGGCACGGAGGCCTCGGAGAGGGAAAGATTCGTCTGGGCCTGGGTGACATCGATCTTGGGGACGAGTCCGGCATCAAGACGGCCTTGAGTGAGCTTCACGGAGTCGCTCTGGGAGGCGATGTTGCGGTTGGCGACGGCGATGCGCTCCTCGAGGGTGCGGTAATCGACGTAGTTCAGCGCGACCTCGGCGAAGAGGGTGACGAGGGCGTCGCGGTAGTCTTCCTCGCGGGCCTCGACGTTGGCCTCGGCCGATTCGACGGAGCGGCGGATCCCGCCGAAGAGGTCGATCTCCCATCCCGCGTCGAAGCCGGTCGAGTAGAGGCTCGAGGGATTGTCAGCGACGGGACCGCCGAGAGTCTCGCTGGAACGGCGGCGCGTGGAGACGGCATCGGCATCGGCCTGGGGAAGGCCCTGGCTGCGGGCGATGCCGCGCTGCGCGCGGGCTTCGGAGACGCCGGCGAGGGCGGCCTTGAGGTTCGGATTCGACTCGCGGGCACGCTCGATCAGCGCGTTGAGGGCCGGATCGTTGAAGCCTTTCCACCAACCCGTGAGCGACGAACCGCCCTCGAGATCGTGGAGGGCCGCACGCGACCAAGCGTCGGGGACGTTGGCGTTGGGGCCGACATAATCAGGCCCCACAAAGGTGCGGCACGCGGAGAGGAACAACGCGGACACGGCAAGGCCCGGGGCCACAAGGCGGATGACGTGACGTTTCATGTTTCGTTTGAGGGAAGGGAGCAGATTCCGCCACCTTTGCCAAGGAGAAATGACCCCGCCCCCCAATCCCGAAGGCATCCCGGCCCGGGCCCGGCGAAGTCAGGCCCATCCGGCCCGCCGCGGCCTCGTTTTTTCTGGCCGGGTTCGTCGCTCTGGAGTAAAAGATGGAACCCATGAATCACCAGAAGCTCATCAGCCGCGCCCGGGAATTTGCCAAACCCTACGCCGTCACCAAGGGGAGCTCCTTCCGCCTCAAGGACTTCGATCCGAGGGACACGGGCGGACTGACGGATGAAGCCAAACCGAAGGCGAAGGAAGCTCTCGCGATGGGCATCGAGCTGCTCGCGGAATTACAGAACGTGCTCTACGCGCAGGACCGCTGGTCGGTCCTCCTCATTTTCCAGGCGATGGATGCGGCGGGCAAGGACGGGGCGATCAAACACGTTCTCTCCGGCATCAATCCTCAGGGCTGCGAGGTCTATTCCTTCAAGGCTCCCTCCTCCGACGAGCTCGACCACGACTTCCTCTGGCGCTGCACCAAACGCCTCCCCGAGCGCGGACGTATCGGAATCTTCAACCGCAGCTACTACGAGGAGACCCTCGTGGTGCGCGTCCACCCCGAGATCCTCTCGAAACAGAAGCTGCCGGAGAAGTGCGTGACCAAGCAGGTCTGGAGCGAGCGCTTCGAGGATATCCGCAACCTCGAGAGCTACCTGACGCGGAATGGTACCATTGTCAGGAAATTCTTCCTCAACGTCTCGAAGGAGGAACAGAAGAAACGCTTCCTCGAGCGCATCGACAATCCTGAAAAAAACTGGAAATTCTCCGCCGCCGACGTCCACGAGCGCGGTTACTGGAAGGAATACATGAAGGCATACGAGGAGATGATCCGGGAGACCTCGACCCCAGACTGCCCGTGGTATGTCGTGCCCGCCGACAACAAGTGGTACACCCGCACCGTCGTCGCGGCCGCCGTGATCGACGCGCTCGCTTCGCTCGACCTCGAATATCCCAAGGTCACCGCAGCCCACCGCAAGGATCTCGCCGCGATCAAGGCGGAGCTGCTCAGTTCCAGGGAGGCATGATCCCCGCCACGGCCTACCAAACCGGATTCTTTTCCATGAAAACCACACCCGCCCTCATCGCCCTCATCACGACCGTCCTTGGTTCCGGCACGATCCGCGCCCAGAAAGAGACCGCCGCCCTTTCACCGGAAGAACTCGCTTCGCGACGAAGCTCGATCGTGAATCTCGAGAAACACATCGGGCAACGCCAGGAGCGTCTTGGCGAGATCGTCACCGACATCCGCGCCCTCGACGACCGTGTCGAAGACGGCGTCGGCGAGATTGTCACGATGATGAGCCAGGTGAAGGACTCCGAAACCTCCAAGGTGCGTATTGCCAACATCAAGGTCGATGTCATCGTCGGGCTCAAGCGGACGATCGACTACTACAACCAGCACCGCGACACCCTGCGCGAGAAACTCCGCACCGGGAACTCGTCCTTGCCGAAGGAAACCCTCGAGAAGGATCTTGCGATTTTCGACGCCCGCATCGACAAACGCGTGAAGCAGATCATGGAGCTGGCCAAGTCCTTTCCCGATCCAAAGGAGCTCGAGAAATACGAGTCCACCTACACCCCGGGTTGGAACGGATGGTCTTACGAGAATCAGGAAATCAGCGAGGCATGGAAACAGAACCGTCGCGACGAGCGCCAAACCGAAAGTGCCCGCGAGGGTGTCAGGAAGGGGCTCGCCGACAGCATCGACCACCTCCAGCAGCGCAATGCCTACCTCACCGGGAAGATCCAATCTCCCAGCGTGCCTGAAGCGGAAAAGGCCTACTACCAGACCGAGATCGCACGCAACAACGGCATCCTCGAGCAGCGCAACACCGAGCTGGAGGAATTCTCCAGCGGCAACGCCACCTCCGCCGAACCCGTGATGCAGGACCAGGCTCACGATCTCGATTTGCTGGTGAAGAGCTCGCGCAACGACCTGCGGGAAGATTTCTTCTCGATCTTCCGCAAATACGACGAACTCAACCGCGCCCGCGCCGAACTGAAGCAGCTCCAGGATAACCTCGCCGCCCGCAAGGCTTGGCTGACGAAGTATGATGCGGAGCATCCGCAGTGAGGGAATGCGGATTCGACTCCGGTCGAATCCACCTTGATCCTCACCCCTTCAACAGCGCCGCCTTCAAGACATCGTCGACGGTTTCCATCGGGAGAAATTTCAGCTTCTTCCGCGCCGACTCGGGGATCTCGGGCACATCCTTCATGTTCATCGTCGGAACGAGGAGGGTGCGGATGCCGGCCTGGAGAGCGCCGAGGGCTTTCTCCTTCAATCCCCCGATCGGCAGGACCGAGCCGCGCAGGTTGATCTCGCCGGTCATGGCGATGTCTTTGTTGACGCGGCGATCCGCGAAGAGCGAGGCGAGGGCGGTGTACATGGCGCAGCCGGCGGAGGGCCCGTCCTTGGGCACGGCCCCGGCGGGAACGTGGACATGGACGTCGTATTTCTCGAAGTCCTTCGGATCGATCCCGAGCGAGGCGGCGCGCTCGCGCACGAGGCTCCAGGCCGCCTCCATCGATTCCTTCATGACGTCGCCGATCTGGCCGGTGAGTTTGATGCCTCCCTTGCCGGGATACCGGATCGCCTCAATGTTCAGCACCTCGCCGCCGACGGGCGTGTAGGCGAGGCCGTTGACGACGCCGGGACGGCTCGAGAACATCTTCGACTCGCGTGCGAAACGCGGCGGGCCGAGCACTTCTTCGACGAAGTCGGGAGTGATCTCGACACTGACGGAGGGATCGAGGGCGACACGGGCGGCGACGGAGCGGCAGACACTGCCGATCTCGCGCTCGAGATTGCGGACGCCGGCTTCGCGGGTGTAATCCTCGATGATCTTGAGCAGGGCCGCAGAACTCCAGCGGGCGTGGCGGGTCTTTAATCCGTTCTCCGAGAGCTGGCGCTTCACGAGATAACGTTTCCCGATCTGGAGTTTCTCCTCGGTGGTGTAGCCGGGGATGTCGATGACCTCCATGCGGTCGCGCAGCGGCGCGGGCACAGGATGGATCGTGTTGGCCGTGGCGATGAAGATGACCTGGCTGAGATCGAAGGGCACGTCGAGATAACGATCGACGAAGGTATCGTTCTGCCGCGGGTCGAGCACTTCGAGGAGGGCGCTCGCCGGATCGCCGCGGAAGTCGGCCCCGATCTTGTCGACCTCGTCGAGCATGATCACCGGATTGCGCGTGCCGACGCGGCGGATCTCCTGGAGGAGCCGTCCCGGCATCGCCCCGATGTAGGTGCGGCGGTGGCCGC
>DGXY01000060.1:6597-12215 GCA_002396885.1 Akkermansiaceae bacterium UBA5020
CGGCGGTGGCCGCGGATCTCGGCTTCGTCGCGGATGCCGCCCACGCTGATGCGCGCGAACTCGCGTCCGAGGGCATCGGCGATGGAACGCCCCAGGCTCGTCTTGCCGACTCCGGGAGGCCCTAACAAACAGAGAATGGGACCGCGCCCCTCGGGGTTGAGCTTGCGCACGGCGAGGTATTCGAGGAGGCGGCGTTTCACCTTCTCGAGTCCGAAATGATCGCGGTCGAGGATCTCGCGGGCGAGGCCGAGATCGTCGTGATCCTCGCTCATCGTGTTCCAAGGCAGCTCGGCGACGGTCTCGAGATAGCCGGTGATGACGGCGTGCTCGGGGCTCGCGGGCGGGATGAGTTCGAGACGCTTCAGCTCGCGGTCGGTCTGCTTTTTGACGCCCTCGGGCAGTCCCACGGCCTCAAGTCGCGTGCGCAGATCATCGACCTGCTCCTCGGTGCCGTCGCCCTCTCCGAGTTCGCGCTGGATCGCGCGGATCTGCTCGCGCAGGTAGGCGCGTCGCTGGGCGTCGGAGAATTCGTCCTCGACATCGGCACGCAGCTTTTGCTGGAGCTCGGCGATGTGGAGCTGACTGTTCAGGGTCGCCTGCACTTTCTCGGCGCGCTTCTTCACATCGACTTCCTCGAGAAGCCGCTGTTTCTGGACGAGGTCGAGGCTGAGATTCGTCGCGAGGAAGTCGGTGAGGATCGAAGGTGAATCGATCGCCGCGAGCGCCTGATGAGCCTCGTCGGGAATGTTCGGATTGAGATTGATGAAATTCTGCGCCGACTCGCGAAGATTGCGCAGGGTCGCCTCCCAACGAGCGCCCTTTCGGGGAAACTTGTTCTCGAGGATCTGGAAGCGGGCCTTCAGGTAGGGGTTCGATTCGACGAACTTGGTGAGGCGGATGCGTTCGACGATCTGGATGAGGACGAGCGTTTTCTCATCGCTCTGACGCACCATGCGGAGGATGTTGCCGAGCACGCCGATCTCGTAGAGGTCGCCGGCACCGGGCACGTCGAGGTCGGCGTCCTTTTGCGTGGCGAGCCCGAGGAGCCGCCCCTTCGGCAGCAGTTCATCGAGGAGACGCCGGCTCGCGGTCCGCTCCACGGTGAGGGGCGCGACAGTGCCGGGAAAAAGGACGACCCCGCGCAAGGGCATCACCGGGATGATCTCGGGCAGGTCGGAGCGCCATTCCGGCATTTTGGAATCGGGCCGGCTCGTCGAGATCTCGATGATCTCGCCGGAGGATTCGTTGAGGAGTCGTTCAAAGTCTTCCATTCCTGAAATCGGAAACGTGGGGAAAAAGGTGCGGAGAGAGCCGGTCCCGACATCAGGGGAACGCGGGGAGATCCCGTCAGCGGGATTCGAGCGGCAAAATGATCCAGAGGAGGCCGTTCTCCTGCTTGGCGGTGACTCGGCGGCGATCGACTATGGCGGGGAGGACGATCTCGCGACCGAAACGGCCGCATTCGATCTCCATGGTGAGGACCTGGCGGCACTGGCTCGACATGTCGCGGGCCTGCACGGGCGGGCGGCGTTCTCCCGAGATACGGACGCGGTCGTGGAGGACGTCGACGTTGATGTCGGCCTTCTCCACCCCGGCCAGATCGACCCAGATCTCGATGCGGTCGTCGTAGCGATAGGCGGTGATGTCGGGCTGCCAGCCTTCGGGCGAACGAAACCCGGAGAAATGGAGGCTGTTCAGATCGTGGACGACATCGCCCATGCGACCGATCATGCGGGTGAGTCGGACCTTCCGTGGCATAAGAAGGCAGGGTAAGGGCGAATCGCAGGAATATCAATCGGCGCGATCAGCCCGCGATTCGACCACCACCGCCTCGACGTTGATGACGCCGTCGCGCCCCACCGTCGCCTCTCGGGGACGTGCGGATCCCGGAAACGATCCAGCGGCCGAGGAGAATCCGGTGGCCTGGGGGACCCCGACGACGCGGAAGCGTTCGCGCAACGAGGCCTCGAGCCGGGCCCGCACGATCTGACGCACGGGCGGGGCGAGAAGGAGGAATCCCATCGTGTCGGTGAGAAACCCGGGCGTGAGGAGGAGCGCCCCGGCGATGAGAATGAGGAGCCCGTCGATGACCGCTTCGTGCGGCAGTTTCCCTTGGGCGATCGATTGCTGGTATCTGGCGAGAACCTTCAACCCCTGCGAACGCGCCAATGTCGCCCCGAGGACGCCGGTGAGGAGAATGATCGCGAAGGTCGGCAGGATCCCGATCTTTTGTCCGATGACGAGAAAAAGGAACAACTCGATCAGCGGGACGGTGATGAAGAGCAGGAAGAGCCGGGCGAACATGGGCGGTAGGGATGTTTGGACTGCGGCGGAGGCGGGACGTTCAACCTTTGCCCGGACGCGGCGGCGTCAGACCGTCTCGGCGGGGACGTCGCGGCAATGTTTGAGCCGGTAACCGCCGTCGACCGGCAGGATCGTGCCGGTGACATAGTCGGAATCGGACGAGCAGAGATAGGCCGCGGCTTTGCCGATGTCCTCGCCGGTGCCGAGGCGTCCCCAGGGCAACTTGCGAGCCTCGGCCGCGATGGTCTCGTCACTGTAGTGCTCGCGTTCGCCGGGGGTGTCGATCCAGCCGGGCTCGATCACGTTGACGTTGATGTGATGTTCGAACAACTCGACCGCCATCGTCTGCATCATCGAATTGAGCGCCGCCTTGGCCGCACTGTAGGCGACACAGCGGGAATTGGGAACGCGGGCGAGGACGCTGGAGATGAAGACGACCTTGCCCGGCTTTTTCCGCGCGACGAGGTGACGGCAGACGAGCTGGCTCATGTGGAAGCTGCCGAGGAGGGCCGACTTCAGGATACCCTCGAAGACCTCGCCCTCGTAATCGAGGAAGCTCGCGCGACGGTTGTAGGCAGGCACACTGACGAGGGCATCGACGTCGCCGAATTCGGCCAAGGCGGCGGCCATGACGGCCTCGCAGCCCTCGCGGGAAAAGGCGTCGGCCTCGACCGCAAGACAGCGCCCCCCGAGAGCGCGGATGGCGTCGGCGGCTCCGGCGAGCTCGGCGCTGCCAGGTCGGTCGGAGAGAACGATGGAGGCGCCTTCCTTCGCGAGTTCCAGAGCACAGCCGAACCCGATCCCGCGGGCTCCGCCGGTGATGATGGCGATGTGGTTTTTCAACTTCATGGCCTTCGATTTTAGACCAAGGCGCTGCGGATTGCTCCCGAATTTCCTGCCCGAATCGTGCCTTGACCACCCTGCCCTCACCGCGCACTTTACCCTCGTGAACGAGAAAAACATTTCCCGCCTCAACGAAGCGGTCCGCGACGTGCCTGACTTTCCGAAACCGGGCATCCTCTTCAAGGACATCACACCCATCCTCGCGAGCGGCGAACTCTTCCGCCTCGCCATCGATGAATTCGTCTCCGCCGTCGGCGGGGAAAGCCCCACGAAGATCGTCGGAATCGACGCGCGCGGCTTCATTTTCGGCGCGGCCCTCGCCGACCGCCTTGGTGCGGGATTCGTGCCGGTGCGGAAGAAAGGGAAACTGCCCTGGGAAACCCACGGGGCTTCCTACACCCTCGAATACGGCGAAGCCCACGTCGAGATCCACCGTGATGCGATCTTGCCCGGCGAAAAAGTCGTACTGATCGACGATCTCCTCGCCACCGGCGGCACGGCGGGCGCGGCCCTAAAACTGATCCAACAACTCGGCGGCGAAGTCGTCTGCCTCACCTTCCTCATCGAACTCGCCTTCCTCGAAGGACGCAAAAACCTCGATCCTTCGGTCCGCACCGTGGCCTTGCTGACGTATTGATCGGACGGCCCGATGAATTACGAAAGCGAGATCCTCCGAGACTGGTATCTGCTCTTCCATTATGGATCTCCAGCGGAGATCCTCGACGGGGTCGGCTTCGATCCCTCGGGCCTGCCCGCCCGCTGTCTCGACTTCCCCGTGACCACGGTGGAGGCGGCCGGACTCACCACGGAAATCGGTCGAGCCCTCGACCTCGGCTGCGCGGTCGGTCGCTCGACCCTGGAGCTTTCCAAAATCGCCCGCGAAGTGATCGGGATCGATTTTTCCGCCGCTTTCATCGACGCCGCCGAAGCGATCCGTCGGGGTGAAACGCTCGCCTACCATCGCTACGGGGAAATGCACCAGCGCCAAGCGCTCTCCGTCACCATGCCTGCGGGCATCGTGCCGGACCGGGTCTCCTACGAGACGGGCGACGCGATGGACCTGCGCGAAGATCTCGGTGCCTTCGACCTCGTCCACGCCGCGAACCTGCTCTGCCGCCTCCCCGAGCCGCGACGTTTCCTCGACCGTCTCCCCTCGCTTGTAAAGCCGGGGGGCCACCTCGTCATCGCCACCCCGGCGACCTGGATGGAGGCCTACACGCCCCGCGAGAATCAACCGACCGGCGCGACGCTCGATTATTTGAAAGATCATCTCGGCGATGCCTTCGAACTTCTCTCGGCGAAAGAGCTTCCCTTCCTCATCCGCGAACACCAGCGCAAGCTGCAGCTCAGCACCTCGCAGACGAGCGTGTGGGCGCGGCGGTGATTTCAAAAGCCCGGCAGCATCTCGATCGGCTCGGGACCCCGGTGCAGCGCGATCTTCAGAAGGGGGCTGTGGCAACGAAAGACCTTCACCGGCACCTCCGTGGTGGCGAGAAGTTCACGGGGATCCTCGTTCGATAAAAATGGTTCAAAATCCGCGACCGAGAGGAGCGCCGGCATCCGATCGTGCACGAAAGCCAGGTCCGGGGCGGCGGGGCGGGTGATCATGCTGAAGGAGGGACTGGATTTTCCCTCTTCCCACAACCCGGCGGCCCAGAGCCAGGCACCGTCGGGAGACTCGAAGGCGAAGGTCTGTTTGCTGCCGCTCGGTCCATGCCATTCATACCAAGCCGAGAGCGGAATGAGGCAGCGCCGTTTCTCCCGCCAGGCCGAAGCCCAGGGTCCGTCGAGTTTGTCGAGGCGGGCATTGTTCACCGCCGGATTAAAGTCGCGTTCGAAGCCCCAGCGCATCAGCCCGGCGAACGTTTCCTGACTTCCCGAAGCGCCAACGCGACGCAACACCGGCGCTGGATCGGTCTTGCGGATGCCGTAGGACCGCGCCAGCGAACCGAGGACGGAGGCGATGGCCTCCTCCCAGTCATCCCCCCGGGGGTGACGGGTGGCTCCGATGTCATAGAGATTGCACATGGGAGATCCCCGAAAAACAAACAGGGTTAGGCGATAAACCTAACCCTGCCGGGAAAAAATTTGATAAACAATCGCTCCGATCACATCAGGTTGAGAGCGCGAGCGCGCTTGATCTCGCGGGTGATGCGGCGGTGAAGCTTTGCCGAGACACCGGTGGTGCGGCGGGCATAGATCTTGCCCGACTCGGTCGTGAAATTTTTGAGGAACTCGGGGTTGAGGTAATTCACCTTCTCCGCCGGAATGTCAAAACGACGGCGGGGCATGCGTCGGTTGGCGCGGCGGAAGTTGATCGCTCTCTGTTCGGTTTTCGGGCCCATGATGTCGAAAAATAAGGGGATGGGATCAGCGCTTCTCGCGATGGAGGGTACGGCGCTTGAGGTAAGGATTGAACTTCACTTTCTCCAGACGGCCCGGAGTGCGGAGGCTCTTTTTGTTGCGCGAGG
>DGXY01000060.1:12411-27986 GCA_002396885.1 Akkermansiaceae bacterium UBA5020
GACATAGATGGAAGGACGACCGCCTTCCGCCTTGGCCTCGGTGCATTCAAGAATGATGACGTCTCTGGGCATGGGAAAATAGAGTGGAGTGTTTCGCGAGGGCGGGGAATGTAAAGTATCCCCCGGGAANNGGAATCTCAACCGATAATTTTTTTAATCCTCGTCGTCGTCCGAGGGTTTGGAGACTTCTTTCTCCTCCAGCCCGAAGAGGGAAGTGACCGGCGTACGATAATTTCCAATGGTTTGCTCCTGATCGAGCTTCTCCTGATACTCGACCGTGCATCGGGCGAAGGGAAGAGCCTCGAGGCGGGCTTGGGGGATCAGCTCGCCCGAACCCTGACAAACCCCATATTCTCCAGAATCGATCCGCACAAGGGCTTCTTCGATTTCGTAAAGGGCGTTTTGCTCCTGGGAAAGGATGTTGAGCGCGAAATCGCGGTCGTAGGAATCGCTCCCGGCATCAGCTTGGTGCATGCCGAAGGCGGAGGAGTCTCCGTCTTCTCCGCGGATGGCATCACGGGTGACACCGGACATCTGATCGACGAGCGAGTCACGCAGGTCGAGGAGGCGCTGGCGCTGCGCTTTCAAGAAAGCAGGAGAGGGCTTTTTGGGCTTTTCCTTGGGTTCGGTAGACGGAACAACGGGGGCGTGGTTGGTGAGGTGGGCGAACAGCGGTCGCCGCTTGACGGGTAGTCTCTTTTTGGGCGGAATTTTCACGGGTGCGGAGGAGGAGGTCTTGGGAGCCGTCTTGACGGGTTCGCTTTTCGGGCTCGCAGCAGGTGCGGGGGAAACCGGCTGGGACTTGGGTTTGGAAGGGGATACGGGCACCTTTGGCGCGGGCGTCGGCTTGACGACTTCGGACTTGGCGAGTGTCTTCGGAGCCGCCGGAGCAGGCGCTTTCACCGCGGCCTTGGTGGGAGCGGGTTTTGCCGCTGGTTTGGCTTGGACTTTCGTCGAGGTTTTGGCCGCAGGCTTGGCAGAAGATTTTACGGAAGCCTTGGGCGCCGGTTTGGAAGCCGTTCTGGCGGCAGGCTTCGCAGCGGCTTTCGGCTTCGCAGCGGCCTTCGGCTTCGTGAGTGCCTTCACTTTCTTGGAGGGATTGACCGGAGCCACTTTGCTTTTGACGGCAGGGACCTTTTTGGAGGGAGCCTTGACGACCGCTTTTTTCGCCGGCGCGGCTTTTTTCACAGGTTTGCCGGGCGCGGCCTTCGTCGGAGCCGACTTGGCGGGACCCTTTTTGACAGGAGCCTTGGGCGCGGGTTTCTTCGCAGGCACCGGCTTGGCGGGAGACTTTTTCGAAGGAGCCTTCTTGGCGGGAGCCTTCTTGGCGGGAGCCGCTTTTTTCGCGGGTGCCGCCGCCTTCTTGGCCGATGAGGCTTTCTTCGTGGCGACCGGCTTCTTCGTGGAAGCGTTCTTCTTGGCAGCTTTTTTGGCCATGGGTTTCGTCAACGGAGGTTCGAGTGTCGCCGGGGAAACCGCCCCCGCGAAAGAGATCGCCATTTGTAAGTCAAGCGCCGCAGGGCCGCAAGGAGAAAACAGGACCTCGCGAAACGCTTGCGGAAATCCCCAATAGCGCCGGATTTCCCGGAAAGGAGGGAGTGACCCGGAAAGGAGGAAGAGCCTTACTCAGAGTTCGGGCAACACTTTGGCGACCCTCTCTTTCAGCTCTTTCCCGGGCTTGAACTTCACCACCGCACGCGCCGGAATCGGCACGGCCGAGTCGGGCTTGTTGGGGTTGCGTCCGATCTTCGGCTTGGTTTTGATCACTTGGAAAGCCCCGAAATTGCGAAGCACCACATCGTCGTTCGCCGCCAGGCAGGCGGTGACTTCCTCGATGAAACACTGGACGACATTGAAGACTTCCTGCTGGGTGAGACCCGTCTCGTTGCTGATCCGGATAACAAGATCCCTTTTGGTGATGGTGGTCATTGCGCTGCTTTTCGAAGGGTTGGACGGTTCAATTTGAGAACCTTGGGTGAATTCGCAATCGATCTTTCGGGGAAAATGGGAATTTCCCGTGACAGATCCGTCTCCTGCCCCAAACAAATGGGACATTCCCTCGAAAGCCAAATTCATGCCGAGCCCCTCCTAAGATCTCCGCATGCCAGCTT
Organism: Akkermansiaceae bacterium UBA5020; assembly: GCA_002396885.1. Classification (GTDB taxonomy): domain Bacteria; phylum Verrucomicrobiota; class Verrucomicrobiia; order Verrucomicrobiales; family DEV007; genus Arctic95D-9. The sequence continues at coordinate 14,523 of DGXY01000060.1, forward strand.
TTTCTCCATTCCCGGTTCACGTTGATGTATCATCCCGCCTCCTTTACTCCCTCCTCCCAGCCCATGATTCCCGAAAATCCGCCCAAGGACGCCATGGATCATCTCGGAGGCCCGGAAGCCGCCGAGGGCCTTCGCCGCGCTCTGGGAGATTGGTTTCGCAGGGAGGCCCGGGAATACCCTTGGCGAAAAACCCGCGATCCTTATTCCATCCTCGTTTCCGAATTGATGCTGCAGCAGACCCAGATCGCGACAGTGCTGGGCCGTGGTTACTACGACCGCTGGATGCGTCGCTTTCCCGACTGGGCCTCGCTCGCCGAGGCGCCCGAGGAAGCGATCCTGAAACTCTGGGAGGGGCTTGGTTATTATAATCGGGCGCGCAATCTGCAGCGAATCGCCGTAATCATTCAGCGGGACTACGACGGCAGGTTTCCCGACGCCCTTTCCCCCGCTCTCTCCCTTCCGGGAATCGGCCGCTACACCGCCGGTGCCGTACTCAGCTTCGCCTACGGCATCGCCGTACCGCTCGTGGATGGAAATGTGGCACGAGTCCTCGCCCGCCTCCTCGCCATGGAGACTCCCATCGACTCCCCCAAGGGTCTGAAAACGCTCTGGGAATGGTCCGGTCAACTGCTCGACCAACGGAACCCAGCAACCCACAACTCGGCCCTCATGGAACTCGGGCAGCGAATCTGCAGGCCCTCGCGGCCGGAGTGTGGCGACTGCCCGGTCGCGGCGCACTGCCTCTCCCATCGTCACGGTCTCACCTCGGAGCTGCCCAACAAGACGAAAACCCAAACCTTGACCAAACGGGTCGAACGCGTCCTCCTCGCGGAGCGCCAAGGTCGGGTCCACCTCTGCCCGGAGTCAGGTTCGCGTCGACAGGGGCTCTGGCGTCTGCCGGAGATCCCCGAGGAGGAATCGTCCGATCTCCCGGAACTACTGCGTTTCGAATACGCCATCACCCGCTACCGGGTCACCCTCATCGTCCACGAGGCCCCCGCCGGGTGGCAACCCGACGAAAACGCCTCGAGGCCGGGAGCTTGGTTCCGCCGCGATGCCCCGAGCGACCTCCCTCCTCTCGGCTCCCCCTATCGTCGGGCCCTCGAGCTATACTCCGACTCGCGTGAAGGCCTCGATTTGAGGGGCTAAGGACAACCCTCGCGAAAAATCCCCCTCATTTTCGGTAGATCGTGCTTGTTTTAGTACAAAAAGTTTTCAATTGTGGCGGAGGGTCCAAACTTTAGAGTTGTTTTTGAGAACTCCGCTCGCTAGGTTGCCCCCCCGAAACACGTTCACATCAACACGCAGACCCCATGTGGAAGGTATTGTTAGTCATTGCATCAGTTGTCCTTGGTGGAGCACTCTACCTGAGCTTCGACAACATGGGCGTTTTCAAGCAGAAGCAGGTCGATATCGAAGTCGAGAAGAAGAAGATCGCCGAACTTACCGTCTCGCTTGACAAGACCTCCGCGGAAGTCACGCAGTTGGAACAGTCCATTCAGATGCTGACCGAAGAGGCATCGACCCTTCAGACGGCCAAGATCGATCTCGACGCCAAAGTCGTCGAAGCCGAAGCCAATCAGAAGGCGCAGCAGGCGAATTTTGAAACGGCCAAGGCGGACCTTGAAAAGGCCAAGGCTCTCGGGGGCGACATCGCCGCTGTGGAGGCCATTCAGAAGGAGATGGTCCAAATTCGCACCCAGATCGAGGAGGCCGAAATCGAGGTGACCCAGCTCGAAGGGGCCGTTGCCTCGGCGCAGGTCGAGCGCGACCGCCTCGAGAAGGTCGCCGCCGAACTTGCCGCCTTGCGTGTCGATCAGGAAGCCGGTGTCATCCGAGGAGAATTCCAGAGCCAGATCAAGAATGCCTACAATCAGTGGGGATTCGTGGTCGTCGCCGGCGGCAACGATCAGGGAGTGGTGGGCCGCTCTCAGATGGATGTCTACCGACGCGGACAACCGATTTGCCGCCTTCTCGTGACCTCGGTTGAACCCAGCCAGTCGATTGCAGAAATCGTTCCAGGTTCGCTCACGGCCGGTCAGCGCGTGCAGGTGGGTGACACGGTCGTAAAGACTCCGCGCGCCCAAACCCCGGCGGTTGTTCCGAATGCCGGTGCCACCGGTGCCACACCCCCCGCAGGTGGAGCCTCACCCGCGGTCGGTGCTCCCGCCGCCGCACCAGACCCGTTTGGTGGTGGCGGAATGGCCCCTTCCGCAGCCCCCGCTGCTCCGGATCCGTTCGGCGCTGCTCCCGCACCCGCTCCCGCCGCACCAGATCCGTTCGGTGGTGGCGGAATGGCCCCTTCCGCAGCCCCCGCTGCTCCGGATCCGTTCGGTGCTCCCCCGGCACCCGCTCCCGCCGCACCTGCCGCGCCCGATCCGTTCGGTGCTCCTCCGGCACCCGGAGCCACGCCTGCACCTGCCGCACCCGGGGCCGCACCTGCCGCGCCCGATCCGTTCGGTGCTCCTCCGGCACCCGGAGCCACGCCTGCACCTGCCGCACCTGCCGCGCCCGATCCGTTCCAATAATTTTTTACCCGATCCGGAACCTCTTTTGCCCTTTCCAAAAAGATGAAAAAGTTTGTCATGATTCTGGCCGGATTCGCCATGTTGGGCGCCGCGGTCGTCGGAGTTCTCAACAAGAAGGACCTTGAGGCCGTGATCGAAGAGCTCACCGGCGTCAAAAAACAGGTTACCGACGTAACCGCCAAGCTAGGAGAGGCCGAAGACAAGCGCGACGGCGCTCAGGAAAAGGAGACCCAAGCGAAGGATACCCGCAATCAGGCAGCCGCAGCGGTCGCCGAGTCCGAGCAAAAGCTGAAAGTGGTGCAGCGCGGGGTAGAGGAACTCTCCTCGGAACTCCAGAAGGTGGAGATCGAGAAGAAGGAAATCGACCTCGCCATCCGCAAGGTTTTCCCCGATGGCAACATCAAGGATTCCAAGGATCTTCAGATGACGCTCTCCATGCTCAAGGACACGCTGACCGCGCACCAGACCAAAAAGACGGAGTTGAACACGCAGCTCGGCGGTGCCGCACAAGCCAAGCAGACCCAGGTCGCCAAGGTTAAGGAAGAGGAAAATTTCCAATCGCAGCGCGCCCAGCGACTCGCTTTGACCGGGCTCGTGGCCACGGTCATCGCGGTCAACCGGGAGTGGGATTTCGTCATGGTGAACGCCGGTCGCTCCCATGGAGTCAGCCCTGAATCCTCCCTTCTCGTGAAGCGTGGCAACACGCGCATCGGTCGCCTCCGCATCGTGAACCTCGAAGACACGGTGACGGTTGCCGATATCGTCGACGACTCCCTCGTGAGCGGCATCGAGGTCCAACCCGGCGACAAAGTGATCTTCGAAAATCCCTAATCGCCCCCAATCCGACCCGGTGAAGTCCATGAAGTTTTCACATCTCTGCACCCTCGCGGCACTGGCCCTCTCGGTCCTTTTCCTTGTCTCTTGCGAAACGGTCGAGAGCGGACCGAAACCGACCGGAGACCGCCTCAGCAGCATGCCCCACAACATGCCGGCCCCTTGGGAAGGGCAGGCCGGCATGCCAGGAATGATGAGCGGGCAATACTGAGGATTTTCCGAGAAAACAGGTCTCTTCCCCTTTCGCATCCTCCCCGACCAGCAAATTTATGTCAAATGCCATCCTCCCCGAAATGGGCTTCGCCACGGACTTCGATATCGAAGAGCGGACCCAACTCGCAAACTTTGGAGAGTTCATCTCCCTTGCCGATGGAGAGGTTTTGATCGACGAGGGCCATACTCAGGATGCGCTCTTCATGGTGATTTCGGGCACCTTTCACGTGCAGACGGTGGTCACGGGGCGTCCCGTGCTCCTCGGCACCTTGAAAACCGGAGATACCGTGGGCGAGATCAACATGTTCGACCCGGGAAATGCAAGCGCCAGCGTGGTCAGCAAATCCTTCTCCGAAATCTGGCGAATCGACCGAGCACGCCTCGAGCAATACCTGGAAGCGCATCCGCGCACCGCTGCTCGACTTCTGGTGAACGTCGCGACCCAGCTGAGCAAGCGTCTCCGCAAAACAAACGAAAAGGTGGCCATGGCTCGCGAAGCGATGTTCGAATCTTTCTGATAACCGGCTCGGGGAATCGCTAAGGCACCATTCCCTGCCGGAAGAGACCCGTCACAGCGGCACCCATCGAGTCCCATGTTTGAGCCTCTGACGATCCCCCTGAGCGCTCCCACCGGAGTGGTTTCCGCTCTCTTTCTTCTCTTCGCCTTCACCATCGGACACGCCTTCGCCGATTTCCCTCTCCAAGGCGATTTCCTTTCGCGTGGAAAAAACCGCAATGCCCCGCCTCCGCCCCTCGCGGACGGAAAGGCGTGCCCCGCGAACCTCTGGGTCTACCTGATGAGCGCCCACTGCCTCATTCACGCGGGTTTCGTCTGGATCATCGGAGGATACGCCATCCTCGCGGTGGTGGAATTCATCCTCCACTGGCTGATCGATGTGGTGAAGTGCGAGGGCCACACCTCCTTCGCGACGGATCAGTGGCTGCACATTCTCACGAAAGTCGCCTACGTGGCGATCCTCTGGAGTGGTCTCCTCCACCCGTGATCTGCAGCGTTTGAGAGAGAGTGACCTAAGAGCGGTCTTGAAAAGGGGGACGGATTAGGAGAACGTTCGCGGATGAAACGTTCCCTCCTTGAATTGGCGTGCCTCGCGGCGGCGGTCTGCGGTCTTGCGGCGGCTCCCCGAGCTTTTTCCCAAGAGGAGCCGATGGAAGACACCGGCTTCAAGGAGATGGAACTTTTCACCGAGGTTCTTGAGACGATCCGGCAGGGATACGTCGATTCCGACAAGGCCACCTACGAGAAGCTCATCAACAGCGCGCTCGAGGGTATGCTTGCGTCGCTCGACCCTCATTCGCAGTTCATGCAGCCGAAGGTCTTCGACCAGTTGAAGCGTCACACCGACAGCACCTACGAAGGGATCGGGGTGACGATCTCGACGAAAAATGAGGTGCTCACCATCGTCACGGCAAGGGAAGACGGTCCCGCCGCGAGGTCCGGGGTCCTGCCCGGCGACCAGATCTTGAAGATCAACGACCAGCTCACCGAAGACCTCGGCATGGAGGAGGCGGTGAACATGCTCCGCGGCAAGCCAGGCGAGTCGCTCAAACTCACCGTCCGCCGCCCCGCCACTCAGAAACTCCATGAATTTGAGATGAAGCGCGAGGTGATCAAACAATCGTCGGTGGAGGATGTGCGTATCCTCGACCAACGCCTCACGGCACCGTATCGCATGGGCTATGCGCGTATCCTTCAATTCAGCGAACCCACCGCCGAGGAACTCGCCGACGCCCTCGACAAGCTTGAGCAGGAAGGGATGGACGCCTTTGTTCTCGACATGCGCAACAATCCCGGCGGACTTCTCGGCAGCGCCATCGATGTCTGTGGCGAGTTTGTGAAGGCCGGCACCGTAGTGCTCACCACCGAAGGCAAGCCGGGCTCGGGCGAGATCAAGGTCTATCGCACGAGCGCGGAGAAGAAACGGCGCGACCGCGATTACCCGCTCGCCATTCTTGTCAATCACTCGAGCGCGAGCGGCGCCGAAGTCGTCTCGGGCGCGCTGCAGGATCTGAAGCGCTGCATCGTCGTGGGTGAGACAACCTTCGGAAAGGGCTCCGTGCAATCCATCATCCCGATCGGCGAGGGCAAGGCCATCCGCATGACCACGGCGAAATACTACACGCCGAGTCACCGCACCATTCATGAGAATGGCGTCATCCCGAACATCGTTGCGACACTCACGCCGACCCAGGAACAACAGCTCGCCGAGTGGTTCAGCCGCGACACCCTCTCACCCGAAGAGCGCCAGCGCGTCGAGAATTTCATCGATCCCCAGCTCGTCCGCGCCGTCGATGCGATGAAGGGAGCGCTTGTCTACGCAAAGACGCTGGCCAAGGACGAGGCACCAGCCGCGTCGGCGCCGACAACGGCACCAGCCGCAGGAAGCAAACCCGCACCGGAGGCGAAGCCGGCAGAGAAGGCACGCGAAAAGCTGTCGGAGAAACCTGCCGACGACCAAGGAGAGGCGCCCAAACCTGCGGTGCCGCAGCCTGACAAACCCACCACGCCGGAGAATCCTGCGGCTCCCGCTCCGACCTCTCCCGAGTGAGACGTCCGTTTTCGCGAATCGCCCCATGAGCGTGGAACTCGTCCTCGCGATCGAGACCTCGTGCGACGAGACCGCCGTGGCCGTGGCCGACGCGCAAGGTCGCCCGCTCGTCAGTCGGGTCGCCTCGCAGGTGAAACTGCACGCGCCTTATGGCGGAGTCGTCCCGGAGCTCGCGTCGCGCAATCACAGCCTCGATCTTCGACCCCTCCTCGACAGCGCTCTCACCGAGGCAGGTGTCACGCCTCGGGAAATCGGTCTCGTCGCCGCCACTTCCGGTCCCGGGTTGGCGAGCTCGCTCCTCGTCGGCGATACCCTCGCCAAGGCTGTCGCCGTGGGACTAGGATGCCCGTTTTATTCGATCAACCACATGGAGGGCCATCTCCTCTCGCCCTTTCTTCATCCGCATCGCAAGATCGAGCCCCATGTCGCCCTGATTGTCAGCGGCGGCCACACCCTCCTCATCGAAGTCCGCGGCGTGGGCGACTACCGGCGCCTCGGCTCGACGAAAGACGACGCCGCCGGCGAGGCTTTCGACAAGGTCGGAAAACTCCTCGGACTCCCCTACCCCGGAGGTCCCGAGATCGCCAAGCTCGCCGCGAGCGGATGCCGCGATACCCACGCTTTTCCGCGCAGCATGATCCACAGCGGAGATCTCGAGTTCAGCTTCAGCGGCTTGAAGACCTCAGCGCGTGTTCTCATCGACCGTCTCGGGGGGGCGCCACAGGATGGAGCGCTCGCGGACTTTTGCGCCTCGTTCGAGGAAGCAATCGTTGACATCCTCGTGACCAAGATGCTCGAAGCCTGTCGTCGCACCGGCCTCCGCCTCGCCGCGATCAGCGGAGGAGTCAGTTGCAACCGCCGTCTCCGCGAGCGCACCAACGCCGAGGCGGCGAAGGCGGGCATCGAGCTCATCCTCGCCGATCCGGCCTACTCGACCGACAACGCCGCCATGATCGCTTTCGCCGCTGCCTCACGCCGCCTCGCTGGATTTCCTCCCTCGCCCCTTGACGGCGACATCAATCCAAACCTCCGCCTCGCCTGAGTCAAGCGGCGGATATTTGCCGCACACCGGGCGTGGATGAAGATTGCGCGAAGACGGTGGCCTTGCTAGGTTCGCAGGGAAGAGCAACGCCGTAGAAGCCAGCCCGGATGGCCCGACTTCTCCCGCCCTCACCCCGAAACCCTAGAAGTCATGAGTGAATCGATTCAGCAAGAAGAAAAACCCGTTTCCCGCCGCCGCTTCGTCGCCGGTGCCGCCGTGGTCGGTGCCGCCACCGCCCTCCCCGTGGAGCTGAGCGCCCAGGTCGCCGGCAGCGACGCCGTGAAGGTGGGCCTCATCGGTCTCGGTGGCCGTGGCTCCGGAGCGATCGTGCAAAACCTCACCGCGAGCGACAGCGCCAAGCTCGTCGCCGTGGCCGATGCGTTCCAGGACAAGATCGACGGCAGCGGCAAACGCGCCGCCGGTCTCCCCAACATCCAGCAGCAGATCGAGAAGCTCGGCAAGTCCGCCCAGATTGATCTCCCCAAGAGCCGCCAATACGCCGGCTTCGACGCTTACAAGGGCGTGATCGATGAGTGTGATCTCGTCGTCATCGCAACACCTCCCGGCTTCCGTCCGATCCACTTTGAATACGCGGTGCAGCAGGGCAAAAACGTTTTCATGGAGAAACCCGTCTGCGTCGACGCCTGGGGCTACAACAAGGTCATCGAAGCGGCCAAGATGGCCGACCAGAAAAACCTGAAGGTCGTCGTCGGCCTGCAGCGCCACTACCAGAATGTCTACCTCGAGGCCTTCAAGAAGGTCCACGAAGAGAAGCTCCTCGGCGACATCCTCGGTGGCCAGGTCTGGTGGAACGGCAGCCGCCCCTGGATCGTCGATCGCGAACCGGGCTGGACCGAAATGGAATACCAGATGCGCAACTGGTATCACTTCAACTGGCTCTGCGGCGACCACATCTCCGAGCAGCACGTCCATAACATTGACGTGATGAACTGGTTCGTCAGCGGCGACTCCGCCAACGGTGGCAATCCCGTGATCGCCCAAGGCATGGGTGGCCGCGCCGGCACCGAGCCCCGCACCGTCGGTGAAATTTTCGACCATCACTACGTCGAATTCCGCTACGGTAAGGAGCAGGGCGGCGCCATCATGAACAGCCAGTGCCGCCACATCAAGGGCACTTGGAGCAAGGTCGCCGAAGAAATCGTCGGCACCGATGGCATCCTCCAGCTCGGTCAGGGCCGCATCACCGACCTCAAGGGCACGGTGAAGTGGCAATACCGCGCTCCCCGCGAAGGCGATCCGAATCCCTACCAGGTCGAGCACGATCAACTCTTCAAGGCGATCCGCGAGAACACCCCCCTCAACAACGCCTACTATGGCGCGAAGAGCTCCTTCACCTCCGTGCTCGGTCGCCTCGCGACTTACAGCGGTCAGGAAGTGAAGTGGGACGACGCGGTGAAGTCGAACTTCAGCATCATGCCGAAAGAATACGACATGAACGCCGAAGCTCCCGTGAAACCCGGGGCCGATGGCAACTACGAGGTCGCCATTCCCGGCCAGTGGAAACTGCCGTGGGCCTGATCGCCCGACCCGGGATTCCCCTCTGAATCCTTCTCGAAAACGGCTTTCGCGCGAGCGGAAGCCGTTTTTTGTTTCCGGTAGTGCCCGAAAACGGCTCACCTCAAAAAACAGAAACCGCTCAGCCCGAGGGCTGAGCGGCTCCGAAACACGAAACACAAACAGACAGTTACCGAGAAAGTAACCGCCGAAATTCTCCTAGATATTAAAGAAATGTCAATAGTTTCGGTCTCAGAAACTCACTTTTTTTTCCCAGAAGGCCATCAGCGCTCGCCCGCGCCCTTCTTTGGTGTAGAGTTTGCGTTCCCTTTCAAATCATGACTATCCGGACCCTTGTGACCCGACGCCTCGCGATCCCTTTGACCGCCGCCCTTCTCGCTCCGGTGATTCTGAGCTCCTGCAAGACCGTCGAGCCGGCAGCGCCCACGAGCATGGCAATTCGTAACGGAACGGTGACCAATCCGGCCAACGTGAACGTCAAGGTCAGCCTGAACAACCGGGCCGTCTACGTTTTCGAAGGCACCGAGCCCCGCTTTATTGCCGCCATCGCGATTGGAACTCCCAGTGATCCCACCCCGACCGGTTCCTTCAAGGCCTTCAACAAACTGCCCCGCAAACGCTCGGGCACCTACGGTTTCTACGTAAAGGGGGAAGAGATCATCCCCGGCAAGCGGTCCGGACTTCCCGCGGGCTACTCCTACGTGGGTTATCCGATGCCTTGGTGGGTCGAGTTCAAAACCGGCTACGGATTCCATGCCGGAGCCGTTTGGCCGACTCCCCGCACCCACGGATGCCTCCGCCTGCACCGCACCATCGCCAAGGAATTCTTCGAAATGGTCCCCGCAGGAGCGACCATCCAGATCGACCAGAGCCAGCCCGAAGATGCCACCATCGGGAAGGACGTGCCTCGTCCGACCGATTATTCCCAGCCCGATCATCCGCGCTCCGTCCTCATCACCGACGCGCCGCTCGACCGGACCAGTGAGATCCTTTTCTGACCCTGCGTGACCGGGCGCTCCGCCACTCGACATGCCCACTTCCCCCGAACGCAGCCGCCGACGCGTCAATGTCCGCACCCCCGAGGTGATGGAGCGCGTTCAGGCCGAAGTAGCGAACCACTACCAAAGTTCGATCGTCGAGAAGGTCCGCGCCCGGGGAGGGATTCTCTCCATCGGCAACACGACGATCCGCCTCGCGCAGCAGTTCGGCTTTTGCTACGGGGTCGAGCGCGCCATCGACCTCGCCTACGCCTCGCGCCGGGTCTTCACCGACAACCGCGTCTTCCTCATCGGCGAGATCATCCACAATCCGGAGGTGAACCGTCAGCTCGAGGAGATGAAGATCGTTTCGCTCCCGTGGCAGGCGATGAACAGCCAATACGACGAACTGACCGAAGACGATGTCGTCATCGTGCCCGCTTTCGGAGCTCCGGTCTCCTTCATGGACAAGGTCGAATCGCGCGGCTGCCACATCGTCGACACCACCTGCGGTGATGTGATGAAAGTCTGGAAACGCGTGCGGGGGTTTGCCAAGGACGGGATCACCTCCATCATCCACGGCAAATCCGACCACGAGGAAACCCGCGCCACCGCGTCGCGCGCCGCGGGTGAAGATGGGAAAGGCCATTGCCTCATCGTTCTCACCCTTGCCGACATCGACTACGTCTGCGAATACCTCGAAAAGGGAGGCGATCCCGCTGCCTTCCGCGAACGTTTCCGGGGCGAGGCGATGTCCGAGGGTTTCGATCCTGACCTCCACCTCACCCGCGTCGGCGTCGCGAACCAGACGACCATGCTGAAGTCCGAGACCGAGGAGATCCAGCGCCGTGTCCGCGGAGCCATCGTCCGCCGCGACGGCAGCGACGCAAACTTCTCCGTCTTCGACACGATCTGCGGAGCCACGCAGGAGCGCCAGGACGCCCTCTTCGACCTGCTCAAGGAACCGCTCGATCTGCTCCTCGTCGTGGGAGGCTACAACAGTTCGAACACCACCCACCTCGTCGAGATCGGCGAAAAAGAGCTGCCCACCTTCTTCATCCGCAGCGCCGCCTGCCTCATCTCGGTCGGCGAGATCCTCCATTACGACATCCATCGCAAGGAGGAGATCGGGGGTTACAGCTCCGTGCTGGCCGGCGACGGCGACGTCCTCGTGGGGATCACCGCCGGTGCCTCCTGCCCGAACAATCTCATCGAAGACACCATCCTCAAGATCTTCGAACTCCGCGGGGTTTCCCCCGAATCAGTGCGCGACGCCTGAGGACGGACCTGGGCAAACCGCGGACCATGCGCGGCACCCGCAGACCCAGGCAAGAACCGGGAGGAAGCCTTCTCCCATCCACCCGACCAGATCGAGGGCGGCGCGCAAGGTCTGCGAGATTGCGCCTTCGGCCTCGTCGCGCCGTGACCTTCGGGCTGGAGTTCGGTCGGTTCCGGAGGTAGCGTTTCGGGTCCCCCACCCCATGTCGAAACCCCTCATCGCCATCACCATGGGCGACCCCGCCGGGGTCGGACCCGAAGTCTGCCTGCAACTTCTCGCCAACACAGAGGTGCGCGAGTTTGCCACTCCCGTGATCTACGGAGACCTCGCCATCCTGCGCCGCTGCGCGGACAAAACCGGATTACCCGCGCCACAACCCTCTGCGGTCCGCGACCTGCCCCTCTTTGATGACACCGGCTTCGAACCCGGGGTGGTGAGCGCAAAAACCGGCGCGGCTGGATACGCCTACGTGCTCGCGAGCATCGAGGCGGCGATGGCCGGTGAAGTCGCCGCCGTCGCCACCGCTCCGCTCAACAAGGAAGCGCTCCGCGCCGCCGGCGTTTCCTATCCAGGCCACACCGAGATCTTCGCCGACAAGACCGGGGCGACGCGGGCCTGCATGTTTCAATACAGCGAGGAGGTGCGCGCGAGCTTCGTCACGGTGCACTGCGGCTATCACGAGGTGCCCGCGTTGATGACCATCGAACGCATCCTCGACGTGATCGAACTCACCGCCGACGCGATGCGCCGCATCCGTGGCGAAGAACCCGTGATCGGTGTGTTAGGGCTCAACCCCCATGCCGGAGAGCACGGACTCTTCGGCAACCGCGAGGAGGAAACCCTGATCGAACCCGCGATGGAACTCGCACGGCAACGCGGCATCCTCGTCGAGGGACCAATCCCGCCCGACACCGCCTTTCTCCCCGATCGGCGGCGACGCACCGGAGCCTTCATCTGTATGTATCACGACCAAGGCCACATCCCGCTGAAGGCGCTCGCCTTCGACACGGCGGTGAACACGACCCTCGGCCTGCCCATCATCCGCACCAGTGTCGACCACGGCACCGCCTGCGACATAGCCTGGCAGGGCAAGGCCAAAGGCAGCAGCCTCGTCGAGGCGGTGCGGCTCGCAGCACAATTGGCAAAGTGATATTCTCCCTCATATCTTTCCGTGATGACACGACCCCTTCTTCTCTCCGCGATCGTCCTGCTCACCATGCCCGCCACCGCCGACACGACCTCCGAACGCGTTGCCGCCGTCACGAAGACGCCCGGCCTCGTCGCCTTTTGGGACTTTGTCAGGCGTGAGGATGGTTGTGAAAAGCGTTTCCTCGCCCACGTTCCCGATGGCGCCACCAACGACTATCCCCTCGACGCCGCGAACTACATCAAGGACTACTGGGGCGGCGGCCCCACAGCCACCTACGCCGACTTCCCCCTGATGGGACGTGGTCCCTTCGGCGAAGCGATCCGCATCCGCGCCGAGGAGAATCCCGACTTCCGACCCTTCCTCTACGTGCCGCGCGCGCGCCTGCACGACTCGCCGCTCGACATCAAAGGGGCGGGCAAGTCCGTCACCGTCGTCGTCTGGGCGATCCGCGAGAGCGGCAACCACGCCCTCGCCGGCATCTGGCACGAAGGCACGGACTTGAAACAGAAGGAGACAAGCGCCATCCAAAAGATAGAACGCGGCCAACGCCAATACGCCCTTTTCGCCGGACTCAACAAGGAAGGCTCGGCCTGTGGTCACGTCTCGGAGAACGGGGCGAGTTCCTTTTTGAACCGCTACGCCCTCCACAAATGCAATTCCGTCGGCACCTCGCCTAAGGTCCCGTGGGACGCGCCGGCCGACATGCTCGACGCGTCGTGGCAGTGTTTCGCGATGACCTTCGATCACGGCACCGATGAACTCACCGGCTGGCTCAACGGCAAGGCGGGCGAGCGTTGGCTCGAAAATCCGAAAGACGACCGTCTCATCTCCTCGGCCTACAATGCCTGGAAACAAGGCCATTTCCACCGCGAACCGGGCATGCAGGAGGGTGAGGATCCCGCCTTTCCCCAGGATCAATTTTACAACCCGCCCGAAGACGAGGCCTTGTCCGTGACGGTCGTGAGCGAAACTCCGGAGGAACACGTCGAACTCCGCGAATACCGCTACACGAAGGTGAAGGTCGTGAAGCGCGGCGAGACCGAGACCCGCGACCTCGTCGCCCTGAAGCTGAATCCCTGGTGGTATCCGCACGATCTCTACACCCCCGTCAACGACGGCAGTGGAGGCCCCTTCACGATCGGGCGCGTCATCCACAGCTCCCGCGGCGTCGGTTTCACCGGCTGGATCGGAGGGGTTGCCGTGTTTGATCGGGCACTGACGGCGGAGGAGCTGACAGCGATGACAGAGGTGGGAAAGACGCCGGCGAGCCTGACAAAACAACCGTGACGTCTCACTCTTAACTGAGAAATGGAGGCCCACGGAATTCAGGCATGTAGT
>DGXY01000134.1 GCA_002396885.1 Akkermansiaceae bacterium UBA5020
GGGTCCGGCTGTTCGCCGGTTAAAGCGGCACGCGAGCTGGGTTCAGAACGTCGCGAGACAGTTCGGTCCTCTATCCTCTGTGGGCGTAGGAGAATTGAGGGGTTCATTTCCTAGTACGAGAGGACCGGAAATGACGCACCTCTGGTGCACCAGTTGTTCTGTCAAGGGCACGGCTGGGTAGCTATGTGCGGACTCGATAAGCGCTGAAAGCATCTAAGCGTCAAGCGATTCCCAAGATGAATTCTCCCTGAAGGATCGTGGAAGACTACCACGTCGATAGGCTGCAGGTATAAGTTTAGTAATAGATTCAGCCGAGCAGTACTAATCATCCGTTTGGCTTGTTTCAGCTTCTTTTCCACCAAGTAGTTGTTGTTTTCTTTTTATACAGTTGTCAGAGATCCAATCGATCAATCGAGAAGGTTTCCTGAATGACCCTCAGAGGTCCGCTCCCATCGCAGCAGTGCGAGAGGGGGTGGTGCTCTGGTGGCCATAGCAAGGCGGAACCACCCGGCTCCATTCCGAACCCGGAAGTGAAACGCTTTAGCGCCGATGGTAGTGTGGCGATAGGCCATGTGAGAGTAGGTCGCTGCCAGGTTAAACAAATTAACCGCCCTGTTCGCAGGGCGGTTTTTTTGTGTCCTGATTTCCCCGTCGGGAGTAGGCGAGTCGGAGGTGGGGGCCGATCTGCGTATCGGGTGATGCTTGACGGCTCAGCGTCTTCTTGCGTCAATGGTCCCCATGAAAACATTTCCCCGTCGTCAGTTTCTTTCCGCGGCAGCGATCTTGCCGGCAGCGCTCACTCTTCCCTTTGCAAAGGAATCGAATGCTGCTGTAGAGGCGGTTGCCACGGTGGGCCTAAAGGGGCGCTTTTACAAGACTCTCAAGATCGGCATGATCCGTGACGGGGCCGGCTTCAAGGAGAAATTCGCGATCGCGAAGGAAGCCGGTTTCGACGGCGTCGAACTCAATGCTCCCGGTTATGACATTGACGAAGTCAGCAAGGCGATCGCCGAGACCGGACTTCCGGTGGATGGAACGGTTTGCGCGGATCATTGGGGCGTGCGGCATTCGGATCCGGACCCCGCGGTGCGGAAGAAGGCGCTGGAGTCGCTGCTCGGGGCACTCGAGGCCACCCACGCAGTAGGCGGACACACCGTTCTACTGGTGGTGGGTCACGGGAAGGATGGAACGCAAGAGGAGGTCTGGGCCCGCAGCGTCGAGAATATCCGGCAGGCTATTCCCCTCGCGTCGCGTCTGGGGGTTGGCATCGCGGTCGAGAACGTTTGGAACGAGTTTTGTTATGACCACGCCGGTGGGGCGGATCAGACCGCCGAAAAATTCGCCGCTTACATCGACGAGTTCGATTCGCCCTGGGTGGGGATGCAATTCGACATCGGCAACCATTGGAAATATGGCTCCGCCGGCGATTGGATCCGCACCTTGGGGAAACGGATCACCAAGCTCGATGTGAAAGGCTTCTCCCGCGCCGAGAACAAATTCACTCCGATCGACGAGGGTGATATCGATTATCCGGACGTGGTGAGGGCTCTCCTTGAGATCGGATTCCACGGATGGTGCGCCGCCGAAGTAGGCGGCGGCGATCTCGCGTATCTCAAAGGCGTGGCTTCGGCGATGGACCGTTCTTTCGGTCTCGTTCCTTAAAAAAAATCCCCGCTTTCCGAATCGGCCGGAAGCGGGGATGGCGAGGCCTTGCGAGGAACCCGGCGGGTCAATCCGCGCTCTTTTTCCCGCCGATACCCAGGATTTTCATCACCGCGATCCCGATCACGGCAAGGAGGGTGATTCCGCCCGGAATCACCCAAAAGGGAAGGCCTTCTTCCTCCACAACCGCCGCGGGCCGGGGCTTTTTGACCACTTCACCATCCTCGTCTTCACCCGTGCCTTCGTCGGCTGGGGCCTTCTTGGATTTGGACTTCGGTTTCTTCGGGGTTTCTTTCTCCTTTTCTCCCGTCTTTTTCGAGGTGCCCTTGGTGGTGGCTCCGAGAGCGGCGAACTCGTCGACAACGGGTTTTTCCACGTTCTCTTCGCCCTCCTTCATTTCGCCTTCTTTGGTTTTTTCACCGCTGCCTCCCTCTTCGGGCGCAGGCTTTCCGGTTTCTTCGGGGGTTTCGTTCGCCTTCACTTCCTCCTCCTTCTTGCGAAGATTCGCGGTGAGCGCCTCGGATTCCGAGGCTGCTTCCTTGGCTTTGACTTTGGCTTGCTCTTCGGCGAGATGATCGCTGATTTTCCCGTTCAGAATGGCGAGGTAGGATCCAGCTTTCGCGTTCCCCTTGCCTTTCGAGGTGGATTTCGATTTCGAAGGAGTGGTTCCCGGGGATTGTCCGACAATGTCAGCCGCTTCCGCAATCTTGGTTTTGGCCTCGGCGATTTTTTCCGCAGCGATCAGTTTGTCGGCTTCGACGAGAAGTGCGGCCTGCTTGGTGAGCGCCGCCGTGTCGTAGGCCTGGATACGACCCAATTCCGTTGCGGCGAGACGCAACGCTTCTTCGATGCCCTGCTTGTTACGCGGGTTGAACTGCACCCATTTGATCCCGGCCTTTTTGTCCGCGGCGACGCTATCCGCGTAATTCCGATCTTCCCGCTCTCTGGCCGCGGTCAGCTGTAGTCTCGATTCTGGAGTTGAGCCCGCCATGGCCTTCTCGTATTCCGCGTTTTGGTAGTCGACGGCAGCGGCCATCGACTGGAGCTGGCGGCCAAGGGCGGGAACGACTTGTTTCGCCAGTTCGATGGCCTTGGGGAAAGCGGGAGACCCTGAAAAGTTTTCTTCGATCACCTCGAATTCGCGCATCGCCGCTATAAAATTGTTGTAGTTGTTGCCCTTCACGTTGCTCTCCATGCGAAGGAGCCGGATTTTGGATTCCACCAATTCTTTGTAGGCGACTTTGTCCTGAGGGCTCAGCCAATCACCCTCGAGTTTCATGAAGCCGCGTTCGACCTTGTCGAGTTCGTCGGCAAGGGTGGCCCGGATTTCTCTCACTTTGGGGAGGTGTTTGCTGTCCGGGAAATTCTTCAGGAAGGCGTCCGGCCCGGTTTCGAGCATCTTGCGGTAGGCATCGACGTTCACCATGGACGCGGTCGGGACGAGTTTCTGGATCTTGTTGAATTCGACATCGTCCGGGGCGTCCTTGACGATGGTTTCGATGTCGGCCCGGCCGATGATCTTCGTTTCCTTGATCGAAGCGGAGATCGGAATCTCGATCTTTACGATGTCCGCGGCCTCGTAGGTGATTCGGCCGTTCAGGGTCTGACCTGACTTCAGTTTGATCTCGTCGGCGCGGAGGGAAGAGGCCGGG
Source organism: Akkermansiaceae bacterium UBA5020 (assembly GCA_002396885.1). Classification (GTDB taxonomy): domain Bacteria; phylum Verrucomicrobiota; class Verrucomicrobiia; order Verrucomicrobiales; family DEV007; genus Arctic95D-9. Next base: position 3,315 of record DGXY01000134.1, read on the forward strand.
AGAACGGTGGCGACCAGGAAAAGAAGGAGGAGGATTTTGGTAGGATTCATCGTTGCTGAGGTCAAAAGGATCGCAAGCATACAAAATCCGTCCCCGGCACACAATAATTTTGCCGGGAAAAGCGCCTCGGAAGGAACAAATCTTGTCGTTGGGGGCCGGATTCGGGTTATCTTGCTGAAATTCAACTTTCCACCGTGGCCACGCTAGCTTTGATCAGTCAGAAAGGAGGAGTCGGGAAGACGACCATTGCCGTCAACCTGAGTTTCTCGCTTGCGAAGCGGGGATGGAAGATACTCCTCGTGGACGCCGACCCGCAAGGTGGGGTGGGATTCTCTCTTACCGAGAAATCGAAGGATGCTCCGGGTTATTTTGACTTCCTCTTCCAGACGGAGGATTCGGTTCCTTTGACCATGGGGGGTGCGGTCATCCAGACACGCCTCCCCGGGCTTTCGCTGATGACCCGCGGATCGCGACGTGCCCTTGACTTGCTTCTCGCTCATGGAATAGAAGGTGCGCTCGCGGAGGGACGGGCGAAACTCTTGGATCGGGAACTGGTGTCCTTGGGATACGACCTTGTGATCTATGACACGCCGACCGGGCTGAACCCATTGGCGATGGGGCTCGCCGGATGTGCGGACTCCCTCCTCGTTCCCCAGCAACCGGGTCCTCTCTGCCTCAGGAGTTTGCCGCAGATTCTTCGAATGGTGGCGGCTGCCAGAGCGGGTAATGGAGGAGACGACACGCCAAGATTGGCCGGATTTGTTCTTTCCATGACGGATCCGGAAGATTCGTCGAGCTTGGCGGACCAACGGGAGTTTCGCGATCTCCTTCCGCTTGAGCTTGTCCTCGAAACGGTGATCCCCGTCCACCGCGACTTCCGCGAGGCCAGTCGGCTCGGAGTCACGGTGGCGATGTTGCGCGAACGGCCATCGGCCTCTTCTTTGATTTTCGACCAACTGGCGGCCGAGTTGGAGAGCCGGCTCAGCCTGTATGAAGAGGAGGATTCCACTCTGAAGAATCGCGACGACTATGCGAGACTCGTGGATTGACAAGGACGAGCTCGATGAGCTCGTTGGTTCCTTTGCGCCCCCCCGGAAAGGAAGGTCTCGCCGTGCCGTGTCGCGGCCGAAAACACCTCCGCGGAAACCTGTAGAAAGTGCCGCACTTGCGGTCTCAGAGCCGGAAGCGCCCGGGGGCGTGTCTCTCGGGTTGGCGGTTGCGGGGGAGCTTGAGACGGCCCTTCCGACGATTTGCGGAGAAGTTTCGGAAGAGATTGCCACGGTTGCCGCGGAGGAGCCCGGCCAATGGTTCCCTGCGTCTCCCGGTGGTTCCGATGGGACTCGTCCCTCGATCGCAGACATCTTCGAGTTTGATGACGACTCCGAGGAAAATGACCTGATCGTCTTCCAGATTGACGAAGAGAGCGCGTTTGACGCCGACCGAGAGGGCGACGGGATCGTGATTGAAGTATCTCGGCCTACCCAAGAACTGCTGTCCGAAATCCCGAACACAGAATTCGCAGCGGGCGGAGGGAGCGCTGCGGTGCCTCTCGAGGATGCCGGGAGTGGAGTTTTCGATTTCCCGGAATCGGGCGACGGGATGCCCCCTTCCTTGGGGGACGTGGAGGAGTTCTTGCCGACGCCGTTTGATCTGCTGGCGTCCGTTGGTGAGGAGCTTTCGGATTTGGCGCAGACGCCCGTCGCGGTGGTGGAATCCGGGACGGCCGTGCAGGAAAGTTGCGGCGATCCCTTCCGGGACAGGGAAGCGGTCGTCGATCGTCCTGAGTTGGCCAACGAGATCCCGCCCGCGTTAACGAAGGCGCCGGAATCATCGTTCGAGTATTCCGATGCCATCATCCTGACTGCGCTGGATATCTCGATCCCTCAACTCCTGAAGGACGCCGAAGACGAAATTCGGGATGATCGGGAAAAAGAGGAAGCGGGGAGCGACGGACCCTCCCGCCTGACCGGACGGATTCCCATCACATCGCCGGAAGGCTTGGGAGGGACGCACGAGTTACCCGAGGTGGATGTTTTCTTGGAGGGCGACCCGGGCGTTCCGGTGGAGTCTGGATTCCTCATGGTCGTGGGCCCCTCGATCGGAAAAGACGAGCCACGCGAGGCTCCCACGTCGTCCGGTGGCGGAGGAATCGATGATTCCTCCACTGCGCTCGACGGGATTTCCATCCAGATGCCGGACGACATGGAGTCCGCGGAAGAGGGACTCAAGGATTCACTGAACCTGATCGAGGTGGTTTCATCCGTGGAGGAGGAACTCGTTGTCTCGGCCTATTCAGAGCAAGAAACCTTCCGTGAACTGCCCCAATTTCTCGACGATGCCGATGACTTCGTGCCGAGAACCCCGTCCCTCCTGGAGAGGGATGCCGATCGGGCGCTCATCGCCTTGGCCGAGGCCAGGGCACGGGCCGAGCGAGGCGGGCTCTTGCGTGGTTACGGGCATGCCGCGGGCGGGTTTCCCGCCTTGCCAAAGGCAAGTGAAGGAGAGGGGCAACTCCCGCTCCAGGAGGAACTCTTCCCTCAAGAAACAGAAGTCCCCGTTCTCCGTGAGTCGGATCCGGTGCCGGAGGGGGGCGGTGACGAAGAGGGCGTGCCGTTCGACGATGCCGATGGACCGGATGATCAGCTCGAGACAAGGGGAGCCCTGTCGGATCGTGTCGCCAATTTCGTGATCCGTGCATGTGCCGAGCTTGGAGCCTCGGCCGGGGCGGTCAGTGATCGTGATGGGTTTCTCCTCTACGCTCATTCGGATCTTGAAGACGATGACGACCTGCAAACCGCGTTGCTTCTGGAAGTGTCGGGGCAGACCGACCGTTTGCTGGGAGTGGAAAGAGGCCGGGCCACTCAGGTTTCGATGGGTGGAGACACTTGGCGCTGCCTCATTCGGGGCGGCGATCCCGAAGGAGGGCTTTATGCCGGCTTTCAGTTAAACCGGCCGCTCGACCAAGAGGAGATCGAGCGTTGGCGAATCTTCCTTGGCCAGGCGCTTGCGCCGGTTCCGGATGGAGCGTGAACTTTTTCCTGCAGCCGCAAAGCATCCAGTGTACGACGAACTTTCAGTCTCTTTTGAAAATCCCGCGACCGATCCGCTCGGCTACGATCATGTCGAGGGAAAACTCTATTGCGGACGCGACGCGGTGGAATTGCAGTTCAAGGTCCGTGACCGTGCCTTTCGCAAGACTCCGGCGACGGTGGTGCCCTTTGATTACGCGGAAGTCGAAAAGGTCGAATATCATGCCAAGTGGTTTCGACCGAAGGTTCTCGTGTTTCAGTCGCGTTGTCCGGGGAAGCTCGATGGTTTTCCCGGGGCCGCCGTAGGACGGGTTGAGTTGAGAGTCATCGAAGAATCGCGGAGAGATGCCGCGAAGGTTGCGGAACTGATCCGCTACAAACAATCGGAGGCCTTTGTTGCGGAATCGGAGTCGCGGCTTGCCCGCCTCCGGGAGACTGATGGATGATTGTTCCGCCGACCACTCCTCTACGGTCTCGGAAGACATTGGCCCTTTGGACGGTCTTTCTGGTCATGCTCGTGCTCTATGCCTGGGCCTATTCCTATCTCGGTGCGGTGTTGATTCTCGGCAAAAACACCAATCGCACCGGTTCCAGCCAGGCGGCGTTTGTCGATGCGGTCTACCGAGCGGCCTCCGTAGGTGCGGACGAGGAAAGGCCTTCCATCCTCGGCGAGTTCACCAAACTCCTTCCCCAGTACACCGATGGCACGGTCGATCCGCTGTTTCCCTGGCTGCTCCGGGGATATGCCACCCAGCCGCCTGATGAAGTGTTTGAGGCCGGAAAGTGGATGAACTTCATCCTCTCGGGAGGCCTCCTCCTTGCTTTTGCTCTGGCAGCGGCGAGGGCGTTCTCCTTTTCGGGCGCCACTGCGGTGGTTCTCATGGGAGGTTTTGGAGTGATCCTCGAGCGGTCCGCTTACTTTAGTCCCGACGCGATTTATTACCTGCTGATCGTGCTGACCTGGCTTTGTGCTCTCAGCTTGATTCGTCAGAATCATCTCTGGCTTTATGGAGCCTTTGGCGTTCTTCTCGGTTTGAGCTACCTTGCGAAGCCCTTGGTTTGGCCGATCGTCCTGGGCTTCCTTCTCGTCTCGGTGATTCGGTCTTTTTGGGTGGCGTTCCGAACGCGAAAGGACCGTCAGGATGCCGGAACCTGGTCTCCCTCGAACCAACTGGTGGGGTTTGCGATGACGATCGCGGCCTTCCTCCTCATCACCGGTCCGCGCCTGAGTTATGCGGCAGCGAATTTCGGCGACCCCCTGCATTCCTATCAAAAGTACTTCATCTGGCTCGAAACTCCCACGGAGGCGGCGCTTTTCCAGCAGCAGCACCCGGGAAAAGCGGAACTTGAGAGTATTCCGCCCGGGGAGAAACCGGGAATGGTCCGTTTCGTGAAACAAAAAGGATTTACCGCCCTGATCGACAGGGGCATGGAGGGCGCACTCGCCCAAGTCAAATCCAGCGTCCTCGGGCGTGGGGGCTGGATTCTCGTTTACGGGGTCTTCGTCTTTGTCGTGATTGCCGGAATCCACCGATGGGCCGCCCTGCATCAGAATGACGAAATCTGGCAGGTGCGCGGGACAAGCGCTCGCTGGATGCTCCTCTTCCTCGGTCTCGTCATCGCCATCACGCTCTTTTATTCCGGGATCGGGAACCCGATCATCCCACACAGCGCGATGACGACCTCTCTCTTCCTCCCCATTCTCGTGACCTTTGTCTGGATCTCGGAGCGTTATCGGCGCCAGCTCCAGCGCTCGCAATTCGCCCGGCTTGTCAACGGTGTCTACGTCGTCCTCATGGCCGGAGCGATCCTCTGGATCACCTGCCGAATCGTTTTGGGGCTACAGGCCCTCATGAGCGCGTCGCCCGGTGCGTGATCACTTCGAGGCATCCTGCAGTTTGCGGACGAGGGTCTTGATCTTCCGGGCCGCCCAGACGCGCTCGAAGGAGACTTCGGGAGTGTCGCCCGAGGTGAGGAAGTCAACTGTGCCGATCCCGAACATTCCGAGGATCCCCCGGCATGTGACATTGATCGAACGGATGTCCTCGATCCGGACTTCGCGCGAGCTGCGGGCGATGAATCCCGTGGTCACCTCGATGCGGCGGGGGCGGATGTGGTAGTCGTGGGTGAACCGCACGAAACTCAGCCTTACCAGACCAGCCACGGCGAGGGCGAGACCGGCGAGGGTCAGATTCGGATCGAGCCGGTAGAGCCAGACTCCTCCGGTGATCCCTCCAATCAGGGCGAGGAGGGATGCCGGGTAGTTCAGCACCGACGGATGACCGGCATAGAGAATCCGGTTTGACGAGCCCGCGGCGACCGGGCGCCCCCGAGGAGTTTCATCCTCGACTTCGTCATTCGTCTCTTCCTCGTCAAACTCCTCGGCGAGGTCTTCTTCGTCTTCATCGTCTTCTTCGTCCGGCTCATCAGCTTCGCCGGCCTCTGGCTCGTCCTCCCAGTCGAGGAGATCGCGAATGCGCTCGAGATCGGTCGCGCCCGGTCTTAGGCAAACATCGTCCTCGGAGAAATCACCGCTTTCGAGTCCGTCGAGGAGGTTCTCGACCGTGAAGGGTCCCAGCCGACGTCCTCCCTTGAGAACGTAGATCTCGTCATCGACTGGGTAGAGTTCGGCCATCAGGTCTGAGAGAGGTCCGGCACCGGGACGACTGGAAGAAGATCATCCCGGTTCAGAAGCGCCGCGAGATCGAGTGCCGCGAGCGCTCCCCCTTCCGACCGCAGAACAATTGCCTCGAGCGGGGCGATCCGGTCCATTTCCCCCACTGTAGTGTGGACGAGACCGCGGATGATGCCCGCATCACCTTGCGGAGTCGGGAAAAGATTCGTGACTCGGAAGAGGAGCCGGCTGGCCTCCCAGTCGAGTTCGAAATTTCCCACCGTGAGCGTTTGATTCACTCGCATCACCAGCTCGGCAAGGCGTTCGCGGTGGGCCGGGCCGGGTGCGGTGAGAGGCGACTCCGACACCACCGACACCGCGGCGAGTGGAGGAAAGACCTGAACGTGGAGATCGACGCGCGTGTGATGCGCCTCGAATCCCGCTCGCAATACCTCGCGCCCCGCGACTTCCTGGCAGGCCCACCCCTCCTCCGCAAAGACGGCAAGGACGGTGGCGTAGAGTTCCGAGTGAGGCGTCATGATGAGCTCAAAAGAGTCGCGGGCGGGATCGGCTTCAACCTTTTTTTCCACAAGGGAAAGGGAGAAATCCGGTGAACGGCCTGACGCCAGCGGTCGCGGGCAACTCCGCGTTTCTTCCCTCACCGGATGCGCCGCGCATTGACTGAAAATGAGCGAGGGGCAAAACGAGGCCGAATACCAGCGAAGTGATCGCTGGAAAACCCGCCCGGCAGGGCCGCGCGACCTTCGCGAGGCGACCCTGTCGACTCGATCATTTGACCGGGCGCAAGACCACTTTCTGCACGTCCATGAGGGCCGCTCCTTTCAGTTCCAGGGGAACGATCGCGAGTTTGTTTTCGCCTTTCGTTTTCAGCTCCACCGTGCCGAGTTTCACTTCTTTCCAATTCTGGTAGCCGCCTGTGTCGGCGATGTCGAGTTCGAGGGTGTGTTCGTTGACGAGGACAGCCGCGCGATTGCCGACATCCCCCGCGCCGCTGCCGTAGTAGACCACGACCTCGAATTTGCCGGGCGCGCTGACGTCGAAGACCCACTCCGCCCAGTCTTCCTTGTGCTTCCAGAATCCGAGGCAGTTTTTCTCGGGCTTCGGTTCGTAGCGCAGGGCCTCGGCGTAGGTCGTGGCCGTCTTGGCATCGAGTTCGATCATTCCGTCGATCGACTGGCCGTGCGGTTCCGACTCGGGGGCGGGGCGGAAATGGATCCCCTTCACGTTGAAGGCCGGCACGTTGGACTGGTCGCCCGTCAGAAGAGAGACCGGGTATTCGCCCGTCTTTGGCAGATACACCGCCCCGATCACCATCGGCTCGTTTTCCCCGATGGGGTTCGTGCGTGGGGCATAACCTTTGAGCACCCCCGCGTCGCCGACCTTCAACTGCACCCCGAGCTTGGGACGCATGGAATCATAAATCAGGCCGGCGTAGAAATTGCCCCAGCGCTCCGCTTTCATGGTCCAGACCCAGTTCGCGAAATGGCTTCCGGGGACGTAGGTGCCGTCCTTGGCCTCAAGGGAAAAAGAGCCTCGCGTCCGATCCACGGGACGCGCGAAGTCGGGGGCTTTTTCGAATATCTCGATTTCCCCGAAAGGATCTGGAGGGAGATTGTTGGTCCCAGCCCCTTCTGGTTTCGCCGCCTCCTGCGAGAGGGCGATGGAAGTGCCGAGGAAAACGAGGAAGGAGAAAATGGCGGCCGATTTCATGAAAAGGGATTGTATCGGAATCGTGAATCTCCCGCAAGGTCGGAATCCAGACCATGCTCCGGGCGCAGTGACTCATTAAAAAG
>DGXY01000070.1 GCA_002396885.1 Akkermansiaceae bacterium UBA5020
GAATGAGCTCCCGCTTGCCCGCCGATGGACCAAGCACGCGCATTCGGGCAAGGAGGACTTCAGGCACCCGCCTCTGAATCATCATCTCAGCCGCGCGGCTCGGGCAAGCCGCCGACTTCGCAGAAGAGCGCTTTCTGTTTCGAATTGCCCGTGCCAAGCGAAGCGCTCTTGCGCATCTCGAAGACTTCGCCGCTCTCGCAAAGGAGGATCACTTCTCCACGCGGTCCTTGGCGCAGGGCGGTGAAATGCTGCTTTCCGAAGCGGGGCAGACCGACCTTGGCGAGGCGCGGGGACCCCGAAGCGACGTCGCCCGGGCGCATCGCGAGGAGCTGTCCATCATGACTCGCGATCAGCAGATTTCCCGCGAGGGAAGGGAATTGTTCGCCGCGATAGATGACGCTGCCCGAGGTGCGGGCGACCGAGTTCGCGAGACGGTCTAGAGAGACCGTCGGACCAGTGACGACTTCTTCGATCCGGGCGCGCGCGGCGCGGCCAAGGCGGTCGATGTTTTCACCGATGTCCCATCCGTAATGCTCGCCGCCGTAGAGGCTGAGATTGACCTCGTCGCGGCCGCTCCCCGCGCTCTCGGCGATGCAGAGTCCGCGTTGGAAAGAATCGTAGGAAAGGCTCTGCGGCGCGCGTAGTCCAAAGACCCAGAGTTCCGGCAGTGCCTCACTGACGAGGCAGAAGGGATTTCCGTCGGGGATACCATACTGGCCGTTGGCCGAATTCCGGCCGAGCGGATCGATGCGGAGCACCTTGCCGTAGACGTTCATCAGTGAGGAAGCATTGCGCGACGGACTGAATTTCCCGACTTCGGCGACAGCACCATCACCCACCCCGATATAAAGTTGGCCGGTCGGGTCGAAGGTGAGCCCGCGGACATTGTGGACGGAGCCGGGCTGGCTGAGACGCATCAATTCGCGACGGGTCCCGCGGAATTCACTCAGGAGCGGATCCTCCACCGTGTATTCATAGAGCACATCCTGATGATGCTCGGTCTCGCCCCCGAATTCGGGCGAAAAATCGACCTGGGCAGTTCCCTCGCGTTCCGCCGCGATCACATAAAAGCAGCCGTAGCCCGGCTCGTTTTTGATGAGGAAATTCGGGTGCAGGGCGAGGTTGGAAAATCCGATGGTTTCTTCCGTGCGACCATCCGCGAGACTGGCATAGCGGGTCGCTTCCGTGCCGCCGCTCGTCGTCGGCGCGACCCGCACCAGGTCGCCATCGGCTTCAAGGAGGTAATAAACCCCGAGGGCATCACCGACCGCGTCGACAGGTGATTCGATTTTCGCGAGCAGTTGCGGCTCGGCATCCACGACCACCTCCGATTGGAAGGCGGTGACGGGTGTAAAGACCCTCGTAGCGGGCTGCGTCGTGCCTTCGTCCTGGCGCAGGTCGTGGGCGACGAGGTAGCTGACCACTCCCAATCCGAGCGAAAGTCCGAACAGCCCGAGCTTGGCGGCAAGTGAGAGGATCCAGCGGTTCATCATGGAAAAAGCGATTGAGTGCGGTTGCTCGAATTTCCATATTTAATACGAGATTCTGATAAAATTTTCAAGATTGATCTGCAAAATGATTAAAACCTCTCAAAAGTGAGAGTTTTTTAGGGCATAATGATGCCCGGCCCACGTCGCGTTTTCCCTTGGAGGTCCACTTGTCGGCGGGCTACCGACGTTCCAAACAGGCCTCTGCTGAACGTCAGTGAGTCCGCTATCAACGGTAGCTCTCGACCCGGAGGCCTTCGATTCGTTGGAAATGGCGCGAGTTATCTGTGACGAGCGACACGCCCGCTTCGATCGCGGTGGAGGCGATAAGAATGTCGAAGTCGCCGATCAGCAGGCCGCTCTTCCTGAGCGACCGGCGAACCCGGCTCCCGATCCGGGCGGCCTTGCTGGAGATTTCGACTTGCCGGAACGGAGCGAGGAAACGTTCTCCGTCCGCAATCGCGTCATAACCTTCGAGAAATTCGAGCACTGCGACCACGGAGACCGCGAATTCCTCCTCGCGGTGGGCATTAAGATAACCCGTCGCGACACCTTGCTCTTGCTTCGCCCATTCTTTCTGCAGATCGATGAGGAAACAGGTGTCGAGAAATTTCATGGCTCGGCAACTTTCGCCACACTCTCCCATTGGTTGGGACTGATGGTGCGTTCGGGCAGGCCACTAGTTTCCCAATGTTCTGCGGCCTTCCGATCCACTTCCCTCACAGGAAGTAAATTGAGAGCTGCGAGTATCGAGCCACCGCTGGCGTCAGACGGACCGAAATGGGCACGGCGAACGACCGCGGAGAATGACTCGCCCTCCCGTTTGGCTTGTTTCAGCTTCTCGTAGGCATCCAATTCCAGCGAAATCGTTTTCGTGGCCATGCACGAAACCATGCATGGAGATCGAGAATTGTCAATTCGATCAGCTCCTTGTCGGCGATCTCAGGGCACGGGCTGTCCGGTCCTGACTTTCTCCCGCCACTCCTGCGGCATCGGAGCGATGTCGCTGTCGTCGGCGTATTGGGTGCGGAGGGCTTCGAGGCGTTTTTTCAAGTTCGCCACCTCCGCGGCGTAGACGGGATTGTCGTATTGGCTGCGTTGCTCCTGCGGATCGGCGTCGAGGTCGTAGAATTCCCACTCATCAAACTGGTAGAAGTGGATCAGCTTGAAGCGATCCGTGCGCACGCCACGGTGCCGCGCCACCATGTGGACGCTGGGATATTCGTAATAGTGGTAGTAGATCGCATCGCGCCAGTCGGTCGGACCTTCGCCTTTGAGCAAGGGCACGAGGGAGCGCCCCTGCAGGTCCCCGGGAATCTTCGCTCCGGCGATTTCGAGGAAGGTCGAGGCGTAGTCGAGATTCTGGACGAGATCGTGGTTGCGCGAGCCGGGCTTCACCACGCCGGGCCACTTCACGATCAGGGGCATCTCGAGCGAGGGTTCATACATCCAGCGTTTGTCATACCACCCGCGGTCGCCGAGGTAAAAGCCCTGATCGGAGGAGTAGATCACGATCGTGTTTTCATCGAGGTCGAGTTCCTCGAGCGTTTTCATGAGGGTGGCGACGCTCTCATCGACCCCCTTGATGCACGCGAGATAGTTCCGCAGGTAACGCTGGTGTTTCCAGCGGACGAGGGCATCGCCGGAGGGATTCGCTTCGTGGAAGGCCTTGTCGAGTGGACCGTAGTAATCGCGCCAGGTCTTGAGTTGCTCGGGCGACATCCGCTTCATGTTCATCCACGCGGATTTGTCCTGGGTTTTCTGAGAGGCGGGTTGGTCGAATTCGGGTGTTAGGTCGACGAAGAGGTCGTAGTTCAGATCCATGTGCCGGTCGATCTCGAGCTCCTGAAAGCGCGAGGGCGAGGCCTGACCCTCGTGTTTCGCGAAGAGGGTGGGAGGCTCGGGGATGAGGACGTCGTCAAAGGCTCGAAGGTGGCGCGGCGCCGGCATCCAATTGCGGTGCGGGGCCTTGTGCTGAACGCGGAGGAGGAAGGGCTTCTTCGGATCGCGCTTTTCCTTCAGCCACGACACCGCCATGTCGGTGACGATATCGGTGCAGTAGCCGTCGATCCGGATCTTCCCTTCGGGGGTAATGAAGTCGGGATTGTAATAGAGACCCTGCCCGGGAAGAACGGCCCATTCATTGTAGCCCTTGGGTTTGCCCTCCAGGTGGTATTTGCCGTAGAGCACGGTCTGGTAGCCGGATTGCTGGAGGAGCTTCGGAAAGGTCTGCTGGTCCCAGTTAAACTGGTCGCCATTCTGCCGGAAGCCATTGCGGTGGCTGTGCTTGCCCGTCTCGATGACGGCCCGGACCGGGCCGCAGATCGAGTTCGTGCAATAGCTGCGCTCGAAGACCATGCCCTGCGCCGCGAGCTCGTCGATGTGCGGCGTGGGATTGACCGACTTGAGCCAGCGGTTGTAGGCCCCGATCGCGTTGGGGGAATGGTCGTCGGAAAAAATGAAGACAATGTTCGGCGGCTGCGCGGCGGAAAGGAGGTTCGCGGAAAGCGCGAGGACGAGGGCGAGGAGGGTTTTTCGCATGGGGGATTTTGATTGCGATCATGACGGGCGTGATGCCTCATTGAAAAAGGA